>CASGDZ010000008.1 GCA_949300385.1 uncultured Christensenella sp. | reverse complement strand
AGTATCAATAGAATATTTTTGAGAACGAAAACATTTTCCCTTTGTTTCTCTTTCGATTATTGATAAAATCTCTTTCATCTACCATACTTTCTTGCATATCTGCAATTCCGAACATCCTATAGGAATTCTACCATAAAAATATTAAACATTAATTTAATTAAGAAATCTGACAATTCCTAACTTTTGCACAAGGTTGCTTATTACAAAACCCTTCCAGATATGATGAATTAAAAGGAGGAAGAAATGGAAGAAAATACAAATAGCAGCATTGAAGATAAATTGAATGAAGTGGGTCACATATTACTCTAGACCAAGTGTTTAGCTAGGCTTAGTGCGTTAACTTTTGATGCTTGTGTGATAGATGAAGAGTTACAGTTGTAGGATAATCTAGAGTATTATTTCATTTTGCGCTAAATTGCAAACTTGGTAAATAAAATAGAAAACTTGATTCAGGATCAAGTTCTAAGGTTTATTACTCGCATAAATTAACATGGTGCACAGAAATTTACTCTTGCGTTAATATGCAATTATGAAAGGATTGCTCATTGTTAGAAAGAGACGCCTAGCATAAATACTATAAAACAGCTAGATATACGAGTACAAATACAAAGGAGTTAATTTTTATGTGCGATAAAAACGCATTAAATTTATTAGAAAACAAAATTTCGGACGCAAGAATGATTTTATACGATTTGCAAGTGTTCATTAAGTTAGGTGCTCTTGCCAGTGATTCCGGCATTATTGATGAAGATTTACAACTCAATAAATATAAAGATGACTATTATATACTTTTTAGAACATTAAACAAAAAGTTGCAAAAGGCAATAGACATTTTACAGACCTAAAGTTCTTCAAACAAATTAGAAGGTTTGATTCCTAATGCTCTTGCGATTTTAAACACATTTTCAACAGTTGTATTTCTTTCTCCGCGTTCAATCATGCCGATAAAATTAGGCGACATATCAAGGATTTCAGCTAGTTCAAGCTGGGTTAATTCTTTATCAAGTCTTAGAAATTTTAATCTCTTGCCAAACTTTTGTAAATCTTTTTTACTCATATTGCAATTTTCGTGATAATATAAAACTAATGGAACAAACTGACCGTGCGTTTATATGTGTTAATCTTTTGTATATCGAGACTTTAAAGACTAATACTATACGTGGTTAAGAAAGGTAAAAATGAAGAAGTGTTTAAGTGTTCTTATAATAATTTTATTGATTTCACCACAAGCGAATGCTTTAGGTATGAAAAGTACAATGATGATGAACGAAATATCGCTGGACGAAAGCTGTATTATTGGACAAGTTCAAAATTTGTAGCAGCACCCACATATACAAATGCAACAGCGAACAGGTATAATAACACGACAACAATCAATGGCTGGACATACGGTGGTGGGACTATAAATGCGTATTGCAATAGAATGTTAGAAGTTAACGACAAAGGAAAAGTAATTTATTGGGAATGGAAAGGAAACGATTGTCCTTTTACCTGTCAATATGTATATAAACGCTGGGTAAATCCTGATTACTTGTATCAAGAAAAATTAAACAAAAAATTTAAACGTACAAAATGGAAAAGCGATTCTGATGAATATGATAGAACAATAAAAGCAACAAAAAGATTTAAAGAAAGTCTAGGTAATCAATGAATAAATCAATATTATTTACAGTCATAATTTATTTTTTATTTCAATTTAACACTTTAGTTTTTGCTGATGATTTTATGGAATTATTATCAAAAGCAACAAATGCTTATAAATCAGGAAATTATGCAGCAGCATTGATGTACTATGATAAAATTGTTGAACAATATCCCGATAACGCAGGGGCGCATGCAATACTCGGAACTCTTTATTTAGAACAATACGAAGATTATCCTAGAGCTATTGAGAGTTTTTCAAATGCAATTAAATATGATTCAAGCCAGGCTGCTCATTATTCATATCGTGGTATTGCAAGAATGAAAGCCGGTGATATTGACGGTGCAATTAGTGATTTAACGAGAACTATTGCAATCAATAATCAAAAAAATACACCGGACGCCTTTGCATATTGTACCAGAGCATTACTATATTCAATGAATAGTAAATATGAGCTTGCGATAAAAGACGCAACAGAAGCTATAAAATTACAGCCTAAATATCCGGAAGCCTTTCATTACAGAGGTCTTTCAAAAATATCATTAGCACTTAAAACATTATCAATGCAAACAATGGATTCTGGAATACAAGACTTAAATTATGCAAAAGAGCAATGCTTACAAAAATATGATATGACAGAATATCAAAATGTATTAGAAAGTTATAAAAAAGCATTGACAGCCAAGAAGGTACTGGAACGTGAACTAAATAAAAGTAAAGGAAAATAATCTATTTAAGACTATGTTTTGCGATAATTGCATTAGCTTCAATATTTTTTACTGTTTGTTTCATT
>CASGDZ010000007.1 GCA_949300385.1 uncultured Christensenella sp. | reverse complement strand
TCACGATTAAATATCTCCATTAGTCTAAGAAGACTTAATTTATCTTTATACTTTTCATAATCTTTTTTTACCTCATCAAGAACTTTTTGACAATCACTAAATACATTTAATGGTGAAGACTTTGCTGATTCCATATTTAATTCTGCTAATGTCAAAGATTTTTCTGTTTCAAAATATGCATATTCTATATCATCTTTTACATCTAACAAACTATATAAATTGTTTTCTTCAAAAGCCGTATGCATAGTTGATTTAAACTTACTCTCTAACTCTTTATTTAAACTATCATTAATAGCTATTTTTTCACTAGCCAATGATATTTTATTAGACAATCCTTGAATTTCTTCATTAAGTTCTTTCTCAAGCTTAATATTTTTCATATACTTTTCAATTATTGATAATCTATTTTCCAATGTATCTAAAGTATTTGCCCCTAAAACATCATTAACATCTAAAGTCTCACCAGTTAATTGATAGTGATCATTGCATCGTTTTTCAACATAAGACAATCTTTGATTAATTAAATCTATCAACATTGAAATTCTCTTCTTTTCTTCTTCTAATAGTCCGCACTCTTTATTAGCTAATGCATAATATTCTTCCTCATATCCTTCATTAGTAGCATCTAATACCTTATACTCTAATTTAGTCAACTGTTTAATAATCATTTCTTTTTCGTCAACTTTTTTTACTAATTTTAAACTATTAGAAAACATCTCATATTGCCTTAAATATTGAATAACACTACTATTACTACTTGACATGGCCAACCACCTCTTATCTTAATCATACAAAACAATTATATAAATTTTTTTTACCTTTGTCAATTGTTTAGAATGCATTTAAATTTTTATTAAATATGATTTTAAAAAAAATGTCTTACTTTTTTTAATATTTTTATAAAAAAAGGTTGCTAATTTATTTTTTTTGTTATATAATTAACTAGTCAACACAAATTTGTGTGACATATGATGTGCCTGAGTGGCGGAATAGGTAGACGCACAGGACTTAAAATCCTGCGAGAATTAACCCTCGTGTCGGTTCAAGTCCGACCTTAGGCACCATTTTATTGGAGGAATACCCAAGTCCGGTTGAAGGGATCGGTCTTGAAAACCGAGAGGTCGTGAAAGCGGCGCAGGGGTTCGAATCCCTTTTCCTCCGCCATTTATTTATCGCGGGATGGAGCAGTCTGGTAGCTCGCTGGGCTCATAACCCAGAGGTCGTTGGTTCAAATCCAGCTCCCGCAACCATGGTTTCGTAGTGTAGTGGTCCATCACGTCTGCCTGTCACGCAGAAGATCGCGGGTTCAAATCCCGTCGAAACCGCCATTTTTTTGGCTTTTGGCTTCATAGCTCAGTCGGTAGAGCAGAGGACTGAAAATCCTCGTGTCGCTGGTTCAATTCCCGCTGGAGCCACCATTATAAATTAAAGCTCATTCTTTGAGCATAGCTATATATCAATATAATAAAAACTACCCTATTATTTTAGCCAGTAGTTTTTATTTTTTTATTCAAACAAATTAACTATTTTCTATATTTAGGTATCCATTATATTAATTTGTAATTATTACAAATATAATATTAATGAAAGGAGTGAAATACCATGTACGGATATGGTTATCCAGTGAAATACCATGTACGGATATGGTTATCCAGCATACGGTTATGGCTATGGATATGGATACGATAACAATAACTGGATATGGGCTATTCTTATTGTTGTAGCTATTATTTTCTTTGTATTTTGTAATCCATGTCATGTAAATAAATGTAATTAAAAAAATCAGACTTCATATTCTGGTTTTTTTCTTGCTAAAATATAAGCTCTTTTTTTATTTAATTGATAGTATTTGATTGTGCTTATCACTTCACTACAACCAACGAACTTATTCAAAAATAAATTAATTTCCTCCATAGTTAATTTAAACCGAATAATAAAATTTTTTACTCTCATCGTCTCCTTCATGCCTAAAAAATAACTAATTATTTCTTCCCTACTCATTACTCTTTCAATAAATAGTTCACTACTTGCACAAACCCCATAAACACCATAATAGTCACTATCATATCTATGTATAGTTCCAGAGCCAATTACCTTACATACTATTGTATCCAAACTGCTATAATAAACAAAAACATCTTCTAAATACTGACAATAATGATATGAATAATGTTTATGACTATCTTCTGCAACA
>CASGDZ010000006.1:41581-53934 GCA_949300385.1 uncultured Christensenella sp. | reverse complement strand
TTCACCATAATTTATTTGAGTTTTAGTGTCATCACTGTTATTTAAATAAACAGTAATATAGTTACTTAAATAACTAGGTTCAAATTCGCCATAATAATCAGTGTAATTTAAAGTAACCGTGTTGCCTTCAACATTATTAACCACCACACTTATTCCATTTTGTGTTGGTTTCTTTTCGCCACACGCACTTAAAAGAAATGCCGCTGGCAAAATAAAGCCATTACTAGCATTAATATTTTTTTCTTCATAACTCCCTCCCTGTGTTATACGCAAGTCGGTTAATGATTAATATAAGAATGTATAACTATTTATATTATATATAAAAAATATAAAAAAAATCAAGCAATTCAAAATATATCGTTATTTTTGATTGAATTGTTTTTTTATTATATGTAATATGCGTATAATTTTAGTCCATAATTATCTTCATATATATGTCATATATCTTTCATACCGCTTATAACAATGATTATTTTCACGACATATATTTTTGATTTAAGGTGGTTTTAGACAATTTATATGATAAAAGGGGTCTTTCTACCGCCAAAAACATACATCTGTTGTTAATTTGCCATCTTTTGACAACAATTTATACTTTTATTAACTACAAAAACTTTAAATATATAAGGCTTTTAATAATATTAACTTCCGTTCTTTGTCTCAAATGTTTAAAACATGGTAAGGTAGCGGTCGCGGGTTCAATTCCCGTCATTAGCTCCAAAAACAAAAATCGCTAAAATCCTTATAAATAAAGGGATTTAGCGATTTTTTCTTTTCTAAAATTTTTACTTCATAAATCTATAGGCTTCATTTCTAATTATCATATATATTGAGTTTAAATTAAAAAATAACAATATTGGCAAGATTTTATTGATTACTTTTTTCAATTTTAAAAATATCTGAAATATCTACTTTTTTAAAATCTTTTATTGTATGTAATCCACCACCTGAACCTCCTATTAAAGATGTAGATAAAACATTTAATTTATAATAATGCTTAATATTTACTTCATCTTCAACTTCTAGAAAAATATCTAAAGGACTTTCAAACATAAAACTTAATAGCACTTTTGATTGCTGAATTAAAATTGTGTTACCTTCAAATTCAAACCATTTATTATCATGAAAAACTCTTTTTAATACTACAACAGAGTGATTTGAATTTTCTATCTCAGAACAAACACTGAATTCATATCTTTTATCTGTCGCATAATCATCAGCTAAACAAACTTTAATAGTCTCAAGATTTTTTGGTTCATGGTAAACAAGATTCATTGAAAAATATGGTTCTGCTTGTCGCTGCGACTCCTTTTCTTTTAACCTTGTTTCATTTTTTATTGTCCATGCAACGCCAATCAGTGTAATGCTTCCTCCAACAATCGAAGAAAACAAAGTTATTAACGAGTTAAATAAGGTTTTATCAATCAAATAGTAAGTTGAAAAAAATATTGAAGAATAACCGAAAATCAAAAATAAACTAGAAAACAAAACCACGATAGTTATATTGAATTTTTCACTAAGACAATTTTTTAAAATTATATAGTAAGCATATATTTCAAAACAAAAGGTTCCAAAAATAAAAAAATTATTAGATATTTGAACTTCATTATTATATGACAATATGTATGAAAATATTAAACAAATAAAGCATATGATTATAGACCAAATCAAAGTTAAGTCTTTTATTTTTATTTTTATTAATTTTAAAATTACATAATATAAATAAATACAAAAAAATATTGTCAAAACAATACTACAAATAGTTCCAACTATACTATTTTTAGATTGATTGTATATATAACTTAAAAATAGCATTATTATAAATGGTATTGAAAAATATATATTTATTTTATCTAAAAATAAATTAAATTTATTCCGCATAACAACTTTTCTCCTCCATTGCTTATATTGTAATATTTTATCAATTGATATAGTATTAAAGCTTTTGCTTTATTATTAATATATTATAGCTAATTAATTTTTAAAGTCAACAACTAAAATTAAATTAAAAAATTTTAAAAATTTTTAAGAAATATTAAGAAAATAATGAAAAATTATGTAAAAATTATAAAATTTTATTAAAAAATTAAAATTTTTTCTTAAAAATATATTTTTTATAAATCTAAAATTAAAATTTCGCTTGTTTTAAGTATAAAAAATTAATATTTTCAAAACAAAAGAATATTTAAAATTAATTTGTTTTTTTGTCGAAACGATATATAATATTTTTAATATTATTTGTATTTTTTTTCTTTTATTAATTCTGCTTCTTCATTTAACACAACATAATAAAAAGCGAATAATAATATAAACTATTTTCTGGAGGTAGTATGAGAAAGATATCTCAAAAGACGATTAAAATTACCATCAATAGCATAATAGCATTTTTTATGGCAACTATGATTGTCTTATCTGGTATAGGTATATATTTTGCAAATAAAATAACCACAAAAATAACTGTTAATCCATTAGAATGGGCTACCGATGTTTTTGACGGAGAATATGACTCAACAAAAGGAGAGAATTTTTACACATCTGGCAACGATTATGCTAATCGTGGAGATATGACATACACAATAGATTGTGTTGATTCTTTCTTATACTTTGTTAGCATAGTGAATGATGAAGATATTGCAGGTAGATACAACTATTTCTTAGGGTACACTGTATATCTAAACAAGAACTTAGATTTTGATGGATACGCAATAGATTCTATCGGTGTATTAGGAGAAGGCGGTATACCAACTTTCCAAGGGACATTTGATGGCTCATACTACACAATATCTAACGCAACAATAAATGGCAATGGTCTATTTGCATATACACGCAATGCCACAATAAAGAATATAGGACTATACAATTGTACAATAAATAGTGGCGCTGAATACACCGGTGGTATATTAGGATATGCTGAAAATCCAACTGTCAGCGGTGTATACATATTTAATGGCGAAGTAAAATCCAGCGCAGATAACTGCACAACGGCAGGAATAATAGGACAGGCATATATAACAAAGGCATATACAAGCAACATAATTGCCAACTCATTTGTAAATGCACGCCTTATGGGCAAGCAACACGCAGGACTAATAGGTAGTTTAATAGACACACAATCAAACGACCAAACTCCAACTGAACAAGCGACACAAGAAAGTGCAGATCAAGACGAGCCTGACCCTGCGTATGAATATAACCTAGTTATTGCATATTCATACTACACAAACGCAAGCAGTTTATACATAAATAAATCAGCAAGAATAACAATAGAAAGTGAAACTGTTCTATCAAATCCAACAAAGGGAGTATTTGTCTCATGGCCAACATATAAGAGCGAATATGACCTATCATTTGATTGGTGTGATTATACATATAGAGAGAATAGTACAAACCGCAATTTTAACTTACCAATACAAACCGGTTTCAACAAAGTTTTCATGAAAGGTAGTTTCTATGAAAATACAGTATATAATGAAACAACAGGCGAATTTGAGAATGTTGAATCATTCAGTGGAACATTTGAAACAATGAATCAAGGCGAGACAGCACAAATTAATGTGGTAGTAGAGCGCCTATACATAGACGAACCAGCGGTAATCAAGGCAAATTCAGTTGTTGAAATATATTCAGCAGTAGAAACTACATTATTAAGGGGCGAAAACTTAACAGACGCCATGATATTAGTAGGCGAGAATGTTAAATTAGCATTAGGTGACGCGGAAAGTGAAAAAATAATCATAGACGGAAATAGAGAATATGTCGAAACAAATAATCTAAAATCATCTGCGGCATTAGTATTCGTAGATAGTTATGGAGCAAATATAGAGAATACAACAATATGTAATAACATAAACAACATGGAAGGAAATGGTGGACTAATAGCGATATTAGACAAAGAGGAAGCAAATAAAGTCCAAACCGTTCGCAATCACCTATCCAACCTACAATCCACCCAACAAATCTATCCACTCTCATCAGTAGTCACTGTGACTAGCGCAACATATACATTAAATGCAGAAGACACTTTATCAGGTGGTAGTGCTTCATATGGAGGTGGTATTTATGCCACAAACGGAACAATAGTTGTATATGGTACTATATCTAATAATACGGCTTCTCGTTATGGTGGAGGAATTTATGCTACAGGAAGCACAACGAAATTAACGATTGAAAATGTCGCAAAAGTAATAAATAATCAAGCGACTTCGACTTCATCTAGTTATGGATTTGGTGGCGGTATTTATATATGTGATGCTACTATTGAGATTTCAGGAGAAATATCTAGCAATGCGGCTTCTCGTTATGGTGGTGGTATTTATGCCTATGGTAGTTCTTCAAATATTGTTCAATTAACTGCATTTAGTTCGACTCAAATAACTGAAAATAAATCTTCTAGTTCTGGTGGCGGTATTTACTTAGATAATGTATCAGCAATAATATCTTGTACAATATCAAAAAATTCTAGCGAAGGAATATATGCAAAAGGCAGTTTGACACAAGTGACATTAAAGGATTCATGTATTATTTCTGAAAATACTAATAGCGGTGTTATTATAACTGGCGTTTCAAAAGAACTTGTAGTCGAAAGTGGATGTCAAATATCAAATAATGGAGGCACCGGCATAGGTTATTCTTCAAATTCAGGTTCAGCGATAATTGCTGGTGAAATATCTAATAACTCTAGTACTGGAATTAACGCCAATAATTGTACAATCTCTATTACCGGTAATGTGATAGGCAATGGAAATCATGGTATAAGCTTATATTCTTGTGTCGCGACAATATCAGGTATTATATCTAACAATTCATCTGCTAATTTTGGAGGAGGAATTTATGCATCAGATTCACAACTCACAATAGAAAGTGAAGCACAGATAACAGATAATAAAACTACTACTACAACAATTTCTAGTTCATATGGTGGTGGCGGAATTTACGTTAGTAATTGTACAACCATGATTGCAGGCGAAGTATCTAGCAACATTTCAACAAATAGCGGAGGTGGAATTTATGCTTCAGGCAATAGTGCTAATCAACTTATAATAGAAAAGACCGCTCAAATACATGCTAATGAAGCTAAATATGGTGGAGGCATTTATACATCTAACACATCTACTATTGCATGTACTATATCAAATAATACTGCTAGTGAATATGGTGGTGGGATTTATGTTTATTCTAACACGACAACAATTTCTGGAATAATTTCAAGCAATAGTGCCACAGAAAATGGCGGAGGGATTTATGTTGCAGAAAATACATCTAATATATCTCAATTAGTAATTGAAACGACCTCTCAAATAATAAACAATAAAACGACCACAACTGCGAGTTCTTCTTCAAATGGTCAAGGTGGCGGAATTTATATAGAAAATGGAATAGCTACAATATCAGGCTTAATTTCAGAAAATACCGCTACAAATAGAGGTGGAGGTATATATGCTTATGGAAGTAGCATGCAATTAACTATAGAAATCACTGCTCAAATAAAAAGTAATAGTATTATCAATAAATCTACTACTCATGGTGGTGCTGGTATTTATCTCTTTTCAAGTCCAGCGTCTATTGCCGGTACGATATCTAATAATACTGCTTACACTGGTGGTGGTATTTATGCTTCGGGCAGTGATACTCAACTTACAATAGAGAGTACTGCTCAAATTGTAAACAATACGGCAAGTTCTGGTGGTGGCGGCGGAATTTACATGAACGATAATGCCACCGCAACAATTTTTGGAACAATTAACGAAAATAGTAGTTATTATGGTGCAGGAATTTATTCCACCGGGAACAATACAATTATTACAATAGAAAATAGCGCAATAATAACGACAAATAAATCTTCTGGTTATGGTGGTGGTATTTATGCGAATGATGGAAGTTTACTTACACTTGCAGGTACTTTATCAAATAATACTGCTAGCCAATATGGAGGAGGAATTTATTTATTAAATAGCAAATTAACAATCGCAGGAATTGTTTCAGAAAATAGTGCAGTTAATAGAGGCGGAGGAATTTACGCATCAGAATCACAACTTATTATAGAAAGCACTGCTCAAATCAATAATAATAAAACTACTACTACAAATTCATCTAATTCTTATGGTGGTGGAATTTATTTATCAAATGGCTCAGCAACCATAGCAGGGATATTGTCTAATAATTCAGTTACATATAGAGGAGGAGGAATTTATGCTTCAGGCAGTAATACTCAACTTATTATAGAAACTTCTGCTCAAATAAATAATAATAGTACTACGACTGCTTCCACTACATATGGTAATGGTGGCGGAATTTATGCCTCTGGCATAAAGTCAATAACAATCGCCGGAACAGTTTCTGGCAATACATCTTCTTATTATGGAGGAGGAATTTATGCTCAATCAACACAATTAACGATAGAGAGTACTGCAAATGTAACAAATAACCAGGCTTCATATGGAGGCGGAGCGTATGTGTATTATGGTACTGCTAACATTTTAGGTATAGTGTCAAATAATATAACTACAAGTTCTGGTGCTGGAATATACGCTTATGGAAGTTCGTCTAATCAAGTACAATTAACAATTGAAAGTACTGCTCAAATTGTAAACAATACGGCGAGTTCTGGTCCTGGTGGCGGAATTTATATGAATAATGTCATAACTTTCATATACGGAAATATATTAGAAAATTCAGCTAATAGAGGAGGTGGAATATATTCATTAAATTCACAAATTACTATAGAAAAGGTTTCTCAAATAGTTAACAATACATCCAGTGATTTGGGTGGCGGAATTTATGTAGCAGGCGGAACTGCAATAATTTATGGAATTGTATCAGGAAACACCACTTATAATAGAGGAGGCGGAATTTATGCTTCAAGCAGTAATACTCAACTTATTATAGAAACTTCTGCTCAAATCAATAATAATAAAACTACAAATACATCTAGTTCATATAGCGAAGGCGGTGGTATTTATGCTTATGGTATAAAATCAATTACAATCTCAGGAACAGTTTCTGGAAACTCCGCTACTTCAGGGGGAGGAGTTTATACAACAGCAACCGCTACAATTTCTGGTACTATATCAAATAACACTGCTAGTCAGTATGGCGGTGGAATATATAACTCTAATATAACAACAATATCTGGAACGATATCAGGAAATATTGCTACATATAGCGGAGGTGGAGTTTATGTTTCTGGAAGCAGGGCTCAAGTAATTGTCGAAAGCACTGCTCAAATTATTAGTAATGAAGCAAAAAATACATCTTCTTCATATGGTGGTGGTGGAATTTACATTCAGGGCGTACTGGCAACAATTTCAGGTGAAGTGTCTAATAATACTGCTACATATTATGGTGGAGGAATTTATGCCAAAGGTAATACCTCTAGTCTAATACAATTAACAATAGAAAGTAGTGCTAAAGTAAATAATAATTCAATAACATCTACATCTTATTCTTCGCATGGAGGTGGAGGAATTTATGTATCTTATGGTACAACATTAATTGATGGAATAGTTTCAAATAACACTTCTAGCGAAAACGGTGGTGGTATTTTAGCTTCAAGTGGGACATTAACTGTCTCAGGCTTAATTTCTGAAAATACTGCTATTTACAATGGTGGAGGAATCTATTCTTCTTATACACAACTAACTATAAATAGCACGTCTCAAATCATAAATAACGAAACTACAGGTACTTCATATAAGTCATATGGTGGAGCGGGAATTTATATCTCAGGGGGCACAGCATTAATTGATGGCAATATATCAAACAACATGACTGCTAAATATGGTGGCGGAATAAGCATTGATTCAGGAACAATCAATATTACTGGGGCAATCTCAGGAAATTCAGCAAGCGAGGGTGGTGGAATTTATACACGTTATGAACCTATCTTAACAATAGAAAACTCTTGTCAAGTAATCGATAATGAAGCAACGGCTAGTTATAGTAGAGGCGGTGGGCTCTATCTATCGGGAGGTACAATATCTATTGCAGGAACTATATCTAATAATACTGCTGTTGGTGGAGGCGGAATCTTTGCGACAAATGACACAACTCAACTTACAATAGAGGACTCTTGTCAAATAATAAACAATGAAGCAACATCTAGTTCAAATTCAGGCAGAGGCGGTGGAATTTACCTTTATTATGGTCCAAATGCAACTATCTTAGGAACTGTATCTCAAAATATTACTAACTATGGAGGCGGTGGTATTGCTATTGAAAATGCCTCTGCAACAATTTCTGGAACTATAACTAATAATACTGCCACTTTGGGTGGCGGAGTATATGCTTCTGGGAACAATGATACACTCCTAACAATTGAAGATTTAGGACAAATCATAAATAATATCGCAACTTCTAGTGGTGGAGGAATTTATGTCAGGTCTGGTACAACAACAATATCTGGAATAATTTCAGAAAATAGTGCCGTTAATAGCGGCGGTGGAATTTATGCTTACGGACAGACATCGGCACAATTAACAATTGAGAGCACTGCTCAAATTATAAATAATGAAACGACGACCACTAACACATCTACTTCATATGGAGGTGGTGGTCTATATGTAAGTTCTTATGGTACAATTAACATATTTGGAACTATATCTAGTAATAGTTCGACATATGGTGGGGGAATATATAGAGATCGTGGCACAATAAATAGCATTTCATCTAATTGTATTTTTAACAATACTGCTTCAGTATTAGGAAATAATACATATGGTTGTGGTTATTTAAGCATAACATATAGAAAATCATCTAGCGCTAGTAATTCTCAAAAAATATACAATTTAGATAAAGGCATAATTGCGGATACTATATCAG
The DNA here is from genome assembly GCA_949300385.1 of uncultured Christensenella sp. GTDB lineage: Bacteria > Bacillota > Clostridia > Christensenellales > UBA1242 > Onthoplasma. The sequence goes on along the minus strand of CASGDZ010000006.1, from coordinate 45,117 downwards.
AAAATTTTTATCTTGATGGTTGGTCTGATTCAAGTACGAGTCTTGATAGTGTCCTTCATGGAGGAGAAGAATACTTATATGAGAGTACTTCTACAAATAATACCTCGCTTACATTATATGCTGTATATTATAGAAATTATATATTTAAATATGGTTTAAATTTAGAAAATCAAGAGATTGTCAAAGAAAAATACAAATATAATGTATCTACTACTACAGAATATGAATTTGAACCTCCAATACTAGATAAATATATTTTTGTTAATTGGTCAACCGAAACAATTGGGGCATCAGTTAATGGTAGTATCGCAATTTTAACAAATAAAGAAGGTATATTTACAGCAAATTATCAATTAGGTGAATCAACTTTGACAATTTTATTAAATGGTGGAATATATGATGATCAGGTAAATGATTTAACTATTACACAAGAAATTAATTCAACCTATACTCTTTTGATACCTACAAAAATTGGTTATTATTTTGACGAATGGACACTAACTGGTAGTGGAAGTTTAGAGAATTCAATATTCACATTCGGTAATCAAAATTCTATAATTGAAGCAAATTGGATTTCGGAAAATTATAACGTAAAATTTGATGCAAATAGTGGAACATTAACAGGTAAAGCAAGTATTACAATGACATATGATAGTACTGCATATAGTGCTATATCTGCTAGTGTGACTATTAATGCTCCAACAGGCTATACATTTGATGGTTGGTATACTGCTTCGACAGGCGGAGAAAAGGTATACGATGCAAGTGGCAATGCAGTAAGCGGAACATATTGGAACACAAGTAAGCAGTGGATAAAAGACCTTGGAGATAATGGCGCAAGCATGACGCTATATGCACATTGGACTCCTATAACATACTCAATCACATACAAAGATCAAGGTGGAGCAAACTTTAGTGGTACACACGAAAGTGGATATCCAACAACACATACATACGGGACAGTGACAACATTAAAGAGTGCGACAAAGACAGGATATGCATTGCAAGGTTGGTATACTACAAGTGATTGTTCAGGTAGCGCAATTACAAGTTTAGGGGCAACAAGTTATACTGCAAACATTACTTTATATGCTAAATGGACTCCAAATAGATATAAAGTAATAGTTGATGTAAACGACGAAGATTACGGAAGAGTAAATGGGGAAACAAGTTTAGAGATAATGGTAGATTATAATTCTACAATATCTATAAACAATAATGTATTAACTATAGGTGGGCAGACAATAACCGCAACACCTATCGCGATAGAAGGATATACTACATCGTTTACAAGTTGGACAAATGCAAGCGGAACAATAACAGAAGAACGAACCATCACTGCCAACTTTGATATAGAGATAATTTATTACAAAGTGACTATAAATGTAAATAATAGCAATTATGGTAGTATTAATGACTTAAGTATTGTAGAAGTAATAGTACCTTATGGAACTACATTTACAACTTCTGATAATATATTAACTATAGGCAGTCAAACAATAACCGCAGCACCAACAAATTCAAATGAACAATATACATATGAATTTGAAAATTGGTCGGTTGAAAATGGAACAATAATAGGTGCAAGGACTATTACAGCGAATTTCAAACAAACTATTATAACATACACAGTTGAAATAAATATCAACAATGCAGAATTCGGAACAATAAGTCAGGCATTTATTGAGAACGTGCCATATGGTACAACATTTAGTATGAATAATGGAGTTCTCACTATCAATACACAACCGAGTGCAACAATAGTGACAGCAACTCCAAAAACACAAACTATACAATACACATACTCATTCAAGAATTGGACAAATGTAGCGCAAGAAGAAATAACAAGCGGAACAATTCAAGGAGATGTGGTATTAACAGCAAACTTTGAACAACACATTAGACAATATACAGTAAATATCGTTGTAGACGAAGGATATACATCATACGGAGCTGTAAATCCAACTAGCGTGGTAGTAGATTATGGAACAAATATTGTAGATAACAAAACAAATATCTTAACAATAGGTTCTAATACAATTACAGCGACATCTACAAATGAAAATTACACTTTTGACTATTGGACAATACCAAACGAAGAAGTACAAGGCAATATAACAATAACTGCTAACTTTGCTAGACTATACGATGTATCATATAGAGTCATAGGAGCAACAAGTACAAACGAGTATTCGTTAGATATAATGGACAAACAAAATGAAATTGTGGAAACAATCACAAAATCGATGATGGATAGCGAAGGTAGTGTAAAAGTACAAGAAGGATACAAAATTAAGATAAATGCAAATACAAATACAAGTGTGAGTGAAAAGGTTTATCAATTATTATATGCATATGTAGATGACGAATTGACTGCGGGTTCACCGGTTGCAGAAAATTTAATGAATATATCGGGAGCTACAATAGTAATAAATAGTAATAGAGAGATAACACTAGACTTTGTAGAAGGGTATGTTGTAGATACATCAAGTGACTCAGGAATAGAAGCCTTGATAACAGCCAATGACCCATCAAATAGTTCTACTATAGGAAATGAAACAATAATAGCTAAAAATGCAGACATAACAGTGACAGTACCAAAGACGGTAGAAGATAACAATTATTTCTATATAGGATTTACTTATACTCTAGACGAAGAAGAATACATAATATATAGTTATTCACAAAGTTCGAAAGGATTTACCTATATAGGGGACTATGATGGATACAAATACAGTGCAACAAACATATCCCCAGAGAGCATAACTATATTACGCGAAAAGACAGTAGAATTTGATGGAACTTTATTAGCGGACATAGGTTTTGCGAATTTAACATTTAGGTCAAGTCAAGGATATGAAAGGAAGATAATATTAGGCTCAACAGATATAAATTGGACAATATTTAGTGGCGTATGGGAAATAGAGGCAAGTGATAGTACGCTATTACAAGAGATAAAGAATAAGATATCGGTAAAATACAGAGCATATATTGATGATGGTAAACTGTACATTGAAGTATAATAATAATAAAAATCCACGGATAGAACCCGTGGTTTTTTATTAATACAAAAAATAGACCATTAAGTAAAATTTCTAAAACTCAAAAATCGGTCTAAAACTGCCTAAAAATGACTAAAACTACCCCAAATTGGTGTCAATTGGTGTCAAAATTTTTATACATTAATCACAATACATAAATGATGGTTTCTCTATTTTATCCCACATATCTTTTAGCAAAATACCATTTATATTCGCTTTATTTTCAAACTCTTCACGTGATTTATATTCTTGCTGAAATTTTTGTGAACAAAATACAATATCGGAATCTTCATTTCTTTTAGAATTTTTATTAGCTCGTAAAAACACTTCATATTTTTCATTATTATATTCAAATAACATTTCACTATAAAAAAATAATCCATTCAAAAATTCTTCAAAAGTTGCCTTAAAGGGTTTTCCTTGTCTATATTGTTCTCTTGCAGTTGTAGGAGTTACAAGCATAGGATAGCTTATTCCTGCTTTCTTCTCTAACAT
>CASGDZ010000006.1:0-41548 GCA_949300385.1 uncultured Christensenella sp. | reverse complement strand
GAATTTCCAACCACAATTTTTACATTCGCCATTACCATATTGGTCTTGAGTGGCAATTTGCCCACAAATTGAACATTTTACTAATTGGTCTTTAACATAAGGGTCATCATATTTAAAAAATTTAAAATTGTTTTCATTTAAACCCGAAACATTTCTATTTTGTTTTTCCCATTTAAAATGAATCAAGTCTTTCCAATTTAAATCTTTTGTCCATTCATAAGTTGTTGGCAAAAATTCTTTTATATTTCCTTTCATTGATTTAAATGGCTCATCATAGCACAAAATCAAACTAGGTTTTATTCTCTTTATCATTTCATTATAACCTAGCATAAATTCTTCTTCACAATTTTCTCTATAATAAGTGCATACAGCAACTATTGCCCCTTCTTCAATTCCATCAAAACAAAAATCAAAACTTCTTTCATCTCCCCATGAAATTGTTGGAATAACTCTTAATCCTTTGCTTTGCCAATAAGCGCCACACCAACGATTTTTAAAAACACTTTCAATTTGAAGTGCAATTGGCATATTTGTAAATATGCTAAAGTCTGGACTAAGCAAACAAAAATATTGGCTCAACTTTTCTAATTCTTCTTCAGCATTTTCATAAACTTTTTCAAATTTCCAATCATAAGTAAAAAAGTGGATAGTTTTATTTCTGTTTGCGTCATCATTTTTTTTAGCATTAACATAACTTAAAAATTCAATTTTGCTGGCATCAATATTTTGCTTTTTAATTATAGGGAATTCATATTTTCCAGCTGAATTATTTTGGTATAAAAATTCATTTCTGACAAGTTCTTGTTTTTTATTTTGTTTTTCTATTTCATAATCACTTAATTGTTTTGTCATTTCTTCTCCTTTTAAAAATAAAGATTATAATTTGGATCTAAATTTTCAGGATTTCTCTCTGGATATCCTTTATCCCAACTCCAATTATGATCATGTGGAAACTCATGATTATTGTGTGCATTTTGATGGTTATAATCTCTATTCCGTATAACTCTTCCACTTGAGTCAAACCACCTGCTTTGCACTTTTACTCCGTTCACATACAAATCATATCTTGAATTTGGTTTTGCTCCATTCATTGGCAAGTCACCACGTTTTCCATCTGTTCGTTCTATTGTTCTATTGGGAACTCCCACTGAACCCATTATAACACCTCCTTATTTGGTTTGTTTTCTTTTTTACTAAATTTTTCTTCTAAAATTGCAAAAGGTTGAAGATTTTTATCTCCAACCTTTTTATTCGCATTGAATAATTAAATTTTTATATATTCACCAAAAAATTTGATAATTATTCAAAATTTACATTTTAAAGCCTTTGTTTTTTCTTATACTCAATTTAGTGAGTAATCTATGTAAATCGGAATTGTATTTTAGTTTAAATTTGTTACATTTTAATGATGTATTATAGTAAGAACGTTCTCCAATAACCTATTTAACAAGTTAGCAAACAGATTTTCTAATTTTTTAACATTTTATTCTAGAGAAGTAAATGCTATTTTTACTCTTTTAATATTATTTTTTATAATTTTTTATTTAATTTTTAATACTTTCGTTAATTAAAATTTTAGTATTTTATTTCTTAAAAGATTTAAATAATTTTACTATCGACCAATCTTTAGGTTTCATAGTACACATTTCATAAATTTGTATAATGATAGTATACAAAATTAAGAACAAAATACCAACAAACCACCAACTAAATATAGTATCGCTAATAAGTGGAGCATTTAGATACATATTATTATTTTGACCTAAAACGGTATTCCCAAACGCTCCCGCCACCACCATAAAAGCAAGTCCAATTAAAACCGATGTCCAATTTTTAAAAGTTGGTACAAAATATCCTGTAAACAATGCTACAATGAACATGAATAACATATTAGTATGATATAGCAGTCCAGTAAAAGGATGAATATTAAAAATATCATCAAAATACACAATGAAATCAGGATAAGCAAGAGTAAGTAATCCTCCAATCATTCCACAAAACATAGCATATTGAAAAACTTTTGTATTAGGTTTAAAGCAAAGTACAATAATAGGCATTATAAATCCCATCATACTGCAATAAGTGTCAGGTATGAAATCTATAAAAGTCCCATTTCTAGATTTCGAGACAACTATACGATTGATAATGATAAGTACAAGCCCAATACCTGCCAAAATCTTCATGACAATGTGCATTTTATCCTTTTTAACACAAAATCTAAAAATTAGTGTCAAAGCGACCATTAAAATTATTGACACAATAAAGTAAATAATATGTTCAATTCCAAAAACTTTCATACGCTCTCCTAATCTATTATAACATATATAAATAAATTTTACTATAAATTAAATGTTTTATTTTTTAAATAAATATATATATTTTTTTTACAATTTTAAAATATTATTTATTGCATACAATACGCCATTATCTTCCACATCTAAAGTTGTGTAATTTGTTAATTTTTTTACTTCTTCATTTGCGTTTCCCATAGCAATAGAAATATCAACTTTATTCAATAAAGGTATATCATTAGACGAATCACCAATGCCGACTGAAATATAATCATTCAGTTTAGATTTAAAATAATCAACGATTTTATCTTTACTAGCAGTTTTTAAGACAATATCTGTATACCGACCCGGCATTTCATAAAGTGATATGTCTTTAACTACAAGTTTCTTTGTATTTGTGTCAAAATAGTCATAATACATAAAATGATAAATTCCACTATCTATATCACTGAAAAAATCGTCAAATGTTACTAAATCATAACTAGGATAAGCGTCTTTTAATTCTTTATAAATTGTCCTATCATTGTACTCATTCTTATATGACCACAGCCCACCACTTCTAATAAATACTGATAAGAGATTGTCGATTTGTTCTTTTGAAAACATATTTCCTTTAAATAAAATTTCATTGTTCTTTAAATCATAGACAAAGTTATTAAAACTTGCGGAGATAAAGTCAAATTTTTCTATACCATGTATGAGCATTGCTGAATGAATTGCTCTACCCGTAATTATGACAAAAATATGACCATCGTTTTGTAGTTCTGTAATCTTTTTTATTAAATTTTCGTCAAGACGCAAATCAAAATCTTTAACTAGCGTGCCGTCAATATCAATGTAGAAAATATATTTATTCATAAACTCCAACTTTTAAAAAGTAAAATTATAAAATTAATTATAGTATGCGTATATCTTTACGCCAAAATCATCTTCACTAACATTGTAATCTTCATAAGGTTTATAATAGTGGTTATTTTCTAAAATTTCCCAACTTACTATCGATTTACCATTAGAATCGGTCAATTTAACACCCTTACCATTTTCACCTGTATAATATCCCACAAAAGTTTTATTATCAATCGAAGGACAATACTCAATTTCAAAATCGTTTCCTTCTGTTATATAAATAGAAAATTCGCTTGGTCTATCCACAACTCTAATAGAAGTAGGCAATTTATCCACATTTGAAAAATTCATAGAGATAGTACCATTAGAAGCATTTTCTGTCACATAACTTGATATGACAATTATATCACCACGATTTGCCGAAAAACTTCCACTAAATGATTCCCCACTATTAATTTCATTGCTATATACAAGCGTCTTGTTGACAGTAACACTTAAAATTGCGCTACACGAACTGCTGTAAATTGAAAAGTTTCCACTAAAACTTACTTGACCGCTCTCGCAATCATAGACATACGAATATTTGTGCGCTTGATTGTACGCAAGCCCAGACAATGTCAAAGATTTAATATTTGAGAATAAATTATAATCTGTTTTTATAAACTTTGCAGTTAAAGTAATATTCTTACTCGTTTCAGTACTCTTTTCAAAATTGTATCTTTGATTGCCATTATACCAACCATCAAAATAATATCCTGCTCTAGATTCTGGTTCCAAACACTCTATTATGTCCCCTTCGCTATATTGTCTTGTGATTATCTCTTCAACATTGTCCGCATAATAACCTTTGTAGCGTACAGTCATAGTAGTGTCTATATTGAGATTATCATATATAACGCTTTGTGTTTGCGCTTCTGTATAATACGCATACATATAGAAATTGCTTTCATCAGGTAAAAAGTTGATAGTAAATTGACCATCTTTATCGCAGATTTTTTCGCCTTGCCCGTATGGTTGAGTGTAAAATCCATGAAAATTATAACCATCAATATTTGACATAGGTAAAACAATACTTTCGCCAAATTTTACAGTTTTATATTGATCACAATATCCTGGGTTTGTAGGCATAGTAGAATAAAATAATTGAAACGAAATTGGTCTATAAATAGCATAAAGAGTTACATCTTCAGTAAACTTACCGGCCGAAACAGAGTTAAATACATATGACTCACTATTAGGCACTTCACTATAACCCAAAAATTCATATCCATATTTTTCTTTTGTAGGCAAACTAAAACTATCACCTACATATTTTTTCCATGTTATACTGCTCGTTCCATATGAAAGCGTTAAATTGTAAGTTTTGCCTACTTTATATTCATAGACATTAACTGAACTTTTCCCTTCACAAAACGATTTGAATTCAATCGAAAATTCGCCAATATAATTATATACACTAATACCTTGACCATTAAGTTCGGTATAATAGCCAGAAGTTTCATAATACATACCATTTTCAACAATAAAAGGACATAGCCATACATTGTCAAAGTCAATTTGATAATTTTTATTTAGGCTATTTCCATTTTGGTCAAAAAGATTAATTTGAACCACATTTTTAGTTTGAGTTGTTTCATAATTGTATTTCTCGTCATCGTCAAAAAGACAACCACTAAACATAATAGAAATTGGTAACAAAACAAAAACTAAACAAACTATTAAAATTCTCTTTTTCATAAACTATCCTACGATTATATTATCATATTAAATAACTTTTATCAATTAAATTAAATAATTATTTATTCCTTATTATTAATCATATTTTCTATAAAATTATTAGTTTTTTATTTTTATAATTTAAATTTTTTATAATTTTACTAGTCGATATTATATCAATGTTTATTTATATTTATTATTGTATCATTAATGTTAATATCCATAAATAAATGTAAGACTATTTTATATTGTTTTTATATTAATTTGTAATTTGCGATTTTAATTGATTTTTTCAATATTTTTTAAGTATATATTTTCATAATTTTAAACAAAATATTTTTTGAAATATTTATTAAAATATTTGACTTATAAAAAAAATAAGTATATATTGATTTTATAAACATTTAGGAGGTTTATAATGGAAAGATCAAGAAATGGTAAAAAGAAAGCTGTGATTATTGCTCTAATTATTGCATTATTCGCATTCGTTGGTATTGGTTACGCATACCTTGCTCAAGCATTGAATGTAACTGGTACTGCTAACATTGATTCAGGTTTTAAAGTTGAATTTCAAACTGCAAAAGAAACAACTGGCGCAGACTTAGGTGAAGTTGTTATAAGTTCATCTGCTGCAGAAGGCAGTGGAATCAACGATACAGTTAAAATTACTGTTACTTTAACAAAACCAGGTGATAGTTATGTAGCCGAAATCCCAGTAAAAAATACTGGAAAGATAAACGCTAAATATGTTAGTATGGTCGCTGGAGAAGGAAACACACAAGCAACTGGAGATGTTGTATTAACATTTGAACCAGAAGATTTTACAACCAATGAAGTATTAAGTGTTGATGCTACACATAACTTTATATTCACCTTTACTTGGACTGATACAAATGCTGAGCAACAAGTTCCTGCTACTACAACTTACACATTTACTTATACATTAAATTATCAACAAGCCTAATTAAATTATAATGGTAAAATATGAGAATAAGAAGGAAAAAAAGATATATTAACTACGCAGTTATTTTCATGATTGTCGCAACGATATGTCTGTCATCTATTCAATTTGGATTTTCTTTTCTTAATCAAAAAATGTTTTTGGGGGGGATTGGATATATCCAGTCTTCCCCTTCTTCGTCTAATGCGCTCGAATTAATTACTAATTCAAACAGCGGTTTTGTCGTCAACGACTTTTCTTCTGACCCAACTACAGACGCAGCAAATTTAGGATACGAATTAATTTTGCGCGGATCGATAAATGATAGTTTAAATAATTATATTAAATTTTCTGAAAATGCTAACGAGTTATGGCGAATCGTAGGTTGGACGAAAGACGGAATTAAAATTGTAAAAGATGAATATATATCGGCTGAAAATGGTGTATATTGGGATAGCGATGAATCACATTGGGTTGAATTGGATATGGATCAAACTCTACCATATGCTCAAAAAGTTGGTTCGCTTACTAATGCGAGCACGATGTGTCAATATTTAAACACGACTTACTACAACGCATTGACTGACCCTACAAATATTAATTATATCAATCCCTCATTAATCAATCATTCGGCAACATGGGATATAACGCCAATGAATGTTCAAAGTGGAGCACCTAGTTATGTGGCAGGTATGACCTCGGGTTATATCACAGCGCAAGCGGTTGTTTCTTCTTCTTTCATCGGCTTACCTATCGGTCTTTTATCTGTAACAGAGCGTTGTCTTTTGTCAAGTTCGTTTTCTAGTGCACAAGGCAATTTAATATATAAGACATTGTTTGACGGCTGGCTAAATAGTAATGTTGATAACGAAATGACTATTACAGAAAGAGTTCAAGAAAACGACATGGATGGTACAACCTCCTTCTCAACTAGTCAGGCATTGTTCACACAAGACAACAAAATCTCTAATAGTAACAAGGCTTCAAATGGCCGTGAATATCGTCCAGTTATGTATTTATATTCAGATATTGTACTATCTAATGGAACAGGCACGGGGAACAATGGTTCAATAACTAATCCTTTCATCGTTACGGGGAGGGGATTATGATTAAAAAATTTGATTTAAAAACTACTATATATCTATCATCAATACTTCTAATATTAATCGCGGAAATATTTATATCTAGCGACTATCTTCAATTTTACACTTATTATATCAAACCTATTGTATGGGGTATTGTAGCATTTATAGGAATTTTAACTATAAACAAAAAGCGTACGATTCTAAACAAACAAGATAAAATTTTATATGTACTCACTTTTTCTATAATCTTTACCACATTATATTATCTTATGGGTCTTATATTTGGTTATGCCAATACTCCATTTTCAAGAGATTTTAGTGGCATAATTCGAAATATATATTCTTTTGTTTTCATAGTCGTTTTATATGAAATCATACGACAAAATTTAATATCTTCTACTAACTCAAAATTTGAATTAAGTATTGTATACATTACAATGTTTTTGTTCTATATTGGTTTAAGCAATATTATAGACAAAATAATAAACGGAATCTCATTTGCTTATTTATTAGGCACAATTCTTCCTTGTTTAATTGAACAACTGTTTTTAACTTATATTTGTAAAAAATGTGGCATTGGTTGTGCTTTAATTTGGAAATTGCCAAACACTCTGCTTCTATACATTATACCGATTGTTCCTAATCTTAACTGGTTTTTCTCACTATTCTACACTTCTTTAAGTTGCCTCGTATCTTATGTGTTTTTGTATTACACATTTATAAATAAGCAACTGATTAAAAATGTCCGCGTAAAAAAAACAAAGAAACCTTATAAATCTTTTATTCTTATATTTATATTATTAATAATGATAGGATTTGTTATGGGACTTTATCCATTAAAACCTGTCGTCATTGTTTCAAATAGTATGTATCCATATTTTAGTAAAGGTGATATTGTTGTTATAAATAAAAACAAAGAATATGACGAAGGCTCGGTCATACAATTTGAAATGAATGGTATAAGTGTCGTTCATAGGATATACGAAAAATGCTCCACCCCACAAGGCGAAACATATTATATCACAAAAGGCGATAACAATAATGCAGAAGACGATTGGTTCGTCTACGAAGACCAAATTGACGGTGCATTATCATGTATAATACCAAAAATTGGATATATTACTATATTTATAAATCAACTTATTGGAAGAGGTTAATATGAAAAAAATAATAGAGAAATTAAAAGATAGATATTATAGAAATGTGATTATATGTATTATAGTCGCTTTAATTTTATTTACCATACCTATTTTTATAATACAAAAACAAAATTCTAATGTTTTACATGTTGAAAATTTATATGCAACTAAGTCTACTAAATATGTAACAGACAAAGTTACATTATTTGAAAACTCAATATTTAATAATGATCAGCAAGGTTATTACACAAGTGACTTTTATGTAGCAGGTTTATTAAATACTTTTCATATTGACTATTATAATACCCTTAATTTAAATTCAACCAACCATGACTTGAATTTTATTAAATCCATTACTGTAACGCTTATTGTAGAGGGCCCTGAAGGGATAATATTACAAGAACCGCTATCCAACTATGCTCCTGGCTATTATTTACAAGAAAGCGGTAGCGTCAATAATTCTGATAGTTCTGTAAATTTTAATCAGTCTATTGAATTAGACTATGCTCAATTTACTACACGATTTAATCAAATTAAGAATGAGCTTTCAAACATAACCTGTACTGCGACAATAAAGATTAATTATATTATTTCATGCTCTGGTACACTCAATAATGAAAAATATAGTTATCAAGAGACAATGAGTTCTACCCTACCAGTCATGTCTGTTGGTGGACTGGTTAGTATAGATCATGTATATAAATCAAATTCAAATTTGGAAAAGAATATCAATACTTATGACAACCATATAAATTATGCGTGGTTATCATTAGCAATAATCTTTGATATAATCGCTCTAATTTTATTAGCAATATTAATATATGCGTTGTCAATTGAAAAACATGAAAGTGCTAAAGAGCGTTATGTCAATAAAATGTTGAATAACTATCAAGATTTAATTGTCTACTCAAATGAAATCCCAACTGAGGGGAAGCAGATAATTAAGTTAGAAAACTTTATGGATATAATTAAAGCTGAAACTGAATTATCTACTCCTATTGTCTGTAACCATAAAGATAGTAAATATAAATTTTATGTTTTATCGCAATCTTATATTTATTACTTTGAATACGATACAAATAATTAAAAATGCGCCTACTATATGGCGTATTTTTACTTTTAAATTTTGTTTTTATAATTATATATACTAATTTATATTTATTTAACTAAATTATTTTATAGAATAAAAATCGTTATGTGTTTTATCTTTTACAAAATCATCATATGGACTTAATGTGACTGAATCTATTATGGAATTTGCAAATTCTTCACCATTTGACCACTTTGAATCTGAAAAATGAAAGTTTTTCGATCTATTTATTTTAGTGTAAATTGCCTTTAAAGCGTCATGAAATTGTTTAACTTTAATTGGTCTATTGCCACCATATTGTTTTATAAATTCATTATTTACATTTTTGTCATGATTATTAAATCGTATAGTAACTATATACTTTCTAATTCTAGAAATTTCATGTGGGTTTACAATGTCTGCTTCATACCGCGTGAAATTTTCAACATCTTCAACTGGATATAATAGATATTGAAATTGATTGTCTACCGTCCAAGTCGGATCCCATAGATAATAACCATCAATATTATATTTGTCATCTTTTATTTTTATCAATAATATCATGTGATTTGATGTCCATTTTTTTGTATGTGTTCGTGATTTATAAAATGATAATGGAACAAGAAAGGCTTGTATATTTTTATTTTGCATTTTATCTATTAATTCTTTACAATAACTTGCATATCCTGTGCAAACAAAGGCGTCCTTCTCATTGCCTGTAATATTCAAATCATCTTTTTTTATAGACTTTTCTGCCGTAATAAATGTCCTTGTTTTCTCATCATAAGTTGCATTGCCATAATAATTAAATTTATTTATATAAATAGCCATAAATACAATAGTTTCAAATGAAGAAAAGTTTTCTTTCTCAATCATTTGCTTAAAATCCATGATGAATTTGTTTGCTTTTATCACATCATTAATTGTCCACAATTTTTTAATTTCCGTTGGCAAAAAATTAATTTTATAAAAATCAGAAAATCGTATATCATCAATAGAACATTTTATATCATCGCGCAGATTTATATCTTTCAATTCAATAAGTTTTTTCATCTCTTCCTCATTCAGTGAATAAGGTACTCGTTCATTCCAATCATTTTTGTCTAACTTCATTCCATCATAATCAATTATTAAATCGATAGCATAGTCATCAATATTTTTTAGAATCTCGATAACTTTATCAAAGTTTTTAAATAATATGTTTCTATCTATTGCTAAAGTTAATTTTTTGCTACTTTCAGAAATTTTTCTTCTTAAATTTTTATAATATTTCAATTTTTCCAACTTATAAATATAATTTGGTCTTTTCATATTTTTAATTACAAAATTTAAAACTTCACTAAAAATATCTATGTCGTTTAAAAAATCATCTTTAGAAAATTCTTCAAAAAAGAAAATTGAATTACCTTCATATTCATGTGGACCATATTTGTTATTTATAATGTTTCGGTATAAATCGTATATCTCTTCTTTTTCTTTCATAGGAATATCAGTCAATGAATTGCCTAAATCTTTAATTTTTTCTAATGTCTTGATAATCTCTTTTTCTGCCATTATTTCAGATTCTTCGAATTCGTGATTATTTAAATCTTTTATCCTTTTAGATAAAGCAACTCTATAATTATAAGCATATTCTTCCACATTTTGTCTTAAAGTCTCAAAAGGTACGCCATTTAATAAGTCCTCTATCCTTATTATCATAGATTCAGTTTGATAAGTATTTTTATCCATAAAATTCTCCTTGTTACATTTTTGTGTAATATGAATTTTTATAACTTTTTAAATTAAAATTATACATTGAATTTTTATTTATAATTACAGGATAAAGTTTACTTTTTGTTCATTTAACGCTTGTACAACTTCTTCTAACTGCAATTTTAAATCTTCAATATTGAATTCTTTAAATCTTTCACTATTATTATTTAATATTGAATTTGCAACTGAATTGCATAAAGCAGACGATATACATTTAGATACATAATCACCCGAAGGCTTTGTATCTTCACATGGTTGCCAATTTTCCCCTCTTGACAATCTTCTCATGGTATGCTCAAACTTATCGCTAACAAACATTGGGGAGGTAATAATTCTCAATCCATTCCCATCATTTATTATATAACACCTATCATTGTATTTATAAAATGGCTCTAGAACTTTCCCACTTCCAAAATTTCTTAAAGGATTTTTTTCTTTTGCGTCGTTTATGATATTTTCAATATTTTTAACATCTTCGTCTGAAATTTTAATTTCACTTTTAAAGTTTTCGTCCTTTAATTTTAAAGCAAAATCTTCCCATTGCTTATCACCCTCTCCATTAAATACCATGTCGTTTGGAGATATAACATTTAAGTAGTTTATTTCTTGATTAGTAGTTTTGATTGCATAAATAACAGCAAATATTTGCTTTAAGATTACCATTCTTTCTTTTTTATCATAATTCATACATTGCATTTCAAAATCTAATGAAATAACAATATCTCGTATTATTTTATCCCCAAAGCAATGCGCAAATATTGTTATGTTTCTCATATTTTTGCAAGCCTCTTTTATATCCAATCTTTTGCCATTTTTAGAAATCAAACGCACAAATAAATTATCAACAATATTTGAGATATTAGTTTCATACAAGTCGTCATTATATGTCCCACTATTATAATTTACACTTAAAACATCAACATCATTTTTAAAAACTCCCAATAAACTATCAATCACATCAATACTTAATTTTGCTTGTCTATTACTCTCTATTCCGTTACCATTGAATATCAATAATATAGGTCTTTTTAATTTTAGTTTATTTAATGAGACCACTTCTCCATCTTCATTTTTATCTGACTTTTTTATAAAAATAAAATCTCCCGCACGCTCCATTTAGGTGTCTCCTTTACCTAGTCTATACTAACACACAAATTGACTTTTGTTAATACTTTTTAAAAAATTTATAAATAAAAAATGTTGATTTCAATTAGTTCAGATTCCATTTCACTATCTTTAAATAACTTTATTAAAAAAATACTAATTAAAAATAAAAATAAATATTGACATAGTCGTTTTTGTGTGTTATCATAATTTTGTTGGAGATTAATATGAAGACAGTAAATGGTAGAGAAAAGAAAAATTATGATAGACAATTATTTAGAATATCAAGAGCATTTGAAGCACTTGAAAAGCTTGATAAAAGATTGGCAGAGCATGATGAAAGGGTGAAAGAAACAATTGAAAATCGCTCACAAGAGACAATTGAAAGGCAAAACAAATTTCATAAAGAGAAAGCAGAAATGCAAAAGCGCATAAATGAATTGAATGAAGAATTGCCTAAATGCAAAGATTACTTATATTCAGCCTTGCTTGAAGCATCAAAAGAAAAAGGTGTAAAATTTGCGCTAGATTTGCATAAAGACGAGTTAAAAATATTTAGAGAAGCAAGCAATGAATTTTGTAAAATTGCGCCAAACTTTTTATCTAGATTCATCAATTATAATGATGAACTATTTGCTGAATTGAGTAAAGAAAATAAGGATTTTGTATTTGTCGCACCTAAAGGTTCGCTACTAAAATTAGATACTAAAGTTTTTGATTCTTTAGATGTAGTAGAATTAGAGAATTTATTAAAATTGTATGAAAAATATGATTTGACGAAGACAGAAAAATTTGCAAAAAACTATAAGAAATGTTTCCCATCTTTAATAGAAGATTTAACAGATATTGAAGACTTTAAATACGCAGTTTCTCGCTTCCCTAATTATTATAACAAAATGAATAAATCTATTAGGGAGCAGATTACGAAATTCGCGCCCGAACTTAAAGCATTAATCAACAAAACACCTAATGTTATAAAATACATGCCAAGTGAAGATATTGAAATAGTTGCATTTAGTTATAATAAATTTATAGGTAAACAAATTTTCCGCTATCCAGAGATTTTAAAGAAGTTAGATAGTAATTTTTTCCAAAAGTACAAACCAAAATATGTATTTGATGGTATCAATAAATATGAAGCATATGAACAATTAAAAGATTATTTTAATAAATTCCCTGATTTGAATAAATATTTTGAATCTTGTGCAAGTTTTAATAAACAATTAAGTGAAGCGATTAAAGAAGATTCTGGTTTAAAAGTTTAAATAAGCATATAAAGTTTACATTTTATTGTAAACTTTTTTATTCGCATTTTTAATACTTAAAGATATTAGACCTATTAATAATTGTTAATAACTATAATTAAAAATACTAGACATCTTATTTCCATATACTTTTAATATCATTTGCAAAATTACATATGCTATGTTAAAATTATATTTAAATAATTTATGATTTTATTATCAATATAAAAACACAAGGAGTTAAAATGCCTAAATTATCTGTAATAATACCTGTTTACAATACAGACATAAAATACTTTTCACATTGCTTAGAGTCTATTTATAATTCATCATTAAAAGATTTAGAAGTGATAATAATAGACGATGGCTCAAATAAAAATTATGATGAATTAAAAATTAAATATCCAAATTTCAATTTTTATAAAACAAATAACCAGGGCACTCTCCACGCAAGGTTGTATGGTCTAACATTCGCAAAGGGCGAATATGTCTCATTTATTGATTCGGACGATTCAATCTCTTTTGATTATCTTGAGTCAATGCTTAAATGTTCAGAAAATAACAATGCCGACATAGTATTTAACGATTGGGGATTTTGGACTCATAATTCTAAATATATTTGTACCAATGATTCAACAATTAACACAAATTTTTTAGTTAAAGATGACGAAGTATTGTTAAAATATTTTGCTTCGTTTGGCACAGAACATTCATATTATATTTTATGGAATAAAATTTTTAAACGCGAACTTCTTTTAAAAGCGAAAAATGAAATAGAAAAATTAAATTTATCTTCGCTCGTTTATGCTGAAGATGTCTTAATCTCTTTCTTCGCATTTTGCTATGCTACTAAAATTGCCAATACACATTGTGGATATTATTTGTACAGAATTCACAATAACCAACAAATATATGTAAATGATAAGGAAAAGTTTTTAAACCAATTAGAATCAATGTCTAAGGTTTTTTCGATTATGGAAAATCATTTAAAGAATATTAATCGTTTTGACGAAGTTAAATTAAATTTTTTTAAATGGAAAGATCTCATTGCATCAAATAATTATACAGTCGCTAAACATTCTAAATTCAAAGATGTAAAAGACAAAATTCTTAACGAATATAATATTAACAAAATTAGTAAAATTCCTATTAGTGCTCAAAAACCTTATTACCATCATCACCTATTTCCTAAAAACTTAAATGAAATTGAAGAAAACATTAAATCACTATTTTATTCTAACAAGGAATTGATTGTATACTCAAAGAAAAGCAGTTATTCTTATAAACGAATTTTCGCCATAATTAAAACATTCAAAATTCCATTAAAATTAACAAACAGAAAAAAGATGTCTAACTATTTAATGCCAAAAGAAAAATATTCATTAAAATTAAAATTTTTACACAATGAATTCATATATAGAATTAGTACAATACTATTTCCTAAAGGTAGTAAAATTCGAAAATTTTTAAAATCAAAATTTTAATAAATTTAAATATTTATTAAAAATTTATAATAAATTATAAAAAAAATATATTTTTCATTAAAATTATTATAAAAATGTCAATTTTTTGCATTATTTTTGTTTTTTTTTGCTATTTAATAAAAAAAAATTAAGTTATTATTTTAATATGAAAAAAATAAATTCTAATATAAAGCAAAAATTAATAACTGAATACATCCGCGTAGAAAATATAATCGAATTTTTAAATTCCTTAACTAACCTATTCCCTAGCAACGAAAAACTAAATAAACTATATTTAAAATTTTCTAATATTATCGCTATTTACGAAAAATTATTTTTTAGATTAAATATGTTTGATTTATCATTCGCACTTTTAAAACGCGAACTATCTTCTAAAAGTTTTTTCTTAGACATATCTAATTTAGATATATCATATGTTATAGAAATATTAAACAATCTCTATACTAATTTAGAAGAAAAAATCATTAATGAAATAAATGATTTTACTTTCAATGATTTCGAAAAACATTATCTAATTTCGACATAATATAAAAATTATTAGAATAATCTTGATATAATGAAAATTTTATGTTATAATACACATACATTATGAGAAATAAAAATGGCAATCATAATAAATGTGTTAAAAATACTAAGCATCTAAGCATTTATGAGCGATACATAAAGCGTTTTTTAGATGTAGTTTTTTCATTGCTCGCACTAATTGTTCTCTCACCTCTTATGCTTATTATTGCCATAATTTTAAAATGTACATTGAAGCGAAATATTATCTTTTCCCAATATCGCCCTGGTGTTAATGGTCGACCTTTTAAATTATATAAATTTAGAACAATGACGAATAGCATAGATAAAAAAGGCGAACTATTGCCAGACGGGAAACGAATAACTAAATTTGGTTCATTCTTAAGAAAATCAAATCTCGACGAACTCCCACAACTTATTAATATTATAAAGGGCGAAATGAGCATAATAGGCCCACGCCCACGATTGATTAAAGATATGGTATTCTATGACGATTCAGTTATGGAAGCCTATTCTGTACGCCCGGGACTATCTGGTTTATCGCAAGTTACTGGAGGCAGAAGCAAATCTACTTGGGAAGAAATATTTCAAAAAGATTTAGAGTATGTACATAATATTACATTCATTAATGATTTAAAAATTTTGATAAAAACGCTGTTTATATCTTTCAATCCTAACGGAAGATGTGGAGACGCAAATACTGCATATCGCGAATATTATTACGCCGATTATCTTTTGAAAACAGGAAAGATAACTAAACAACAATACATAGATGGAATTAATATCGCTAACCAAATTATATCGTTTGAAGAGCGACGAAAAGATACGGAAAATATGCCTATTAATCTGACGACTATCTATAACGAAAACGCAAATGACCAAGTTGAGATTTAATAATTTAAAGCAATATTACATAAAAAACAGATTATTTATTAACTGTTTTTTACTTTTTTGTCTATATATTTTAAACTGCTATTTTTATATGTCAACATTTTTCTTATACTCAATTTTGTTAATATTTTTGCTTTTAGATGATTTAAAGAATGGCTTTTCTTATATTTTATACAACATTCCTTTTTGCCTACTTGGAAACCAAATCGGAATAATTCTGTATGTATCGTGCATCTTAGTGCTATTAATAAAATCATATATTATTTTATTCGTAAAAGACAAAATTAAAATTGACTTTAAAATAATAATTTTGACTTTGATTTTAGTACTTTATTGCCTACTTCCATTTAAATATATAAACACGGCAACTTTTGTCAATATATCTGCATTTTTATTTTTAATTTTGATTTTAAATTTATACTATAGAAAAAAAGAAATTTTTGATGTTTGCTTATTTATTAGAATTTTAAGCATTTCGATAATGCTTGCTTCATTATTAGGTTTGTTATACCCTACTTCTGACTATTTAAGTTCGCTCATTCAACCAATTTACTTAACAGAAAACATCTCCCGCTTTTCTGCTTTATTCTCTCATCCAAACACTCTTGCTATAATGTGTGAAATTTGCTTAAGCCTATTGACATTCTTATTATTCACTAAGAAAAACACAATAGACATAATTATATTTAGTATAATTTCAATAGTCGGAATATTTACATTCTCCAAGACATTTATAATATTATTTTCGCTACTATTAATCACAATCTTTATAAAATGCATGATAGCCAACTATAAGAAAACCTTAATAGTATCATTTATTGTTCTCCTTTGTGCTATCTGTATTCTCTTAATTTTCCCTACTATCTTTTCCATATTTGTTGATAGATTTATTGGCAGTATTAATGAGTGTAATAATTTTTACGATTTCATGAATATGCTCACAACCGACCGCTTTTCGCTGTGGACAATATATTGCAAAGAAATTGTAGTTAATCCCGTCATTCTATTTTTTGGAAAAGGCGTTGGCGCACATACAATTGATTTGTTAGGCGCGCACAACACTTTTATCTCTTTATTCTACCAAATGGGGATTATAGGTGTAGCGCTTTTATCTACAATCATAGGAATAATAATCGCTAAAATAGTAAAAACGCATGGATTTAATAACTATGCTTTAATCCCTATTTTCATTTCAATATTAATATTGTCTATTGAAGACTTAATCATATATGGCTAAACAATTTACTTTTTAATCATAATTTAGTACTATTCTTATATGATAGATTTTTCAAATAAAAAAATTATGCTCATTGCTACTACAGACAATATGATATGGCAATTTTTAATACCGCATATAAACGATTTAATCAGTATGGGTGCGACTGTTGACTGCTTTTGCGCAAAAACAGGCTTTTGGTTTGACGAATTAAAAGAAAAATATGATTTTAACATGTATGATATTTCGCTTTCGCGCTCACCTTTTAAGTTAAATAACATTAAAGGATATAATCAATTAAAAGCATTTGAGAAACGCAAACACTACGACATAATTTACTGCCAGCAACCAGTCGGCGGTATGATGGGACGATTGATTGGAAGAAAATATCACATACCTGTTATTTATACAGCACATGGATTTTTCTTTTTCAAACACAATAATATCGTCAAAAATTTTATATTTAAATCTGCCGAGAAATTTTTATCGCGCTATACAGATGTATTAATTACAATGTCAAATGAAGATTTCGAAGCAATAAAGAATTGGAAGGTCAAATATAAATATTTAATTCATGGTATTGGCTTTGACAATAAAAAATATGACATACTTGATTTTGATAAACTAGAATTACGATCGTCATTAAATATAAATAGATACGACAAAGTTATCGTAACGGTAGCCGAATTTATTAAAAGAAAAAATTATCCTACAATGCTAAAATGTTTTGCGCAACTAATAAAGACAATTCCGAATGCTAAATATATCATTTGCGGTTGTGGAAAACTAATGGACAAAATGAAAAAACTAGCAATAAAACTAAAAATAGAAAAATCAGTAATATTCATGGAGTATATAAAAGATATAAATAAAATATTGCAGATTTGCGATGCTATGCTTCTACTTTCAAAACAAGAAGGCTTAACTATGGCAATCATGGAAGCTATGCATTATTCATTGCCTGTAGTTACCTCAAATGTGCGTGGAAATAGGGACTTAATAGATAATGGTTTAGGTGGGCGATTAGTCAATTATAAAGATTTCACTGACGCGTCAAACGCGCTTATAGATATTCTAACTAATGATGATTTAAAGTCTAAAATGGGAAAATACAATAAAGAAAAAGTAAAAAAATACGACATAAATGTCGTACGCGCTGAATTAAAGCAAATTTATAATGAAGTCATATTATAATTAAGCCTTTTTGCTATTACAAAATTCAGTATATTTTTTACAGATTTCTTCGCTTGTACCATATCCCATAACTTTAGAATTTTCGATCCATAATGTTTTTTCACATAAATTTTTTACTTGTGCAATGTTATGCGAGACAAACATGAAAGATACTCCACTCTTTTTTAACGCATTTATTTTTTCTATGCACTTTTTCTGGAAGTTAACATCGCCTACTGAAAGCACTTCATCTACAAGCAAAAGGTCGGGTTGAACATCAATCGCGATAGCAAATCCTAGTCTTGACACCATACCAGATGAAAAATTCTTTAATGGCATTTTTACAAAATCTTCGAGTTCAGCAAACTCAATAATAGATTTAAACCGCTGTTTCATTTGTTTCCTGCTAAAACCTAAAATTGCACCATTTAAATAGACATTCTCTTCTGCAGTTGCCTCCATGTCAAACCCTGCACCTAAATTTAATAGTACGACACTACCCTTTAAGTCAATTTTGCCCGAAGTGGGCTTATATATTCCAGCAACTAATTTTAGCAAAGTTGATTTACCTGCGCCGTTATGTCCTATAACGCCTAACGACTCACCTTTTTTAATTTCACAATTTATATTTTCTAAAACCTGAAATATTCGTGATTTATTTTTTTTACCCTTAAAAAAGTTTACCACTCGTTCTTTTAATGTATCAAATTTCAATGCTGGTGATTTAAAACACATATTTAAATTTTCTATCTTTAAAAGATAATCGTTGTCCTTATTTTCCATTATTCTTCCTATATATAATTTACAAATTTTTTCTTTAACGGCAAATAGATTAAATATCCGATCGCAATACTAATGAGTCCTAAAAGATATAATAATCCCAACATCTTCCATGACGCCATTCCGCCACCTAAATAGCACATATTGTATACTGAATCTC
This sequence comes from uncultured Christensenella sp., assembly GCA_949300385.1. Lineage (GTDB taxonomy): Bacteria > Bacillota > Clostridia > Christensenellales > UBA1242 > Onthoplasma. The sequence continues at coordinate 22,133 of CASGDZ010000006.1, read as the reverse complement.
TAAAATATGTTAAGAAATAATACATCGGATTGAGTTTTAAAATTTTATAAGCAATCGAATTTGAATCTATCCTATTAATTTTATAAAATACTGGGGTAATGTATGTCCAAAGCGTTAGGAAGACTGTATATAAATGTTTGATATCTCTACAAAAAACATAAATTGCAGACAAGAATAATGATATCCCATATTGGAACAACAAGAACGCTGGCAACAAAAGTATAATACCTAACATTTGATAGCCGAATAATGAATGTCCGCCAAAAACTTGCATACATAACATAATTATTAATAGTGATATGAATGAAAATGCGAAGTTAACTAACGCAGATAAAGTTGATGATAATGGGAATAAGTAGTTATCTATTTTCACTTTTGTGATTAGTCCACGATTGTTAACTATTGAAGTTAAAGACGACATAGTAGATGAGCGCAAAAACTGAAATAATATATTACCTGTCAATAAATATATCGGGTATAGTGGGTCATCTTGTCCAAAAAATTGACTAAAAATCACCCACATGACAATCATATTTAATAAAGGATTAAGCACAGACCAAAATACGCCTAAAATCGAATTTCTGTATTGAGTCTTAACATTCCTTCTAATCAATTCATGTACAATATTTCTATTTTTGCTCCATTGTTTTATTGTTTGCATAAAACTCCTTGACTACTAGTATTTTCTTTGGTTCAAATCATTATAAATCCACTAAATTAATTTAGTTATACATTTTATAAATTAAAAATAATTTTTTAGTTTTTTAAATTAATAATGTTTTTATTAATAGTATGATATACCTTAAAAATATATTTGTCAACAACATTTAAATTTCAAATATTCTATGTAATTATTTTATTAATAAAAAGAATAAAAATTTATATAATAAAATCTACATAATTATTATTTTCTTTAATTGTCAATTTTCATTAATTCACTATTAGGGTGCCTGCTTAGTCCGGGCATAAGTGCAATTTTCCCTGCAATGACAACTACAAAACGCGCACCATTTTTTAATTCAATATCGCGTACATGAAGTTTGAAGTTTTTTGGTCTTGCTTTTAAATTTTCATCGTCAGATAGCGAATATTGAGTTTTTGCAACGACTATCGGATAATGTTTTGCTAAACTGTCATAAAGTTTTATCTTTTCTAATGCAAGTGGACTAAATTCTACACCAGTCGCGCCATAGATATTTTTTGCTAGTGATTTTATTTTCTTTGTCAGCGGATCATTTACATCATACGCAAATCTTAGCCGTGAACATTTTTTATCCGCAGATAATATAACCTCTTTAGCAAGTTCTATGCATCCAAATTTATCGATATATGGACTAGACAATATCGCTTTAACTTTATATTTTGCGCAAAAATTTTTAATCTCTTCAATATCTTCATCGCTGTCATCTTCGAATTTATTAATTGCAACAATTACATTCTTATTAAATATATTTTGAAAATTTTCAATATGTTTTGACAAGTTATCAAGTCCGCCTATTAACCTATCATTTGAATCATGTGCTTTAAGCGCTCTAACGGACAAAACAATTACAACTACTGCTGGATTAAGTTTAAATTCCCTACATTTCAAATCAATGAATTTTTCTGCTCCCAAGTCTGCTCCAAATCCTGCTTCTGTTATGACATAATCGCCTAATGATAGCGCTGTTTTTGTCGCTATTATAGAATTGCAACCATGTGCTATATTCGCGAATGGCCCACCATGAACTATTGCTGGTGTATGTTGTAGAGTTTGCACTAAATTAGGTTTAATTGCGTCGCGCAATAAAATTGTCATTGAATTCTCTGCTTTTAGGTCGCCCGCAAGAATGGGTTTTCCTGTCTTTGAAAAAGCAATTAAAATATTCTTAATTCTATTTTTTAAATCTTTTAAATTTGTTGCTAAACATAAAATTTCCATAATTTCACTAGCGGCAGTTATTACAAAATTTTCTTTTCTTACAATATTATTCTTTAATTTCTCTTGTGATATTGTAATCTCTCTTAACGCCCTATCATTCATATCAATACATCTATGAAATAAAATATTATTTTCATCAATGTTTAATTCGTTGCCATTATAAAGATGATTATCAATTAATGCACATAGCAAATTATTTGCACTTGTTATAGCATGGAAATCGCCAGTAAAATGCAAATTTATATCTTCGCTTGGGACTATCTCAGACTGCCCACCACCTGTCGCTCCGCCCTTCAAACCAAATACTGGACCCATAGAAGGTTCTCTTAATGCAAGGACAACATTTTTCCCTAACTTTGACATAGAATCAGCAAGTCCAATAGACAATGTCGTTTTACCCTCTCCATATTTAGTAGGATTGATTGAAGTTATTAAAATTAATTTTCCATGTTCATCTGACAATGGTTGAATTTTCGCCTTATCATTACCATATAACTCATATGAATTAATTCTTAATTTTTTTATAATTTTTAATATACTCATTATTACCTCAAATATATTTATATTATATTGCAAAAAAGAAAAAAGAAAAAATAATTATTTCATCAATAACTATTTTTTGTTGATTTTCTGATATTTTAATATCTTTTTTTCTAAATCACATGCTTCTAGATAAGCATACTTTAAAAAATCTTTTGCAGAATCTTCTATTTTTGTTCTATTTAATATTTCATAATCTAATGAAATTTCATCATATTGTGATAAATGTTTTGCTATACTATCCCAATCTACACTAGCGTGATATCTCGAAATTGTGTGAAGGTCGTCTTTGCCATCATTATCATGAAGGTGCAAAGTAATTAATTCTTTTTTAAACTTATTTAAATAATCATAATTTTTATCTCTAAAAGTATTATGCCCCGAATCATAACAAAATTTTAATTTATCGTGTTTAATATTTTTAAAGGTCGATAAAACAAGTTTTTTATTGTCTAAATTTTCTATGGCGATAGGGATATTGACTTTATCACAGTATTTTAAAACTTCTTTTAATCTCTGTTCACCAATTTTTGAATATTCACCTAAGATATGCACAACTACACAAGTAAATCCGTATTTTTTAGCAAGTTTTATATCTTTAATTAAAGTTTTCTTTAATTTTTCTCCTAATTTCCCTTCTTGCCAAAAAAAAGGTAGTTCACTTGAAGTGTAACGCATATGTAAACTAGATAGTCTTAATCCATATTTTTTAAATAATTTAACTTGATATGACAATTTACCATTTTGTTTATCTAAGCGCTTGTCCGTACTTGTGATAACACTATCAAACCCCGATTCTTTAATCATTTTTACGCGCTCTTCTGGGTCAATAGCCCAACCAAAATAAAACGATATACCTTTATGCATATATTACCTCACAACTATTCTAGCAAATAAAAATAAAATTGTAAAATAATAAATTAATTTTTATAATAATTAAAAAATTATATTTACAATATATGCTAAAAATTTAATTAATCTATTAATTTTATTTTTAATTTTAAACAATTTATATTATTTTTTTATAAAAAATTAAAAATTTCTTTTATTACAAATCATAATATTGTTTTTATTTTAAATATAAATTATTTTTTACAAAAAATCCACAAAAGCACACGACTTTTGTGGATAATTTATCGGTATGTAAAATTTATCTAAATATATTTTTTAATGTAATTGTTTTTGTCTTTGTCACTTGATCAAAAGTACTCATAACGCCTTCTGTTCCAATACCTGACATTTTATAACCGCCGAAAGGCATTTCAAAACTTCTATGGAAACTTGCTCCATTGATAACTGTTCCGCCACATTCAAGACGCGCGCAAACATCGAAAGCAGTTTTCATATCGCTAGTAAATACACATCCGCAAAGTCCATAGCATGAAGAATTTGCAATCTCGATAGCTTCTTCAACATCATCGCATGGAATAATACTGATAACAGGCGCGAAAATCTCTTCGTCGTGCGCAACATCTGCCGTTTTAGGTATATTTGTTATAATAGTAGGTTGAAGCACAGCACCTTCTGCCGTACCACCTAAAATAATTTTTCCACCTTGCTCTACGACTTTTTCAATTTGCTTAACTGCTTTATCACATGCTGCTTTCGTAACCAATGCGCCGATTTCTGTCTTCTTGTCCAAAGGATTTCCGACAACAAGTTTACTAATTCTATTAACAAGTTTTTCTTGGAATTCTGCAAGTACGCTCTTTTGAACAATAAATCGCTTACTAGCGCAACATACTTGCCCTGTATTGTACATTCTTCCCCATACGGTTTCTTCAACTGCCAAATCGATATCTGCATCGTCAAGCACTATAAACGCATCATTGCCACCCAACTCAAGTGCAACATGCACCAAATGTTCTGCGCCGTTTAAATAAGTCAATTTACCAACTGCTGTTGAACCTGTAAATGTTATGCCATGCACATCAGGATTCTTTGCCAAAGCGCTACCAACGACTCCATCTCCAGTAACAACTTGTACTACGCCATTTGGTAGTCCGGCATCTTTTAAAAGGGATACAAGTTTGATTAATGTTAACGGATTTTGATGTGGTGGCTTAACAATCACTGTATTGCCAGCCAAAATCGCTGGTGCAACTTTTTGGTCGAACAAATCACATGGGAAATTAAATGGTATAATAGCAACCATTACGCCTAAAGGTTCCCTTACTGTGAATTGCAAGGTTTTATCTTGTCCGGCTTCCGTGCCCGCTGGAATAACATTGCCGTACAAATGTTTTGCTTTCTCGCAAAAAGCATTAAATGATATAGGAATATTTGCGATTTCAGCGTACGCTTGTGTAATTGGTTTACCTGTCTCTTTAGATAAAGTCTTTGCTAAATCATCTTTATTTTCTTCTACTAATGAGACAAATCTATCTAAAATCTCTACTTTTTGATAGACTGGAACGCCCTTCCAACTCTTTTGCGCTTTCTTTGCATATTCAACTGCTTTCTTTGCATCTTTTTCTGTACTATAAGGTACAGTATCAATAACTTTGCCAGTATATGGATTGACTATATTCATAGTCTTTTTATTACTAGCGTCTACAAACTTTCCATTAATTATATTTTGCATACACTATCCCCCTTATTTCGTGAATGCTGTAAATGAAAGCATAAGTCCGCCAGTAGTGTTTCTTCCATCATCTACATATCCATATTCGCCGAATGTGAATTCCATAATGAATGGTACATCACCTACATTTTTCTTGATTTGTTTATATACTTCGTTAATACGCGAATCTATACCTGCTCGTCGTCCACCGCAGTGTACAAAGTGATAACAAACGACTGGTTTAGTCAATTTTTTATTCAATTCTTTAATAGTATTACCGACAGAAGCGATAAGTTCATCAACCGTTGCTTCCATACGAATAACAGTTGTACCTTCTGCTAAGTTAGCACCAATATTCATTGAATAATCATCATTAGCAAACATAGGATGTCTGATAGCGATTAAATCGCCCAATCTATCCTTTACACCAAGCGGACTTGTAATAGTAGCAGATAACAATTTATTTCCCATCAATTCGCTAGGCTTCATATTGCGCCATTTTGCATATTTCTTTACGGCTGGCACTCCATCAATTGAAACGAGTTGTCTTGTTCCTTCAACCTTTGTGATAATACCCATATCTTCGGTTTCTCTATATGCACCTGTGAATTCGTTAACAAATCCACCTTTCATGTAGATCAATGCAACTGCTACACCTTCATTAGTAACCTTATTATCAAGGTACAATTTCCAATCGCCTGAGATTGTATTATCAGCAGCCGATCCGCCGAACAAAGGCACACGACCAACTACTCTATTTGCACCTTTTAAGAAGAATTCTTCTTCTGTAGGACTTGCAGCCATATACATTAAATCGGGTTCATCATTATAAGGCATTTTTGTCATAGCGCGTGCATGTTTAGTAGCGCTTTCACCTGCGTCTCGCGCACTTTGGAATGCCTTTCTATCAGCAAATCCAACGCCAACAACCATATTTGGATCACTAAGAACCATAATTCCTACGAATGTATCGTTTCCGCCGATGAATCCTTCTGGCATAATAACTCCTGTAAATGATGTATTACCTATTACCGGACAATCATATACCTCTTTAATACCTTTAATGACATCTTTAATTTTGTAGTCGCAACTCATATATGCGAATACCAATTTTGCGTCTTTCGACCTTCCAGCCATTTTGGCTGCCTCTAAGCCTGCCTCATATGCGTTTTTGTTTGTGCTATAACCTGTAAGTGCTTTCATCTGTATTTCTCCTTTTCCCTTTGTATTTTTATAATAATTTTTTGTATAGATTCTTAATATCTTCTACACTTGTTTCTCTTGGGTTCCCACCTGTGCAAATGTCCACATAAGCGTCTTCACTAAGTGCGTTTAAATCTTTTAATTTAATACCGAATTCACTAAGTGATGTAGGAATATTCAATTTTTTACTTAATGCACTAACCGCTTTTACAGCGCGCTTAACACATTGATCATCGTTTAATTTCGATGTGTCTATACCAAAACTCTCTGCAATTAAACGATATTTAGGTTTTGCGCTTGACTCTGCGTTGTATTCCATAACTGTTGGTAACAACATAGCGTTAGCAGTACCATGTGCTATGTCAAATCTGCCACCTAAAGCATGCGCCATTGAGTGTACAATGCCTAATCCTACACTACTAAATCCCATTCCAACTATATACTGCGCATACGCCATTTTTTCACGCGCCAACATGTCATCGCCATTCTTATATGCAAGTGGTAAATACTTTGCAATAGTGCGAATAGCCTCAAGTGCGAACATATCACTAAACTGCGTGTTTGCTTTTGTGATAAGGCTCTCTATAGCATGCGTGAGTGCGTCCATACCTGTGCTAGCCGTAAGCGATTTTGGCATAGTACGCATTAGTTCTGCGTCCACTATTGACATGATAGGAATATCATGTGGGTCAACACAAACAAGTTTTCTCTTTGTGCTCTCATCTGTGATTACATAGTTGATAGTTGTTTCGGCTGCAGTACCGCTAGTAGTAGGCAAAGCAATTATAGGGAAGCACCTATTCTTTGTATCTACCGCTCCTGCTAAACTAACCACATCTTTGTATCCCTTGTTTTCATGAATGACAGCAATAGCTTTTGCCGTATCAATTACGCTACCGCCACCAACGGCGATAATAACATCAGCACGCGTTTTCTTAAGCGCGCGCAATCCGTCTTGCACATTTTTAACAGTTGGATTAGGTTTAATATCGCTAAATATCGTGTATGCGAATTTTCCGTCCAAAATGCTAGTAACCTTTTGCAAAACGCCCGTTTTAATGATTGTGGCATCTGTTACGATGAATATTCTACGAAACTTTCTTTTCGTCAGTTCATCAGGCAAACATTCGCGTTCATTTGTGCCAAGATAAACACATTCATTAAATATAAATTTTTCCATACCCCTCCTTTTACAATTTAATTATAACCTTTTTCGTACTAAAATGTCATTCTTTTTATAACAATTTTTTAATTTTATCAATCAATTAATATTTCATTTTGACTATTTAACATTTCAAAATAAAAATATATACAAAAAATTATAAAGTTGTTTTATTTTTATGAGAATAAAAAATAAATAGCGCAAATTACAATTTAGCGCTATTTAACAATAAGTTTTCATAAAATTTTTAATACTATTTTTCAATTTCAAAGCGAGTGTTGCAATACGGGCAAAAATTAAAATCTTCAAACACTTCCATCTTACCGCCACAATTAGGGCAATGATTGGATATTACCCGTTTCTTTTTTATTTGCTTTTGATTAAGAGTTAAATTTTCCCCGTCAAATATATAACCCATAATATATCTCTTTTGAATAGCAGTGGTCAATCTATCTTTAGCAACTCTAGGACTGATCTGTAATTGTTTAGATATTTCGGTTACTGATTCCATTTTTTCAATAAGTACAGCATCGACTACTCTCTTAATAGCCTTCACATTCGAATAATGCACCCAAGCAATTGGCGAGCAATAAAATCCTGCCACAGTACACACTATGCCTACAATCATTATTATCCATAAAGAATTTGACGCGCCATAAACAATCAGCGGTACTCCCACGACTAGCGCTATAGTTAAAACTATAGACAATATCAAACTCTTTGATTTATCTTTGTCAATTTCTGTCTTTATTTTTTTACTCATAATTTAATTATATAAAAAAAGCTCGTTAATTGTAAAGAAAATTTTTTAAATTCTTATATAATGTTAATTTTTATTTTATGTTTTTATTATTGTAATTAAATTAAAAATTCTATTTGTAATAACTTAAATTAAACAATAAAAATGTAATGAACTCAAACAGCGCTTAAAATATCTTTTATTTTATAAAATTAAAATCGAAATAGTATTGCAATATTTGTCGAATCGTTGTATAATGTACTTAATAAAAATATTTATTTATGGAGGACTTATGGCAAAACAAGTTAAAAAGACTGATACGACTGAAATGACTAAGGCTGAAAAATCTGCTACTTTAAAAAAAGAGACAAATGACACTTCTACAAATGCAAGTAAAACCAAAAAGCCAATTTACAGAGTTATATATGATAAAGAATCTCGTTCATGGCTAATTAAGAAAGATGGTGCTAAGCGCACTATTGCGTCTTTTGCAACAAAAGATGAAGCACTTAATCGTGTAAAAGAATTGTCTATATCTAATGATTTGAACTTCGTTGTGCATAAAAAAGACGGAAAATTCCAAAAAAAATAATTTAATATTTTAAATAAAACAACTTTGATTAATTTAAAATTAATTCGCCTATCTTTTGATTAAAAGTTTAGTTAACGATTTAGTCTAAAATTTATAGAATAAAAAAATTATAGCACGCGCCATAATTTTTTTATTCATCTAACACCATAGAACACGCCTTTGTATATGCGCGCGTAAGTCCCCCGGCGCCTAACTTTATGCCACCAAAATATCGCACAACTGCTACTAAAATATTATGTAGCCCTTTCTTTTTTATAACATTCAATATCGGATAACCCGCCGTTCCCTTAGGCTCTTTATCATCGCTACATTTTTCGCTAACTACTTCGCGATTATACACATATGCATAACATATATGGCGCGCATTTTTATGCTCAGTTTTTAAATTTTTTAAAACTATTTCAACTTCATTCAGGTCTTTTAATTCAAATTTATATGCTATAAATCTCGACTTGTTAATCACTAATTCGATTGATTCCATAAATTCATTTTATCACAAATTTATAAATCTGTAAACAAGAATTAATTATATATAATATATATGTTGTTATTAATGTTAATATAAATTAATACATTTTTAAATGTATTAGAATAGCAATGGCAAAGAATTATTTGCTTATTAAACTTAAAATCGGTGTAAAATTATGCTAAGTAATCTTATAACAAAATGAAAAAACGAGAAGATTTCTCGTTTTTTATTATGAATGCAATTTCTTTAAATAATCATCAATTATGCCCATTCTATCAACACAATATCCAACCGCCAAAGCGTTAGGACCAGTATGGCAAACTATAAACAATGGCAACGGGTCAAAAGTGAAGAATGGAAGTTCTGGACATGCGTCTTTCACCTCTTTTTCAAAGTCTTTTAATTCCTGTGAATTTAAATCGGCATAACTATGTGCCATACCAATATAAACTTTCCCTGCTTTCGCTTCTTCTGGGAAGCGCTCCATAATTTCTTTTTTAAAGGCCTGGATCATCTTTGAGCGCGCAATTTTCATAGACATAACTTTTGCGTATGCGTCCAACTTCCCGCCATGAATTTGAAGGATAGGCTTTATATTTAAAAGTGTGCCGATTGCAGCAGCGGCAGGCGTCACTCTTCCGCCCTTCTTCAAATATTTCAATGTATCAACCGCAATGTATACGCCACAATCACTTTTATTTTTCTCTAAGTATTCTTTTATCTCGCGACCACTTTTACCTTGCTTAATCATGTAACTAGCTTCAATCATGGACATCTTGTTCATGTATGCTACCCGCTGATTGTTAACGACAAATACTCGTCCTTCGAACTCTTCTTCGTGACTCGCGTTGATTGCAGTATTGCATGACTCGCTAAGTCCACTCGACAAACAAATATACACTAATTCGTCATAATTTTTTAACACTTCTCGCCATTGTTCTTTTACATTTTCTATGCTTGGTTGGCAAGTGCTAACTTCTGTCTTCTTATCTAACAAAAATTTATAGAACTCATCATACGACATATTTTTGCCTTCATAGTACTCTTCGCCATTAACTATGAATGAAATGGGTATTAATTTGTCCACTTTAGCAACGGACATATCCTTTTCGCTCATACTTGCTGAGTTGTCTATCACTAATGCTACTTTATTCATAAAATCTCCTTAATTTAATTTTCTAGCATAATTATAATAAATTAATCTACTAATTACAAACAAAATACCTAAAATAGCATAATTTTACACTAATATGTAAAAAAATTAGACATATTTATGAACATCTGTCTATTTTTCATGGACATTATATAATAAATTATGTAAACTTAGAGTATGTCAAAAATAGAATATAAATCATCATTGCAGTCTAAACGAAAGATTGCTTCCGCATATTTAAGTATGCTAAACAAGCATGAGAAATTCACTGTTACAGATATTGTAAAGGCGGTCAAGATTAACCGCGGGACATTTTATTTACATTTCAAAAATTTAGATGAAGTTTCTATATTCATAGAAAACGAACTTGCGGATAATTTTAAGGTGTTAGAGCAAGACTTTAGGTTGACTGAAATAGATAAATGTCCTGAAATAATAATAGATAAGTTAAATGAGATATTTGTTCGTGATATTGAATATTACCGACTTATCTTAAATGCGGAAAATCAAAATACGCTTGTAAATAAAATAAAAAATTATATTATTAATTCAATATCAAACAACTTCAAAATTATGCAATACATTATGGATCATGAGCATTTTAAAATTGTTGTTCAATTTATTGTTGGCGGTGTGATAAATACCTATATCGAGTGGTTTAAGGGAAAGATTGATTGCGATTTGTCGCTTATCAGTCTATTCCTTTCAAAGATGATTAAAGAAGGACTTCGTGGTGTGATTAAATATGGAAATTAACATTATAGATTATGGAATGCATGGTGAAGGCATTGCAACTGTCGACGGGAAAATATTTATGGTACCTAATGCCCTTATAGGTGAAAAAGTAGACGCAGAAATCGTTGAAGATAAAGGAAATTATGCAATAGCAAGATTAGAAAAAATAATACAGCCAAGTCAATGTCGCGTTAGTCCAAAATGTCCATATTTTAACGAGTGTGGCGGTTGTCAATTGCAACACATGGATTATAGCGAACAATTATTGTTCAAGAAAAATCTAGTAAAGAAGACAATTAAAAAAATATTAGGTATAGATATAAATGTAAATAACACGGTTGCCAGCAAACAATACGAATATCGAAACAAGGCAAGTTTCGCACAAAAAGATGAATATATAGGATATTTTATAAAAAATTCGAATGAAGTTTTGTCTATTGAAAATTGCCCAATTCAATCAAAAGAAATAAACGAAATTTATCTAGATGTAAAAAATTTTATAAACGAAAATCATCTTAATAATATCGTGCGATACATAGTCATACGCTCTATTAGCGGACAAAGTTTAATCGGCTTAGTCGTTAATAAATTTTGTGATTTAACTACCCTTTATAACACTTTATCTTCCAAATTACACAATGTCGGACTATATGTGATTATTAATACACGGAAAGATTCAGTAGTGATTGCTGGTAAAGTTTTACACATAGGCGGAATAAAAGAGATTCAAATAGAAAACTTCGGGCTTAATTATTCAGTCGATTTAATCGGTTTTCATCAGACAAATATTGAAATTCAAAACAAATTATACGAAAAAGTCCTTTCATATATTGAACCTAATTCAGTAGTCTTAAATGGTTTTAGTGGTGCAGGACTTTTGTCTGCAATACTATCAAAACGCGCCAAATTCGTATATGGTATAGAAATAAATTCAAGCGCGCACGCCAGTGCTGAAAAACTTAAATTCGACAATAAGATAAAAAATTTATCAAACATTTTAGGAGATTTTTATAAAAAATATAACACAATTCGCGAAAAATTTGATACAATAGTACTAGACCCAACGAAAAAAGGTTGTGGTGCAAAGGTTATGCAAACAATCTCAGGCGTAAAAAACATAATTTACATATCATGCAACCCTATTGCTCTATGTAAGGACTTACGCGAGATTTTAGATAACTACATAATCGAAGAAATAACGCCATTCGACATGTTCCCAAATACTGAGAATGTCGAAACACTAGTTAAGTTAAAAAGGAGATAATTATGATTTTAAGTACTGATTCTACAGCAAACTTACCAAAAGAATATTATGAAAAATATGACATTAAAATGATCCCTATGAAGGTGACTATTGACGATGTAACTTATGATGACCTAAGTTCAGATTTGCCAGTAGATGTATTTTATGAAAAATTAAGACAAGGCGCTAACGCGACTACTGCGCAGATAAACGAATATAGCGCGAATGAATATTTTACTAAACTTCTTGGGTTTGGTGAAGATATTCTACATATCGGATTCTCTTCTCAATTAAGCGGTAGCACCGCTACTTTAAGACGAGTAGCCGACGAACTAAATAAAACACATAAGAACAAAATTATAGTTATAGATTCTTTAAATGCGTCAGTCGGACAAGGTATTTTAGTTATGCACGCACTCGATATGAAAAACGAAGGTAAGTCAATCGACGAAATTGCGGCGGCAATTGAAAATTTGATTCCTTATTCATGCAGTTATTTTACTGTGGAGCAACTTAAATATTTGGTACGCGGTGGCAGAGTCGGGAAATTCTCAGGCATTGTAGGTACACTTTTAAACATCAAACCTGTTCTTCGCGTTGACCCAATCGGTCGATTAGTAAGTTACAAAAAAGTCATATCTAGGAAAAAATCTATTAGCGCTATGCTAGATATCGTAAAAGAAAAAATCGCAGATAAAAAGTATGTGTTTATTGCACACGCTGTTTGCAAGGATGAAGCAAAAGAGTTTGCTAAACAATTAAAAGATAGCCTAGATGTTAACCCAATTGTTACTGATTTAACACAGGTTATCGGCTGTCATACCGGTCCTGGACTTTTGGCCGTTTTCTTTATAGGAAAAGAAAAATAATATTTTATAAACTCATATCTATTATGAGTTTTTTATTTAAAATGTCATTATTGACAAATGTTTATTAATCTTGTATAATCAATACATGAAAATCTTAGATATTTGGGCAATACAACTCGCCCCTAATGAATTATACACCGCCTTAAAAAACATAAAGTCCGATGTCACAATATTTGAAAATTTAATTTGTGAATTTAACTTTAATGGCAAAATTTTAAATAGACAATTCGACAATCTAATTTATAGTGAAGACGACGATACGCTCATTTTATTAATGCGCTCAGGACTAGCAAATATAGAACAAGCAAAAGACTTTTTTGACGATAACAATATTCCTTATAACACAATAAAATTTTCTAAATCTATTTCTAAATTTGAAGATGATAAAGATTTAAAAGAATTTTGGTTCGCGCGTGATTTATATGTAGTAGAAGACGCTATAAAAGATTCAATTTCAAAGGGCAACAATATATGTAAAGTCGACTTTAATGTGCCCGCTTACATTACATTAAAATATCTAACAAACAATAACAAATTATATAACTTGCTAAAAATCAATTTAAAAGGTGCTATGGAATTTGAAGATAAGATTGTAGCAATCACGCACACAAAACATCAAAACAATATTACTCCGCTTGAAGTGTACAATGTATTAAATGAAAATGCAGTAGAGTTAACGGACGAACTCGATATAGACAAAAAGCGCATAAAATTTTAAATGTGCCTTTTTTATTTATAAATTTAAAATAAATTAACGACTAAATTCTATTTATAAAGATATTAAGAATACTATTTAATTGACAATTTAGTTAAATTTATGATATACATAAATCATGAATTCATTGTTAAATTTAGATTATCAAAAAGATAGGAAGAAAATTACTTTTTTCGCAATAGCGGTTGCCGTAATAAGTTTTTTAATTGTATTTTGTCCGTTCTTTATTCGTGGGAATTCATTTGTTTGGTATATAGACGGGACAAAACAACATGCTACATTCTTGGAATATTTTTCAACAACAGGTTGGCTTGCAAACATTGGAAAATTTGATTTTAATATAGGTTTAGGCGAAGATTACTTTTTTAGTTTTGCTTACTACATGATATTAGATCCTTTTATACTATTTTACTTAATGTTTTTTAAGGTTAATGAATTGCTTGCTTATTCATTAATGGTTAGTATGAAAATCTTTGTAATATTTGGCGTTATGTTTTTCTATCTAAAGCATAAAAATGTTCGACCATTCGTTGCAATAATCATAAGTATGTGCTACATATTAAGCGGTGTTACATTATTCAGTGTTCCCCGCCACCCTATGTTTGCTACTGGACTAATATATCTCCCACTTATGATATGGGGTATTGAAAATATTTTAGACGGCAAGCGCCCATATTTATTTATAATTAGTATAGTTCTATGCACTCTATCCAACTATTATCAATTTATAATTTCAGCAATTATTTCTGTTCTCTATGCCATGTGCTTTTACTTCAATAGAATAAAAACACAAAATATAAAATTCAATTTTAAAAACTTCTTTCTTGCAATGCTTAAATTATTTTGCTTTGCACTACTTGCGCTAGGAATATGTGCGTTTATGCTGTTGCCAGTAGGATATGGAATGTTAAACTCTGCGCGTGGATCGAGTAAAGGCGTTATGCCACTTAGCATTAATTGGTTATCCTCTGTCTTGGTCGGATTTCTCGCTGTTTCAAGTACGCCAAACTATTGTACCATAGGGCTAAATCTATTTATTGTTTTCTTATCACTACATTTTATAACCTATCTAAAAAATGAATATAAAAGTCTACTTATTATTCTTTTTGTATCCGCTTTTCTACCCGTTGTCGGTTATATTTTAAACATATTTAATTATTCAAGTGGAAGATGGTTATTCGCTTTGGACTTTGTGTGTTTAGTATGCTCAGGTTTTGGACTTGACAATTTGTTAAAAGAAAATGTTGAGCATAGTAAAACGCACAAATGGTTCATCGGATTTATACTTTTCGCGGTTGATATAGGTCTATTATATTTATTAGGGCTATTATTGATAAAATTTGACCTTAACTATATTTTATCTCTTGTTATTATTCTTCTTGCAACTGCATGTCTAGTTTATCTAACAATATTAATTATGAAAAAGATAAATATAAAAAAGGCATATAAGTTTAATGCAAAAATCTTTATAAGCCTATTCCTTGTAACTTCTATAACATTGCCTTTGATTTATACAATCGTATATTCAAAGCAGTTTGATGACGGGACTATATATTATGGATTGATTAGCAGTGATGAACAATATGTTTCTAACGCTAATAATGGCAGTTTCTATCGTGTAGAAACAGGTAGATTAACGGGCGAAAATAACTATAATAATCGAAGTTTAAACAATAATTATATGAGCACTTATAGTTACAATTCATGTTCGAATGGAAATATATATGAATTTTTAGTTAGCAATTCACTATCGTCTGACATCGTAACTTTAGGAATAGCAGGTTTTGACAATAGGATTGCTTATCAATCGCTATTTAATGTAAACTATTATCTTGCAAGCGATAGTCTAATACCTTATGGCTATACCAAGGTTGATGGAACGGAAAATGTTTATCAAAACTCAAATGCTTTGCCTTTCGGAACAGTTTTCCACAATGCAATAACAGAGAGTGAATTTAATGCTGTAAATTTATCTGAAAAGGGCAATTTAATGCTTGAAGCAATCGTCTTAGAAGACGATAAAATTACAAATGAAGAACATTCTTATACTCCTTGCACAAACATAATAGATTCTACCTCAACTTTAAAAAATTGTAGAATTGAAGATAACAAAATCATTGCTGATGGCAACGCAACAATCACTTACTCATTATCAAATATAATTAATTCTGAGATATACTTAAATTTAGAAAATTTTAGATATAATTTTAATACAAATAGTGAAAAATTGAATAGACTTGTGAATGGAGTTGGTTCGCGCACTATTCAAATAAAAGCAGAAGATAGAGTTCTTAGTATTACATTTAATGATAAAGGTTCATCGCATTATACTGGAAACAATGACTATTTATTCAACATGGGATATTATGAAGACGGAAACGCTAGTATTGAAATAAGTTTATTAAAAGGCGAATATCTCTTCGATTCAATAAACTTGTATAGTTATGACATGTCAACATTCCAAAACAATATTGACGAATTAAAAGATGAGCATTTAGAACTAGATAATTTTAAAAACTTCGATGGCAACAATTTGATGGGGACAATTAACTTACAAGAAGATGGATATCTATTCTTATCCATACCTTATTCAGCGGGTTGGACTGCCTATGTAGATGGTGAAAAAGTGGAAATCTTAAAAGCAAATATCGGTTTTATGGCTTTAAATTTGTCCGCTGGCGAACACAAAATCGAATTAGTATACAAAACACCTTTACTTAAAGTGGGATATATTATCTCAGGTGTATGTATTGTCGGATTTGTCGCTACAACACTTTTTATCGAAGTCAAAAAATTCAGAAAGAAAAAATCAAATAACCTGAATGATATATAGCCAATTTCAAATAAAAACAAAAAGCGCATTTAACTAAGTTGCGCTTTTTTATGTATAGTTATATTTCTATTTTATACTTATATCTCTATTATCCTATTATATATTCTTATATTTTTATTATATATATTAATATATTACAAGCAATTTTATAAGTAATAATTTAATTTTTAATATATAGAAATTGTCTCATTAGTAAAATTTGACGCATT
Organism: uncultured Christensenella sp.; assembly: GCA_949300385.1. GTDB lineage: Bacteria > Bacillota > Clostridia > Christensenellales > UBA1242 > Onthoplasma. The sequence goes on along the minus strand of CASGDZ010000006.1, from coordinate 5,187 downwards.
TATGTAAAAATATTTTATTTTTCTTTTCTTATAATGTGGTATTCTTTTTTATCGAAGTCAATAATACCCTCGTTTCGCATTTTGGTTAATTCACTGCTCATGGCACTTCTGTCCACAGAAAGATAATTGCTGAGTTCGGTCTTATTAAATGGAATTTCAAAATATGTAGAGCCTGCTCGTTCGCTCATATACGCAAAATATGACATGAGTTTTTCGCGTGTGCTCTTTTTTGACATGTGCGACAACTTATTTATTAAATTCATGCTATTCTCTGCGACAATCTTCATAATGTTTTTTACTACAATCTCATGACGCTTACACCTATTTTCGCATGGTGTTATAAGTCTATGTTTATTCATAAAGAGCACCAAACATTTTTCACTTGCTATCACGCTGTCTTTATAAATTTTCTCGCCCGCATATGCCATTTCAAGCCCATAAACATCCCCTCTCTTAATTTGAGAGACGATAGAAATATTGCCCAAACTATCTATATTTTCGACAATTGCGCTACCTTTTAATATTAAAATCACATCTTCCATATCGTCGCCTTGAGATATAATTTTGTTGTTTTTGTCAAATGTTTTGAATCTAGTTTTGAAACAAAACATCATTGCTTGACAATCAAATTCATTCGAATCTTTAAAGATTTTTGTCGCTTTTAACTCACTAAAATGTTCCATGGAACCTCCGTTTTGTTGTAAAAACAACACTTTTTACATTTTCATTATAGTATAATAGTTGCGTAAAGTCAAATAACTGACATATCATAAGGGAGGAAAAAATGAAAGTTATTAAGCGTGATGGACAAGAAGTTATCTTTGATTCAAACAAAATTAAGATAGCGGTTATCAAAGGTAACGATTCGGTAGATGAGGTGAGTAAGCGTCTAACAGATGAACAAATTGACAAGATTACCAATTCTGTTGCTGAGCAGTGCCTAAATTTGGGGCGTGCAGTTAGTGTTGAAGAAATTCAGGACATGGTCATTAAGGCTATAATCAATGAGCGTGCATCTGAGGTTGCCACTAACTACATTACATATAGATACAATAGACAATTAGCGCGTCAAGCCAACACGACAGATAAAAATGTCCTTTCGCTTATAGATTGCACCAACGAAGAGGTTAAGCAAGAGAATAGTAATAAAAATCCAACTATCAACAGCGTACAGCGCGATTATATGGCTGGCGAGATGAGTAAAGATTTAACTAAGCGATTCTTATTGCCTGCTCACATATGGAAAGCGCATGAAGAAGGTTTAATCCATTTCCACGATGCAGATTATTTTGCTCAGCGTATGCACAACTGCGACTTAGTAAATTTGGAAGACATGCTTGAAAATGGAACTGTTATTTCTGGGACAAAAATTGAGCGTCCGCATTCATTCTCAACTGCTTGCAATATTGCAACCCAAATTGTTGCACAAGTAGCGTCAAGTCAATATGGCGGTCAAAGTATAAGTCTAGCGCATTTGGCTCCATTCGTCGATGTAAGTAGACAGAAGATAAGACAAGAAGTTATAGACGAATTGACAACAGCAGGCGCTGAACTTGATGAAGCAGTTATCCACAATATAACCGAACAAAGAGTGCGTAAAGAGATTAATCGTGGTGTTCAAACAATACAATATCAAGTGATCACACTTATGACTACGAATGGTCAAGCTCCATTTGTTACTGAGTTCTTATATTTAGGCGAAGCCAAAAATGAACGCGAGCGCGAAGATTTGGCAATGATAATTGAAGAGACTCTTGAACAGCGATATCAAGGCGTTAAAAACGAAAAAGGCGTTTATATCACACCGGCATTCCCTAAAATTATTTATGTTTTAGAAGAAAGTAACATTCACCCAGATAGCAAATACTACTATCTAACCGAGTTGGCTGCTAAATGTACTGCAAAACGCTTAGTACCTGACTACATCAGCGAAAAGAAAATGAAAGAACTTAAAGAAGGAAATTGCTTCCCTGTCATGGGTTGTAGAAGTAATTTAAATCCATGGAAAGACGAAAACGGCAACTATAAATTCTACGGACGATTTAATCAAGGCGTGGTTACAATAAACTTAGTAGATGTTGCTTTGTCTAGCGGAAGAGATTACAAAAAGTTCTGGGAGATATTCGATGAGCGTCTCGAATTATGTAAGGAAGCGCTTATGTGTAGACATAATCGTTTGAAAGGCACTTTATCGGACGCTGCTCCAATCTTGTGGCAACATGGCGCAATCGCACGCTTAAAACCGGGAGAAACAATTGACAAACTCCTATATGGAGGATATTCTACTATCTCGCTTGGATATGCTGGTTTATACGAATGCGTAAAATATATGACATACAAATCACACACTGACCCTGATGCTACACCATTTGCGCTTGAAGTTATGAAACACATGAACGATAAGTGTGGAGAATGGAGAAAAGAAACAAATATTTACTTCTCTATCTATGGCACTCCACTAGAAAGCACAACATACAAATTTGCGAAATGTTTACAGCGTAGATTTGGTATTATCCCTGGCATAACGGATAAAAACTATATCACAAATAGTTATCATGTCCATGTAACTGAACCAATTAATGCTTTTGATAAACTTGCTTTTGAGAGTAAATTCCAAGCATTGTCAACAGGCGGTGCTATTAGTTATGTAGAAGTTCCAAACATGCAAGATAACATCGAAGCGGTTTTGCAAGTCATTAAATTTATATATGACAATATAATGTATGCTGAATTGAATACAAAATCCGACTATTGCCAAGTTTGTGGTTATGACGGCGAAATTGTTATCGAAGAAGACCAGGACGGCAAATTGATTTGGAAATGTCCAAATTGTGGTAACAAGGACCAAACAAAGATGAATGTCGCACGAAGAACATGTGGTTATATCGGTAGTCAATTCTGGAACCAAGGAAGAACACAAGAGATTCGTGATAGAGTACTACATCTATAAAATAAAAAATTATAAAAAATATTTAAATTCATAAAATTTTAATAAAAATTATAAAAATTTGATAAAAATTAGTAAAATAATAAAAAAATAATGTTTTATTGAATAAATATTTAAAAAATTAATTCAAATTTAATTTAATAATTAATTTAAAAATAAATCTTAACTAAGGACCAATCATGAATTATGGCAACATAAAATACAACGATATAGCGAATGGCGAAGGCGTTAGAACTTCGCTTTTCGTTAGTGGTTGTACACATCATTGTAAAAATTGTTTTAATAGCGAGACATGGGATTTTAATTACGGGAAACCTTTTACAAAAGAAGTTGAAGATAAAATTATAGAAAGTTTAAAACCTGATTACATAAACGGCTTAACGCTTTTAGGTGGTGAACCTATGGAACCAAGCAATCAAAAAGTGCTATTGCCCTTTATCAAACGAGTTAAAGCGCTCTATCCTAACAAGACAATATGGTGCTATTCAGGATATTTGTTTGATGAAGAATTATTAAAGGAAAGTAGAGCACATTGCCCATGGACTAGAGAATTATTGTCATATATAGACGTTTTAGTGGACGGCGAATTTAAAGACGAATTAAAAGACATAACTTTGCGTTTTAAAGGTTCTAGCAATCAGCGTGTTATAGATGTTCAAAAAAGTTTAAAAACTAATAAAATTGTATTGAGCATATACAATAATAAAAAGAATAAGGATTTCCACACGATTAAATAGGTATAGTATGGCAAAAATTAAAGTATTAAAAAAACCAAAAAAATCAAAAAAAATCAAAAATATTAAATTAAAAAAATCGTATACAAAATCAACAAATAAATATTCAGACAATTATTTAGCATTTTATGATGATATAAAAGTAAGTTCAAAGAAATATGATTGGTAAAAAATCCTATAAAATTAATAAAAATACTTAAAATTTTAAGTTTTTTTTATTTTTTTGATATTTTTTATTAATTTTTTAGTATTTTTAATAAATTTTTATAAAAAATATATTTATATTAATATTTTAATTTATAAAATTTTAAAATTTATAAAAATAAATTACAAAAGTTAAACTATTTTTAAACTAGCAAATTAAAAAAAGAACTTTACTAAATAAATAGTTCCTTTTTTGTTAGTTTCAAAATAATATACTAGATGCAATTTATTTATTATTGATTTTCTCATTTTTTTTATCGATTGCAAATCCAATTATAAGAAGTATTGCACACACAACTAAACTTATGCCTATGCATAGCATAATGCAGTTAGCCCTATTCGCAATGTTGTAGTAAAATACAATTTCGTTTGACATATTATTAGGGTCAACTTCCCATGTATGATAATATACTCTATCTATTTCTGTTATATAATTTGCATTACTATGTTCGCGTCTTAGATCTGTTGAATAGGTATATAACAATGTATTTTCTTGATTAATGAATTCTGGATAAATGCTAGTGATCTCACTATATATTTTATTATATAAATCATTGTAATCTGAAAACATATCTGAAGTATAATAATAAATTGTATCATACAAAAAATGTTCTTCTGTTAAGCTAGTCGTTTCTACCTTATCAATTATATTATAATAATATCTATATACATCTACATTTTCAAATTTAAGTCCAACAATATATGTATTTTCATCGTTCCATGAATTTGACCCAACAACTTGAATGCCATCTTGATAACTTAGTAATATCTTTTTTGTTTCAGCATCTATATTTAGGTTTAACAAGTCTTCGGCTAACTTCTTTTTAAATTCAAAAATTAAATTATTTGCTTCATTTTTCGCTATTGATTCAATCCTTGTTTTAACCTCGTCTAAATCATAAGAAGATTCAATAATTTTTTCTTCATCAAGTGTTATATATACGAGTTCGTCTACCGTACCATCTTCATTGATTGTAGTCATTGCTCTAATTTCACTACAAGCGGACAAACAAATGACCACTAAAAGGAGTAGACAGATGAATATTAATTTTTTAACTCTTTTTATCGCCATTTATTCTCCTATATTATAATATAAAAAATTGTTTTTATTATTAATATTTTTAAATAATTTATTTTAAATTTTAAATTTTTTATATTGTTTATTTTTTTGAAAAAATTATTAAATTTTATAAAATTTTTATTAACAAGTTCGTTCCATAGGGATAGTAAATCATTAAAAAAAGGAAAATCAATAGGGGAATGAGAAAAACGACAAAAAAGCCAACGGAAAGGATTGAGATA
>CASGDZ010000005.1 GCA_949300385.1 uncultured Christensenella sp. | reverse complement strand
ATAATGGTATCGCAATTAGCAGGCACTCTCTTACCTTTCTCTTATAATAATTCTTGTAGTGCCTGAGTAAATTGCTCCTAACCTTAATTTATTTTATGCCTATGAAAAAAATTGATAACTTTAAACTAGAACACTTTGATAATGGTATCGCAATTTACCAAAGTGACAATTATTATAAATTTACGCAAGACGCTATACTGCTTGCGAAATTTTGCAATATAAAACATAGTGATGATGTGTTGGAACTTTGTGCTGGTAGTGGTGTAATAAGTTTTTATGTATATTCATTATGTAATTTTAATCATTTATACTTTAATGAAATACAACCAGAAATGTGCGAAATTATTGATGAAAACATCAAATTTAACAATTTTAAACGCAGAAGTAAGGTTTTTAATTGCAATTTGAAAGATTTAAAATTATCAGATTTTTCTAAACCTATAGATGTTATAATTTGCAATCCACCCTATCAAAAAGTGAACGATAATAGTTTAATTAATGAAAAGCGCGAAATTGCCCTTGCTAGGCACGAAATTGAATCAACTTTAGAAGATATCATAAAAAAATCTAGCGAACTACTTAAAGATAAAGGTCGTTTATACATGGTACATCTTGCGTCACGAACTACCGAACTAGCCGTATTATGCAATAAATATAATATGGAAATAAAACAAATGAAGTTTATCTTCAACGGCGAAAAAGATGCTTACTTAATACTCATTGAAGCAGTTAAAGGCGCAAAATCTGGTGTTCGAATTATGAAAAATTAATTATTTTAAAATCTTTTATCACGAAACAAAAGGATAGTTTAATATAAAATGACTATAATTCGTTCATAAAAATAACTTTCCTTTTTTGTTTTTACATTGACTATACATTAACTCATATTATAAATATTGTATAAGACTCTTATTATAAAAATATTATGTGTATTTTAATAATTTGCTTATTGATTTAGTTTTTCTAAATAATTAATTGCTTTACAATATCCTATCATAATGATAAAATAATTGTAGAGGTTTTATGTTATATTTTGTTTCTACTCCTATTGGCAATTTAGATGATATTAGTTTTCGTGCGATTTCAGTTTTAAAATCGTGCGATATTATTGCGTGCGAAGATACGCGTCATAGCAAAATTTTGCTTGACCACTATGATATTCATGCCAAAACTATTGCTTACCACAAATTTAATGAAAAAAATAGCTCAGAAGGTATAATTGCTCTATTAAAAGAAGGCAAAAATGTAGCAATTATAAGCGACGCAGGTATGCCAATAATAAATGACCCGGGAGCTGTACTAACCGCCCGTTTACACAAAGAAAATATAAAATATACAATCATACCTGGAGCAAACGCAGGTTTATGCGCACTCATTTTATCTGGATTTGACGCGACAAAATTTGCTTTTTTCGGTTTTTTAAGTGAAAAAAATAAAGAGTTAAAAGCCCAACTCGAAGAAATATCAAAATTTAATGGCACTAAAATATTATATTCTTCAAAATACAATATAAATAAAGATTTAGAGGCAATTTTTAAAGCATTAGGAGAAGTACAAGTTGCAATAGTTAGTGAGATAACAAAGTTACATGAGAGCACTGAAATTGTAACATTGCCATACACTCTCACAAATCCCAAAGGTGAATATGCCATTGTTATAAAAGATAGTGAAAAAATACCAACGAATCGACCAACTGATAGTGAATTATATGAAGAACTAATAACGCTATTGTGCGACAATGCCAAAAATGATGCAATCAAAATTTTAAAGCAAAAATACAATATTGCTAAATCATATATTTACAATTTATATGAAAAAAATAAAAACAAATAATAGATAGTAATTTTGTTTTATTAGATTTGAAATTAAAATAAAAAGGAACTTACTTTAAATACATAGTTTCTTTTTTATTATGATATTTTCAATTATACTATTATATTATTACTAACGTGATTGAAGTTTAATATTTATAAACTAACAAAATAAAAAAAAATGAACAATACGCATTAAGTAAAGTTCATTTATTTGAGTTAAGAATATTATTTTAGTCATAGTTATTGCTCTTTTTTTATACAAAATTGCTTGCGCATTTGTCTTATTTTATTTGTTATTGATAATAAATCGCTTTGTACTTCTTTTAATTTTAAATAAAAATATTTTTTTACAGTATATTTATTATTATGTTTTAATTCTTCTTTTAAACTTCTTTCTAATTCAATTAATTCGTTTTTTCTCTCTACAAAATTATCATAAGTGTATTCTATATTTTTCATTTTTATCTCCACTACAATGTATATTGGTTATTATATAAATTTTCTATATATTCTAAAAATTTGGATAAATCATATGTCATCCATGTAAATATTCCATATTTTTTATCATAAAAGCCCAATGTACCATTTGAATCTATAGTAATAGATTGCTGACGACTTTTTAAATATGATAAAATTTTATTATAATCAAACATTTTATATTTGTTATTATGTATTATATCAATGCCTAATAATAATTGAACTGCATCTAAAAAAGTAAAATCTTTATAACATGCAACAATTTCTCTATTCTCATCTTCTTTATTAAATTTATCTATCGTTAATTCTACTAATGTATTAATATCGTCAATATCTTTAGTAATAGATATATGTGCCTTCTCATCACTTTCTCCATCTAAAATTATTAATTGTTTGATTTTCATAATTTTGTATTTCTCCGTTGGTAACAAATTATATCATAATTATAGAATTTGTCAATACTAGTTTAATTTAAAAGTTTAAATTGCACTTATAATTATTTTAAACAATTTTATTAAACCATTTATATATAATTTTTCAATTTATTTAAAACTGCAATAAAAAAACTCTGCTGATTAGCAGAGTTTAATAGGTTGATGGCAACGATCTATTTTCTCGGGCCGTCTCCAGCCAAATATCGTCGACGCGTGAGAGCTTAACTTTTGTGTTCGGAATGGGAACAAGTGGAACCTCTCAGCAATAATCACCATCATGGTTCATTGAACACTAACTATCGTTAGTTTAGAACAATGACAACTGCATATTTTTTAATACGATATAATTTTGCCTTAAAGAATTCATTTCTCAAAAGGAAGGTGATCAAGCCCTCGACCTATTAGTATCAGTCCGCTGAATGAATTACTTCACTTACACTCCTGACCTATCTACCTCTTAGTCTTAAAGGGGTCTTACTAGCTTATGCTATGGGATATCTTATCTTGTGGCATGTTTCACGCTTATATGCTTTCAGCGTTTATCACTTCCGTACTTCGCTACCCAGCTATGCCGTTGGCACGACAACTGGTGCACAATAGGTACGTCCACTCCGGTCCTCTCGTACTAGGAGCAGCCCCACTCAAATATCCTACGCCTGCGATGGATAGGGACCGAACTGTCTCACGACGTTCTGAACCCAGCTCGCGTGCCACTTTAATCGGCGAACAGCCGAACCCTTGGAACCTACTACAGCTCCAGGATGTGACGAGCCGACATCGAGGTGCCAAACCCACCCGTCTATGTGAACTATTGGGATGGATCAGCCTGTTATCCCCAAGGTAACTTTTATCCGTTAAGCGATGGCAATTCCATATTAAACCACCGGCCCACTAAGTCCTACTTTCGTATCTGCTCGACTTGTTGGTCTCGCAGTTAAGCTCCCTTCTGCCTTTGCACTCTACAGATGATTTCCATTCATCTTGAGGGAACCTTTGAACGCCTCCGTTACTTTTTAGGAGGCGACCGCCCCAGTCAAACTGCCCAGCTAACACTGTCCTCATACCAGATAATGGCTACAAGTTAGAACTTCAAAATTATCAGAGTGGTATCCCAACGTCCGCTCCGCAAGAGCCGAAGCCCTTGTTTCAAAGCGTCCCACCTATCCTGTGCAAACAATTCCGAAATTCAATATTAACCTACAGTAAAGCTCTATGGGGTCTTTCCGTCCAGTCGCAGGTAATGTGCATCTTCACACATACTTCAATTTCACCGGGTCCTCTGTTGAGACAGTGCCCAAATCATTACGCCATTCATGCAGGTCGGAATTTACCCGACAAGGAATTTCGCTACCTTAGGACCGTTATAGTTACGGCCGCCGTTCACTGGGGCTTAAGTTTAATGCTTCGATTGCTCTAACATCTCCCCTTGACCTTCCAGCACTGGGCAGGCGTCAGCTCCTATACATCATCTTACGATTTTGCAGAAACCTATGTTTTTGGTAAACAGTTGCTTGGGCCGATTCTCTGCGACCAATATTGCTATTGGCACCACTTCTCCCGAAGTTACGTGGTCATTTTGCCGAGTTCCTTAACAAAGGTTATCCCGCCAGTCTTATGATTCTCTCATCGTCCACCTGTGTCGGTTTGGGGTACGGGCACTCAATATATATCTAGCAGCTTTTCTCGTCAGCGTGAATTCATGTACTTCGTTACTATATTCACTCCCCATCATCACTTATAGTTAATAATTTGGCGTACTTTACTACCTAATCCTACTCATGATTTAGCCGTGGATTTCCGTCCCCACGGATACACTATCCTTCTGCGTCCCTGCTTCGACTCTTGGTCTATATTAAGTGGTACAGGAATATCTACCTGTTATCCATCACCTACGGCGTTCGCCCTCAGCTTAGGTCCCGACTTACTCTGGGTGGTTCAACCTTCCCCAGAAAACCTTGGACATTCGACCGCGTAGATTGTATCTACGCTCGCGCTACTCATACCGGCATTCTCTCTTCTATACAGTCCACATACCCTTTCGATTATGCTTCTGCCCGTATAGATTGCTCCTCTACCAATGTATAAAATATACATTCCTAAACTTCGGTTTACAGTTTTAGCCCCGATTATTGTCGGCGCATACCCACTCGACCAGTGAGCTATTACGCACTCTTTTAATGAATGGCTGCTTCTGAGCCAACATCCTGGTTGTCTATGCGTTTACACATCCTTCCACACTTAACTGTACATTAGGGACCTTAGTTGTAGGTCTGGGCTGTTTCCCTTTTGACTACGGAACTTATCTCTCGCAGTCTGACTCCCTGCTATCGATACGTTGGTATTCGGAGTTTGATAAGTTTCGGTAGGCCGCGAAGCCCCCTAGACTATTCAGTGCTCTACCCCCAACTATCTTTACACAGAGGCTAGCCCTAAAGCTATTTCGAGGAGAACCAGCTATATCGAGATTCGATTGGAATTTCTCCGCTATCCACAAGTCATCACCTACTATTTCCACAGGAGTGTGTTCGGTCCTCCACAAAGTGTTACCTTTGCTTCAACCTGCTCATGGATAGGTCATCTCGTTTCGGGTCTACCGCATGCAACTAAGTCGCCCTATTAAGACTCGCTTTCGCTTCGGCTCCGTGACTTAATCACTTAACCTCGCTACATACGGTAACTCGCCGGTCCGTTCTACAAAAAGTACGAGATCGCTCTGTATTGCTACGTAGAGCTTTCTCTGCTTGTAAACATATAGTTTCAGGTTCTATTTCACTCCCCTCCCGGGGTTCTTTTCACCGTTCCCTCACGGTACTATTCGCTATCGGTCACTAAATCGTATTTAGCCTTTGGAGATGGTCCTCCTATCTTCGCGCAGGATTCCTCGTGTCCCACGCTACTCTGGATACTCATTCGCTTGATACTTGTTTCGTCTACGAGACTTTTACTCTGTGTCGTCCATCTTTCCAGATATGTTCGACTACAAGTACTTCCACTACTCACTGAGTCCTAAACCCCATCGATATTGCTACCAATGGTTTGGGCTGTTACCCGTTCGCTCGCCGCTACTAAGGTAATCGTTAGATTACTTTCTTTTCCTTCAGGTACTTAGATGTTTCAGTTCCCTGAGTTCCCCTCATAACACTATGTATTTGTGCTATGATACTATGGCTCCACCATAGTGCGTTTCCGCATTCGGAAATCTACGGATCACAGTTCATTTACAACTCCCCGTAGCTTATCGCAGTTAGTCGCGTCCTTCATCGGCGTTTAGTGCCAAGGCATCCTCTATATGCTCTTTGTAGCTTGATCGTCTTTTTGTTCCTTTGATTAATGTTCTTTGGCAAAATTACAAATGAAATTGAAATAAATTGCTAAGTGCAATTACTTCTCGTATTTGTATTTTATCAAAATATGCAGTTGTCATTGTTCTCAATCTGTATAATTTAAGTAACAAAAGTTACTATTATACAGGCAACTCGCAAGTAAATTTATTGTTTCCCCGCGGTAGTTGCATTGTAATAATAACATACTATAATATTTTTGTCAACAGTTTTTTCAAACTTTTTTTATAAATTTTTAAAATTTTTTCAAAATCTTAAAATTTTCGACAAATATTAAAGTGTTAATTATTGCGGTCATCTGATGTGACCGTGAGTTATATTAGCACATGTAAAAAATAAATGCAAGCATTTTTAATAAATTTTTTATAAAATTTTTAAATTTTTTTTAATTTATTTATTTTTAGTAAAAAATTAATTATCACAATGTAAAAATAGCCGTAATTTTCATCATAAAAATATATAATATACCTTTATAATAAAATTAATAATGAAAAAAGAGTGAAATTTCACTCTTCGTCAAAATCTTTTTTGTCTAACGCGCCAGATAACAATAATGCTTTTAATTCTGGGCTTAAAGACTTAATTTCGCTAGCAATGCTATCTTTTTTAGTGGATTTTTGCATTCTTAAATTATTATCTCTAGTAAATCTTGAACTAAAATCTATAAAATCGTCAGGAAGTTCTTTTTTGGTAGGAGTATCGATTTTAGATTTTTTTTGTTTTAAATAATCTTTAAATTCGCTAGGGTCGTACTTTATATCTTCATTTTTTGTTTGAATTTTAGGTTCTTCAACTATTTTTGTTTCTGGCACATATTTCTCTATCTCTGTTTGTTTAGGTTCGGTTTTAACTTTTTTTTCTTTCTTTTTTAATCTTATTTTAGGAAAAAGGATAACCAATGCCACGATTGGAATTAAACATGCACATATTATGATGAAAATTTCCATATTAGACATAAGTTATCCTTAACCCTTAAACTTTATTAGTCCATATTTGGACGACCATTACCATTAGATTTATCATCTTTATCTTTCGCATTGCTGATAGAATTGCGCATATTAGTGTCCGCCACCATATTTTGCAACTTATAGTAATCCATAACGCCAAACTTTCCATTTTTCATAGCAGTAGCCATCGCTTCATGCACTTTACTTTCAGCGGCAAGGACTATTGCCTTCATTTCTTGAGTCTTTGCTTTCATTTCTTGTTCAAGCGCAATTGCCTGTGCTTTTCTTTCTTCAGCTGCTGCCTGACTTATCTTCTTTTTAGCTTCTGCATCCTCTATTTTTAATTTTGCGCCAATATTTTGACCTATATCTACATCGCAAATATCAATAGATACAATTTCGTAAGCAGTTTGTTTATCGAGATTGTCCTGCAAAATAGTTTTTGAAATTATTGACGGATCGGCCATGATATCTAAATGTGAGTTTGATTTACCGATAGCTGTAACTACCCCTTCTCCTACACGCGCCAAAATAGTCTCAGTGTCTGCCATACCTATTTGTTTATCTAGTCTAGCACGTATAGTGACTTGCGCCATTGCCTTTACTTGAATTCCGTTTTTAGCCACAGCTTCTATCCAACCAGTTTTTATAACTCGTGGAGTGACACTTGTTTTAACCGCTTCGACAACATCTCTACCTGCCAAATCTATCGCTTTAGCCTGCTCTAATGTTAAATCCATTTTAGCACTATGCGCAGCAATGAGCGCGTCAACGACTTTCTCAATATCTCCGCCTGCCATAAGATGAGTCTCTAATTCTACAATAGGAATATCAAGACCCGCCTTTTGCGAAACTATATAGATATTTACAAGTTTTTTATAGTCAACCTTTCGCATTTTCATTCCTATTAAACGGAACATTGACACATGTGCACCCGATACAAGTGCTCTAAACCAAACATTTGTTGGTACTAAAAATAACAGCCCTATGAGTAAAGCAAGAACACATGCAAGAACAATTAACCATATTCCCCATACAGGAATTGCTAAAATCATTGAATTAGTCATCATTTCCTCCTACTCAAACCACTTGCGCACCATGATTTGATTATCTTTAATTTGAACGACTTTAATATGTGCGCCTTTCTCTATGAATGAATTAATTGATTGAACATCATAAATTTTACCATTAATCTTCGCCTTACCGCCAAGATTTAATTGACTAATTGTCTTGCCCGACCTTCCAACAAGTTTTCTTAGTTCCTTGCTTGCTTTGTTATAATCGTTCGATAGTGTACTTTTGTTCTCAAATAACCCTGAACTGATTATGCCACTCTTTGCGCCTATAACCATTATTATAAAGCATAATAGGAAGAATCCTAAAACCATAAGGATAAGCATAATGCTCTGTAAAACATTTAAACCTTCTACAATTCGGACAATGATTCCTGCCAGTACTAAGACTCCTCCAGATATACCGAAAAATCCAAATCCAGGCATGAACACTTCAACGATAATAAAAATCGCTCCGACACATAACAACACTGCTGGGATCCAACCCATCTCAGTAAATATCAATGCAAAATCCATATCTAACTCCTGTTGACTGCATTATACAACTAAAACTCAAAATCGTCAATACCCTTTTTTAAAATCACGTAAAAAACGCCCTACTTGAGCGTTTCATTCTCAACCTTATGTTTTTTATTATACGACATTTTTATTGTAGCAATGATTATATATACTATTAAACACGACAAACTAGTAATCGAAAAAGCGAGTTGTAAGTCCTTTTCAACAAAAAATGTCGTAAGCAAAAATACTATTCCACAAAATAACATTATTCCCAAAATAATATTAAAGATTTTGTTCGCTTTTTTTATCTTCTTTTGAATTTTCTCTGCTTCTAATACATCTTCAGGCATTATTAAATTTTCTCTTGGTTTAGTATAATCGCGCAAAGGTGCACCACAATTAGAGCAAAATTTTCTATCGTTCCTATTTTCTTCCCCACATTGATTACAAAACATAATTTTCTCCTTTGAACAAATTAACATAGATTATTATAAACTGATTAATGTATCGTTTTTATTTATTGTTCATGCATCTGATATACACACTATATCACCTATGGGTCGCTTATGATTATAATGAATAAATCTTATTTATATTATTATATACTATTAAATACAAGGTTGACAAGTTATTTTACAAATTAGTTGCCCCCATTATTAAATTCAACAAATTATACTTTTATCTTATTTTCGCGGTAGTAATAGAAAAAGTATTGTTGTGCAAAACCAGATAAGTTTCCGTATCGAGCAGTCAATTCGCGAGTGATTTTTTCGCGGTCATGTTCATTGCTTTTTGTTAGATTATTGTAAACTTTGTTTATCCATGTGTCAACAGGGAAAACATCTTTGGCACCTAAACCGAACAGAAGTATACAATTTGCAACTTTTTCGCCTATTCCTTTTAATGAAACTAAATAATTTAATTGTTCAGTTCTCGACACAGATTTTAGATTATCAAGTGCGTCAATAGTTAGCGTTTGTACTGTTTCATACATCTGTTCAGCGCGATATCCCAAACCCGCATTTTTATAATCTTCTATTGTTACCGACTTTAACTCATCAAGGGTTGGAAATGCAAAATATTTGCCCATATTTTTGCCAAAATGACTACATAAATATTCGATAGAGCGTTTAATCCTGCCAATGTTGTTGTTCGCAGAGATTATGAAACTAATTATCATCTCGTATGGGTCATTATTTAATATCCTTATACCATAACCATATTTTACAGCAGGGAACAAAAATTCATCTTTGGTCAATTCTTTTTTTATTATAGAATAATCGCGCTCAAAATCAAAAAAGTTATAGAAATAATCTAAATCGGACGATATTATCTCTATCCTATCTGGGTATGTATAAAGTTCGGCAAATTTATCCTTAGAGCAAACTTGTGCATGATTGTCATCTATTTGATAGCGAAAAATTTGACCGCAATTAAGCGTCTGTTCTACATTAAAATCTTGCGGGTCATGTATTATTATTTTATCTTTTAATCGTTCAATATTCATAATCACTCTTTTGTAAATTTATATACCGCAACCGTTCCATATTTCTTTCTTATACAATTTAGTGGTAGGTGCGAAAAATCAAACTCTTTCTCCGCACTTGTTTCAAATAAAATTATTGCGTCTTCATTTAATAAATTATGCTCAACAACATACTCAATTGCTTTTAATCCATAATCAGTTTTAAAAGGTGGGTCTAAAAGCAAAATATCAAATTTTATATTACTAGATAGAAAATCTAAATAATCGCTTTGTATTACTTCGTATTCTCCGTCAATATTAATTAAATTAGATTTTATTATTGATATGGCTTGTTTGTCTTTATCAATCATATAGACTTTTTTTGCGCCACGCGATATACATTCTATACCTAGCGCGCCCGTACCTGAAAACAAATCACATACTACTGCATCTTGTATATCAAACTGAATGAGATTAAACATCGATTCTTTCACTCTATCAAGCGTTGGTTTTGTTGTCACTAAATTAAATTCTTTTAATTTTTTCCCACGATATTTTCCTGATATAACTCTCATGACAATATATTAAATTAATTTTGAAATTTTTACAACTCTTTTTTAAAAAAATCTGGCGCATGCCAGATTATATTTATTACTTTTTCTTATTCGATTTAATCTCTTGTTTAATTTCGCTAGGTTCGTTTTCCTTGTCACTATTTTGTGCGTTTTGAGCCACAAACTCTTGAATTAAAGTGCGATCAGTTTTGTCCATTTTAAAAAACACTACTGCCATTACTATAACAGCAACTAACAATATTGCAAGGACTATATACCAACTTGAAAATACAAAAAACATATTTACCTCTATTTATATATTACAATATTATTCTGTCTTTGTCTAGCATTT
This sequence comes from uncultured Christensenella sp., assembly GCA_949300385.1. Lineage (GTDB taxonomy): Bacteria > Bacillota > Clostridia > Christensenellales > UBA1242 > Onthoplasma. Next base: position 45,143 of record CASGDZ010000005.1, on the reverse strand, counting down.
TAAAAAAGTTCTCAAAATTGAGAACTTTTTAATTTCTAATTTATATCTAAATTGATTATTTAGCAGATTTCTTTGTTGTCTTTGCTGTAGATTTAGTTGAAATTGCACTAGATTTCGTTTTAGTTGTCTTAGTGCTTGCAGATTTTGTTGCCGAACTAGCCTTCTTTGTCTCTGATTTTGCACTAGTCTTTGTGCTTGTCTTTGCTGGAGTTTTAGCAGTTTTTGCCTTTGTTGTTGCTGATTTAGTAGCAGTCTTTTCAACCTTTGGTTCTTCTACCTTTGTCTCTACCTTTGTTTCAACTTCTGCCACTGCTGGAGCGCTAACAACTTTAGCGCTAGACTTAGCACTTGTCTTAGGAGTAGTCGTCTTTTTAGTAGTTTTTGCACTAGCCTTTGTAGCAGTCTTAGTCGCAGTCTTAGTTGCAGGAACTTTGCTAGATTTAACTTGAGTCTCAGTTGTAGGAGCCACTTCTGCTGGCTTTACTTCAACCTTTTTCTCTTCGACTTTCTTTGAAGTTGTCTTTGCTTTAGAATTATTTGCTACTGTCTTTGCTGTTGATTTAGTAGTCTTTGTCGCACTAGACTTAGTTGCAGTTTTTGGGCTAGTTTTAGCCGTAGACTTAGTAGTTTTTGAAGATGTTGACTTACTAGTTTTGCTAGCAGGTTTTGTCTCAGGAACTGAAGTTGCAACTTCGTTTGCAACTGGCTTTGCAACAACTTCACTAGCCTTTGTTTCTGTCTCACTAGGTTTTAGCGAATCATCACTTTCAACTGCCAAAATCTTGTCTTGAAAATCACGCATGATTTTCTTATCCTTTCTATCCATAAGGATTAGAACTACGATGAGTGCTATGATAATTGCGACAATAATCATAACCATCCACCACCAATTATTTGCTATAAAATCCATAATTTTTATCCCCTTTTAATTGTTTTATTATTTTATCACATAATTTAGACAAATACAAACATTTTTCGATATGTTTTTAAAATTTTTAACAATATTTTTTATTTATTTTTTATATTTAGTGCTAAAAAAAATTGAGTGCATAATCACCCAATTTTTATAATAGTTATTTTAATGTATATTTTTATTTGTCTATTATTTATTTTGTTATTATAAGTATTATATATGATTTCTTGTTAAGTCTATAATATTCTTCATTATAATTAAATATATAATGTTATTCCTTATTATATAAATAATGTTATATTATTTTATATTACAATAATATACACAATATTCCACCTTTACCTTCATTTACAATTCGTGATAGAGTACGCCGCAATTTATTTTGTAAATTTACTGGCATAGATGTGAGTTTATTGTTTAATCCCTCATTTACTAAACTTTCTAGTGATTTACCAAACATATTTGTTTGCCAAATTCCTTGCGGATTATTTTCAAATTCTTGAAGTAAATATTTAGCCAAGTCTTCACTTTGTTCATATCCACCCATGATAGGACTCACTTCTGTCTCTACATCTACCTTCATGATATGTAGGCTTGGTGCTTGCGCTTTTAATTTAACACCGCATTTCCCACCTTGATGTACTATTTCCGGCTCTTTTAATTCCATTTCATCAAGCGAAGGTATAACAATGCCATACCCTGTTTCATTTACTTGATTGAGTGCCGAACTTATTTTGTCGTATTTCTTTTTTGCATATGTCAATTCTTTAAGACAATTTACAAGTTCAAAATCATCTTTTATTTCAGTACCACATTGCTCGCTTAAAACTCGATAGAATAATCCCTGTTTTGGCACAATTTCAAAAGTTATTGCTCCATTGCCCATTTCTACACCACTATTTAAAATAGGTTCGAACGATTCGCTGTCATTAAATAAAACTTTATTTGAATCATACTCTCCTATCGCATTAGTGTCGCTGATTGCATTGTCTATCGTGTCAATTATTTCCTTAATAGTCGGATTATCGAGTGGTAGCGGTTTCAACCATTTTGGCATACGAATATTTACTACTTCTAATGGAAATTGTTTTAATATTTCTGTCATAATTTTATCTACATTCTCCTTGTCTAATTCATTCACATTCATAGGTATGACGCTTACGCCATATTTTTCAGATAAATTTTTGCTTAAATTGATAGTATTTTCGTCCGCAGGTTTAGTGCTGTTTAATATTATAACAAAAGGCTTATTTGTTGATTTTAATTGCGATATTGTGCGCTCTTCTGCCGATATATAATTTTCACGCGGTATATCACAAATTGTGCCATCAGTGGTTATCGCTAGTGCGATAGTCGAATGGTCATTTATTACCTTATCTGTGCCTATTACTGCCGCTTGAGTAAATGGTATTGGCTCATCGTCCCAAGGGGTATTTACCATTCGTGGCTTATCCCCGTCATATGCTCCTATCGCACCTTCAACCATGTAACCAACACTATCTATTAGGCGAACAGACATGGTTGCATTGCCAACTATAATTTTAACTGCTTCATTAGGTATAAATTGCGGTTTTGTAGTCATAACCATATTGCCAGCACTTGCCTGTGGCAATTCATCTTTTGCTCGCTCGCGGTCGTTTTTGTTAGTGATATTCACCAATACAAAATTTTGTATAAATTTTTGAATAAAGGTTGATTTACCACATCTTACTGGCCCAACCACTCCAATATAAACATCTCCATTAGTGCGCCTTGCAATATCTGAGTAGATGTTTGCGTTTTTGTCCATTATCTCCTCCAATTTAGTTTAACTTATGTGAGCGACAACGCATTTATGACAAAAAATGAAAAATATATTAATAACGAATATTTAATGCGCTAGCATATATTTAATATTAAACCTTTCATATATTATCCGAATAATATTATTAGCAAATAAAAAAGGACATAACAATATGTCCAATTATATTTAATTATTATTGTTTGTTCCTTTCTTTTTTACGTTTAAATTAAATGACTTCATTATTTCTTCTAAACCCATTGTTGGATGAAGTGCCTCATTAAAATCAAATCCACTAGCAGAAGTATTGTTGATAAGTTCTTCGCTCAAACCTGCACGCTGGCTATCCGCAACATCAACTTTTTTATTATCAATACAATCAATAATATTATGCAACAATTTTTTTATTGGGTCTTCTGTAATAGTATTTCTTTTATAATTTTGTGACATAACCTTAGCGCTATTATCATTGAGATCAGAGTATACCATAGATTTAAAGCGCGCCGATAAATCATTTAAGTTAGGGTCAGACCTAAGTTCTGGATAGCGTTTATATAAGGTATCTATAACCTGTTCCATGCGCAAATACAATAATCGACTGCGCTGAATATCTAACGAATACAATTTTTTTCTACTCGCTTCTAATTGATTGGCGTGATCCATGCTAGCAATTATTGCGCTAGATATAGACTGCTCCTTTTTCTTAAATTCTTCAATGGTAACACGCTGGCGTGCAATTATGTCATTTTGCTCACTTATCTTTGCTTTTAAAGAATTTATCTCGTTTTGCATAGCGTCCAATTTTTTATCCATCACTTTTTCCTCCTCTTTGCGATAATTATATTTACAACAAAATATAATATAAACCACGCGATTATAAGTCCTATAAAGACATATAAGTTAATCAAATATTGGACAAATAATAGCGAAATAAACCCAAAACCAAAAAATAAAACAAATAATTTAGCCTGCAACTTATCTTTGAAATAAATAGCGGTTATCATACTAGCGAGAGCAAGTACAAAGAAATAATACGGCCAAAATTGATTTTGATCGACATTTAGATAAGTCTGTAAAAAGTATAGCACAAAATTTATTACACCGCAACCAAATAGAGTAAACCCAAAGAACATGCTACTATCAATTTTTAATCCAAAGGCGCGAATTAATAGCAATATTCCTATTAACATTAAAGAGACTGCAAAACTTATTCTAAAAAATGGAAAGTCTATAGGTAGCAAGTCCAAAACAAAGCAGACAATGTTTACTAATAATACGGAAAAGTAAAATATTCTAGACTTTTTGCCCATTCATTTTCCTCCTTCTAATAATGTTAAAAACTATCAATATTATACCAACTAAAACTAGAATAATACTGAGAAGTTGCGATACACGAATACCAGTACTGCCTATGTATAAACTATCTGATCTAAGACCTTCAATTATTGCACGACCTATCCCATACCAAATTAGATAGCACGCGGTAGTCGTTCCAGTTATTTTCGATTTATTAAACGCAATAATCAATAAGAATACTCCTACTAAATTCCATAAACTTTCATAGAAAAATGCCGCTTGAAACCATGCATTTTCATCTTCTATAAATACAGCAAATGGGAAAAATTGTAAATTTTCATTTGTTATAATATTGCCATACGCTTCTTGATTAAAGAAATTGCCCCATCTTCCAATCGCCTGACCTAAAAGTAAGCATGGTGCACATACATCACAAAGTAAGCCGATCAATTTAAAGTCCTTCTTTATTAAGCAGAATATTATAACACCAATTATTCCACCAATGACTCCGCCATAAATTGCAAGCCCACCTTCCTTAAGATTAATTAGTTCTAAGAAAGTATAGTCATGTGTGTAAAATATGCAATAATATAGTCTTGCACCTACCACAGCGAGCGGAATTACGATTAGTGCAAGCATAATTATATCATCACTTTTTAATCCTCGCTTTTTTGCAAGTTTACATGCAAGCAATATACCTGCAAGCATGGAAAGAGCCATGATTATACCATAAAACCTAATCTCAAAATCACCAATATAAAAACCTTTTGGCGGAATATAATATAAATTCATAACAGCATAATTTTATGATAAAACTAAACAAAATGCAACTATTTAACTCAATAAATAAAATAATGAAACTTATTCGACTAAATTATTTATATAAATACATATATAACAAAATTTTAAATAAAAACATATTAAAATATATGAAGTATTTTGGAACAGATGGTATACGCGGACTTGTAGAAAAAAAATTTAATAGCAAATTTTTACACTCTATAGGTCGTGCTTTAGTTAAATTTTATGACAAATATAAATTCAAAAGAGTATTACTTGTAGGAAATGACAGCAGAGAATCTAGCGATTACATATTATCTGAAATAGAAAGTGTACTGCTCTCACATGGCATATCGGTTGAAAATGTAGGAGTATGCTCAAGCCCCTCTCTTGCCTATCTTACAAAAAAATTGCACTTCCCTATGTCAATGATGATTTCAGCATCGCACAATACTCACGAATATAATGGCATAAAATTTTTTAATTCATTGGGCGAAAAATTGTCTACTGAATATGAAAAAGAAATTGAATATTTTATGGACAATGTCAAACAGTTAAAAAAACGCGAACACGCCCAATCTAAATCGGTTAAAGAATATTTATCGCATTATATAACACATTTAAAAAATTTAAAACACTCTAATATTTCATGTATAATAGACTGTGCGTATGGCGGAACAAGCGAAATGTGCCGAACTATCTTTCCCCACTCTAAAATAATCAATGCTTCGTATAATGGACGAAATATTAACCATATGTCTGGTTGCACTAATATCGATATATTACGCAATGAATGTATAAAAGAACGAAAAATCGGCTTTGCTTTAGATGGCGACGGCGACAGATTAAATGTCATTGACGAGTTTGGAAATTTACTTACTGGCGACAAAATTTTGTATATACTTTCTAAATTCTTTTTAAGATCTAAAGATTATTGTATCGGTACAATTTACACAAACAAAGGTTTAGAAAATTCTTTAAATAATCGTGGAATAAAATTAATTAGAAGTCAAGTCGGCGATAAATTCGTATATTCTGATATGAAAAAATATAGGGCTATTTTAGGCGGAGAAAATTCAGGGCATATTATAATAAAACCTTTTTCAAATACAGGTGATGGTCTACTCACCGCTATTATTCTTTGCAATATTATTGCTTCTACAAAACTAACATTAAATGAACTTATGAATGGATATCAAGAATTTTTCCAACTCTATGACAATATTAAATTGACAAATAAATTCTCATTGTCGTCTGACATTAAATCTATTATAAAAAGTTATGAAGAAAAGGGTGTAAAAATAATTATTAGAGAAAGTGGTACAGAACCTTTAATTAGAATAATGGGAGAAAGTGATAATGAAGAAAAAACAAGAAATATTATAAAAAATATAAAAAATTTAATAAAAATTTAAAATTTCATATGTTTTTTATTGCTTTTTCGCACTATTTTTTAAAAATTTAAAAAAATTTTTTCTATTCGATACCTTAACTAAAAATGAATTTGCATTATTTGTCACTCATTTTTTATAATAAAAATATTTATCCATATTTAATTTTGTTACTTGATATTTAAGTTATTATTTGAAGTTGTTACATTTAAAGTGGTTAATTGTATTTTACTTATCTAAGATTTTTTTATATAATAATCATATGAATTATGTATTATCTGAAAATTGGAGTGAAGCACTAAAATCGCATTTCGATATCAACTATAAACGCGAATTATTTAGTTGGTTAGAAAACGAGTACAATAGCAAAGTTATTTTCCCGCCTAAAGAAAAAGTTTTTAATGCGCTCAATTTAGTGCCTATAGATAAAGTCAAAGTTGTTATAGTCGGTCAAGATCCTTACCATGTTTATGGCCAGGCGGACGGACTAGCGTTTAGTTGTCATAATGGGACGCCTCAACCTAGCCTAAAAAATATCTTTAAAGAAATAGAAAGTGATTTAGGTATAAAAATGAGTGGAAATACTGATTTGACTTCATGGGCAGAGCAAGGTGTACTTCTTCTAAACACGAGTTTGACAGTTATTGAGCATCAACCTGCAAGTCATTCAAACGAATTATGGCACACCTTTACACGCGAAATTATTAAAATTTTAAACACATTAAATCAACCTATCGTCTTTATGCTGTGGGGTAATCACGCTAAGCAATTCATTCCACTATTAAATAACCCTAATCATTTAGTTTTACAATCTGCCCACCCTAGCCCGTTCTCTGCACGAAATGGTTTCTTTGGTTGCAAACACTTCTCTAAATGCAATAAATTTTTGTCTGAGCAAGGTATAAAAGAAATTGATTGGAAGTTATAATAAATTTTAAATTTATCAAATTTCCTATATTGACAAAACAAGAAATTAGATATAAAATACTTGCATGACAGTATATCAATTTGTGCTTTTAATAGTTATGCTTGGGTGGATGTTTCTACCTATTAAATTTTAATTTTTTAATTAGATTAGTTTTTGAATAGATAATTTATTTGACAATTCTATTCGTTTTTGATAATATAAGAACATGAAAAATACAATTATTATCAATGGCAAAATAATTACATCTATATTATAGGTGTGCGTTTTGCTGTGATAATCATGACCAGCAAGCGCTGGCATTTTTTAAATTGTAACAAGGAGATATTATGAAAAAAGAACAAGGCAATCTTGACTATGTGAAAATGGAAGAAGGAATATTGAAATTTTGGCAAGACAATTCAATATTCGATAAATTAAAGGAGAAAAACAAAAAGACGGGTAAGTATTTTGCTACTCTTGATGGCCCAATTACTGCAAACTATAATATGGGACTTCACCACGCATATAATAGAACTTTTAAAGATGCTATGATTAAGTTTGAAGCACTTTGTGGTTATGACCAACACTATCAAAACGGCTTTGACGCACACGGACTGCCCGTTGAGAAAAAGGTTGAAGAAGCTTTAGGTCTAGATAGTAAAAAAGATATTGAACGATATGGAATAGACAAGTTTGTCCAAGCGTGTATGGATTCTGTTAAAAAGTATTCTGCTTCTCAAACGCTATCTTCTATACGCCTTGGTCAATGGATGAATTGGGATGATAGTTATTACACAAATAGCGATAGCAACATTACTGCAATTTGGTATTTTTTAAAGAAATGTCATGAAAAGGGCTGGATTCAACAATCATACCGCCCTACTCCATGGTGTACGCGTTGTGGCACTAGCATTGCAGAGAATGATATGTCTGGCGACGATGTATATCGCGACGATACTTGCCAAGCAATATTCTTTAAATGCCCTATTAAAAGTACAAATAATGATATATTAGTATGGACGACTACTCCTTGGACTCTATGCGCGAATGTTGCAGTTGCCGTTAATCCTGAATTTGAATATAGTATTGTAAAAATTAAATCTAGCGATAGAAATTTAATTATTATGTCAAATTTAATCAAAGTTTTAAAAGACGATGTTGACCATGTTATAAAGACCATTAAAGGTAGCGAACTTGTTGGACTAACTTATGAGACATGCTTCCCTGAACTTGACGAACAGCAATTCGAACATAAAATCGTGGCATGGGATCAAGTGGACGCAACTGAAGGTGCTGGCGCTGTTCATATTGCTCCTGGTTGCGGTGAAAGTGACTATGATTTAGGTAAATCAATCGGACTTAAAAACATAATACCGATAGATGAAGCAGGTTTATTCTATCCTAATTTCGGTGTTTTGGCTGGTAAAAATGCTAATAGTGATGAAACTAGAGATTTTATATTTGAAGTGCTAAAAGAACGCGGAAAAGTATACTATACTCATAAATATACTCACCGCTACCCACACTGCCATAGATGTAAGCGCCCACTTGTATACCGACTAATCTCTCAATGGGTTATAAAAATGGACGAAATTCGCCCTGAACTCATTTTTGCTATCGACAATGTTGAATTTAATCCGCCTTTCATGAAAAAGCGCATGCTTGACTGGTTAAATAATATGGGTGATTGGTCAATTAGTAGAAATAGATATTATGGTTTACCTCTTCCTTTCTATAAATGCCAACATTGTGGCAAATTGACAGTCGTCGGCTCATTAGATGAACTTAAAAAACTTTCTAACTCAGAAGATGTTGATGCTATGCCTCACATTCATCGACCATATATTGATAAAATTAAAATCACTTGTCCACATTGCGGAAGCAAGGTTGAGCGAATTAAGGAAGTTGGTGATGCTTGGCTTGACGCTGGTATTACACCTTTCAGCACTAAAAAATACTTTACTGATAAAGAATTCTTTAATAAAAATTTCCCTATTGAATGCGTAATCGAAGGAAAAGAACAAATACGATTATGGTTCTATTCACTACTCGTTATGAGTGTCGTGTTAACAGGTAAAGCGCCTTATAAGCGAATAGGTACTACCCCAATGTTGCTCGCACAAGACGGAAAAAAGTTGTCCAAATCAAGTCCAAACAATATTCCGCTTGATGACGCATTTAAAGAGATTGGTGCAGATATTATTAGATATAATTTTGTTGCAACCCCACTAACAAGCGATGTTAAATTTGGTCGTGAATCGTGCGACGAAGTTAAAAAGAAATTGCTCGGCTTATGGAACGCATATATTTTCTTAAATACTTATGCTTACATTGATAAACCTGATTTAACAAATTATACCCCAAATGAAAATGAAATGACTTTCATGGATAAATGGTTGATAACCCGCGTAAATGAATTTACTAAATCCGCAAAAGAAAATTATTCAGTGCAAGAGTTTGGAAAAGTTGCAAAAGATTTTGAAAACCTTGTTGACGAATTGACAAATTGGTATATTAGAAATAATAGGCGTAGATTCTATAAAAGTGAAAACAATTACGACACAATGAACGCTTATTTCTGCTTACATTATGCAATTAAAAATATTTGCATGGTTATGTTCCCTATTGTTCCATTTATAAGCGAATATTTATGGCAAAATGCTGTTAGAGAATTGGACAAAAATGCAACTTTAAGCGTAGCATTAAACGGATATAATGTAGGTGAATTTTCAGTTAAAGATAATGGTTATGTAGAGAAAACAGACATAGTGCGCGACATATTTACTATGGCTAGTAAACTACGAAATGAAAATCAAATCAAAGTAAAACAACCGCTAAAAACCATGTACATTAACGGAAACAAGTTGGTAGCGGATGCTGTTAATCTATATCTCGATGTTATAGAAAGCGAATTAAATATAAAAAATGTCATTATGGAACATGACAATTCAATATTCAATGATGAATTACTTTCACTGGATTTTAGAAAAGCAGGTGCAGTTTTAAAATCAAATGTTCAAAAGGTAAAACAATTATTGTTAGACGCAACTAAGGACGACATGGACAAAATGGTTAAAGAATTTAAATCTGGAAAGGTCAATGTTGGAGAATTCAAAAACTTAGATAGTTCGCTATTCGTTTTAACGACAAAGCCTAAACAAGAATATGTTATTGCAAGTGATAATGATATAACGGTTGTGCTTGACATAACTATTGATCGTGAACTTATGCTTGAGGGTCTATCTCGTGAATTGATTCGTTCTGCGCAAGTTATGAGAAAAGAAGCAAATTTCAATGTAGATGATAGAATTTATATCGAATTTGAAACATCTGGCGAAGATTTAAAAGAAATTTTAAATAAATTTTCAGACAAAATTAAATCTGAATTGTTGGTTAAAGATATAATAAAAATCAACAACCCTGAAATTGAACAAACTATCGATATCGCTGACGAAAAAATAACAATAAAAATGAAAAGATAAAAAATACCGACAAAAGTCGGTTTTTTGCAGATGAAAATTATTATATTATAAACAACTTATGTTCTGCAATCTTAAATTTTTTATCCGCTAATTTTTCGAATAATGATGCACTCTTATCCATTGGCATAACGGCAAAAAGTGTTATTGTTCCTGCATTTTCGCCGTCTTTCGTAACTGACATTAAATTTTTTGTAATGCTCATATCATCATTATCTATGCCAATAACAGACTTTACATCATCAACTGCAACAATTACATCATCTCCGCGCTCTAATATTCGTTTTGCGCGCTCAATGGCAAGGTTAACTATATGTTGAGCATTCTCAGATGTATCCGTAATGCTAGATGTGAACAATTCCACTGCACCATTCATTTCTTCTAAAAAAATCTTATTTTTATCTGCTACTACGGTATTTATATATATCTTTTTGGTAGCGCTAGAAGAATTTAATAGATTAATGATTGTGGAAGTATTGTCATTGTTATCATTGCCATACAGATATATACTCTCTCCTAACAATATATCTAACTCATTATATTCACTCTTATCAAATTGAATTAATTTCGACGGAATTATGTGTTTAATATCAACATAATCTAAGCGCTTATTTTTCTCATATTTTTTTATTGGACAATTATTGATATTCGATACACTTCCTACTATAGTTTGACCGTCTTCTTGTTCTAAATGTGCGTGTATGAAATCACCTGTCTTAAGTCCATACATATTAACTAAACTATTAGGAATATAAATGCAATTAAATTTAAGGTCATCTCTAACCCACAAACAAGCAGATACGGGCGATACTATCTCTACATATCCGCTAATAAGCCCGCTCGTTTCGTATTTAAATGTTGGAACATTCTGTGCTAAAACAGGACCCTGATATGCTTGTTGTGCACTAGAATTATGATATAATACATCTGCAAATGAATAACCATAATTTTTAGGTGGTCGACCTTGTCTTGTCTTAGGGACATAAGGTTCTTTCTTTCCTTCAAGTATATCAAGTATATCACTTATGAGTTCATCTTTTTTCTTACTTGTAGGCGAATAAACTCCTGTGCGACGCGCAAGTTCTCTGAGAGCAAATATGCTAAGTTCGTTTAATTGATCGTAGTTCATACTATATTTCCTTTGCTTACATTCTAACATATAAAAAAAATAAAGTAAAGTATTTTTGTACAAAAACCCATTCTTTATTCTCAGCCATATTTGACAAATTTTGGTTTGCATTATTTTTTGCTAGTAAAAGCGTTTAATTCCTATATTCATATTTTATTTTAACACACTAAAAATTGGTCATAAATACTAAAATTTAATATTTTTATTTAATTTTTTAATATTTTTACTATATTTTATATAAAATTAATTTATTTTTTGTTTTTTTATGTTTTATGCTGTTATCCCTAAACTTATCAGTATGGCAACATCTACTTTGTGCATAGTATTATTATCTAAGGTTGACAACTTATCTCTTAATCTTCGCTTATCTAGCGTACGAATCTGCTCCAAAAGGACAACGCTATCTTTAGGAAGATTGTAACTGATTTTATCTAATTCAATGTGAGTTGGCAATTTCGCTTTACTCAGTTGGCTAGTTATCGCGGCGATAATAACTGTAGGGCTATATTTATTGCCCACATCATTTTGGACAACCAAAACGGGACGAACGCCACCCTGTTCGCTCCCTACGACCGGACTTAAATCTGCATAGAATATATCGCCTCGATTGATTTCCATTAAGTGAAGTCTACCCCTTTTATGAATTGCAATGTTAACTCGAAATCATCGACCTTATCATAAAGTGCCATAAGATCATTAATTGCATAAGTGTATTCACTCTCAGTATATGCTGAAGGGTCAAATTTTGGCATTTTAGGGCGATCGATTTCTTTCAAGTGCGCGATATATTCGATATACTCGCGTATCAATTCATTCATATTTTCCCCCTTTTAAAAACAATTAAACCTTAGATAGTTGTTTTTTCAATTTTCCGTAAAAATCTTCCTGCATTTTCAAAAAATCGTCAAATAAATTATTAATATTTTCATTTTTTGTCTTCAAATCTTTACCCGCTTTAATAGTATCGACTATCCCCATTACAGTGCCCTGTATCATCATCTCGACAATGTGTCGCGGTGTTTTATCTGTCCATAAAGAAAGATATATCATAACCGTCTGTTTGATTTTTTTGAAAACATTATTGTCTTTCAATTCCTTGTTGTTAGTCATTGCTAACGCGTCCGCTCTATTCATGATTTTTTCATATGCTTCAAACTGATTTTTAAATTGATTTTTAAGAGTCTCATTTTCTATCTTTTTTAAAACTTTGTCAATAGACTGCATACCGACTTCGCAGTCTTGATATATTCTATTTAAAAGCAAATACTCATTTTTTTCCATAGATTCCTCCACAAATAGTGTTTGCGACTAAAAAAGAATTATGCGTTAAAAAATGATAATTTTATTATCAAAAAAAAGACCGGAGAAGTCTTCGATCTAAATAAAGTTAAAAATGTAACCAACTAACAAACTTGAAATTAGAAGTGTTAAAATGATGAAAATATTTTCTTTTGCATTTTTGTTTTGTTTTAATAAAACCACTAATCCTAAGCCAGCATTAACTGACAATCCTGCTATCAGTGCGCCAAACGACAGTCCACCCATCATAAATAGTTGAGTTAACACTACACTAGAGGCGCAGTTTGGTATTAGTCCAATCAAAACGGCTAACAATGGTTGTAAAATTCGACTATTTGATAAGAAATTGGTTAACGCGCTCTCTCCTATCCAAACATGGGTAATCAATGTAAAAATAATGTTTATAACTAAAATAAATGCACTAATTTTTAAGCAATGTAAAAGTGGGTGCAACCAATCAAATGACTTAGTGTCTACATGGTGGTGGCAACATCCGCCATGTAATGTAGCCTCAACTTTATTTTCTTCTGTCATCTCATCTTTAGATTCAATCGCATGACTCTCTTCGTGTGAGTGTTCTTTTTCATCTTCCGAATTTTCCACAGCAATATTTGATTCAGTCAGTTCATTTGCGTTAGTCAAAATTGATTTTTTAAATATGATTTTATATAACCAGTTTGCTAAATATCCAACGCCTATACCCATAACAATCTTTACACCTATCATTGCGAGCATCCAAGGTATGTAGTTATAGTCTAAAATCATTAATGGTATTGCTTCATCACTTGTCGCTATATAGACAGCAATAAGCGCACCGACTGAAATTGCCCGTTTTGTGTATAAATCGGTTGATATTACAGAAAATCCGCATTGCGGTATGCAACCAACGACTGCACCAAAAACAGGACTTGCTTTACCTTTAAGCCATTTGCTATTTTGTATTTTAAACGCATATTTGAACTCTAAAAGTTCAATTAAATAGTAGACAATAAAAAGAATAGGCAACATTCTTGCCGTATCTATTAATGCTTCTAAAATAGCATGCCAATATTCTTCCATAACGATTTATAACTCCATAATTAGTAATAATTGTGCTTGTATTATACTAAATATAGAAATCTTTGTCAAATATAATAAATACCTTATAATGTATTTAAATAAAACGACAACAAAAGCAAGCAATTATTGCGCAGGCTACATTACATATTAATGCAATAGGTATAGTTAAAAGCGTCTTTTTTACGCTAGTTGAAGCAAAATATATACTACTTACATAAAAAATCGTATCACTGCTTCCCATTATGACGCTAGCGCATTTGCCTATATAACTATCCGCGCCATAATTTGCAAATATATCGCGCAACAATACATATGCTGCATTTGAACTAAACGGACGAATTAATGTCAATTCGCATACTTCGGGCGGTATCCCTATAAATCTAAAGACAGGAGATAAAAAATCGCATAAATATCCACTGAGTCCGCTATTTCTAAATAGTTCAACCGCAACAAACATCGCTATTATATAAGGCATTAAGGACGCCATGAGTGGCAATGCTCCCTTTGCTCCATTGACGAACGAAGTATATGCGTCTACACCCTTTATCGTTGCATATATCATAATGAAAGCAATCAAAATTGGAATAAACAAGTCAGCCATTTTGTTTCTTCCTCCTATAGATTACTGACACTAACAGCACACCTAAAATCGTAGGAATAAATGTAGAAACAATAGTTGGCCACAAAATAGAACTTGGACTAACACTTCCCGCAAGCGCTCTCATTCCAATAACGGTTGTAGGTAGTAGTTGAATACCTGTAGAGTTGATAACTACTAACATAATCATAGCGCGTGTCGCATGCTTATCCCCTTTGTCTAGTCCTTGCATCGCTTTTATGCCATATGGTGTTGCTGCACTGCCTATACCTATTATGTTAGATGCTATATTTAAACAGATGTTTTTCTCCGTTTCAGCGTCCGTTTTACCAAAAATGTATTGAACTGGGCGACTTAATATCTTTGATAATTTATGACTTAACTTGCAATCATCTAACACCTGCATTATACCCATCCAAACTGCATAAATGCCTATGAATTCAATACACATAGTAATGCCCATTTTCGCTGCTTCCATCATAGTTGCTACAATGGTAGAAGGTGCAAATATCGCTGTTAAAACTAAACTAGATAAAATCATTACAACCCAAATTTTGCTCATATGTAATCTATGCTTCAATTTGAGAAACTATGAAAGTTTGTCCTACCTTAATTTAAGGTTGTGAATATCCTTTTTATAAAAAAAGATAGGGAACATTCCCTATCTTATACCCCAAAATCACCACGCACAGAGTCATATATTGCGTCCATTATAATTTTACATTTTTCATCATCTGTTTTGTTATCGAGATCTAAACCTTGACTTGCAATTGCAAATGCTTGGAACGATAAATTAATACGCTTTGATTGAAATTCATTTCCTACATCTCTATGTAATTTTAGTCTGTTTTCGCCGATAACTTCAATATTTTGACTTGTCGATTCAAATGGTGTAAGATTTACAAAACTTCTAATTACATTTGTTTGAGGATCTAAACTCTCTTCGTCGTTATCTTCTATAATGTATGAATATTTATAATCAACCCAATCATTATTACCAATATCTAAAACATGATCACGCTCGGTTGTATCAATTGTTATAGAAGGGTCATCGACATTAACAGCAGTGACTGAATACAAAACAACTAAATATATAGGAACATTCGAATAATTCAAAATTGTAAGTGGACTATTCTCTAATGATTGATTTGGAACACATAGTCCGCTAGTCATATAAATATAACTTGAACCGCTACCTTCAGGATCGGAATTTCCCGTCATTGAAATCTTTAAATTGCCTAAAGTAATATAACCAGAAATCTTATTTGAATTATAACTATAATACGCGTATACACCACCACATACAGAAACAAAAAGCAACAATATTGCAAGTATTATTATAGTTATAGTTTGTCCTGAAAGTTTTCTTGTCATATTTTCCCCTATTCTTAGTTTATAAATATAATCAATTAAAGTCAAATAATTATTAAAAAAAACTATAATTCGACAAATTTTTAATAAATAATGTATATTTGTTTTGATATTAAGTTAATCAAATAGTAGAAAAAACTATGCGATTTCACTCAGTAAATAATTTTTTATTAAATAGATAAATTTGCAACAACTTGGACGAGTGTTCGCGTCCCAATAAGGATTTAATTTTATACGCATTTTATCGTTCCAAAAGATATTAATCACATTCCTTATATCACGCTCTACTGTGCAATCATTTTTGTTGTATTTCTTAGCAAGTTTTGGGTATATCTCTTTTGAAAAGGAATGGACTCTTCTCCCTTCATTCATTAAAAAATCCAATATATCTACTAAATAATAATAAGCAATATAATCATTTGAAATACCTAAATCTTTAATGCGTTTTCTAACATAATAGTTTGTACAAACTAATTTCGAACAATGTTCTCTCTTTAACCCCATATTTATCCTTTTAAATCGTTAAAAAAGCGAATATGAGATTAAAATTACCATAAAAAATAGTATATGTCAAACATATTTGTACAAAATTGTATATTTTTTTACAAAATGTTTTATTTTTAGCAATAAAAAATAATTTTTTGATTTAAATATAATAATCTCATAGATATTTATGACATAATAAATAAACAAAAAACTCGCAAAATAGCGAGTTTTTACCCTATTATTATTCAATTCCTTTCATTGTTAATGATATTCTCTTTTTATTTAAATCAACAGATAAAACTTTCACTTTAACCCTATCACCAACTTTTAAAACATCACTCGGATGAGAGATAAAACTATCACTGATTTGTGAAATATGGACAAGTCCGTCTTGGTGTACACCGATATCTACAAACGCGCCAAAATCAATAACATTACGCACAGTGCCGTCCAATACCATATCTGGTTTTAAATCTTCCATAGATAGGATATCACTTCTAAGTTCAGGTAATGGCATGTTTTCACGCACATCACGCCCTGGTTTTAATAATTCGCTGACTATATCGTTTAAAGTAGGCAATCCTACTCCTATTTCTTCAGCGACTTTGCTCTCACCTTTTTCGTGAATAAGTTGAGGAAGGACCGTCAATTCGCCAGATTTGATTTGCTCATCAGTTAAGTTAAATAATTTTAATAATTTTTCAACTGCGGTATAACTTTCAGGGTGCACTGCTGTATTATCTAAAATATTTTTTCCGTCCGTTATACGCAAGAAACCAGCACATTGTTCATATGCCTTTGGACCCATTTTCTTAACATTTAATAGTTCATCTCGCGAATCAATGTGTTTTACTTGTGAACGATAATCAACTATATTTTCAGCAAGGCTACCCGATATTCCAGATACATAACTAAGAAGACTCACTGATGCAGTATTAAGGTCCACACCAACGCTATTTACGCAGTCTTCCACAGTGCCATTTAAAACTTCAGTCAATCTATTTTGTGGCATATCATGTTGATATTGACCTACACCGATTGATTTTACATCAATTTTTATTAATTCTGCTAATGGGTCTTGCAATCTACGCGCGATTGAAACTGCGCTACGCAAATTTACATCATAGTCTGGGAACTCTTTTGCTGCCAATTTTGATGCACTATATACAGACGCTCCCGCTTCATTTACCATTGCATAACTTACTTTTCTAGGACATTGTTTAATAAGGTCAGCGACTAAAATTTCACTTTCTTTGCTCGCTGTACCATTACCGATTGCTATGATATCTACTTTATTTTTAACAATCATGTCAGTAAGTTTTTTCTTTGCTTCTTCCACTTTATTTTGTGGAGGAGTTGGGTATACAACCGCCGTATCAAGCACATCGCCTTTGGTGTCAATAACCGCAATTTTACAACCATTATAATATCCAGGGTCATAACCCATGATTACATTGTTCTTTAAAGGTGCCTGCATTAGAAGTGGTTTTAAATTTACTTCAAACATCTTAATCGCTTGCTCATCTGCTCGGTCTGTTAGGCTTGACCTACACTCACGCTCTAATGATGGGAATAGCAATCTATCATAACTATCTAAAATAGTATCTAAAATTATTTGATCAATAAATTCATTTTCTTTTTTGTATACTTTTTCGATCTCGCTAATTGTCAATTTTGGATTAATTTCAATGTCTACTTTTAAGCACTTTTCTTTCTCGCCACGATTTAATGCCAAAATTCTATGAGAAGGTATTTTCGCTACTTCGCCTTTGAAATCTTTATAGTTTTCATAAGTCTTTTTCTCGTCCGCTTCTTCATCCCAAGCGGCTACAATGTTTGCCTTTTTTGCTATAATCTCACGAAGTGTTTTTCTTAAATTCGCGTCATCGCTTATTCTTTCAGCGATTATATCTTTTGCTCCTGCAATCGCTTCATCTACATCCATTACGCCCTTTTCTTCATCGACATATGCCTTTGCAATCTCTTCTACTGGTTCTTTTATATCTTGCGCTTGAATGATGTCTGCAAGTGGTTCTAATCCCTTTGCTATAGCGACGGTCGCACGCGTCTTTCTCTTAGGTTTATATGGTCTGTATATATCCTCCACTTCGGTTAATGTAAGTGCGTCTTCTAACGCCTTTGCAATTTCATCCGTCCACTTCTCTTGTTCGCGAATTACTTTCTCAACTTTTTCTTTTTCTTTATTTAAATTTCTAAGATAATTCAATCTATCGGCAAAATCACGCAAAACTTGGTCATCGCATGCGCCATGCATTTCCTTTCTATAACGCGCGATAAATGGTATTGTATTTCCTTCATCTATTAAATTGATAATGTTTTCTGCATATATTTCTTTTAAATTAAACTCGTATGCTAATTGCTTTTGTAATTCCATAAATTTAAATTTTTCTCCTTATTTTTAATTAAATCTTGTAAATTTAATCACATAAATTATTATAGCAAATTTAATTTTATTTTCCAAACATTTTGAAAAAACTACGACAAAATTGCCGTAGTTTTATTTATATTAAAATTGTTATGTCCTTAATCTTAACAATGATTATTTATTCTCTTGATTTGTTTCTTTAGATAATTTTTGTTGATTAAGATATGCCGTTCGCCTTGCCTTTGCGTCCTGTTCACTTAATTTTAGTAATTTGTTCTTGTTTTTGCTATTAACCTTAGATAAAATCGAAAATCTATTTTCCGTTTCAACATAGTCTCTATAGTTCATAGTTGGCTCATAACTATCTACATGCATTTTTTCTTTTGCTGTTGGATTATATCTAAATAGCGTATTGTATCCGCTCTTAACAGAGTCGAACGAATGTTGCTCACTATATCGCATGTCGTATCCATGGTTAATACATGGCGCATATGCGATAATCACACTTGGACCCGGATAATTCTCAGCCTCAACAAAAGCAGATACGCACTGATCAGGGTTAGCACCCATGGCAACCGTTGCTACATAGACATCTTTGTATGTCATATACATACTTGCTAAATCTTTTTTCTTATTCTCTTTGCCAAGCATATTAAATTTCGCCGTAGCACCGCGTGGCGTTGATTTGCTAGTCTGCCCGCCAGTGTTTGAATAAACTTCGCTATCAAGAATTAAAATGTTTACATTCTCACCACTAGCAACCACATGATCCAATCCGCCAAATCCTATGTCGTATGCCCAACCATCTCCACCGATTATCCAAATGCTAGGGCTTGTAATCAAATTCAAATTATCAAATATGTATTTGTCGTCGCCCTTAATTGCATGACCGCGCTTATAGTCTTTTAACGCTAAAATAAGTCTTTTATTAAATTCATGATTTTCTGTATTTTTTAAAAATTCTGTAATAAAATCGTTAATTTTCTTAGAAAAATGCATGTTTTTTAAATTTTCTATGAAATTTTTGCGTTCATTTCGTCTTGCAATGGCAATTCCATATCCAAATTCTGCATTATCTTCAAAGAGTGAATTTGCCCAACTAGGACCAAATCCTTGCTTATCTTTTGCATACGGACAAGTAGGATAAGTTCCCCCATAAATGGACGAGCAACCAGTAGCGTTAGCAATTAACATTCTATCGCCAAAGAGTTGAGTGGCAAGTTTTATGTATGGTGTTTCTCCGCAACCTGCGCATGCTCCACTAAATTCAAAATATGGTTTTTTGAATTGTACACCTTTAACAGTATTTGGAGCAAACGGAGTTATCGTTGGAAGAGTAAGCATAAATTCTTCATTTGCAACTTCTTTGTCCCTTATTTTCTCGCTGTCCGTCATTATAAGTGCTTTTACCGGGCAAACTTCACTACACACTCCACAACCTGTGCAGTCGAGTGTGTCGACTTGCATACGATAATTCCCTTCACATATATATGCTTTTTTACTTGTAAAGGTCTTTGGAACTTTTTTCTTACTATCAAATATCACTGGCCTAATAGCAGCATGCGGGCACATCAAAGTACACCTTCCGCATTGAATACATTTCTCACTTATCCAATTTGGCATTTGTGTTGCTAATGCGCGTTTCTCAAATTTCGATGTATCGGTTGGCATATGTCCCGACTCATCAAATCTACTTACTGGAATTTCATCTCCCTGCTGGGTACTAGTAGGAACTATAATGTTTTCGTAATATTCGCTTTGTAAAACACGGCATGACAATGCGTTTGTAAAATGGAATGAATTATTGTCTACTAATGAAACTTCTCCTTCAACATTTTTTATTGCTTTAAGGTTTGCGTCAACTATTTTTTGACCTTTTTTTGAATAGGTCTTTATAATGCTATCTTCTATATTTTTTAACGCGACATCAAATGGCAATAAATCACTTATCAAAAATAATGCTGTTTGCATAATAGTGTTAATTTTAACGCCTAAATTATGTTCACGCGCAATTTTGTTTGCATCTATTGTGTACACTTTCAAATTTTTATCAATAATGTCATGCTTCATCTTATCTGGCATTTTTTTGTCCAGTGTCTCAATGTCATAATGTGAATTGATAAGGAAAATTCCATTTTGTTTTATACATTCTGTTAAATCATATTTCTCAATAAATCCAACATTGTTGCACATACACAAATCTACTTCTCTAGGATTAAAAGGCGCGTTTATTGGTAAGAAACTAGATCGCAAATGACTTATTGTTAGACTACCAGATTTCTTCGAGTCATAATCAAAATATCCTTGCATATAACTCGTCGTTTCATCACCTAAAATTTTAATAGTATTTTTAACCGAACTAACGCTTCCATCACTACCAAAGCCATATACTCGCATGCTAAAATCACTGATATTGTCTTTAAATACATCTTTGATTTCAAGGCTAGTTTGATTTACATCGTCGTATACACCTAATGTGAAAAATTCTTTTTCTCTACCGCGCATGTTATCAAATACCGCGATTGCCATATTGGGAGTAAATTCTTTACCACCCAATCCATAGCAACCAGAATATATTTTTACATTTATTCCATGCTTTTGAAGTGCTGTACAAACTATGCTTGTTAAAGTATCACTACCATTTACATCTAAATTGCGCTCTAAAATCGTGATATTTTTAACACCTTTAGGCAATTTGTTTATAAAATTTTCTTCATCAAAAGGTTTTAATAATCTAACCTTTACAATACCAACTTTTTCTTTGTACTGAGTTTTTGCCAATTTAAGCACATCTGCACACGAACCTATCGCCACCACAACATCTTTTGCATTGTTATCGCCAAAAAATTCGATTGTATCATACTCGCGCGAGGTTATTTCGCTTTGTATTTTAAAGGCGTTTTTTACTTCATTAATGACATTTTTATATCTAGATAATGCTAGCACCCTATTTTGCATAAATACATCGGGATTTTGGTTAGTCCCTGCCGAATATGGAGCATGATTGTTTATAGCATTTTGTTTAAATTCTTTTATGTCGCTAAAATCAACAACCTTTTTTAAATCTTCTAATTCGCTAACATAAACGGTGCTTAATTCATGACTTGTTCTAAAACCATCAAAAAAACAAATAAATGGTGTTTTCGTCCTTTGGCTCGCAATCTCACAGGCAATAGCCATGTCATTAACTTCTTGAACGGACGAGCAGTTTATGATATTGAATCCCGTTTTCGTGCAAGAATAAATGTCGCTATAATCACAGAATATACTTAAAGCATGTGTTGCTAGTGAACGCGCTGCAACATAGAACACAGTGGGAAGACCTTCTCCCGCAATTTTATACATATTAGGGATCATAAGTAGCAACCCTTGACTTGATGTAAATGTAGTAGTTTTTGCACCAGATATTAAACTTCCATGCACTGCCCCTGCTACACCTGCCTCGCTCTGCATTTGAGTTATAAGTAATTTATTCCCAAAAATATTTTTCCTATCCTCACAAGCAAATTGGTCGCAATTCTCTGCCATGGGACTACTAGGCGTTATTGGATAAATTACTGCAACATCGTTCATCATGTATGCGATATTAGATGCTACATAATTTCCATCAACAGTCATTTTTTTCATATCTTCACCTCTGATAAAATATTATCACATTAAAATTTTTTTTACAAATAATTTAAAAAATTAAAAATAATTTTAAATACTAAGTTATGTTAATAAAAATTTAAAATTAATTTTTTATAAAAAATCTTTAAATTTTGTCAAATTTTCACGCTTTTTATAAATATTTTTGTCACTTTTATAAAATTTTTTAATTTTTATTTTAAGTTAATCATAAATCGATTTTATTTTATTAATTTTAAATTCTGTATTTAATATGTTATTTTTAATATTTTATTGAATAAATGAAAAAAATATGATATTATCGTATTATGAGATATTTAATGATTATTTCGTACTACGGAGAAAAATATTCGGGTTGGCAAAGACAGAAAAGCGCGAACTCTATACAAGAAGAAATTGAGAGCGCTATAAAAATCATAACAAAAGAAAATGTAGAATGTGTTGCTAGTGGGCGCACTGATGCCAAAGTAAACGCCTACTGTCAACCTGTCCATTTTGATATTAAGAAAACACTAGATGAAAGAAAGTTTCTACATTCTATCAATGGAATTTTACCTGAAGATATAAAAGTGTTGTCTGTTGTACAAACAAATATACACGCACGATTTTCTGCTAAAAGAAAAACATATCTATATAAAATGTATGTATCAAGTATTGAATTGCCACTTTGTCGTGACGCACTACAAATTAGTCCAAACATAAATATTAAAGATATGAAAAAATTTTTAAAATTACTTATCGGCGAACATGATTTTTCTGGATTTAGAGCAAGCGGTAGTTCTACTGAGAGCAGTGTACGAAAAATTTATAAAGCAAAATTAAAGCGCGAAGGTATATACCTTAATCTTTACATTACAGGCAACGGATTTTTATATAAAATGGTACGAAACATTGTTGGCACTATGCTAAAAGTCGGCGAAAAGAAAATTGATTTGACTAAATTAAAAAATACTATATTCACGACCTACAAATCAACATACACCGTCAAGCCTGAATATTTATATCTATTAGATGTTAAATATGAAAAATAAAACTTATGTTTAACAACTAAATATTTATAAATTATGAAAAAACTATTGACATTTTTTTAGTTTTTTTATATACTTTCAAAGTATTGCTAATTAAGTCGTATTCGTTGCCACACGGCGGATAGAACTTAATCGTACCAGAACGCGAAATATGGTACAACTACTTTATTAAAAGGTATCGCTAATGGATATATTGCGATTATCTAAAAATTAATCTATTAAAAACCAAAATATATAAGGAGAAATTATGAAAACAATTATGGCAAACCCTGCCACAGTTGAAAAGAAATGGTATATCATCGATGCTGAAGGCAAGGCTTTAGGTCGTGTTGCTAGTGAAGCAGCTTCACTTCTTCGCGGTAAGCATAAACCTACTTTCACACCTAATGTTGACTGTGGTGACAATGTTATTATTATAAATAGTGACAAACTAATTCTTACAGGTAAAAAAGAAGAACAAAAATACTTCAAACGTTATTCTGGTTATCAATCTGGGTTGAACTTAACTCAATATAAGCAGATGATGGCTGAACACAGCGATGTTGCATTGCTTCGCGCTATTAAAGGAATGCTTCCTAAAAATAGTTTAGGCAGAAAAATGGCTACTCATTGCCATATCTACAAAGGTGCTGAACACAACAATCAAGCACAAAAACCAGAAGTTTGGAACGGAGGTAAAATCTAATGGCAGAAGTTAAAGAAAAGAAAGTTGCTAAGACTGAAACTGCAACTACTGAAAAGAAAACTACAAAGGTTGCTAAGACAACTAAAACTGCTAAGGCTAAAGTTAAAGTTCAAGAATTCTTAGGCACAGGCAGACGCAAATCATCAGTTGCTCGTGTGCGCATGGTAGTTGGAACAGGTAAAATTGTTGTCAATGGTTTAGGATTAAAAGAATATTTTGATTTAGAGACTCTTATCTCTATCGTTAAACAACCTTTAGTTTTAACTGAAACTGAAAATACTGTTGATATCGTCGCTAATATTTATGGCGGTGGAAAATCTGGTCAAGCAGGCGCTTTGCGTCATGGTATCGCTCGTGCACTTGAAGAATTCCGCCCAGAACTTAGAGCTGAACTTAAAAAGGCTGGTTTCTTAACTCGTGATGCTCGTAAGAAAGAGCGTAAGAAATACGGATTAAAGAAAGCGCGTCGTGCACCTCAATTTAGTAAGAGATAATAATAAAAAACTGAATTTGACTTTCAATTTGATTGAAATTTTAAATTCAGTTTTTTTATTTAATATGTCGTTAAATGTATAATATTTTTTGTAAAGTAAAATTATTTTAATTAAAATTATTTATTAATAGTTTTCCCATTCTCTTGTAATTTTTGTATGCGCTCATGTATAGCATTATTCAATTCTTTTTGCTGTTTAATAAAATTATTTTTCTTTCCACTATATGAATATTTATCAAGCCCTGCGTCTATTTCATCGTATTTTAATTTGTAATAAGCAGAGGCATAATCTTCTAATCTCTTCCAATTTTCAATGGTATCAAATTCCTTTGGTATATCATAAAAGAAATCTTCATGCTTGTTATATGAAATATAATTTAACGAAAATTTTTTGAACGAATCTCTTTTATCCGCTAGCACAATTGACTCTTCTTGATTTTCATTAACCATAGGCAAAATCTCTTCAACATTTACTTTTTTACTTCTTTTTGTATTTTTATTAATCAAATTTTTCATAATAACTCCTTTTTTTTATTCAAATATTGTAACAACCGCAATTGCATGCGTATTCGTATGCGATATACTTAAATTTAATGATTTTATTCTACATATATCTAAGATCGATTTTAAATAATTATTTATTAAGAAGAAAGGTCTTCCGCTCTGTGTATGCTCTATTGAGATTTTATTATATATTAGATTTTTATTATCCAAGGCTTTGACCAAAGCTTCTTTTGCACAAAACATTCCCGCCAAATGCTGTTGGTAGTTAGAAAACTTTTTTGCATAATCTATTTCTGTTTGAGTAAATATCCTATCAAATTTCTCTTCGCTTATAGATTGGAAATGGGATATTTCTTCCATGTCAATTCCAATCACACTTCCTCCTTAAAATCAAACTCATTTACAACGCTTTTAATAGTCTCCCAAGCATACCCTTGATACATCAATCGTCTAATTAACTTTTCATATAGCGAATGATCCAAACTTTTATTTTTTATAAACTTTTCTACCTGTACTTTACATGCTGAATATTCATTAATTTCTGATATACCATGCTCTATCATATCATTTTTTAAACCAAAAGACAATAGTTTTTGTTTAAGTTTTGATTTACTAAAATTAGGATTTGAGTTTATATAACTTGTAATAAAATTTTCATCATCTATCAATTTATATTCGTTCAGTTTGTCAATTACGGCGTTTATAGTTACCTTTTCGTATCCTTTTTTCTTTAAATAATCACGAACCTGCTTTGTTGTCTTTAATGAATGGGCAAGATATTTCACTGCCGAATCTAGTGCTATTATTTCAAGGCTTTGATTAACACATTTTAAAAATAGATTTTCATCAATATCTCCCACCGCGATATTATATTTCACAATAATATCGCTATGTAACATGTATTCACCTTTTGATGTCGTTACTAAAAATATATTAGGGTTATTTTTGCTCTTCAGTTTTAACGATAATAATTCCATAATTTAATTATAGCAAAATAAAAGTATAATGTGTAGCAAAAACATAAAATTTTTATTTTTAAGTGATTATAACCATAAATATTTTTATATTATAACAATAAAGTAAAAAATTGCTCAAATATGAGCAATTTTTTATTGCATTATGCCGGATTGATATCTTTTAATTCAGTGTAGTACGCACTTAAATTTATATCGTCCATACTTGTATATGAAATCACGAGCCTTCCGTTTATTATTGTGATTTCGTATTCATAAACTTTATCACCTATAGTTATGATTAATTTCTCATCTGTTAATACTGCTCCATCTCTATTGCAGGTCAACTGATTATCTTTGACATTTAATTCATAGGCAACATCTCCACTTACAAAATGCAAACTTGTAAGTATACGGTTATCGCCTTCTAATTTGACACTTATACTTGCTTTACTATTGTAATATTGTGCACTTGACTCTAATGCGCTAACCATATCATCTGTTTTATTCGCGCCAGTGTTCAAATCCCCGATGTTGCTATAGACATATTCATCTATGCTCACACTATAACTATCTGGCGTAATTTGCACTTCTAAATTTTTATCCTTATCTAAAACTATATCTACATTTATAGTAAATCCACTTGAAACTATTGAACCTAAAAGGTTAATTATATATTTGCCTGGCTGAATAGTAGTTATTTTAACGCTAATTGAAGTGCCAGCATCATAATATATAACTTTACCATTCTCTTCTTTGATAGGCAAACTTGTCGTTATATCTCCAATTAAAGATTCTCCAACAGTCGTATTAATCTCCAACTTATATCGTTTAATAGTTACAACTCCAAAATTAATTTCGTCATCACTAGTATTGGCAAGTATGTTTTCATCTATTTTTAGTTCGTTATTATTTAAAATGATTGTTATTTCTTCGTTATCCTTGTTTTTATAATAATAATGATCTAAGCGCTCATTCTCTATCTCGCGAATCTGATTAAATGTAATAGTTTTTCCGATATAAATATTATTCAAACGAATTATGCTCTGATCGGCATTTTGCGTCTTTATACTTCCGCTACTTTCAATTTGATAATTCTTTAAAGTATTTTCTCCAATAGTCAAAACAGCATCGTACAAATCTTTTGATATGAATATTGTATAATATCCGCCATCTCCTACATTTTCAGTTGCGTCAAAATGCTCTGTCAATGTGAATCGTGCTGTTGAGACTGCTTGTATAGATCCTATATTTTTCCTATATCCTCTTAATGTATAACCAAAGTTTAAGTTTACTTCAACTTCTACCTTTTGTCCAGCTATAATGCTAAAACCGCTTTCTGTAACTTCTTCGCCATCAACATATAATGTTATACTACCATATTCGTCATCTGCCAAACTACGAGTATTTTTTAAAGAAGTACTTTCTCCTGTCCAATATTCTTCATCCGTTAGCGCAAAAGTTAAATTCACACTATCATGGCTCTTCATTTGAAGTGTTATATTTACAACTACTTCACCTGCAGCATAGTCCACAGAATCGCTTACGATATGACTGCCAATAAATTTGTCATTACTTTTTTGATTTTCATTAGATATGTTCTCTTTTGGGTCAATTCCTACCGATACAGATAAGTTGTATTTATTAAACTCTTTTGTATCAACAGGGGTGATGCTTATACCAATTTCACTATCAACATAGATATATTCATCTGACGACAATATGACCTTTACAATATTTGCCACTTCTGTTTCACTTATTTCAGCAATATTTCCATCGTCTTCTATATAGTATTTTTTAGTTACTTGTAAATTTTTTGGAATGAAACTTATTGTTAGAGTACCATTTTTATTCTCACTTATATTATCTTTAGTAAAGGCAATAGAATTTTCTATTTTTGTTCCATCATATTCATATTCCACTCCGCTATATCTCTTAGAGTCATAAGAACTATTCAATGCAAATATTAAACCTTCGTATGTGTAGAAATGTACCATTGTTGTATACATATTAGTGCTTTCGTCTATGGTAGAATTTCCTGTAAGATTTAATGTATTTACATATATTCGTGATGTTGCCGAAATAGTAGTAGATCTATTAGTACTATTTGTATCATGATCTAAAGCTTTTACTTGAGCAGTTATTTCGTATTGTTCGTAAACTTCTATTGAAAAGTAAATCGTTCTGTTCTCTATCGGTACAATTTCGCCCGAACCTGTTATTACCATGCTGGCTAACAAATCGCTTGTAATAATATAATCTCGAGTTGAGATTTCATAATTAGGGAAAGCATATGTAGTATAATAATTTCTAGTATCCGTTGGTCGTTTAGGAATATATAACCAACTAGATATTATTGCATATTTGTTGTCAGCATAGATTAAGCCATATATATCGCGTCCATCAATTCGCCCCGTAGAAGAGAAAAGTGATTTTAAATTAATGCTTGCATCGTCTAATGACCAAGTATAATTTTCGTCTTTTAGATATATTTCATCTAATTCATTCGTACCATTATATAACTTAACTTTAACATCAAATTCTATTAGTTGAGTTTGTACTTTTAATGCTCCAATATCGACTTTTTCATCTCTTGTAGAAGGTACAGAATATGTGTTGTCATATGGCCTATAATAATTATTTTGTAGCCAACTTGCATTTAGGAAGAATGTATATTGTTGATTTATCATTTCTGAGTCTGTTACTAAATTAATGACATTGTTTGAGTACTCAATAATGATAGTGTTCTCTTTAAACTCATAGCCAATATATGCTATATATTCAATTTTAATTTGATCATCGACAACAAAATCTATTGCTTCACTATTCGTAATTCTAGTTAACATTGTACCATCAGGTAAATAAATGTTTAGATATCCAGCATCGGCATTATCTAATCGCACTGAAGTTGTGTAATTAATCTTTGTAAAATTTGCAATAAAATCTAATGTGGCACCATTTTGATAGTTATTGTTGAATATATCTTCTGCGGTTATTTTATATTCATATCTATTCTCGGAATTATCATACATATTATTGAACGATTGACTTGATATACTATCTAGCCTATAGCCCAACATTGTATCACGATAATTTTCATTTACTGAAGCAATGTCTTTACTTTGATCGTAGGTTGTAAATGTGAAGTCGCAATCTGCATATAGGAAGAAATCAGTTACTAAGACCTTACCTGACGATTGCATATACGAATCTAAACTAAAATTAGAAATGTTTGATATGTCATAAATAAGCAATTCAGTTTTATTTCCGTCTATTTGATTTACGAAAAGGTATTTACCATTTAAATTAGTAGTTTCATCTTTATCGTCCACTTGCAAAATAACATATCCAACATTAGTATCAATGTTATTATATAGAATATTCATATCTAAATTAAATGATTTTCTATAGAAGAAAGGATCAAATGTAATTACATTGTTTGTCCCGTCATATACTTGACTATATGTCCAAACGCCATTTACCTCAACCTCTATATATAAATTTGCTAAATTCTTATGGATATCTTCATCGTAGGCAGAGGTTAAATATGAATATTTTTTGCTATCTTCATTAGTTGTACTATTGTTCCATGCAATTAATATCTTATTTCCCGTTGTGTAGACTGGCAATTCGCCTACTGATCTGTTGTTCGCTAAATATATGTATGTATTGGAGCCATCTGTATATATCTGTTTTGCGTAATAGTTAGGACTATTACCTATTGAAGATATATAAGTATTTACATATCCTTTTAACTCATCATTGATATATGTTTCAATATATCCACTTGTATAAGTAGTATATCCAAAATCTTTAAATGTATATTTATTTTCAGTTGGCACATTTTCGCTATTGTTTTGTGCATAATTTGTATAATTTTCATCTAACTCAGCAGAAGAAATTCCATTTAAAATAACCTTATATATATTATCGGTATATTGAGGAGATAATTTTATAGTATATTTGTCATAAGTAGAATCATAACTAAATTGGTCATTCTTCAAATTATAATAATTCCATGTTCCAGATAGTGCTATCCAACTATTATCTGAACTACTAAAGTATGCGATAGACATACCCAGTTGAGATAGGTCATTTACGAACATTGACTCTAAATTATAATTGCTATTATATGCAAATGATGTACCAGATCCAGCACTTGATATTGGTTCTATATTGACAGCCTCCCAAACTGGCGTCATTGTTATAGTAGATGTCTGACTCATACCCATAAACAATATGTCTAGATCGTCTGCGTAGAAAGCGAGATCATTCGTGCTTGAATTCAACAATGAACCAATATCGTTAGAATAGGAAGTTGTCGTATATGACCATGTCAGATTTCCTGGATCATTTTGCTCTTCTTCGCATATTAAATAATAAGTTATATCTTCATACATGAAAGATATAGTCCATGCTGATATTTTATATCCATACGCATATACATAATAGAAATAATTACTACCATTAATCTTAGATACTGAATCTTGTCTTGTAAAATCGTCTAAAGTATACATTGAAATACCAGTACCTGTACTAGATACACTAGACGCAAATGGATATTGATTTTTCTTGTTGAATGATATTTGTATATTTATTTTATTTTGGGGTTTAAAATTTGTAGTTCCATTTAATTCATTATTTACGCCAGCATATTTGTAAGAACTATTTAAATCATTGCCTGCCCATAATGTATTTATTGCTTCATTTAATATCTCTACATTATATGTATTTGACCAATATACTCTAATAAGTGGATCACTTGTATTAGTAGAATTAAGGTCACCAAAACTATAAATATCTTTATTATAATATGGTATAAATTTATCTAAAAGATAATAACTCTTTCCATCTATCGCTGTATAAATTCCGCTATAATTAAAGGCCCATTGTCCATAGCCATTATTATCTTTTACTATAACAATTTCTAAATTTGAATCTTGCTCTATTTTATAGTTTACATCGCTATATGTATATGTCCCCTGATTCAATAATAACCAACCACCGAACACTTTACCTTTTGGAATTAATGAAGAGTCTATTTCACATATATTTAAATCTATTTCATTTGATATGATATTATAAATATTTGAAAAGACACTGTCATAATTCGTCTGCTGAGCAGAGTTGTAATTCATTTTAAGTTGATATTCGACTGGAGTTACATATGCCCTTAACGCGCCAACTTTATATATCTCTACACCAGTAGTCGGTATATCATGCCAATTATTATCTTCCGCTGATAGATATTGCCACTTGCTAACATTTTGTTCAAATATGTTATCATTTGGATTTGCCGTAATAGTAGCCTGAGTATTAGAAAATGAATCATATTTGAGTTTTATCTCATTTCCTGAAGCAGTCAACTTTAAATTATAAAATCCGGATAAACTGCCATTTATAGTAAACTCTCCCATTAAATCTTGATCGATATTCCCTTGTCCATAATCAGGATCTATAGCAAACGATAAATTGTCATCACTTAATACATATGTAACAAATTCAAATTGCGGAGTTATATATTCATATCCTGCATAATCGTCTTCATATGATCTATATACCACTTCTATAACTTTATCCAATGTATATGTATCAAAATAGATTCCATAATAAATATCACTATCAGATGATTTATAATTTTTGCATTGAATGCATCTATCGTCATATTGATAATATAATGTAAAAATTAGTTCTCCATCAATATTTGTAATATTGCCATATTGATCTTCTTCTATCAGAGTATTCCATTTATATGCCACAATTGAATTTTCAGTAAAGAATAATTTTGTTCCGACGAGCAATTGTTTATAATATAAAGAACTTCCCGAACTATTTAAGTTACCAGTATACGAAGAAATTTCCCATCCAAATGTCTGACCATCCAATGTAGTAGATCCCGATTTATTAAAATAGAATGTTACCTCTTGTCTCGTAAACGAATACTCTATAATTAAAGAATTTTCATTTGTAGTTGGACCAACTTGATTGTAAGGTGACGAATCAACTTTTATTATGTATTCTGTCCCTAAATAATAGAATGCTCTACCATTTAAATTATAATTAGGCGCCATTTCGATAGTATACACAGCACTACCAGGGACTGTACATGAGTATGTTTTAATATCTCCTGATTGAGTAGGTATTATATCCACACCATTAATAGTAAATTGTTCGACTTCCCCTTCAATTTTAAAATTCAATGTATAGTCTTTAATTCTTAATAAAGTCATTGGTATAGGATATCCACCATTTATTTTAGAGTTGATAAACCACTCTGCATTTTTGTTGAAATTATTTTGTTCGTTTGTTTCTTCAGTTATATTTATTATTAAATCTTCATAATTCGGGTCTATTACAGAATTTAAATCATCATAAGTCTTTTTATTAGTTAGGTCATTTTCTGTTTCTATTGCATTTGAAGAACAGTTGCACAATATGTCCCCATCAATAGAGAACCAGTCAAATCCTCCTGTAACTCCGGAAGGAATATATTGCACATAATTATATTTTAACCTATTCTCTTCTGTAAAAAACAAATACCCATAGTTGCCGGCAATACCGGCTCCTTCCGTTAAGACTATATACCCTGCAGTAATACTGCCAAATGATTCTGGTTTACGATTATTCCAATCTTCGTAAGATGAATAAGCTAATCCTGGGTTCTTAAAAATTTTAACTTGACTAACGCATCCGACAAAAGTCGCAGGCCTGAACATTACCCCACAAATTCCACCTACAGTAAGCAATCGGGAGCTATCGTCACTATCTACTGCAATCTCTCTACCTTGATCATTCGCCACAGATAAGCTTCCTTCATATAAACAATTATAAAAATATACTTTTATCTTCGGATCAATATAAGAATAATTTGGATTTGTCTCCTTTAAATAGGCCAATTCCTCTTCTCCAGGATTAGCATCAATAGAACCAGATGCATAATTATAAAAAGGATTTGTCGTTTCTAAGTAATTTCCGATAAAACCAACAATCCCGCCTACATTAATTCGAGAACCCTGTGTAGAAATCTCTGCCGCTACATTCCCTCTATATATAATATTCTTGATAGTAACATTGTTATTTGCTCCATATGCTTCAGCCCGTGAATTACCTGTATCAATACAACCTATTAAACCTCCAGCACTTTGAGGCGCTCCATAGCGGTATGTTGGCAACCACCCTACATTCCACCAATAAGTATCACGAACAAATACGGCATAATTTTTTGCACCATTGTCATCAATCCATGAACTTGTAACTGATTCGTTTGCATATGCAGATATATTACTAATTTCAATATTATTAATTGGCTTAGTTGAGTTATATCCTGAATAGATTTCTCCGCATAACACACCGACATAATCGGAAATATTCGATTCGGTGTTTCCTTGACCACCTGATATATAGACTTTGAATGTATCTAAGTTTAAATTAGTAATTTTTGTTGTATTACCCAGTTCTCCTGCTTGAACACATCCAAATAGTCCGACTCTATCACCACTATTAGAAAAATTATAAGAATTATTTATAAATAAATTACTGATAGTGTAGCCTTGCCCATCAAATGTCCCAGTAAACGGATTAGTTAATGTTCCAATTCCTTCCGTCCATGGATTATCTTTCCCACCCATATCGATATCATCGATTAATTTGTATGTGTTAGAATATAAGTATCCGTCAGTTGAAGTACTTCCATTATTTACAAAACTTCTCATTTCTTCTAAATCTGAACGACTTCCGATATAAAAATCCGACTCTACAACACCGATACCAATTGTTTGAGTTCCATTACCAGTAAATTCTATTGTTTCGTTGATATTAACACTTAACTTTTTATAATATTCGTTAACTTCGTTTTTTATACTATCCGTTACATTAATTAAAGAGCAATCCGCATATGTATAATTCGGGGTATCTATATTTTCCAAAAGATTATTTACAATAGTACTAGACAAACCTTTAGAAGGTAAAATAATTACCACACCATTGTTGTTTCTTCCTTTTAACATTCTAATAGTTATAGTATTGCCGTTCTCATTTAATTTAAAATTTACATTACAGTAAATATCATAAGTTAACCCAGGTCCAACAATTGCTGCATCACTTGAACTTTCATAAGGGTATTCTTTTTTTGCGTTTAGATATGCCACACCTCCAACAAAAACACCTGTTGCTAACAATAGAAACACACAAGTAATTAATATTTTTTTTGTTATTTTAATCATAATCTAACCCCTTAAATTATTATTTATAATTTAACAACTTATGTCGTCTTATTTAAACGCATATATCATCACTTGTTTTTAGTATACCAAATTTACAAATTTTTGTGTAGTAAATTTAAATATTTTGTTGAATAAATTCAAAATATATATTAATTTAATTAATATAAAAAAATTGTGGCGAAAAATAGATGATATATTTTTGTATTCTTATTTTTGAAATAAAAACATAATTTAATAATAAAAAATAAATTAAAATTGTAAAAATTTTTTAAATTTATCAAAATTTCATCAATAATTAATAAAAATAATGTCGTTTTTCAATAATTTTTTAATTTTTATTTTAAATGTATACAAATACTTTATTGTTAAACGATCTTCACTTAAGTAAAATCAAAAAAAATTATAATAAAATGTTTTTAACAATTTTTCATCTATGATATAATTATTAACATAAAGGAGCATTTATGAAAATTAAACAGATAGAAGCATATGAAGTAATCGACAGCAGAGGCAATCCAACCATTGAGTGTAAAGTTACATTAGAGAATATGATGACGGCAACTGCAATAGTTCCTAGTGGTGCGTCTACAGGAGAACGCGAAGCACTTGAGTTAAGAGACGGAGGAAAGCGTTTTCATGGAAAAGGAGTTTTGCACGCTGTTGAAAATGTAAATAAGATTATATCAAAAGCAATTATCGGGAAAGATGTAAGTAAACAAGAATTGATAGACAAAACTTTGATTGAACTAGACGGAACGGAATATAAAACAAATTTAGGTGCGAATGCTATATTATCCGTAAGCCTTGCAGTACCACGCGCAAACGCACTATCAAAAAACAAACCTTTATACAAAACATTAGGTAATGGCACCACTCTTCCACTCCCATTAATGAATGTTATTAACGGCGGTGCACACGCTGACTCTAATGTAGATTTTCAAGAATACATGATTGTACCTATAGGTGCAAAAACCTTTAGAGAAGCAATACAAATGGCAAGCGAAACATTTTTTGAGTTAAAGAAAGTTTTAAAATCCAAAGGCTATGCCACTGCAGTTGGCGATGAAGGTGGATTTGCTCCAAACTTTAAAAATAACGAGGAACCATTAATTGCAATAGTCGATGCAATTAAAAATGCAGGATACACGCCCAAAAAAGACATAGCAATCGCGCTTGATATTGCGTCAAGCGAATTTTACAATAGTGAAACGAAAAAATACGATTTGACGAAAAGTGGTGCTGGCAGTTTAACAAGCGAAGAGTTGATTAGTTGGTATGAAGAATTAATAAAGAAATATCCTATCATCTCTATTGAAGACCCATTGGGCGAAAACGACTGGTCAGGTTGGAAAAAAATTACAAAAAAATTAGGCAAAAAAGTTCAATTAGTTGGTGACGATATATTTGTCACAAACCCGAAAATTTTAAAGCATGGTATTGACGAAAAAATCGGCAATGCAATTTTAATAAAATTAAATCAAATAGGAACCCTAACAGAAACGCTTGAAACAATTCGTTTGGCTCAACAAAATGGTTACGCTACAATAATATCGCACCGCTCAGGTGAAAGTGAAGATACATTTATTGCAGATTTAGCAGTGGCAACTAATTCAGGACAGATTAAATCGGGCTCAATTTGTAGAACGGATAGAGTTGCAAAGTACAATCGACTTTTAAGAATTGAGCGCGAACTAAAGAAAAAAGCGAGGTATAAATTATGATTATTACTATTGACGGCCCAGCAGGTGCAGGAAAATCCACTGTAGCAAAAATGTTGGCAGAAAAGTTGGGTTTTGTGCATTTCAATTCTGGGTCATTATTTAGAGGAATAACCGCATTTTTGATTTCTCAAAATACAGATATTAATCATATTGATGAGAAAAAAATTAAAAAATTGCGCATTAAAACCATTTTTGACGGCAAAAATCAACTAATTTTTGTAAATTCTCAAAATTTTTCCAATCATTTGCGCGACAATGAAGTAAGCAAAAGAGCGCCAATTGTAAGTGCTATACCAGAATTTAGAAAAATAATTGATGATTGTCAACGCGATTTTGCAAAAAACAATAATTTAGTCATAGATGGTCGTGACATAGGTAGCCATGTTTTTCCAAATGCTGATATTAAATTTTATTTAACTTGCGATATAGACGAGCGCGCAAAAAGACGATATAATGAAGAAAAAATTAAAAATCCAAATATCGACATAGACGAAATAAAACAACAAATTATTGCGCGTGATAAATTTGACATGAATAAACCAATTTCTCCTTTAGTCATTCCTGACAACGCTATCATAATAGACTCTACTTCGCTGAGTCCAGAACAAGTCGTTGAAAAAATGTTACAATATATCAATATAAAAAATTCTTAATCTTATAAAATGGCACTGTCCATTTTATTTTTTACATTGTTTTTATTTTTGATATTGACAAAAATTCAAAAACTCGTAGAATATAATTTAAATAACAACGAGGTAAATATGCAAGAAAATGATGATTTTTACGACGAATTAGAAAAAAGATTATTAAAAAAAGAAAATTATAAAGATTATTTAATCATAACGAATTTATATCTGCAACAAGTCAATTCAACTTTTAAAAATAAAGCTCTTTTAGATTATATTAATCTTTTTTACCGCATATTAACTTTAATTTACAATTCACTAAATATAAACGAAGATTTTGATGAAGTTAAAATTCATTTGGTTAAAAATCCTGAAATCTCTCGTAATTATTACAAATTCATTGACGGATATTTATACGAAAATGTTGTAAATCTGGACAACATAGATAATGACTTTATCGCGTTAAGTAAAAACTTTTTAGACCTAGCTAAACAGATGATATCAAACATCAAAAAATACAATTTAAATACATTTATCGATATCTCAATCAGTGTTTTAGAAAAAATCACTAACTCTTTTGATTTCAATGAAGATTTAACTTCTTCAATGTATCTAGAACTAAATTTGCTTGCAAAATTAAAAGATTATTTAAATTTAATTTATAACAATGTAATTTCTATCATTGTTATATAATTAAACAAACACAAATTGATATTTAAATCCAATTTTAAATTATAAATAAAATGATAATATATAAAAATACTTCCTAATATATTAAAAAAAAACGACTTTCTAACCTTATTTTAACATAAAAATATATAAATCCATTATTTTTTTAAAAAATGGGTATTGACAAAAACACACTTATGCATTATAATCTAGGCATAAACGGAGGGGGATATGGCAAAAAATAAAACTTTATCACCAGAAGACATTGCTAATATATTTAATAAATATTTAAAATATTTAGATGATTTTGACGTAATCGATGGTATAGATTCTAAATCTAAACCAAGATCTTTTTCTAAATTTTTTAACGATGAAAAGGATAACCTTGAAAGCACGCTCGCTTATAGGACTCCTTTAGACAAATTAACATTGAACCCAAACATTTTCAAAGAATATTTAGAAAAATTATTGGGTACTATAGCATCTTATAAAGATGCGCCAAGAAAGGACAAATTAGAAATCAGACGAACAATATCGAATTTAGCTTTTCCGATCATCGAAGAAGCTTCTGCTAACAATATAAATTTAGGTTTGACAGATAAACAAGCCGAAGCATTACTAACTATTATTTTTCCTTCAGATAGACACTCTAAAAGGGAAAATCACACTAAGATAAAGAAAACACATAAAAAGACAAATTGGGTATTGAAAAAGATTGTTGCTCCTACTCTAATTACTGCTGCTACTTTAGCTGCGGCTATGGCCATAATTGCTTTCATGCCATTATCTGCCACTGCTCTACCTGGATTAATTACTGATTCGTTAGCAACCACTGTGGGTTCATTTGCTCTATTAGGTGGTGTAGTTGGTATTGTCGCAACACCAACTATCATCCTTACAAAAAATGCGTTAACTAAAGCATATTACAATCGTCGCTATGGTAAAAAAGCTAAAAATATAAAATTAGCTAGCGATTTAGATATCAGTAACATAAAGGATAAAGAAGTTGTTAACGAAAAATTACAATCTCTTCCAATCATGAAACTTTGGAACAAAATTAAATCTACTGAAGAAAATATAAGAGAAACAGAAAAGAAACATCCAATAGTACATAAATTACTAAACTATTTTAAAGTGAAAACAAACAGAAATCGTATTCATGCCTTGAGCCAAACCATAGATTTCTTTGACGATAATTTGAAAAATGGTGAAAATGGGAACCTTAAATTAATAAATGAAATGTTAAAAAGCAATAGAAATAGTTTAATTTCAAGTCCAAGAAGATATGGTGACTTAGTCGCACGATATAATTTACCAAGGGATGAAAAAGGCAAACGCGAAGGATTTAACGATCAAAGAATATTTGTACCAGTGTTTAAAAAGATGATTCAGAATCATTATAAAAATACTTTAACTAAAGATAATCTAAATAAAACTAACAATAAAAGAAATATTAAGAAAAATGATGATGAGCCTATTGTTACAAATAATACTAAAAATGAAAACAAAACACCTGAACAATTGTTAATTGGATTAAGTCCAAAAGCCGAAGAAAGAATAAATAAGATTAAAAAAGCTCAGGAATATCAACAAAACTTAATCGAAAGTTTAAGACAAAGCTCATCAACAAACTCGAACGAAACATCCTCAATTAATGTAGATGAAGAAAGCAAAACTCCATCAACGGGCACTAATACGGAAGAAAACACTAACCAACCAACCTTAAATAAAGATACACAGAACGCTGAACAAGATTCCCAAGCCAAAGTTGAAGATGAAGCTAAAACTAAGAAAGAAAAATTTATTGAAAGATCTAGATCTTTATTAGAGAGTATTGATACATATGTAAGATATGTAGAAACAAATTTCAGTAGCTATAATACCGCTAAAACAGAAAAAAGCAAAACTTCAAATTATAAAAAAATTACTAACAATTTAGGAAAATTAACATCAAAAAATGATTCCCTTGCAAAAGCTATTAATACCATTTTGACTATGATTAAAAATAAAAAATATAGTGAATATAAAGTTGAATTAAACGACTTTAAAAAAGAATTAGAAAATAAATGGAATTATACTCATACAAAAATAGAATCATTTTCTTCTCGAGTAAGTGAAATGCCTACTCTTGATAGCAAAAAAGTAGTTGTAGAAGTTCCAGAAGGAATTAATGTACAAATAAGAGAGGTATAAAATATTAATATAATATTACAAAAACTCTAACATAAATGTTAGAGTTTTTATTATCTAATATCAAATTTTTAATATATAGTATTTATAATATAAAATAAGCAAATTATAACAAAATATAATTAATCAAAATAAATAAAAAACTCCCAATAAATAAAAAACTCCCACATTTTGTGAGAGTCATGATTCTTAATATTTTAATAATTCTTTGCTTCAACTTCGAAGAATGATTGTGGGTGTGAACAAACTGGGCATACTTTTGGCGCACTCTTACCTATATGCTTATGTCCACAATTACGGCATACCCATACTACTGCTTCTTTCTTAACAAAACATTTCTTTTTGCTTACATTCTCAAGCAATGCGTTATATCTTGCTTCATGCTCTGCTTCTATCTTTGCTACGCCTTCAAACATTTTAGCAATTTCAGTAAAACCTTCTTTCTTAGCAACTTTTGCAAAATCTTTATACATCTCTGTCCACTCATAGTTTTCGCCAGCAGCAGCATCTTTTAAGTTTGTAATAGTGTCTGGCACAGCTCCATCGTGTAAAAGTTTAAACCACATTTTAGCATGTTCTTTCTCATTATCTGCAGTGATTTGGAAGATTTCAGCTATTTGCTCATATCCATCCTTTTTAGCTTGGCTTGCATAAAATGTGTATTTATTTCTTGCTTGTGATTCACCAGCAAAAGCAGTCATTAAATTCTTCTCTGTTTGAGTTCCCTTTAAATTCATATTTCCTCCTAAATGTTTTTGAGATTTAACTCTATATTGATTATACAAATTTTTAAATAAAAAGCAAATATTTTTATACTTGTCTATTTTAATTTATCTTTCTTTTTTATTAATCCGCGCTCTTTTCCATTTTTGCTAGGGGTATAATAAACTCTATCTTTCAGTCTATCTGGCAAATATTGCTGTTTCACATATCCACCATAATCGTGAGGATATTTATATTTTGGTGGATTTTTTATATCATAATGATAATTTTTTAAATGCTCTGGAACATTATCGTCCACATTATTTTCGACATCATATTTTGCCAAATTTAGTGCATTAATTACACTATTTGATTTCTCTGCCTCACATACATAAATAATTGCATGTGCTAATGGAATATTCCCTTCTGGCATACCCAAATTTTTGACAGCATACATTGCAACCATTGCCATAAGTGAAGCATTACTATCCGCCATACCGACATCTTCACTCGCGTGAGCAATTAATCTCCTACATATGATCAACGGGTCACATCCCGCGCTTATTAATCTTTGTGACCAATATAACGCCGCATCACTATCGCTACCCCTTAGACTTTTACAAAAAGCGCTAAGCATATCATAGTACAAATTTTCATCGACCGATATAACCGGTTCTTGTATACATTGACTTGCGACTAGTTTGTCTATAACTATTTCATTTGATTTGTTCGGTTTCGTAGTCGTGACCGCTAATTCTAATGCGTTGTATGCCGAGCGCAAATCCCCGTTTGAAAACATTGCTAAATGGTTAAGCGCTTCGCTATCCACTTTTACTTTTATTTTGCCATATCCGCGTTTTTCGTCTTTAATCGCACGCACAAGTGCGTCCTTTATGTCTTCTTTATCGAGCGGTGTAAACTTAAATAACCTACATCTGCTTACAATAGCGGGCGTCATGCTTATATGCGGATTTTCTGTTGTTGTGCCTATAAACATGATATACCCTCGCTCTATCGCTTCAAGCACACTATCACTCTGTGCTTTACTCCATCTATGGCATTCATCTAGTATTAAAATTGTACTTTTCCCTGTTAATTCAAAGTTGCGTTTGGCGTCATCAATAACGCGTTTAGCATCCGCCACCCCACTTGAAACAGCATTTAATTTGACATAATTTAATGACAAACTATCTGCGATAATAAAAGCAAGCGTAGTTTTCCCAACTCCTGGATTGCCATAAAAAATACAACTGCCTAATCTATTTGTAGAGAGTGCGCGCCTAATAAGGCTATCCTTCCCCACAATATGTTTTTGTCCAACAAATTCGTCTAAATTGCGCGCACGCATACGCTCGGCAAGTGGCGTTGAATCAATGCTAAAATCTAATTCCTGCGTATTGTCTAACTTATTTTCGTTATCCTTTTTACTCATATTTATATTATACCAAACTATGAACAAATGTACAAATGTTTAAGTGATGTTAATAGTCTTTAATTTGTCTCTTGCCACATATCTTATTTGAAATTTTAAATTATATTTATTTTGTTTGACGGCAATAGATTTGTCTGTAATCTGTATTTTTAAAATGTTGATAATTAAATTTAAATAACGCGTAACTTCTTTAGTTTGTGTGTTGAACAAATTTTTTGTTATTGAAATTAATGCTTCGTTTTTTATCTCGGACAAATCAAACATCGGACTTTTTATATCAATGTTAAAATATTTATAAAACGCTCTTGCGTCAAAAATAATATTTACTTTTCCCAATGCTCTAAAATATACATATCCTTTTTTATATATCACCCTATCCACATTGTTTAAAATGATAATTTTCTTGTCGCGCTTAATGTAAATTCTATCCTTTATTTGCATTATACGACATTCACCGACATAAATTCTATGCCTCTTCTTAGAGTAAAATTTTAATCCGTTTTTTGATAGTTTCAATCCATATATTGGCTGCGCAATAAAGGATATGCGATTTACAAAAAAAATCACAATTATAATACCCATAAAATAGCCAATTAAAATATACTCCATTAATATAATTTTTGCCAACATTAAAAATTTTAAAATATTATAAAATAAAACTAAAAAGGGTGATGAAAATAACTGCTAAATTGTTCTTTTATAAAAATTTTCTTTACAAATATTAAAATTTTGTGTTATGATAATAATAATTTTAGGGGGTTTTATGAAAGTTAAAATTGGTATAAATGGTTTTGGTAGAATTGGTAGACTTATCATGCGTGCAAGTGTAGGTCGTGATGATGTAGAAGTCGTTGCAATTAATGACCCTTTCCTCACTCCTGAATATGCCTGTTATTTATACAAATATGACACTATCCATGGTAGATCTGATAGTGAATTAAAGGTCAGTGGCGATGGTCTAAAACTAAATAAAAAAAGTGTTAAATTTTTTGCTCAAATGAATCCTGAAGATATAGACTGGAAGTCGGCAGGTGCTGAATATATAATTGAATGTACTGGCAAATTCACAAAAGCAGAAGATGCTATGCGTCATCTAAAAGGTGGTGCTAAAAAAGTCATCATTAGCGCGCCCGGTAAAAATTGTCCAACTTTCGTTATGGGCGTAAATGAAGACAAATATGAATCAAATATGATAGTCGTTTCAAATGCAAGTTGTACAACTAACTGCCTTGCTCCGCTTGCTCGCGTTATTGACGACGTTTATGGCATCGAAGAAGGTCTTATGACCACTGTCCACTCCACTACCGCTTCTCAACTTACTGTAGATGGAGTTTCTAAAAAAGATTGGCGTGGCGGAAGAGCGGCAAGTGCAAATATTATACCTAGTTCAACGGGCGCTGCAAAAGCAGTCGGCGAAGTACTCCCTCACCTTAAAGGTAAACTTACTGGTATGAGTTTTAGAGTGCCAACAATAAATGTAAGTGTGGTTGATTTTACTGTCAAACTTAAAAAGCCTACAACATATGAACATATCTGCAAAACTATGAAAAAATATAGTAAAGATATAATCCCTGATGTATTAGGTTATACTGACGAACTTGTTGTTTCTAGCGATTTTGTCGGAGATAAGCATACTTGTATATTTGATGAAAAAGCAGGAATTATGGA
The DNA here is from genome assembly GCA_949300385.1 of uncultured Christensenella sp. Classification (GTDB taxonomy): domain Bacteria; phylum Bacillota; class Clostridia; order Christensenellales; family UBA1242; genus Onthoplasma. Next base: position 1,749 of record CASGDZ010000005.1, on the reverse strand, counting down.
AAGCCCTACATTCGTAAAACTTGTTGCTTGGTATGATAATGAATATGGCTATTCTTGCAAATGCTTGGATCTTGCTAGTCATATGTTTAATGTTGATAGAAAAATAAAATAATTTTAAAATAAAAATAGGCGAGCATTTAAGTCCGCCTTTTTATTATTATATAAATTTTATGAAATTTCTACAAATTTGATAAACTAAGTTATTTTGCATAAACTTTTCGTTGAATATTTTATAATATTTGTTTTGTCATTTTGTTTAAAATTTTTAATCTGATAATGTATTATAATCTTTAAGTTTTCCTTCATAAATAATTTTTTTGTTTGGTAATGCTAAAAAGTCTATTGGTCTAGCAATTTTTGGTATTTTATCTAAATTCTCAACATGACTGTTTGCCAGGCATTCCCTAACAAATTGAGAACAATAATACTTCCACTTTGGCGCATAATCTTTATGAAAATATGCAAGTAATACTCCCATATAATTATACTTATATTTTTCTTTTTGATGTAAGAATTCTGATATGAAAATTTTTAAACTATTGTATTTTTCGTCATCTATTGGCAATTCTAATACCATTGATTTAGTTTTTTGAAACCGCTTAAATGTCCCTATTTCTTTACCTTCTACAACAAATCCGCCATGAAAAGGATTATATGGATTTAGCCTACCAAATGAATACATTGTTTCCAAATTTTGATCAAATGAAATAGAAACATGATTATATTCATCATGTGTAAAGAATTTTAATGCACGCGAGATAAAATTCCCCGTTTGACTTAAAATTATATATATTTTTTCCATGCTTATTATTATAACACAATATTTTTAAAATCTAAACAATTTTTAGTTTAAAATATCTTGTATTTTTCTTGATTTCTCCATTATATATAAAATTTAAGATAATTAAATATTATTTACATTTATATTATATATTCATAAAATGCAAATACAATATTATATGAATATTATATCTTAAAAAAACATTAATCAAAAATACGTAATATTTTTTTATTTCAAGTCAATTTTATAAAATAAGATATTAAAAAACTAATGACAATCAACAAAATTGTGATATAATAAAAAAAGATATAAAAAATTTTAAAAAATAGTTGAAAAAATAAAAAATATAGTGTATACTAATATAGTTTGGAGGGCTGGTAGAGTGGTCTAATACAGCAGTCTTGAAAACTGCCGAGGTGAAAGCCTCCTGGGGTTCGAATCCCTAGCCCTCCGCCAAGTGCAAGCAATCCGAACCCTTTGCGGTTTCGGGTTGTTTTTTGTTTAAATAACTATCAAAAAATTCGCCATCTTCTGGAATTTCTTTGAGTTTTAAGTGTGTTTTCTTGTCATCGCTTGTGTTGAAATAAATGTCAATATGGTCGTCAAACAACACAACTTTATTGATAAACATATCAATTAGTCTTTGTTTGGCTTTTATGTTGTTTTGGTCTATGTCTTTAAATGACAAAAGATATGTATAAATTTGTTCTTCATTAAATGGTTGAATTGATTGAGCAGAAGTTTGTGCAATCTTTTCTTCTAACTCTTTTTTAGATATTTCAAGTTCTTTCATTCTTTGATTTGTGGTATCATTAAAAATTCCATTTTCTATTGCAGAAAGAAGATTTTTGAGTTTTTTATTTATGTCTGCAAGTTCTTTTTCAAGTGCTTTAAGTTCGTGATTTTCTTCTATGCTTTTGTTATAAATTTCTGTTATCTTCTTTGCAAGTGCTTTTAAATCAATTTGC
>CASGDZ010000004.1 GCA_949300385.1 uncultured Christensenella sp. | reverse complement strand
AGAAAAGGAAGAAAGAGAAAGAAGAAAACGAAAAAGAGAAAAAGATTTTGAGATGTAAATTTACTGTTGCAATTTGTTGCAAATTGTTGCAAATATATCAGTTTTAGATAGTTTTATAAAGATTTAGACCGAAAGTAAAATTAGATTATTTCGGTCTATTTTTTTTGCTCAAAATTGTCTTAAAAAACATTTGCAACAAATTTTAGGTATATTTGCAACAGTAAAATGATGAATTTTTTAATGTTTAAAAATCTGTATTTTTTTGTTTTATGTTTTAAATTCAAAATCGCTACAACCCTTTATTTATAAGACTTATAGCGATTTTTTAAATAAAAAAATGAGAGCAATTTTTGCTCTCAAATTTGTGGACTCGAACCACCGACCCCCACCTTATCAGGGTGGTGCTCTAACCGGCTGAGCTACATCTCTATATGGTTTGTTTTAACGAGTTTAGCAACTCTCGTTGGCGTGCTCAAAGTGGTCAAATTCACCTTATCAGGGTGGTGCTCTAACCTGCTGAGCTACATCTCTATATAATTGTGTAGAATCGTATTCTAGCACATTTATGGGCTGATTATCGTTATTTTAACATATAATCATGTTTGGTGAAGAATATGTACATTCTCACCATTTGGTGGAGAATAAGTCCATTCTCACCGCTTGGTATCGAATAAGTCCATTCTCACCGCTTGGTGGAGAATATCGGATTCGAACCGATGACCCCTTGCTTGCAAGGCAAGTGCTCTAGCCAACTGAGCTAATCCCCCATACAAAACGCATTCTTATTTTACCAACTATCGAAGTATTTGTCAATAATTTTTATAAAGTTTTTTAGTTTTTTTTAATTTTTATTATATCCGTTTAAATTTTAACCTTTTGGAAAATAATTTTATGGAGGTTAATATGGATTTTCAAATGTCAAAAACAAAAGAAAATTTAGCACGCTCATTTGCTGCGGAATGTCAGGAGGGTGCAAGATATCAATTTTTAGCACAAATGGCGCAACAACAAGGTTATCAATATATGAGCATGGTTATTAGAACGCTCGCACATAACGAAATGGCACATGCTAAGCAGTTCTTTCAAAAGATTGGTGAGTTAGGTGGTCAGAATGTTCAAAATATTCAAATTACTGCGGGATACCCTTATAAGTCAGGTACATTACAGGAAACTTTAACTTTTGAAGCAAACAATGAACAAATGAGTAGTGATAGCATATATCCTAAATTTGCAGACATCGCAAGAGATGAGGGATTTAAAGATGTGGCTGATCTTTTCGATATGGTTTCAAAAGTAGAGAAGACGCATCAAAGGACATTAGAGAAATTGGCGGAAAGTTTAAAATCAAATTCACTATACAAGTCTAATTCTGGTGAACATGCCTTTAAATGTGATGAATGTGGCACGATAATTTTAGGCAAATTAGCACCAAAGACCTGTCCATTATGTAAGATGGGACAAGGATATTTTAGAATAGATTTCTCTATCAACTAATTTTACTTTAACAGGAAAATTTTTATAAATTTTAAAAAATTAAAGGAAATATTGTTAAAAATAGTAATATTTTATATAATTTATTAAAAATTTTTAAATTTTTTTAAGTCAATATAGTTTTATTTTATTCGTAAACAAAAAAATTTTCCGCTAAAACGGAAAATTTACATATAAATTTCATTATGGCATGATAGTGAGTTGAATTTCATTTAAAATTTCTTTTTACTGGTTGGCGTTATTCGATATATTGTCCCTCTATGGTCCTGATAAGCGACATCGAGTTTTATATCCCTATTAGGAATAATATCTTTGTTCTCCAAATAATTTACAATCGTACTCACTGCGAGATTTATTGTGTTACTATGTTCGCTAATATGGGATAGGACTACAAGTCGAGTGCCCGTTTTAACTAATTTCTCTATCGCCTTAGCGCATGCAAGGTTGGACAAATGACCATGTGTACCATTAATTCGGCGTTTTAAAAACGGCGGATAGTTTGGATACGACATGAGCATTTCAGAGTCGTAGTTTGACTCCAAATATACAAGCGCGCTTGATTTAATCATTTCATATGTTGAATCATTAAATTGACCTAAGTCGGTACATATTGATACAACCGCGTCTTCTTCCGCTATGCGATAACCTATACAATATTTGCTATCGTGTGGGAGTGGGAAGGGTTGTATTTCTAAATCACCTATTGTGAAATTTGAATCAAAAAATACGAATTGATCGTGAGAAATTTTAAGTTGATGTAATAATATCTCACGAATGGACATATGTGCATATACTTTTGTGTTATATGTACGCGCAAATTTCTCTATACCTTTTATATGGTCGCCATGTTCGTGCGTGATTAAAATGGCGTCAATTTTTTCAGGCGGAACATTTAATTCATTAAGGCGATCAAAAATATAAGATAATGGTTTTCCATTATCTATTAAAATTCTTGTTGTATCGCTCTCGATGTATGTAGAGTTGCCTTTGCTACCGCTCGCTAGATTACATACGCGCATATACTCATTATAGCAAAAATGCTAAAAATTTGCAATAATATATTAAAAATTAGTCATTTAAACAATCTCTAATCGTAAAATTGCTTGACAAAAACACGAAATTTTCATATTATAAAAGTACATTTTTGGAGGTGTGAGGTGGTTAGTTTTGTAATCTCACAAAATAATTAATAGATAAAGATCTAACATCAAAAATATAATTGGGCGCCTAATGCATTTTTATTTAAGATTTTGATTGTCAACTTTCTTTTTTCTTTTATTTATTTTGTGAATGTAGATTATTATAGTTTGTAAAACTGATTTTTATAAAGGAGAGTTGAATTATGACAGAAAATAATGAAATTATAAAAGAAAAAGCATATTTGGTATGCCCGTATGTTAGTTTACATGAGTCTGAATATAGGTCAAAAGAATTGATTTTATTAAGCGAATCTGCGCTCCTTGATGTAGTAAAATGCAATGTGTTTTTATTAAAAGAAATAAACGCGCGAACATATATGGGTATAGGAAAAGTTGAAGAAATTCGCGATGAAGTCGCAAGTTTTGGCGCAAGTGTAGTGATTTTTGATTGTCCGCTCACAGGTTCGCAACTTCGAAATTTGGCAGAAATTATTGGCGTAAAAGTCATTGATAGGACTATGCTAATTCTAGATATTTTTGCGGGAAGAGCAAAATCTAGTGAAGGTAAATTGCAGGTTGAGTTGGCACAACTTAAATATACTCTTCCGCGTCTTGCCTTGCTAAACATGAATAGTGAGCGTGCTAGCACAGGTGTTGGCATGCGCGGAACGGGTGAAACTAAATTGGAATTGGATAAAAGAAAAATTCAAGATTCCATTGTTCGACTTGAAAAAGAAATTAAAGAAGTTCAAAAACGCAGGCAAACTACACGAAAACAGCGCTTAAGCAATATGCATAGCGTTGCGCTCGTCGGTTATACAAATGCGGGTAAGTCCACTTTAATGAACTCTATTGCAAAGGCAGGTACTTACGCTGATGATAGACTTTTTGCTACTCTTGATGTCCTTACTAAGCGCGTTTGGGATGAAGGGGTAGAGTATGTACTTATCGATACAGTAGGTTTTGTATCTAACCTTCCGCACGAACTTATGCACGCCTTTTCGGCTACACTTGAAGAGACGCTTGACGCAGATGTCTTGCTTATGGTAGTAGACGCTAGTGACGAACATAAGTACGAACAAATAGAAGTAGTGGAAAAAGAGTTTGAACGATTAAATATAGATAAATCAAAAGTAATTTTAGTGTATAACAAAATGGATAAAATATCACAAAGTGAACTAGAAAATTTAAAGAAATATCCATATGATACATGCTATATTGAGGCAAGATATGGAACGAATGTTGTACAATTAAAAGAAATGATAAGGGAAAGAATTCAATCTATACCAAAATACAGATAAAATAATTATTATAAAGCATAAAACAAAATAATTGTCTGAGCAACATTTATTATTTTGTATAATAAAAAATAGTTGATTTGACTGATTTTAAGCCATGGTATCAACTATTTTTTTATTTTACTAAGTTTTTATTAAAAAATAATAAAGTTCATTCATTTATATTTATATTATTTATCATTGATTACAGCGACTAATCTGCCTTTGACTTTATTTTCTTTTAATTTCTTTAGACCTTTATCAATCTCTTCGAAAGGAATAGTCGAGAGTTCGGGTTTTAATTTACCTGTTTCAAAGAACTTGTATACGCCCTTAATATCGTCAGGATTTCCGCCGTTGCTTCCTTTAACCGTCAATTGTTTGGTGATCATGAGATATGTGTCAATATTTGCTTCAAGTTTCGCCATACCAACAATTACTACCGTTCCTTTAAATGCTACCGCTTTAATTGAGTCACTAGTAGTTTTACCTGTGCCGGCATAGTCAACTATTAACTCTGGTGCGTCTTTTTCGAGTTCTAATACATCTGAGTAAACTTTTTCACAACCGATTGATTTTGCATATTTTCTAGCGTCCTCGTTTATATCTACTGCGTAAACTTTACAACCCTTAATTAAAGCCATTTGAGCGGCAAATTGTCCTAAACCGCCTATACCTATTATGCCAACTTTCATTCCGCGCTTTGCTTTACCGACAGTGAATAATGCATGATATGATGTCATACCTGCGTCGGTTGCGGCAGCACCCTCAATAAAACTTACTTTATCAGGGATAGGAACGCATTGAACAGCAGGGACGGCGAGTTTCGTTGCATAACCGCCATCTCGAACATATCCGATTGCGTCGAGTGGCTTTTCAGGATTCTGAGGAGATACGCCTACGCGGTCACCTTTCTTTAAATTCTTAACCTTTTTGCCGACTTTTGAGACAACACCTGCACATTCGTGACCAAAGATCACAGGTGCAGCCGTGATTAAATTCATCCACGATGGATCTTCAAGTGCGGACACATCAGAATGACATAATCCTGCCGCTTTGATATCTAAGACAACTTCATCATCTTTTGGAATAGGATCTTCCTTTTCAATTAATTTTGGAGCAACTCCTGTTTTTGTAAACAACCAACCTTTCATAAATCCCCCTTAATATATTATTTTTTAAAATACAATATTTATAAAGAAAATATTATATTTAATGATAACAATATATTATCAAAATAAATTAAACTAGTCAAATATTTAAAACAGACAATACAGACAATAGATATGGAGATACAATATATTTGGGGGTGTATATTACAAAAATTTCATAATTTTGTTTATTTGTGAACTTTTTTTTATTTTGTGCGTACTATGTATTATACAAAGGAAATTTTAGGTACCGAAGATAAATACTTTTGTAGTACATATCGAATTTTAAAATACATTTAGGAGGAATTATGTTCAATAAATTCTTTGGAGGAAACGACTGTGGTTGCGGTAATGACTGCGGCTGTGGCGGTGACTGCACTTGGATAATAATCTTAATTTTAATCTTATGCAACTGCGGATGCAAAGTTGATCCTTGCTTACTTATAATAATCTTATTGATTTTATGCAACTGTGGCAACAAGAAAAATGATTGCGGTTGCTAATTAAACTTAAAATCTAAATAATTAAAAGTGGTTTAATTGTCTATTTATCTTTAAATAGGAGGAAGGAAGGCTAAAAGCCTTTCTTTTTATTTTAAATAATAATTTGGTATTGACAAGTGCAAATTTGAGTGTTAAACTAGAGCCGAATGTGAGGAAATAATGAAGAAAATATTAAATACTAAAACTTTATATTCGGATTATATAAGACAAATTGTTGAAGATTATAAATCAAAAATGAATGATGGGAATGTTAAAAAAGAGAAATTTTCTAAATCTAAATTTAATAAAGCATGCTCAGTTCTCAATGATGAACTTGATAATATTGAAAATAGTGGAATTTTAGATGAAAACGAGCGTGGCGTTATTATAAATGAATTTGTTGATTTTGCAAAGATTATAACGGACGATTTTGATTTATTAACAGGCTTAGTTTATGTCAATATGTCTGTTAGAAAATACTTAGAATATTTGATATATTGCAAGGAACATAAAAATGACACTCTTGAAGATGAAATTATTATAAAAGATAGGATAAAATATTTACAAATGACATTTTTATTATTTATGCGCTATTTAGGTAGTCAAGGATTTAATAATACAAAAATTACGCTAAACAAAGATGACAGAATAGTCAAGGCTGAAAATTTTGGTGTATTTAAAGATACAGACGAAGCAATAAAAGTAAACAACAATTTAATCTGCGATGTATATGACAGCATTGAATATGACTTAGATTTAGAGATTATGCTCTATCAATTCAGTGGTAGATCTATGATTAATTTGACAAAAGATGGTTATGAGTTATAAAAAAAGAGGAATTATGTTTGAAAAAGGGTTGACAAATAAGACATTAAAGCAATTTGATTGGAGATATGTAGAAGACGATGACATTAATTATGTGAAGATAATAAAATCAAATTTGAGGACTATAAAAAAAGAAATTAACCTTTTGGGAAATGAATTATTAGGTGGAGCGATAGCAGGGCAACTATGGGACGAAGGATTAAAATCTAGCGAATATTTTTTATATTTAGGATTTGACGAAACTTTCTCAAACAATATCTCAATTTACAACCGATTTATAAAAGCATATGCTTATTATCTATTTCAAAAGAAAAACGAATGGAATTATGTATTTTTAGAAGAGACGGTGCTAGATAGATTGCGTTTTTTGCGCAACTGTGAAATGTATGAAATATATTGCTACCTTATAGGTGAAAATGAAAAATTAAATATCTGCACAAATGAACATGAACGCATAATAAAAATAGAACTAGATTCAGGCAATGATAAAATTGTGGACGCTATAATCACAAATATGGATTTAATAGACGATCTACTACTCGCTATCGAAAGCCAAGACCATAACGAAATTATAGGTAAACTAAACTATTTTACACTTGAAAACATGCAGAAAATAATAGGAATAAATTTTGTTGACGATTTTGACCCTTTTGACGAATTTAAGCCAAACAAAAATACCCATAGACAATAAATAGTATTTGCACCATTTTATGTTAAAATTTAATAAAAAATATTGTAAAAATCTATTGACATAACTTGTGCAATATGCTAAAATACCCTAGTATGAATAATTGTCGCTAGAAGCAAATAAAAATTTTATACATAGTATAAAGTTTCAACTTTTCGACAACTACAACTGAATAAGGAGTTAGAATGGATTCAAATACACTCAATATCAAAAAGGTAAAAAGTGGCAAGGCTGAAAGAATAAGTTTTGCTAAAACTGAGGTTCCTTATGTAATGCCAGACTTACTAAGCATAGCAAAGGAATCGTACGAACATTTCTTAAATGAAGGTATTGGCGAAGTTTTGAATGAATATAACCCAATCATAGATTACTCAAATAAGGCTGAGTTATCTTTTTTAGGTTATACGATAGATAGAACGCCAAATCATTCATGGGCTGAATGCAAGGTTAAACAGACAAGTTACACAGTTCCTTTAAAGGTCAATGTACGACTACTTGTTAAAGAGACTGGTCAAATCATGGATCAAGAAGTGTTCATGGGCGACATTCCATATATGTCTAAAGACGGCGGTTTTATTTGCAACGGCGTTGAGAGAGTCGTGCTTAATCAATTGGTTAAAGCACCTGGTGCGATTTTTGGCAAAACACTCAACAAATATGGATTTATGGACTATGATGGCGCTATCCAACCTAGTTATGGTATGTGGGTGCAGACTGAACAAGTTAATGGTGAGACTTTGCGTGTCATCGCCGATCGTAGATTTAAAATGAGCCTTGGCGTATTCTTAAAATGTTTTGGTTACACAAACGAGGAATTGTTAAATATCTTCAACAATCATCCTTATATTGTTAAGACGCTAGAGAAAGAGCCTCAAATTACACAAGAAGATGCATTGATTGAATTTGGTAGACGCACACGCCCAGGTGAAATTCCTAACCCTGAGAATACTTTGTCATATATCAACGATAGATTCTTCAATCAACAACACTACAATTTGGAGAAGGTCGGTCGTTTTAAATTAAATAAGAAATTATCACTCGCTAACAGAATAACCGATCAAATCGCTGGAACGGATATTAAACTTGGCAAAAAGGTTTTTGCTAGCAAAGGTGAATTGATTGATGCTCAAACAGCATGGGCTATCCAAAATGCCGGAATTAATTCAGTAGATGTTTTAGTCGACGATAAATTAGTTAGAGTAGTAGGCAACAAGCGTGTTGACCTTAAAGCATATGCAAAACTTAATCCTGAAGAGTTTGGCATAACTGAACTTGTATATCTTCCTTTGTTACAAGAGATAATGAAAGAGTGTAAAGATGATACAGACATGTTGAAAGCTCAAATCAAGGCAAATGCACATAAATTAGAGGATTTCCAAGTAACGCTTGATGATTTCATCGCAACTGTAAGTTATCATTTGAACTTAATTGACGGACTTGGAGAAACTGACGAGATAGATAATCTATCTATGCGTCGTGTTGCTACAAGTGGAGAACTTCTTCGTGATGAATTCCGTCGCGGTATGGCTAAACTACAAACACAAGTCCGCGAAGCTTTACAAAGTAGAGATTTAACTGATGTTACACCTAGCCAAATCGTAAATGCTAGATACATCAATAAAGTGTTTAAAGACTTCATGGCTACTAGCCAGTTGGTTTCACTTATGGATCAAACCAACCCTGCTGCAAGTCTTCGTAACAAGCGTCGTCTATCATCAACCGGGCCTGGAGGAGTAAAGAGAGAGCGTGCGACTGCTGAAGTGCGTGATATTAACCCTTCACATTATGGTCGTATTTGTGTTGTTGAGACTCCAGAAGGACAACCTATTGGTCTTATGACATCTATCGCGGCTTATGCGCGCGTTAATAGGTATGGATTTATCGAAACTCCATATAGAAAAGTTGATCCTAAGACTAAAAAAGTTTTGGATGATGTCGTTTTCTTAATGGCAGACGAAGAAAATGGGCACTTTATTGCGCAAGCATCTATTCCTTTAAATGCAGATAAAACTATCAAAGAAGGATATGTAGATTGTCGTCATAACGGACAACCAGAACATGTCGATTCAAGTATGATTGATTTAGTCGATTTAAGTCCAAGACAAGAATTATCTGTTGGTGCTGGTTTGATTCCGTTCGTTGAATATTGCGCAGGTAACCGTGCATTGATGGGTACTAACATGCAATGTCAATCAGTACAACTTTTAAGACAAGAAAGCCCTATTGTAGGTACAGGTCTTGAGCACAGGATCGCTGCTGACTCAGGTGCTTTGATATTAGCTGAGCAAGATGGTGTATGTAAATATGTTTCAGCAGACTACATTACAATGGAGTATGCTGACGGAAGCATAGTTAATCACAAACTTAGAAAGTTTGAGCGTACTAACGAAAAAGCATGCTTCAATCAAAAACCTTTGGTTAAGAAGGGCGAAAAGGTTAAAGCAGGCGATGTATTGGCTGACGGTGATACAGAGAAAGGCGAATTAGCGCTCGGTAAAAATATGACAGTCGCATTCATGAACTGGGAAGGATATAACTTCGAAGATGCTATACTTGTCAATGAGCGTATAGTTCGTGATGATGCGTTTACATCTATTTGTATTCAACAAGTTAAAGTTGAAGCGCGTACCACTAAGTTGGGAGATGAAGAGATCACTCGTGATATTGCGGGAGTGGGCGAAGATGCGCTTAAAAACTTGGACGAAGACGGTATTGTGCGCATTGGTACCGAAGTTAAAGTTGGAGATATTTTGGTAGGAAAGGTTACTCCTAAGGGAGAGACTGATTTGACTCCAGAAGAAAGACTCTTAAAAGCAATTTTCGGTGAAAAGACAAAAGATGTCAAGAATACAAGTCTAAAAGTTAAACATGGTGAAGAGGGTGTCGTAGTTGGCGTTGAAATTCTTTCTAGAAAGAACAAAGACGAACTTGACGCTGGTGTAAATATGTGCGTTAAAGTCTACATTGCACAAAAGCGTATTTTACAAGTCGGCGATAAGTTGGCTGGTCGTTATGGTAATAAAGGTGTTATATCTGTTGTATTACCTGAAAGTGATATGCCTTATATGCCTAATGGTGAGACAGTAGATATCGTATTAAACCCATTGGGTGTCCCTTCTCGTATGAATTTAGGACAACTTATGGAAATGCACTTAGGTTGGGCGGCTAAACAACTTGATTGGAAGATTGTAACCCCTGCCTTCGATGGTGCTACTAAAGACGAAATCCGTGAATTATTGCGCGCTAATAACTTACCAGAAGATGGAAAGATGCAATTATACGATGGTCGTACTGGACTTCCTTTTGAAAATAGAACAACAGTCGGCGTTATGTATATGTTAAAACTTATCCACATGGTTGACGATAAGATTCACGCGCGTGGTATTGGTACTTACGCTTTGATTACTCAACAACCACTTGGTGGTAGAAATCAACTTGGTGGTCAGCGTTTTGGTGAAATGGAAGTTTGGGCACTTGAAGCATATGGTGCATCTAGATTGTTACAAGAAATGCTTACTATCAAATCAGATGATGTGGAAGGGCGTATTAAGACTTATGAGGCAATCGTCAAAGGCGAACCTATACCTGAACCTGGTATGCCTGAATCATTTAAAGTTTTAGTTAAGGAAATGCAAGGATTGTGCTTAGATGTTAAGATTTTGACCGCAGATAATCACGAACTTACAATTAATGAAGTTAGTGAAGAGGGCGAGGAAATACCTAGTGTTGAACCTGTTAACAAGCAAGCACTTGAAGATGTTACTCTCGCATTTGATGATATTCAGTCAGATTACGAAAATGATGTCAACAACACTGCATTCGATGATTCAGATTTATTTGACGATTTAGATGAATAAGGATTAATTTAGGAGAAGAATTTATATGTTTGAATTAAACAATTTTGACTCAATACGCGTTGGCATTGCCTCACCCGAGATGATTCGTTCATGGTCTCGTGGCGAGGTAACCAAGCCTGAGACAATAAATTATCGTACACAAAAGCCCGAGAAAGACGGACTATTTTGTGAACGAATTTTTGGACCTAAAAAGGATTGGGAATGCCATTGCGGTAAGTATAAAAGAGTTAGATATAAAGGCGTAATTTGCGATAAATGTGGAGTCGAAGTTACGCGTAGTAAAGTTAGAAGAGAGCGCATGGGACATATAGAACTTGCTTGTCCTGTTAGTCATATTTGGTTCTTTAAAGGTGTACCAAGCAGAATAGGTTTAGTCCTTGATATGTCACCTAAACTTTTGGACGAAGTGCTTTATTATGTAAGTTATGTTGTGCTTGACCCAAAAAACACTGAATTTACTTATAAACAAGTCATTCGCGATAGAGAATATCGTGAGGCTATTGAAAAATATGGTCCAAATGGGTTCCGTGCAGGTATGGGAGCAGAAGCTGTCAAAGAACTTCTTAATAATATTGACCTAGAAAAAGAGTGTGAAGAATTAACTAACATCATGCACACTTCTAAGGGTCAGAAAAAACTTAAAGCAACTAAGCGACTAGAAGTTATTGACGCATTTATCAAGAGTGGCAATAAACCTAGTTGGATGATACTTGATGTTATACCTGTTATACCACCTGACCTTAGACCTTTGGTGCAAATTGATGGTGGAAAATTCGCTGCGAGTGATTTAAATGACCTTTATCGTCGTGTAATTAATAGAAATAACAGATTAAAGAAACTTATGGAACTTGGCGCGCCTGAAATTATTGTGCGTAACGAAAAGCGTATGCTTCAAGAAGCCGTTGATGCACTATTTGATAATGGTAAACGCGGTCGTGCTGTTCAAGGTAGTAGACAGAGAGATTTGAAATCACTAACTGCTTCACTTAAAGGTAAACATGGTCGTTTCCGTCAAAACTTGTTAGGTAAGCGTGTAGACTATTCTGGTCGTTCGGTTATTGTCGTTGGTCCTGAATTGAAGATTTATCAATGCGGACTTCCAAAGACTATGGCACTAGAATTGTTCCGCCCATTTATTATCAAGCGTTTACTTGAAATGAATGCTACTAACAATTTGAAGAAAGCAACGCGTATGATTGAACAAGAGCGCCCTATTGTATACGATATTTTGGAAGAAGTCGTTCAAGGACACCCTGTACTTCTAAACAGAGCACCTACTCTTCATAAATTGTCTGTACAGGCGTTTGAACCTATCCTAGTTGAAGGTAAAGCTATCCGTCTACCACCTTTGGCATGTTCGGGATTTAATGCCGACTTCGATGGTGACCAGATGAGCGTGCATGTGCCATTAAGTGTAGAGGCGCGTACAGAGGCTAGAATGTTGCTGCTTGCTTCTAACAATGTTTTGAAGCCTAGTGATGGTAATCCAAATATGGTTCCTAGCCAAGATATGATTTTAGGTAACTATTATTTGACTATTGTTCGTGAAGGCGCTAAGGGTGAAGGTATGACTTTCGCAAGCCCTGAAGAAGCAATGCTTGCATACGACAACGGAGATCTTAGTCTTCAAGCACTAATTAATTTAAGAAGAACAGTTGACTTTAATGGCGAACCTTTAACAGGTAGAATTAAGACAACATTAGGTAAAATCATATTTAATAGTATTATTCCTCAAGATTTAGGTTTTGTTGATAGAACAAAGAAAGAAAATGCACTTGAATTTGAAATATCTAGCGTAGTTAAGAAGAGCAGTTACTCAAATATGATTGAAAAATGTTATCGCAAACATGGTACTAACACAACTGTTACAATGATTGATGACATTAAAAATATGGGTTATAAATATAGTACTTTGGCAAGCGTTTCTTTCTCAATTTTCGACATTAAAGAAGCAAAAGAAAGAGATAGCATTGTTGAACAAGCAAGTGAAGTTGCTAAACAAAATGATGACCTATATTTACAAGGTCTATTGACTGATAGTGACAGAAAGAATAAAAATATTGAATTATGGGATAGAGTTTCTAATGACCTAGTTAAGATTACTTCTAGCGAAATGGATCCATTTAATCCATTAATGATAATATTGACATCTGGTGCCCGTGGTTCAGAAGGACAATTAAAACAACTTGCTGGTATGATGGGTAACATGGATGCTATCGGTGGAATTTCAAATATCCCAGTTAAATCTAACTATAGCCGTGGATTGTCCGCACTTGAATACTATAGCGCTGCGCGTGGTAGCCGTAAACAACTTATGGATACTGCATTAAAGACAGCGGACTCAGGTTATTTGACCCGTAGACTTGTTGATATCGCACAAGATACTGTTGTTACAGAAGAAGATTGTTTCGCTAACAATAACGAATCTGTAAAAGGTATGGAAGTAACCTCTATCGTTCAAAATGGTACAGAGATTGAATCATTATTCAATAGAATAGTTGGAAGATATACTTCTGCACCTGTAGTAAATCCTAAGACTAAGAAAGTAATTTGCCCAGAAGACACGTTTATTGGCGAAGATTTGGCAAAAGAAATTGTTGACGCAGGCATTCAAAAAGTGCAAATACGAAGCCTATTTACATGTAAAGCTAAATCAGGTGTTTGTGCAAAATGTTATGGTAGAGATATGTCTACTAACGATATCGTGCATGTTGGTGAAGCAGTCGGAGTCATCGCAGCTCAGTCAATCGGTGAACCTGGTACACAGCTAGTCTTGAGAACATTCCATAGTGGTGGTACTGCCGCTGCCGATATTACTACTGGTTTGCCTCGTGTTGAAGAAATATTTGAAGCGCGTAACCCTAAGGGTGCCGCTGTTGTATGTGAAATTGGTGGTAAAGTTTCTATTAATCAAATAGATAAACGCTTTGAGGTTGTAGTTAAGGGTTCAACTGAGGAAAGTTACATTTTACCTTTCGGTTCAACTATAAAAGTGAAGAATGGAGATATTGTAACCCCTGGTACTCCTTTAACAGAAGGACCTTTGAATCCACGCGATGTTTTGCGTACAGGCGGTGTGAAAGCCGTTCAAGAATATTTGCTAAATGAGGTATTAGCGGTTTATAAATCTCAAAATGTTTCTATTAATGCTAAACACTTGGAAGTTGTGATTCGTCAAATGTTAAGAAAAGTTAAGATTGAAAATTCTGGAGATACTGATTTACTTCCAGGCGAAATCGTAGACATTAAAATATTTGAAGACGCTAACTTAAAAGCAATTCAAGAAGGCGGAGCTCCTGCTAGCGCTAAGCGTGAATTGCAGGGTATTACTAGAGCATCTTTAACAACTGAAAGTTTCTTGTCAGCAGCATCATTCCAAGAATCAAGCAATGTGTTAACTGAGGCTGCATTGAAAGGAAAAGTAGATCACTTGTCTGGTCTAAAAGAGAATATAATTATCGGTAAGATGATACCTGCTGGTACAGGTGCTCCTATCTATAGAAATCTAATTCCAAAACAAGTCAAAGATGATAATTCAAACTTCGGCGAAAATGATATTGATATCAAATTTAAAGATGTTGAAGAAGAATAAATCCTACAAACGTAGGATTTTTTCATACTTATTTGTAGATTGTGATTTATAAATTATTAAAATTTAGTCAATAAAAAATATATTTTATTAAATGATTAATAAATAAAAATTAAAAATTTAAAAATAAATAAAAAAATAGAATAAAAATTATAAAAAATTTATAATATTTTAATTATTTTATTAAAAAATAATTATAAAAAATGTTCCACAAAAAATCTTAATTTTTATCTATTTTATAGTGAAAAATTAAACTTAAAAAAAATGTAAAAAAATTATTAAAAAACTATTTACAAATAGATATTTTTATGATATTATATAGGCATAAATATAGGAGGCTTTGTATGAACAAACCTAGTAAAATGCAAGATAGTAGGAAACTTTTTGAAATTGAAAAAGATAGACAACTTTTAAAGATATTATCAAATATTAAGGCTAATGGAAACGAAATTCCAAAAGCAATTGGCGGTCAAAATAAAGAAGAAAATAAAACGATGACTGCATATAATGCGCATGATGCTCGTAGTAAATTTGTTGGGCTGATAATAGATACTCAAAAGGATATTATGCGCGATATGAAAAAGACAACTTCCAACGGATTAAAGAAAGCTGTTAAAAAGGCTACTGGAAATCAACTAAATGTAGTTAATGGTATAGAATCTTCTTTGTAATTTTTCAACTCTCAAATACGAGAGTTTTTTCATTATTTTATACTAAAATTGTTTTACTTAAAACTAAATTTATGGTAAAATATATTAAACGAGAGGAAGGGAAAGTATGAAAGATTTAGTTTATCCAGCAATTGTATATAAAGATGATGAGAAGGCTACTAACACAGGTTGGTATACTATAACAATAAAAGATTTGGATATCGTCACAGAAGGCGAGACAGTAGTTGATGCCTATATCAAAGCAAAGGCAATTCTTTGTGCCATGGTTGAATGTGCAATTAAATTTGATTGTGAGATAGAGTCTCCTACTGACTTTGAAAAAGTTTATAAGCAGAATAAAAAGGATATCGTCCTATTAGTTGACGCTTTGAGTTAAGGTGACCAATGACAAAAGTTAATATTTCAAATTGGGCTCAATTAGATTTCCTTATAAACAACTTTTATGAAATTGTTGAATATAAGCGTGGTCGCGGTATATATGGTGATAGAGTTGTTCTTAAGCGAAGTCGTCATGCACAAGCAATAGTTGGCGAACCTGATAGGTTGTATACCTTTTATTATATGGACGCAAATGCTGTTAAAGAGTTGCCACGAACCTTGCTTGAAAAAATTAAAATTATATGTCGTTTTGTAGTTTCGCCTGAAGATATGAATATACTATGCAATTTTAAAGACGACAATGGCGTCCAACCAAATGTGTGGGCAGTCGAAACTAAAAATGTTTTAGAGAATGCAAACACACTTGATTTTAAAATATTAAACGATTTATTAATAGAGCGATATAAAATGCTCGATAGTGAGTTTTTAGCACGCTTAAAAAAACATAGAGAAAGGCAATATTTTTTAGCTAGCAGTGATGAATTTAATTTTATTACTAAAGATTACGCTGACGAACAACTCTCAAGATTATAATTACAAGGCTATGTAAATTAAGAACATATATTATTAATTTCCATAGTCTTTTTTTTGTTTTTTCTTATATTATTTATTTTAAAAAATATCCGCTAGAAGATTTGAATTCCTAATAAAATTTGAAAAACATTAGAGCAATATAAAGATAATGTGTTGAATTTTGTATCATAAATTCTCTAAAAAAATTTTAAAAAAACAATAAACATATATATTTTAAATGATTTTTTGAATATAAAATTAAAATTTTAACAATTTTTTTAGATTTTTCTTCTTTTTTTCGACATAACTCGTACTTTTTTTTATAATAAAATCATGTTTTTATTTTCAAACTAATCATGTAAACTTTATAAAACAACGCCTATTTTGATTGACAATTCTTAAGATATTTATTAGAATATTCTAGACTTAATTATAAGGAGACAGCAATGAAAACTAAAACAAATTTTTTTAAGCTTTTCTTATGCTTTGTAGCATTCGCAATATTCAGCATTTTATTTGCTTTTGCACCTAGTTTGACTACATTTGCAGCAGAAACTAATCCAGCAAATATAACTAATTATCTATATACTTTCAGCATGACGAATATGCCTGATAAAGATATTGATGTTAGCAAAGGTCAAGAGTTCTTGATTCCTTTAATTAAAAGTGAAGCTGATTGGGCTACATCATATAAAATAATTGTTAAAGATGCTTCAGGTCAAGAGCATGTTTATAACAATGCAGGTGAGTACGACGAAGAGTATTTCGTTTCTCCTAGCGATGGTTCACAAGATTATATCAAAGTTAATACAACTAAAGCAGGCAAGTATGATATCTACTATGAATTGACTGGTGATTTTGGAACAGTAAAATCTAACACTTATACTGTAACATTAAAGAATGTTGCATATGAAATTAATTTTTCTATTTTCAGTGAAAATGAAGACACTGGTCTAAACGCTTTAATTCCTTCACAAGTAAAAATTGGTCAAACATATACTTTGCCTACTGCTTATGCAGTTGCAACGGATAGTGATGTTGTTACTAATGATAGGGTCGCAACTTTGAAAGTTAGTAACTCTAATGGCGAGACTGTTGAGTTGGATGATAATGTATTGCCAACAAGCGAGAAAGAGACTTATACAATAGAGTATAGTTATGTAGGCGGTACAAATAATCCTACAGTTTCATACACAATTGAAGTAGTGAGTGAAGAAGATTATGATGCTCCAACTGAAACAAGAATACTAAGTCCAACTTTCCCTTCTATTGAATTAGGACAGACGGATATTGAATTACCTAGAGTTCCGGTAAATGAAAAATATAGTAATACTACTAAAAATAATGTTGATTATAATATTTTATCTATCACTATCCAAAAAGAGGGTAGCGATACAATTAAGAAAGTTCTTAATAACAATGATTTAACTTTCAATATGACAAAGGAAGAGTTTGGCGTTGAAAGTTATGATGATTTAAAAGGTAATTATATCATAACTTATGAAATTCAAACGGCTTATAACACTATTACTAAAAAATATAGAATCACTAATGTAGAGTATGTTACTAGTCCTGAAGTTTATATGGCGTATAATTATGACGAAGGTGCAACTGATGTCAACACTAATTATGCCGTAGATTTGAAGTCAACTTATGGATATAATGAAATCATATTACCAGCAATTTACGCAACGGATATGGTATCTTCTAGTGAAGATTTACTCGTTGTTAGATATTTAGAAAGTAGTGACCATAAGATTTTCTATGTTGATAACAAGGTTATAGATGGTGGAGAATTAGTAGATGTAGATGATGCATATTTGGAATCACATCCTACAGTGTCTGCCAACATGGTTAGTGCAGACGAATTAGTCGGACCAAATGGGGCACAAGTATTTAGATTTGTATCATCAACTGAAGAAGATTACGAAGAAAAATCTGCTGACTATGCTGGTAAATATACTCTTCACTATATGGTTTATTCAAAAATTTCCAAAAAAGAGAAAGACTTAACATATAAAATCCAAATTTCAGCAGACGCAATAGCAAATATTACAGAAAGTACACCAACAATTTCATTTAATAATTTCAATAAGAAAACTATTTCGCACTCAGATGAATTCGAAATTAGCGTTAATGCAACTGATGAACAAGATACAAGATTAAAAACTGCTATGTTCTACTTCTATGGTAGCGATGTGTCTAATCTTGAAACAAAAATTTCTTCTGCAATTGCAAGCGTTGAAAGTGCAAGTACAGAAGAAATCGGTTTAAGATATAATGTGCTTGATAATCCAAAATTTATCTCAAGCATGGGTGTTGATTACACAGGATTTAAAGCATTAAGCGTTAGCGAAGATAGTGCAAATAAATTTAACTTTACTTTGGCAGGAAGGGATTATGAAGGACAAACAAATGTCACAATTGTCGCAATTGCTATTAATGATAATGGTACTACATCATATGTGACTAAGACATTAACTTTAAAAGATACAATAGAAGATAATGATGCACCTACAGCTACAATTGTAGATTTGGGAAGTTTTACAACAAGTGATAATACAATTATAACTTTAGAAAATGTAAATCAATTTGATACTATCACTTTACCTTCAATCGCTTTTGAAGATATTGATAAAAGCCTTTCTGTATCAGTTATGTACTATGTAATTGATTCTAACGGAAATGTTTCAGGTTATAAATATCCTAGCAACTATGTTTTAACAGGCAATAGTGCTAATGGTGGTACTATCGTCGCAAGTCAAGCAGGAACATATGTCGTTGTATATACAGCAACAGACGATGCTGGAAATACTACAACATTATTTGCTAACTTTGATGCAAAGGTTAATGCAGATCCTATCTTTGAAGTAGAGGCTATCGGAGACGATATCACAACTTCTGGCAATACAGTTACAATTGAACAAGGTGGAACTATTGATTTCTATCCAACAGTATATTCATCTGATCGCACTAGTGACGAAACAGAAAATTATAAAGATGATATTTCTATTAATGTAACAAACAATGGTAATCAATATGAACCAAGTGGAAACGAAGAATATTCATATAAATTCTTAGATGCAGGCAATTACGTTTTAACATTCACTTTGAAATTTGGTGAAGCAGAAGATGATGTATTAACACAGGTGATATATGTTAATGTGACAAGCGTTCAATTAAAATGGAATGATGAAATTTCTGTTCAATCAACAGCAGTAGCAGGAGATACTATTGATTTGGGTTATCCAACTGCAAGTCAAGGGGAAGAAAAGGCTACCATATCTGTTATAATCACAACTCCAGGAGAAAAGACAGAGAACGCAGTACTTGCAAATGATAAATGGACATATACGGTTCCAACTACAGGTAACAATATCAATGGAACATACACTGTGACATATACAGCGACTACTAGCGATTCTACTATTACAATGACTAAGACATTCAGAGTCGGAGACTTGGAGAAACCTACAATTTCATTAAATGTTAGTGAAGATAAATTGAAACAAAATATTGTATATAACGGATCAAATATTATATACTCTATAAAAGTAGTTAAAACACCATCTAGTGAAAGATCAGTTGTCATTACTGTAACTAATGGTGATAAACAATTATATTCATACGAAATTTTAAGCGGTTCTACTGCGCTTCAAGATAACAAAGCAAGTCAAACTACTTTATGGAATAATTTGTCTGTAGTATTGACTACAAGCAACGGAACAATGACCAGTGAAACTGATGGAAACACAACTAATTATACTATCACAGGCACTGGTGAATACACTTTAACTATTTCGACATATGATGGAACGACTGAATCTTCGAGTAATCCAGCTACTAAACCTTTAACATTTAGTGTTAAATCAGAAAGTGTAGTTGATGAAGAAGATGATAATGTTGTAGGAGTAGTATTAATAGTATTGTCATTATTAGTTCTAGCTGGTGTAATATTATTCTTCGCTTTCACAGGAAAGGGTGGAAATAATAAGAAAACAACTTCTAAAGGCAATAAGTCTAAATCAACTAAGAAAGTAAAAGATAAAGAATCAGTTGAATCAGCTGAAGAAAAAACTGAAGAAGTTGAATCAGTTGAAGAAAAAACTGAAGAGAATAAGACTGAAGTTAAAGAAGGAGAAGTTGAATAAAATAAAAGGACTTAAATCAAAGTCCTTTTTTATTTTTAATTATTTATTATTGTTAGATTTTTATATTTGTTTTATGTTTAATGATTTATTTATTGTGGAAATTATTAATTGATAAAATTTAAAGTATTTAAAATTATAGATTTTGGTATTTGTTGTCAATATTTTTATTTAAGAAATTTATAATATTTGACATAATAAGTTTAAATATGTTAAACTCGATTATCAAATGGAGAAAAGGAAAATTATATGAATATTTGGAAAGATATAGCCCCAGAGCGCATAAAACCTAAAGATTTTGTAGCATGTATTGAAATTCAACAAGGTGACAAAACTAAATACGAACTTGACAAAGAAACAGGTATGTTAAGATTAGACAGGGTACTATACACAAGTACAAATTATCCTATGAATTATGGATTTATACCTTTAACATATAGCCTAGACAATGATCCATTAGATGTATTTGTATTATGCTCACAACCGCTTGCTAGATTGTCGTTAGTTAGGTGTTATCCTATAGGGGTTGTTGCTATGACAGATATAAATGAGAGAGATGAAAAGATAATAGCAATACCATATAGTGACCCACAATATAACGAATATAAGGATATCAATGAATTACCTAAACACATGTCGCAAGAATTAGAGCATTTTTTATCAGTTTACAAGCAACTGGAAAATAAATTTGTAAATGTTGAATCGCTTCGCGGACATGAAGAAGCAATAAAAGTTATAGATGAAAGCATAGAAAGATTCAAACAAAAATTTTTAGATAAATAAAAACTATTATTTAAGATCACAACATTTTTAAACTAGCGAAATAAAAAAGGAACTATGCACATAAAGTGAAGTTCCTTTTTATATTAGTCTTAAAAATAACAAACTAATTAGTAGTTTTTTATTTTAATTTTCGCTTTAATTTTGCGATTTCTTCTCTAAGCTTAATTGCTGTTTCAAAGTCAAGCTGAGATGCGGCTGTATTCATCATGCCTTTAAGACTTTCAATTTTCTTAATTATATCACTCTTTGTCATTTTAGACTCTTCATTGTCCATTCTGATTTTTAAAGTGTCTACAATGTCTTTTTTAATTGTCATAGGTTTTACATGATGTTCTTTATTATATGCTTCTTGTTTTGATCTTCGATAGTTGGTTTCATCTATCGCTTGTCGCATACTATCTGTTATATTGTCAGCATACATTATAACCTTACTTTCACTATTTCGTGCGGCACGACCAATAATCTGAATCAATGAAGTCGGACTTCGTAAAAATCCTTCTTTATCTGCGTCCAAAATTGCCACCAAAGTGACTTCAGGCAAGTCAAGACCTTCACGTAATAGATTAATTCCGATAAGTACATCAAATTCGTCTGCTCTAAGTTCATTTATAATCTTAACACGCTCCAATGTATCTATATCACTATGAAGATATTTTACTCTAATTCCATTTTCGCCAAAATATGAGCATAAATCTTCTGCCATTTTTTTAGTTAATGTTGTAACTAAAACTTTCCCATGTTTTTCGATATTCTTTTTTATTTCGTCATGTAAATCATCTACTTGACCCGAACTTGGACGGACAATCACCTCAGGATCTAACAGATAGGTTGGACGAATAATTTGTTCAACAGTATTGCCGGAAAGTGATAATTCATATTCATTTGGTGTAGCTGACACATATATTGCTTGACCGATTCTACGATTAAATTCTTCAAAATTTAATGGTCGATTGTCATATGCGCTTGGCAATCTAAATCCATAATCTACTAGGCTTGTTTTCCTTGCACGATCGCCGTTATACATACCGCGCACTTGTGGTAGTGTAATATGACTTTCATCTACAAAAAGCAAGAATCCTTTTGGAAAATAATCTAATAGTGTGTATGGGGGTTCGCCGGGGAGTCTTCCGTCAAAGTATCTTGAATAGTTCTCAATTCCCGAACAATATCCCATTTCTTTCATCATTTCTATATCATAGTTGGTGCGTTCTCGTATGCGTTGGGCTTCAATGTATTTACCTTGATCAGTAAAATATTTTTCTCGCTCAATAGCGTCTTTTTTTATTTGCTCTAATGCATTTTCTAGTTTTTCGCTACCGACGGCATAGTGAGTGGCAGGGAATATGCTGGCATGCTTTAATCTATTTAATACTTTACCAGTAACAACATCAAATTCGCTTATATTTTCGATTTCATCATCAAAAAATTCAACTCTAATTGCGTGTTCACTGCTATCTGCTGGAAAGATATCTACAACATCTCCGCGTGCGCGGAAAGTTGATCGGGTAAAATCAATTTCATTTCGTTGATATTGAATTGCTATTAAGCGTTTTATTAGTTCTTCACGCGTCATTTTATCGCCTAATCTAAGCGATATTTGTAAGTTGAAAAATTCTTCTGGTGCACCTAAGCCATATATACATGAAACGGAAGCAACTACTATTGTATCGCTTCGCTCCAACAGACTACTTGTAGCGCTAAGTCGCAATTTATCTATCTCATCATTTACGCTCATATCTTTTTCTATATAAGTATCGCTTGAAACGATATAAGCTTCGGGTTGATAATAGTCATAATACGAAACAAAAAATTCAACCCTATTGTTAGGGAAAAATTCTCTAAATTCGTTGCATAATTGCGCGGCAAGTGTTTTGTTATGTGCAAGCACTAGGGTAGGGCGGTTCAATTGTGCTATAACATTTGCCATAGTAAAAGTTTTGCCACTACCGGTTACACCTTTTAATACCTGCGCAGTTAATCCATCTTTAACGCCTTCGACAAGCGATTTAATGGCTTCTGGTTGGTCGCCTGTTGGTTGATATTTTGATACTAATTCAAATTTTCTCTCTTCCATATCCGCCTACAAGAAAATAAATCTAATGAGAACACCGATAATACCACTTATTATTGCTAAAATACATGTGCGCCCAAGCAATAATAATAAGTTGCGCTTATTATTTGTTAACTCACGATGAAAACCTTCACCCTTTATTTTTAAAGAAACGCAATATACAGGACTTCCCTTTTTATCACTTTTGAATAATTCAATATAATTGTCGTAACTTAAGTTAGTCATAATGCGCTCTAATTCGTCTGGCTGAATGACATATTTATCCGCAGTGAAAGATATAATTTCGCGTGGAGAAATAAGACAAGACTTTTTGCCCTGACATTTCTCATAAACATATTCCATTACATACTTTTCTTTAAATGTTAACATAGTTTTATAGCATAATAGCGAAGAAAATTATAAGCGCAAGCATACATCCAACAAATGATGCGATAGAGATGAATAAATAGTGCAGAAATGAAGATGTATTTTTCTTAGTTTTAGATTTTCCCGTTTCTTGCTCTAAGAAAATGCGCGCCTTAGGTAACAATGAGTAGCAGTAAGTATTTTCTTCGCTAAATTTTATATTAATATACTCCTGCTTCCCTAAATAATCCATTATTTCCTTTATTGAATCAGCATCATATTGCGACTTTTGGTTAAGTAGAGCAATAATTTCCTCACTCGTTGCTACTTTATATGTCGTACCATTGGAAAGTTTATTTAACGCTTTTAAAACAGAAATGGATTTTTTATCTAACATAGTTACCTCAATTATAACATTTTAAATTATTTTTTGCAATCTTTTATAAATTATTTATCATTAATAATTTGAGAGTTACTTTGTTATGGCCTTGTATTCTTCTAACTGCTTGCGAATAAAATCAAAAGCAATGTCATATGTTGAATTTTCTCTCAAATCAATACCTATGTTCTTTAACATCTCTACAGGATTTTTATTTGTTCCGTTTTTTAGAAATTCGATATATTTTGTTGCAAATGTATTATCATTCATTACCTTATTTGCAATGATTATAGCACAAATCAATCCCGTGGAATAAGCGTATACATAGTATGGCCTATAGAAATGTGGTATTCGCGACCACTCGAATGCTAAATTTTTAGGAAGTATTATGTTTTTGCCATAATATTTTTTGCTAAGTTCATAATATTTTTTGTTTAGTTCTTCATATGTGATAGGCATATCTTTTTCAAGTGAAGAGTGAGCATATAATTCGAATTCTGAAAATAATGTCTGTCTAAATATAGTGGAGCGGACTTGCTCTAAAAATTCTAAGATTAGAGCTTTCTTTTCATTCTTTTTACAATTTTGTTGCATATATTGATTCAATAAAATCTCGTTTACAGTACTGGCAATTTCAGCAGCAAAAATTGTTATATCTGCCTTTTCATAAGGTTGAGATTTTAAGAAATATTCGCTATTTATACAATGCCCCATTTCATGTATTAGAGTAGACATAGAATTATAGTCATCTGTAAAATTCATTAATATGACTGTTTTCGCGCCATAACAATGTGAACAATACGCGCCAGATGCTTTATTTTTATTTGGTAGATAGTCTATAGATTTATCATTAAATTTTCTCTCAACAATAGACAAATATTCGTCCCCGAGATTTTTCAAAGCTGATTTTATAATACTTTTTGCTTTATCTAAACTTATTTTAGTACTTAGTTTTTCACTTTCGAATAGGTCAAAATATGCAAATTTTTCATTTTTATTTGATTTTTTGCGCGCTAAAATGTAGTCATGGAGCAGTGGGATAAAGCGGTTTACATTTTCGATATTCTTTTCAAACACAATTTTAGGAATATCATCCTCTATCAATTCAGAATCTAGAACGCTATCATATTTTTCTAATCTAGCGAAATCTATATCGTGGCGTATGCTAGATAAATATAACTCAGCAAGCGTCTTATTAAATTTGGAGTAGCCGTTCATTATTGAATTGAACGCATTTTCTCTAAGTGTTCTGTCCGAAATAGAGACATATTTTGAATATACTGCGTCATTTACTTCATGTAATTTACCTTTGCTGTCTACTGCCTTTTCGAAAGGTATTTCGCTATCAGACAATATATCAAATACGCTTGACGATGAGTTAAATGAGCGGTTAAGTTTAGAAATAACGCTACTTGTTTGCTCATCAATTTTGTGCGGTTTTAATCGGATATATTCGCGTATATAATTATCAAGATTTTTAGCTCGTTTATCCTTTAATAACTCGTTTAAGTAGTCATCGCTTAGTGCAAATATTTGCGGAGAGACGAACGAACTTGCGCGCGCTAATTTTGAGTAAGCATTTGATAATCTATCGCTAAGTTTTAACATCTTAACATCTGAATTATCGGTAGAAAGAGAGTTTTGAATATAAAATGCTAACTTGTTTATTTCAATGCTATATTGTGAGTCAAGTTTACAAAATTCAAAAAATTTATCTTTATCATTTAATTTTCCATTAAAAGTTGGTATTTTTTTAGTGGCTTCATCAATTTTTTTAAATACTTTTTCTATTTCTTCATCTTTAGAGAATAATTCTAAATCCCATTTATATTTGTCTGGTATTTGGCTTCTAGTTTTCATATTTCCCCCTACAATTAGTTTATATACATATAAATTTTTGTCAAGCAAAGTATAAATATACATTGTATATGCTTTTAACTAAGATAAAAAATATTATTAAACATATTGAAAAATTTAAAAAGTTTTGATATAATATAATTTGATACAAATGGGGAAAATTATATTTATAGTACGAGGGAAATATGTTAGAAAACATTGTAATTAAAGGTGCTAAGGAAAACAACTTAAAAAACATTGATTTAACTATTCCTAAAAATAAGTTAGTGGTTTTTTGTGGAGTGAGCGGATGTGGCAAATCAACGCTTGCATTTGACACTATTTTTGCAGAGGGGCAAAGGCGATACATGGAGAGTTTGTCTAGTTATGCTAGACAATTCTTAGGGCAAATGAATAAACCAGATGTGGAGAGTATAGATGGGTTAAGCCCAGCTATTTCTATTGACCAAAAGAGTACTAACAACAACCCAAGGTCAACGGTTGGAACTATTACTGAGATTTACGATTATCTACGACTATTGTTTGCGCGTATAGGTAAACCATATTGCCCCAAATGTGGTAAACCAATCACTGTGCAAACACTTGATCAAATTGTTGACAAAGTGATTAACGAAACAAACGAAGGTGCGAAAATGTTAATTATGGCACCAATAATTCGCGCGCAAAAGGGTACACATGAAAAGACATTAGAAGGCTTAAAGAAAGACGGCTATGTTAGGGTTATGGTCGATGGAACGACATATTCTTTAGATGATTCAATTGTTCTAGACAAAAATAAAAGGCATGATGTTTATGTCATTATTGATAGAATAGTGATGAAAGAGGGGATCATTTCGCGTTTAACTGAGTCAATCGACCAATGTTTACATTTGGCAGACGGAATCGTAATCATTAATATTGACGGAGAAAACAAGTTATATAGCGTAAAGTATAGTTGCGTTGATTGTGGTATATCAATTCCTGATATTGAGCCGGCATTGTTTAGTTTTAATAATCATGCGGGAGCCTGCCCTAAATGTGGTGGATTAGGTTATGTGGTAAAGATAGGTGAAAATGCGATTGTTAGAAACGACCGCCTATCTATAAACGAGGGCGCTTTGACAATAATGGGCTTTAATATTGACGCAACGGGCATGACTAAAAAATCACTTTCTAAATTGAGTAAAAAATACGGTTTTACACTTGATACTCCATATTATAAAATACCACTTGAGGCAAGGCGTGCGTTAATTAATGGAGAGAGTGGAGATAGCAGTTTAATCGCTCCAAATCTTCATCAATATTGCGTTCAAAAAGATGCGTTATTTATGGGATTAATTCCCGACCTTTTGAGAAGATTTCAAGAGAGTCAAAGCGAATATATTAAAGAAGAGATATATAAACTTATGAGCGAGGATACATGTCCAGAATGTTTAGGTAAAAGGCTTAATCCTAGCGCTTTGTCTATCAAAATAGAGGGTAAAAACATTGCAGATTTATGCGAGATGTCAATAAGCAAACTATATTCATTCATAACAAGTCTAAAACTTAGTAAAACAGAGCAACTTATTGCAGAGAGTATTTTAAAAGAAATAACTTCAAGATTATCATTTTTAATTAATGTAGGTCTAACTTATCTTGATTTGTCGCGTCGTGCGGGTACGCTTTCGGGCGGAGAATCGCAAAGAATTCGATTAGCGACGCAAATAGGCAGTGGACTTAGTGGTGTATTATATATTTTAGACGAACCTAGCATAGGTCTACACCAACGCGATAATGATAAATTGATTGACACTCTTAAAAATCTTAGAGATTTAGGCAACACGCTAATTGTAGTTGAGCACGATGAAGACACTATTAGACAAGCCGACTATCTAGTAGATATAGGACCAAAAGCGGGAGTGCATGGCGGACAAATAGTGGCACAAGGTAGCGTTGAAGATTTAGAGAACAGCAAAGATTCAATAACGGGTAAGTTCTTATCAGGCGAAGAAAAAATTGAGATACCTGAAAAACGACGCGAGATAAAGAAGGGATATATTAGACTATTAGACTGTCGCGAACATAATATTAATGATATTGATGTCGCAATTCCGCGTGGAGTATTTACATGCATAACGGGTGTTAGTGGTAGCGGTAAGTCTACACTTGTTAATGACATATTTTATAGAGCATTATTTAACAAATTGAATAATAGAGATAATGAAAAGAATATTGGTGAAATTTTAGGTATAGAAGATATAGATAAGGTTATCCAAATTGACCAAACACCTATCGGTCGAACACCTAGAAGTAATCCGGCAACATATTCGGGTGTGTTCACTAAAATACGCGAGTTGTTTGCGTCTACTCCTAGCGCGAAAGAAAAGGGCTTTGATGCGGGTAAATTTAGTTTCAATATTGCGGGTGGTAGATGTGAAGCATGCTCAGGCGATGGTGTAAAACGCCTTAGAATGTACTTTATGGCAGATGTCTTTGTTCCATGCGAAGTGTGTGGAGGAAGGCGCTATTCTAGAGAAATTCTAGATGTGAAATACAAGGGAAAGTCAATCTATGATGTATTAGAAATGACCATAGACGAGGCATACGAATTCTTTGACGCTGTGCCACAAATTAAACGAATTTTATCTACTTTAGTAGATGTCGGATTGGGTTATGTAAAATTGGGTCAAAGCGCAACAACTTTGTCGGGAGGTGAGGCTCAAAGATTAAAACTCGCTACCGAACTTACACGCAGAGATACTGGTAATACTGTATATATTTTAGATGAGCCAAGTACGGGATTGCACCCATACGATATAAAGAAATTATTAAATATTTTACAAAGATTGGTCGGTAAAGGCAATACAGTTGTCGTCATTGAACATAATCTTGATATTATAAAAACTGCCGATTATATTATTGATATGGGGCCTGAAGGTGGTGATGGTGGAGGTAAAGTAGTAGCAGTAGGTACACCTGAAGAAATTTGTAACGTTAAGAAAAGTTATACAGGAATGTATTTAAAAAAATTATTAAATAGTAAAAAATAGTCGAGAAATCGACTATTTTTTAAATAATCTAATCAAAATAAATAAAATTATAAAACATCCATTCTTAAATATCGGTTATAAAATAACAAATATTAAATGAAAAATATTAAAAATTATTGTAAAATAGATAATAAAATAATTATAAAATATTTAAAGAAGTTATAAAATATTAATAAAATTTATACCTGTAGTTTGACCTAAACCAATAATATTATAGTTTAGCAATCGTGAATATGTGATTGCGTCTTCTTGATTTTCGTTAATGATCGAACTGCACAAATATTGCAAATAATCGCTCACTACTTGCAAGTCTTTTCTAGAGATTGATATGCACAGAACATCCATTTTTTCTGTCCAATAATCATTTAAATCGTTTATTTGATTTTGAAGGTTTTCATCCGTTATTTCAGTAGATAGTAGACTTTCATAAATTGCACCACTTTCGTTTTTCATGTGGTCAAAAACTTTTTGCGTGTATGTACCGTCCCATATACCTAATGAAAGAACGGCTATTAATAATACTACAAGAGAAATATAAGATTTCATAATTTTAATTCCTTTTTATGTTATCGATGATTTGATACTGACTATTCTTTTTTTGATAATATACTTTACCTTTTTCGTCCATAGAGAAAATTAATAAATCTTTAATGTTAGTATTTAATTTAGATAAAATCTTATTTAATTTTTTATTGTCTAAATTGACCGCTTTTAGCTCATCTTTAATCAATTTACCATCGCTAACAAGTACATGGGGCAGTTCAGCAGGAGGGTTGTTTTTACCAATATCATTTGCAGTAGCAGGTGCATTAGCACTAGTTGGAATAACGCTCATTTTACCATTAGTCTCAATTATAGCATATAAAACTTGATCGAAACTATAATAATTACATTGTCGAATGCTTTCGAGTAAATCGTCGATATTCATATTTAGGTCTTTTAATGCCTTATATTCAATTCCTTTTGGGCTAATAACGACAACCGGGCGACCACTCATAAATCTTCTGATTTTTATATTTTTTCGTGTCAATAAGGTTATTAAATAATGTATAAGCACCAAAATAGAAAGTGGGACTATTCCATTTAATAAAGGTACATTTGTATCGCTCATAGGAATTGTAGCCAAATCGGCTAATATAAGCGTTATTACAAGTTCATATGGTTGCATTTCTCCAATTTGACGCTTGCCCATAATGCGCAAGAAGAAAAGAACGGTAACATAGATTATTAAAACTCTTAAAAATATCACAAACATATATAAATTATTTACTTTATATAAATATTTATACTAATGTAAATATATTTAGAATTAAAAATGCGCTATAAAATTACTAATATAGCGCATAATTTTAACTTTTTTCTTCACTTTTTCTACGCTTTATCAAATATAATATTGATTTTAGATCAAATATTTTAAATGCTGAGCACAATAGAATGAAACAAATCATACTAATTCCACCAGCGATTGCGCATGAGAAGAAAGCGCTAAACACATATTGGCATATATCTGATATAAACATGCCAAGTAGAGTAGAAGAAAGGACTATTAATGCATATTTAGATAAAAGTGGGAAAATATTTAATTTCAAGTTAGGCATTGCTTTCTTTATTTTTCGAATATTAAGTATTGTGATTGTTGTAATTGAAAGGAAGAAAGATATACTTACTGAAGTTATACCTATTATAGGAGTAAGAGCGATTAGACCTGCAAACAAAACTAATGAGCCTAAGATATAGTTAATAAACGATTTTACTTCCATATTAAGCGCATTCAAAATGCTTCCCGTTAAATTGCATAAAGTTATTGGAAGTATACAAATTGCTGAAATTTGTAAAAGTATTCCTGACATTGTGTTATCATATAAAATTATACCTATTAAATCACCAACAGAAATATAAACGGGAACGAATAATAGGCTGATATATATAGCCACATTTAATGATTGTAATATGTTATTATGAATTTTTTGATGTTCATTTTTAGTCATTAATGCAGTAATTGAAGGAATAAGCACCATACTTATGCTACCTATGACAGTCATCGGTACAAATAGGAGTGGAAAGGTCATTCCCATTATAACACCAAAACTCGCCACTGCTTCAGAGGTTGAGTATCCAGATAATATCAACATAGATGGTATAATGATAGTTGTTAGCGGTTGAACAATCGAATTTGCCAATCGTACTCCTGTGATAGGGAGTGCAGATTTTATGATGTTTTTGTATTCTCCTCTAGAAAAGTCTAGTTTTCCGCGTCTAAAATACACAATGATAGTGATAAGTGCAGAAAGTAAACAAGTGATATTAAACGATATTGCGGAATATCTCGTTGCAACAAAGAAATCGGTAATATTGTTTAGCATGAAAAATGTTAAGGCAAAGCGAATGATTTGTTCTAACAATTCAGTCAGTCCGCAGTTAAAATAATCATTTTGACCCCAAAGGGCACCGCGGAATACTGCGTAAATTGCACTGAATATTACAGAAGGTATTAGAATAATTAAAATTTCAACAGCGCGATAGTCAGAGAGCACAATTCCCCAAAGATTTTTTAACAGCATTATAATTAAAGAGGATAAGACTGCAATAGTCATGGCAATAATGAGCGAAGAAGTTACAACTTTGTTTCTTCGCTTTAATTCAACATTTACTTCATATTTTGAAACGAGTTTTGCAGTAGTCAGTGGTATGCCACTTGAAACAAGAGTCATAAATATACCTAAAACAGATGTCGCCATTTGAAATAGACCTATGCCCTCAGCACCTAGTTTTCTTGTCAAATAGATTCTAAAAAAGAAACCTAATATTCGAGTAATAATAGAAAATAATGTAATAATTGCAACCGCTTTAAATAATCTTTTCATACTTGTCCTATTACATTAATATATTTATTATTTTAAAGATATATGATTGAATTTGTGTCAACTTAAACATGTCATTTGAATATATAAATATATGAAAATAAAATTGGCAAGTGAATTTTATTATAGGGTAGAAGATGGCGACAACATAAAGTCTTTGTGCAAAAAATTTAACACTAACGAGAGCGATATTTTGCGAAATAATAAAGATTTAGATCTCTATCAAGGAGAAATTATAAAAATTTATCCAAATGATTATCAATCACATTTTGTAAAACCTACTGAGACTATTGAAGTTATTGCAAAAGAATACAACATAAGTAAAGAAAAATTAATTAGAGATAACGATCTAAAAAGTACGAGACTTTTCATAGGTCAGCGATTAAAAATTTATTTAGATAAATAAAAAGACAAGAATGTAGTTTAATTCTTGTCTTTAATTTTTATTTTTGTTTATTGTCCGAATCGTTAGATTTGTCTGTTTGAGAAGAATCAGATTGCTCTGCTGTTTTTGTCTTTTCAGATGCTAACTTTTTAATCAAATTATTCATATATGCGTCACTTTTTACATAGGACAATTCATTTTGAATCTTTGTTATATTTATACCGATATTAGCAGATAGGCGCTGATTCTTTTTCATTTCTTTTTCAAGTTTATTTATGTCAGATTTGTCCGCGCGTTTAATTTTCATTTCGCGTAAACTTGACAAGTCCTTTTTGTATTGTGATTCATATTCATTTCTTTGAGCAAATAACGAGTCTAATTCTTTACTTAATTCTTTGATTTTTGATTCTTTAATGCTTGTAGCCTTGCGCATGTAAACTTGTTTAGATACAGTTTGATTTCTATCATATTCATTTTTAGATTTCTTTGTAGGCTTCTTCCATTTTATTTTACGAACGCATACACCTACAACTGCTATCACGATTGCTAGAGAGAAAAGGATAGTAGGTAAGATATATCCCCAATTTATAGGATAAGTTTCGTTCTCTGTATCTGTGTCAGATGATGTAGAATCATCTTCATTTGTTGAAGTCGATTGTTCTAATATCTTGTTAAATTCATTTTCGCTAACTGAATCAAAACTTGTTAAATCATCATTGAATTCAATATCGGTAAAGAACACTGTACCCGAACACTCATTTGACGCACTTCCTAGCGAGAATTGTATAGTTGCGCCCGTAATGTCGCTGGTTGGATTAATATAGAAAGTATATGTTTTCCAACCATTGCTTATACTGTTGTCCGAATTTAGATTAGCAGTGATTATATTTGTGAAGCTTCCATTAAAACCTGATATACTGATACTAGCATTTAGATTATCAAGTTCTTCGCCCGATACGGCTAAATGGTTGTATGTGAATACTTTAATGCTGATAGAGTAGTAATTTCCGCTAGTTAAATCATAGCCCAAATCTGAACTTAGTGTATAATAAACATTTTCTAGAGAGCGGATAGCAAGGATGTTTTTGTTGTCCCCAATCATTAAGAAACTTGCGCGTTGCTCTTTGTCATTGTTAGATATTATAGTATTGTCATTTATGTTGCTTGTATTTACAATACCATATGTTACACTATCATTAGATTCTCCGCTAATATAGTCAGGAGTAGCGAAGTTCCCTTGCCCGTTGTTCGCAAATAAATTATTTAAGTCTGCGCTAGTTGAGTAATCTGCTTTTTCGTTAATGCTTGAAAGATTAATACAAGCCTCGTCAATGTAAGTATATCCATATCCATTTGAAGTGTTTAAAGTAACTTTCAAAGACACATCAAGTGCCTGATATGCGGTATTTAATTTTAATTCTGCTACTTTCCATTCAAAGTTTGTATTAATAGTTAAAGTTGATAATACAACTTCTTTTTTATCCAATGTTGTGATTAATGAGATTGTAGCAGGAGCATTTTGAGTTTTAATATTTAAAGTAAATCTATAATTGCTTTCTTTTTCAAGCGAGATTGCGCTACTTGTATATGACAATACATCATTAGTAGAATTGTACATCATTAAAATGTTATTGTTAGAATTAGCGCTTGGACTATTTGGGTTAATTAAGTTAGTACAATTAGAATTGTTTGCCCATTTGTTCCATTCTGCGTTATCAGTATTTACAACACCATATTTTTGATCGTACGATCCAGTTTCAACTGTCCAACCAGATGGAGTGATAGGGTAAGCATTTAAATAATCTTCAACTTCTACACTATTGAAATTGCCGTTAAGTAGATAATAATTATTTTCTTCCGTGACATCATCTTCTGTTATTGCAAATTTTGAAGATAAATTTGCAGTAGCGATATTAGAACCACTAGCATTTGAATAAGTTGAATAGTCTACAAATGATATTGTGATAGTAGAAAGGTACAATTTACCTTTTGCACCATCTTCTCCACCAAAATTAATTGCAAAGCGATAGTTGGCGCTTTGAATAGGATTAGAAACTATATAGAAATTAAAATCTGTATAATCATTTGTCAACTCAGACGAAGTGTTAGTTGAAATTGTGATAGTAGGATTTTCGTCTGCTAAATCGTCGCTTGCAATATCTCCATTTGAGTCAGTTGCTATGAGAGATAGTGTAATTTCTCCGTCTAGATCAATAGTTTTTGCTTTAACTGAAATCTTATATACGCGATTTTGTTCCAAAGTTAAGAAATCGTTTTTGGTGGTATATAAACTTGTGGTAGTATTAATGTTTTCCGCTCTAAATGCAAAATTGTTTGTACCATCAAAAGACTCTTCGTCATTTGTAGTTACATATGAGTAGGTTGAGTCTTCTACATTAGATGGACCTTCTCTAAATATATAACTATTAGAAGAAGTCATGTCATATCTTGTCAATGTTTGGTCATTTAAGTCTATGATAGTAGCGTCAGATGAAACAGAAGTTAAAGCGCTGTCATTTAATTGATAAGCGGAAATGTTATCAAACAATACTGCACCTGCACCATTGTGGAACATTGCAAGTTTAATATTTGTAGATGAATTGTAGTTAGTTTTTACAACAAAGGTATATGTTGTCCAATTGTTTGCTTTACCAGCGAATAATATGGAAGATACAATTTCATTATCATTGTTGCTATCCACTAGATACAATTCAGCAATACCCGACGCGTTAGTATAAACATCTACTGTAATCATATAGTTTGAATCAGCAGACATGGAAATTGCACTATCCATAATATAGCCAACATTAGCGCGTGATTTAGAGTCTATGACAAGCATATATTCTTCGTTAGTATTGTTAGGATTGCTATATGGATATAAATTTTTAAAATCTTCCTCATCACGCTTTATTGTACCTATATTTGTGGCATTTACGCTTTCGCTATCTTCGACTTCTTCAAAATCAGCACCGATTAAGGTATAATTAGAAGGGTCGATAGGATAACTAGATTGGCTACCGCTAGGCACAAAATTAGGATTATTGAGTTCAATTTCCTTAATATTTGAACTAGAAGCGTACGAAACATACTCATTATCAAAAATTGCTATAAGTCCTATACTAGCGAACAAAAACATCGCAAGTGAAAGCATATAGCATATTGATTTTTTTATACTTGAATTTATTGTTCTCATTTTTACCTCAGATTAATTATTGCTTAAAACTAATTTATTATAATATAAACATTAAAAAAATGCAAATAAAATTACTTAAATTACACACAATAGCGACATGAAAAAAACTAAACCATTTCAAATATTTTTATTCGGAGCATTAATAGGTTTGATTAATGGATTTTTTGGAGGAGGAGGCGGAATGATAGTCGTGCCAATGCTAACAAAATTTTTTAACATGGAGCAAAAAAAAGCACAAGCAACGGCGCTATTTATAATACTTCCTATAAGTTTAGTAAGTACGATTGTGTATATGTGTTATAACTCAATAAATTTTTCATCTGGTTGGCCTGTTATAGCAGGAATTGTACTAGGTGGAATAGTCGGCGCTTGTTTACTTAATAAATTAAAAAATAATGTAGTGCGAGTGATTTTTATCCTTTTCATGCTTTTGGGTGGAACGATTATGCTTTTTAGATAGGTGGGATTATGTTGTTTTGGGAAATCGTTATCGGCGTATTAGGTGGAATTGTGGGCGGAATGGGAATGGGTGGCGGAACACTCACTATTCCGCTACTTACTATTTTCTTATCATACGAACAACTTTTGGCGCAAGGTGTCAATTTGGTTGCATTTTTACCTATGGCAATAGTCGCTTTAGGTATTCATGTTAAAAATAAATTAGTAGATTTTAAATCAACATGGGTCTTGGCACTTATAGGTTGCATATTTAGTCTTGTCGGAGCAATTCTTGCAAATCACATACAAAACAAAGTTTTAAAAATATTATTTGCCTTGTTTTTAATTGGATTAGGCATATGGCAATTAATAGAAATGATTAAAGAGAAAAAACAAAAAAATTCGAAAGTAAAATAAAAAATATATTTATCTATGTAAAAACCTTAATATTATGATAAATTGTAAAAATTATTAGTTAAATATCTATAATTGATAATTAAAATCTAATTAATGTATGATAAAAATTTTGAATGAGATATCACAATTTCAATTAAATGGTATTTTATCTTTGCGCTATTTCCTTCTTCATTGGCAGATATTATTGATGAAAATGTATCATTAATTTTATTTAAATATTTACTATAATTTTGTAAATTTTGATAAACATTAAATTCTTTTAATTTGCTGTTGTAGTTAGATGCTATATCATGAAGATAGACATTAAATGCAGAGGAGGAGATCTCTTCTTTATCATAACTTATAATTGCTTTGTATAAACTATTGATTGTAGTTATATTATAATTTATCATATCCTTAATCATAGAATTTTCTTCTTTTGTAAAATTTGAAATGTTGGTAAATTTTTTTGTTTCTAATGTATAAACTCTTGAAGCAGCATAACTGTTTGATAAATTTTCAGCCACCATTTTAGCGTCATTTTTTATTGCGTAATAAAATACTAAGACATGGTATGTGCCATCATAATAAATATAGCCCGCGCCACCTTTAGATTGTATTTCACTAGCGAGCACACTTGCTTGTGAGTAGTTTAAGAAAGAACTAACTTCAACGAAATAAAATTTATTTGTTGAAGTCGTGTTGCGAAAATAATAAGCGACCCCTACTAGGAGTATAATAAAAATTATAATTATACTAATCGGAATAGAGCGTTTTATCCCTATTCGCTTTTTGTAGTCATTTAAGTCAAAATTATATTTGTCCACAATATATAATATTTTAAAATTTTTAGTTTTATGTTTGCAGGTTTTGGCTAAAATCATGTTATCTTTTTATAAAATACTGCATGGAGGACAAAATGAATTTTAAACCATTGTATGACAGAGTTGTTATATTGCCAAAATCTAACGAACAAGAAACAAAATATGGAATAGTACTACCAGACATAGCAAAAGAGCGTCCACAGACAGGTGTTGTTGTCGCTGTAGGAGACGGAGATAATCCAGATAGGGACAATTCGAACGAAGAGCAAAAAATGAAGGTCAAAGTTGGAGACAATGTTGTATACAATAAATTTGCAGGAGTAGAATTAGAGATAGATGGCAAAAAGCATATAGTTATGCGACAAATTGATATTATAGGAGTTATATATGATTAAAAAAATTGCAAATGGCGAAAATGCGAGAATGAAGTTATTAAAAGGTGTTGAGACTTTGTCCAATGCTGTAAAAATAACGCTTGGGCCTAAGGGAAGGAATGTAATAGTTGACCATGTTTACATTAATCCGCTTGTTACAAATGACGGAGTGACTATTGCAAAAGAGATTGAGTTGGAAGACGAAATTGAAAATACAGGCGCTATGGTTTTAAAAGGCGCGTGTACAAAGACAAATGATATTGCAGGAGATGGGACAACAACTGCCACTGTACTTGCTGAAGAAATTTTTAGAGAAGGGTTAAAGAGTTTTACCACGGGTGCAAATCCAATTTTACTTAGAAATGGTATTAAGATTGCCATAGAATATGTCGTAAAAAAATTAAGAGATAGTGCAAAACCAGTTAAAGATAATAGTGCAATATGTCAAGTAGCGAGCATATCATCTGGCAGTAGGGCGACAGGGGAATTGATAGCAAGAGCGTTTGAAGAAGTAGGACTTGACGGAGTTATAACAATAGAAGAAGGAAATAATGTGCTGTCTAGTTTAAATATTGTTGAAGGTACGCGAATTAATCGTGGATATATCAGTCCATACATGTGTCAAGATCAAGTTAAAATGGTCGCAGAATTGGAAAATCCATACATACTAATAACTGATAAAAAAATATCTAGTATACAGGAATTGTTGCCGATAATTGAAAAGGTGGCAGGCGTAGGCGGATCTTTGTTTATAATTGCAGATGATGTAGAAGGTGACGCGCTTACGACTATTGTTATTAATAACATGCGAAAAATTTTTTCATGTTTAGCGGTCAAGGCTCCATATTTTGGCGATAGACGAAAGAAGGTACTCGACGATATTGCACTTGTTGTAAATGGTAAATTTATTTCAGGCGATTTGTACAACAATTTTAAAGATATTACGCTTGAAGATTTAGGAAGAGCGGATAAAGTAAAAGCGGATAAAGACAATGCTACAATAATTGGAGCAAGAGGAGACAAAGAAAAAATCAAAGAACGCGTTCAAGATTTGCGTGAAAAATTAAAACAGGCGAAAAAAGATTTTGACAAAGAAACAATACAAGGTAGAATTTCGAATTTAAATGGCGGAATAGCAATGATAAAAGTGGGAGCGGTGAGCGAAGTTGAAATGCGCGAAAAGAAACTTAGAATGGAAGACGCCCTAAATGCAACGCTTTCCGCAATAGATGAAGGAATAATTTTAGGTGGTGGTTGTGCACTATTGCGAATAAAGCCAGAGTTGGACGAGTATATATCAAAAAATTTGGTAGGAGATGAAAGAATAGGCGCAATGATAATCTCAAAAGCATTAGAATCTCCTGTTCGTCAAATTGCGAAAAATGCGGGGGTTGATGATGGTGTAATTGTTCGTGATATATTAAATAGTAACAATGAAAATTATGGTTATGACGCGTTAAATGATAAATATTGCGATATGTTAGAAGCAGGTATAATCGACCCACTTAAAGTGACACGAACTGCGCTTGAATGTGCAGGAAGTGTCGCTTCTACTTTACTTACAACCGAATGTGTAGTTGTTCAAGATAGAGCAAAAATTGTTAAAGAGAATGTGCCTATTCAGTAAATAAAAATTTTATCGAAAATAAAAAACTATAAAAATTTTATTAAAATTACTAAAAATATTATAAAAAATCATTAAAATTTTGTCGTTTTAATATAATTTTCAAAAAAATATTTAAATAAATAAAAAATATGGCAAATTGATTTTATTTAAAATTAACAAAAAGGAACTTAGTAAAATTTAAGTTCCTTTTTTATTCCGCTAATTTTTAAACGATGCGTTTTCGGTCATAATTTTTTATTGCTCATTGTTAATCACTGAACCTATTTCAACTGAAAATTGTCCATTTTTATAATTGATATTTTTTGCGGAAGTAACTGCTTTTATATCCATTTCGCACGACTTTATAAAATCAATATTGTCGTTCGTTATTGTGATACTTTCAAGTTCAGTTTTTAGACTCAATTTGTTTTCGCTCTTGAATTGTCTAACCTTTGAAACTATATCAATTATCATGTCACCATTATTTATTATTTCGTCTTCATTTTCGATGTCAATTTTTGACAATGTAGTCAAATGAATGCTTTTGATTTTTTCAAATTTCACAAAATAATCTTGATAAATTTCTTCTGTTATGTGAGGCATTGTGATAGATAATAATTTTAACATACCAAGTAGTACATTATAGCATGCCCATTGTGCGC
Organism: uncultured Christensenella sp.; assembly: GCA_949300385.1. GTDB lineage: Bacteria > Bacillota > Clostridia > Christensenellales > UBA1242 > Onthoplasma. The sequence continues at coordinate 44,264 of CASGDZ010000004.1, read as the reverse complement.
TATTCTTTGCTTCTTCGCCATAAATTTCAGGTTTATATAATCTATTTTTAGCAATTTCAATATAGTTGTCACAGAAATTCCAGAAGAATTTTTCTATCTCATTTTTAGCATAACTCATTTCAACTTCATCATAGAATTTGATTGTATTGTCATATGCTTCGTTAAATTTACGAATTATATATCTATCCATTGGAAGTATTGTTTTAGGTTTTATAGGGGTGTAGTCTTGTAAGAATGAAAGCACGAATTTTGATGCGTTCCATATTTTATTTAATAATTTATATCCGTCTTTTAAACCTTCATCACTAAATAAAACATCTCTTCCATATGCACCGATTGCACACCAATAACGAATTACATCAGCGCCGTATGTGTCGAGCAAATCTGCCAATTTCATTTTACTATTCGATAAATGCTTACTGATTTTAATACCTTTATCAGCCATAACCCAACCATTAATCATAAGCGATTTCCATGGTAGACAATTTTGATGATAATATGATTTAATAATTGTACGCAAACACCAAGTTGTGATAATGTCACGACCTGCAAATCGCATGTCCATAGGAATATGTTTTTTTGCATATTCTTCATCGTCAGCCCAATTCATATTAATTTGTGGAGTGACTGAACTTGTCGCCCATGTGTCCATAACATCGCTCTCAGGAATAAATTCAGTTGAACCACATTTGCATTTTGTTTTAGGTTGACTTGAAAGTGGGTTGACAGGCAAATCTTTTTCATCTGCTAAAATTACTTCGCCACAATCTTTGCAATACCATACAGGGAATGGTACTCCAAAGTAGCGCTGTCTTGATATCGACCAATCTTGATTTAGGTTGTTAACCCAAGCACGATATCTTGTTTTCATTTCAGCGGGGTGCCAAACAAGTTCGTCGCCTAATTCAAGCCATTTCTCTTTTAACTCAGGAGTGGAAGTTTTAATAAACCATTGTTTTTTAGATAAAAATTCGATAGGACGACCGCAACGCTCATGTACTTTTACAGCGTGAGTGATAGGCACTTGTTTAAACATATAGCCTTTTTCTTTTAGGTCATCAATGACTGCTTTTCTAGCATCTGTTGTTTTAAGTCCTGCGTATTTTCCTGCAATTTCTGTCATGCAACCGCTATCGTCAATTGCTTGTTTTAAAGGTAGATTATATTCTTTCCACCATTCCACATCAGTTTGGTCACCAAAAGTACAGCACATAACAATACCTGTACCTTTATCAATTCCGACTTTGTCATCTGCAAGAATTGTTACTTCAATATCTTCAAAAAGTGGGACTTTAACCTTTTTGCCAACCAAAGATTTATATCGGTCATCATCTGGATTAACAAATATAGCAACGCATGCAGGTAAGAATTCAGGACGAGTAGTAGCGATTGGTATTGTACCTGATCCGTCAGCAAGTGGGAAATTTAGATAGTTAAATACGCTATCTAAATCTTTATCTTCTAATTCAAATCCTGCCACACTTGTACGGCACTTGCAACACCATGGGCTTGGCTTATCTTCACGATATGCAATACCGCGTCTTGCTAAATCAAGGAATGATTTTTGACTAGTTTTTTGACTGCGCTTGTCAATTGTATTATATCCTAAACTTAAATCACATGACATGCCCGCGCGCACCATCATATCACGATAACTTTGGTTATAATCAGCAACTAAATCAAGCGCAATTTTTGTGAACTCTTCGCGTGGAAGAGTGTGCGCTCTAATTTTTTTCTTTTCCTCAACCAAAAGTTCAGTAGGTAAGCCATTATTATCAAAGCCTAATGGATAAAAAAGATTTTTGCCTTGCATTCTGTTGTAACGAGCAATCATATCTGCTTGAGTAAAACCTGAGATATGACCTATGTGCAATTCTCCGCTTACTGTTGGGGGTGGAGTGTCTATTGAAAACATTGGCTTGTTAGATTTAGGATCGTATTTATATATCCCTTCATCTTGCCAAAATTTTTGCCATTTCTTTTCTGTTTCTAAAAAATTGTACTTTCCTTCTAACATGTTTTCTCCTAATAAATAACTTAAAGATTATAAAATAAATAAAATAATATGTCAACTTGATTTTATCTCAAGATAATATTTATAATTAAAAAATAAAGAGTAATAAAAAATAAATTTAAGAAGTTTTTTATAGTTTATTGTGTTTAAGTAAGCATAAATTCTTTTTAATAGTGAGCAAAGCAAAAAAATAGTTTTATAATAACAAATAAAAAAATAAAATCGGCACGAAGCCGACTTTTCTCATATGTACTTTTATTGTCTTATCTTTTGTATACTTTATTGTAGCATTATCGACAAAAAATGTCAATATATAATTTTCATAATTTAATAAAAATTTTTTAAAATTTACATAAATATATCTAAAATTTACCATTTTTTTAGTGAAAATATTGCAAAATTTAAAAATTTTTGTTAATATTTAAGTATGGAAGATAAAATTAATTTTAAAAAGAGTTTAGGTCAAAATTTTTTATTTGATAAAAATTTATTAGATGCGATAGTGCGCGATGCGGGTGTGAAAAGTGAAGATATTGTGATTGAAATAGGAGCAGGAGCGGGAACACTTACGCGAGCGTTGGCGTCAAAAGCTAAGCTGGTTATTTCGTTTGAAATAGATGAAAGTCTAAAACCAATATTAGATAAAATCAAAGAAGAATTTAATAATGTCGAATTCAAGTTCATTGATTTTATGAAATTTAATATTGATGATTTAGATTTTGAAAAAGCAAAAGTTGTTGCAAATATTCCTTATTATATTACAACTCCAATTATATTTAAACTTGTTGAAGAAAAAGAGAGATTTGATAGCATAACAGTTTTAGTTCAAAAAGAAGTAGCAGAACGATTTGCTTCAACTTGTGGCGGTAAAGAATACGGAACAACTTCTGTAATATTGCAATCATTATTTGATGTTACGATTCCGCGTATTGTTAAAAAAGAATGTTTTACACCTGCACCTAAAGTAGATAGTGCATTATGCAGATTAGTTAGACATGATGAATATCAAATTAGTGACTTTAATAAGTTTACAGAGTTTGTTCATTTAGCCTTTAGTATGCGAAGAAAAACTTTAGTGAATAATTTAAAATCACATTTTGATAAAAACATAATAATTAAAAATTTAAATAATATAGGTTATAATGAATTAATTAGGCCAGAAAATATTTCAGTCGAAAATTTTATAAGATTATTCGAAAATTTAAAAAATTAATAAAAAAATTAAAAATTTTAACAAAAATTATATAAAAATAGGTTTTTTAATTTAAAAATCTATTATTTTTTAATTTTTTAAAATAATTAAAATTAAAACAATATAATTTTTATTTCTTGTAAAATTAAATAATTTTTATTTCATATAAAATTAAAATAAATTATAAAAATTTTAACAATAAAAATTGTTTTGATAAACTAAATTTATTGTTTGACATATCGCGTGTTAAAATATATAATATTTTTAAATATTTCGTAATTTATTGTAGTATGTTTGAGCATTTTGCAAATACTACAAATATCTTACAAACACGGCTTCATTTACTTGAGGCATTTAGGTAGGGGACATGACGAAAAGAATTTTTAAGGTATTAGCAATAGTGCTAGCGACTATCACCGGAGTAGTGGGAGTGGTTGTCGGTGTTTTGGCATTGCAAGGAAAATTTAAGACGCCGGAAGTTTATCCGTATAGTCTTTCTTTTGACATGCAAAATAACATGATCATTGATGATTATGATGATCAAATGTACTCGTTTGTTTTAACCGCACAATCAAATAGTGCGCATGAGGTAAACCATACAACTTGCTATATTCGATTTATAAATGGCGAAAATTTAATAACGCTATACAACAACTACGATGAGATAATCTCAGCCGGTTCAAATGGTTGGTATCAAGTTCAATGTAACCAAACTTTGAATTTCAAATTAAATGAGGTTTCTCAATCAGACTTTGAAAGTGATAATTATGGTATTGTTACACTTGTGGCTAGAGATGAGCGAAATATTGTAGAATCAGGCGAGTTTAGTTTTACGATAGATCGTGCCATTAAAGAAATCGTTTTAGATTCGGATTCGTCAACTATTGATAATGATTCGATTATTCCTGAGCAATATTTGACTATTGGACTTTCGTCAAGACAAGATCTTAGTTTTGTTAGCACACCAGAATATGCAATAAATCCTATTAGCAATATGGACTCAAAAATTGTTGAGTTATATTATAATGACCCAAATAATAAAAATGACTTAGTGCGTATTACTAATAATAGCGTTTCACAATACGATTTCTTACATTTAGACGAAACTACTAATCAACTATATTTTGAGTCGGACAATGCAGGCAGTTATGAATTTAGGATAGCGGTTTTTGATACATATTCAGCACGCGAAGAATATGAATTAGATACTAATAATCAAGGTCAATTAAATTCAGAGAGAGTGAACAACATGATCTCTACTAATTTAACGATAAATGTCGTTAACGCTGAAGTGGATGATGTACAAATTGAATCGTCCGGGGTACTTTTAAATTTATATTCGGACAATAACTATATTACGCTCAATAATACACCTTCAGATAGTAATTTGAATAATAACAATAACAATTTGGGATTAGTATTCAAGTCGGACGGAACTAGTTCTAATCAAACAGATGTTAGATACAATGAAGTAGATTTTACTTTAACTAGTGATAACTCATGGCGCAATAATTTGATGTTTGAGTCGAGTTCTGGAGCAACGATTAACTTTGCTACTACAATAACAATTAGCGACTTATACGATAATGAGATCGTTTTCGATAGTTATGCAATTACTGATAATACACTTGTACTAAGAAATACCTCTTCAGGAACTAATTTAAACTTAGATATTAGTTATGGAGATATAAAGGTAGGTAACAAAACCATAATTAGTAATTTAACTTTGACTATTAATGCAGGACTTGATAATGAACAAATATACAATTTTACATCCTCTAATGGTCTTGCGTTTGTACAAGATAATGGAACGAATAAAGAACTCGTAAGATTAAATGCCGGTTCATATTTAGATTTCTTTATATATAATTCAGACAATGATGAATATTTACTTGCTAGCGAATTTAATTATGAAGTTGTACAAATATCTGGTACTGGCAGGGATAAGACATTTAATTTAATAATAAAGAATGAACCTACATTGTCTGCGAACTCACATCTTATGATCGGTGTTTTAGTAGTAAATAGCACAGGCGGTAAAGTTATGTTTGATAGTACGCTTGTTACTATTCAAACGGTTACTCTTTTACCTGGATATGTGAACGGAAATAGATCATACGACTTAAATGTGACTTATGAACAAAATGATGAAAGTTATATAACAAATTATGGCGAATTAGAATTAAGTGATTTAGTTGTAGTTAATGCGGGAACATATGATGCATTGATTTTAGTAACAACGGATGAATATGTAGGCGAAATTGACACTATTGAAAATCTAACTTTTACAAACAATGCAGATACTACTTATCACATAGTTGGATATTTTGATGAAGATAAGAACTTTGTCAATAATGTTAGAGCAAAAGAAGGTGCAACAAATATAGGTGCAAAACTATATATTGTTCAACTTAAAAATGCTTATCAAGAGACAGCAAGCGACATTATTACGCGTATATATAAAGAAAATGTGATTAACTCAAATGAAGGAGATGTTGTTGAAACTCCATATTCTATATCGATCAATGACACTGATTTGGTTGTTTCTAATTTTATAACAGATGAAGAAGCAATTACTATAAACATTTTATACGCGATTCTTTCAGATAAAGTAAACTTTGAGTATGACATTAGCAACGAATTTTTAACTGATAATCAAGACGGGTCTATCAGTATTGTTGAAGGGAAAAGTGACTATAAAATAATCATCTCTTCAGATGTACCTAATATGCTCTATAATATATATAAGGTATTAGGGCAAGATTATTTTAAAGAATGTTTGTCATTCTATTTGTATACTTCTAACGACAACTATAACAAAGATACATCAATATTGAGTATAAAAAGTGCTATTTTAAATGAAGAAACTGGTGAAATAGAAGTTAGTTTTGATGCGCTAGAAAGCAGTTTAAATAGAGATTCATATTTAAAATTTGTATTTGAATATAATCAAACCACAATCATATCTGATATAAAAGTAAGAATTCAAGACACAGCACCTACCGATATAAATTTAAATTATACTATTCAAGATGATTTAGGGAATGATAAAACGATATCTATAGATTTAGCAAGCAGTGAAGATTTGGCTGTAGCGAAAAATATGCCATATTTAGAAGTGCAAATTTCTTACGAAAGCGGAGAATATAAATATAATTTCATTTTTAAAGATAAAGATTGCAATCCACTATTTAATTCAACAACTACATTGCAACAAATATTTACTTCTATGGTGAGCGGTAAACAAACAAATGGGTTTGAGGTTCTACCTGCAATAACTGGTGTAGAGCATAATATCAGTTATTCAAGCACGGATGTGTCTATTTTCGATTATGATTTTAATAATTATTTAGTAAAATCATTCAATGTTTCAACTAATCCTGTTGCTATTGAAATAACATCGGGCAATGTTACTAGATATTTAAAAGTAGTTGTTTCACTAGCAGACGAATTTTCGTTCAATGCAACTTCGAATTATCCTAGTTCAAGCGATGTAGCGTATTTAAGTGATATAATAAATTACAACTATAAAGATAATTCAATACCTACTAATGCTAAATTTGTTAATTTGTATAATATTAGACTTATCACATTTGGTATCTCTAACATGGCAGTTAGAGTTGTGACGGACGAAGAAATCCCAAATACCTATTATTTACAAGCATCGACGGGCGAAAATATTTTATCTATTTATAACGATGAAATTAATGGTAAAGGTTGGACTTTTGATAGAAATGGATATTATTTATATACTTCGCTAAGTATAGAATTTAGTGTAAAAGTTGCAACGAGTAGTGAAGCAAAGACTATTAGATTGTCGTTTACATCTAGTATAACTATTGACATGAATGATGGATGGGAAAACATATATGAAGGCACAAATGTACTTTTATATGAAAACACTGATTCATCTACTGCGTTTGAAAATAAAGCAATATTTAATATCACTAATTTAACTGGCGATAATAATGTGAGTGTAAAAGTTGGAGAGAATGAAATTATAAGCGAAGTTTATAACTTTACATTACCAGGAAATTATACTATAACTTTCTTATTTAATGAGAATGTTATTTCTACCATTAATTTGACCGTTTTACCTAATATAGTATTAGAAGAAAAAGTAACAAAATTATCAAGTGATAGTGAGTATAATTTAAGCGATATTGTTAGTCTTAAAAAATATAATACAGATGTTACATATGGAAAAAAGAATACAGATACAAATGAAATTCCTATGTATAATGATACTTATTTAGATGAGTATACAAGTGAAGAAGTGGCGGGCATACTAAGTTCACTAAGCGTTCAAACAACACAAAATTCATTAATAACTGCGACTTCGAATGGTTTACGAACAGGATGGATAGAAAGTTTAAATGGAAATGTAGTTGAAGAGACTATTCAAATAAAATATTTAAGTGGTGCGTATTCAATTGTATTAAAAGATATTACACTTTCTATAACTAACAAATATTCTGTTGAAGGGTCATTATCTGGTCCAATTAAAGCGTTAACTGAAAATGCAATAGGGTTAAGTGTAAACGGATTTACATTAGAGTCTATTTCTAATAATAAAAATTTAGAAATCAATTTAATTAACGATAAGTTTGTTATATCGACATATTTGACAGCGCCTACTGACACAATTTTGACTTTTACATTCGCAAACGGAAGTGAAAATAAACTTAAATTTAATACAGAAATTACAATAACACCATATTTACCTGAATTAAAAGATACTATTAATACAATTTATACAAATTCTACTTACGATTTAATAGGAAATGTGTTTGAAGAATTCATAAATGATAATGTCTTTATTAAAAATGTAGATAGTTTTGTTGTTTATTCAATAGACAATACAAATTTGATAACTAATTATGACGACATAATAGGTGCGGGATATCATCAAGGAAATTTACAATACTCAGCATCAGCGAATATAGGAACAATAGTTGGGGAAAGCGTAAAAAGTACTATTACTTATAGAATCACATACGCAAATGGTAGTTATTATGATTATCAATACGAGTTCGAAGTTAAAAACAATACATATGTTGAGGTAAATTATCCGTTTAATGATTCGTCATTGATAGTAAATGGAATAAATTTCGAATTCATTAACAGTGAAGACGCAATCAATTTAGGTACAGAAAATGGAACAATTTATGATACTAGTGAATATCATTATGAACCTGTCCTTTTAGGTCAATCGTTGAATTTTAGTTATGATGAAGAGTTGAATGTAAATAGAGCAAAGATTTTAAATACAAATGACGATTCACTTGCGGACGACAACTTTACAATTTCATTAGTCGCTTATCAAAGCAATCCGTCTGGTTACAATTATTATAATAATATTATAATAAATGGCGTTAATGTTACATTTAGAGAAAGTACTTCTCTTTCAAGTACTGCGTCTGCTTACTTCATATTTAAGATAACGAGTTCAACGGGTGCTTTTGATTATTACTTTGTGAATTTATATAATCAACAAGGTACTGATTTCGCGTCTATAAACAAAACCACTATCATTAAGCAAGCAAAAATCTCGACTGATACAGGAGTAAATGTTTTAGATGCAAGCGGAAACTTGTTTGGAGTAGCGATTGATAGCACTTTGCTAAAAGAATTTGGAATTACAAATGATTCTATAACGTATGCCGATTTCGATTTCTATATTTTAGATGCATGTGATAGTACAGGCAATGACATTTATTCAATGTTTAATTCTGGCGAATTGAAGCAATTTGACAAAATTGATGATGCGACTATTACAATTAACAACGCGTTTTTAACATTTAAAGTTGCATTAGTTTATAAGCCAAGTTCTTCAAATATTGCGATACATGTCGGTAATATTGAGTTTGTTCAAGCGTCAACTATTATTCAAAAACCAGAATCAGTTACAATAACTTTAGCAGATGGAAGTTCAAGTACTGCAAATATTGAAAATGAAATAAATGGAATAAATTCGGGGAAATATCTTGTAAATTTGAATTATAATGTCAAAGTAGTTAATAATCCTTTCAAAGTAGATAATGCTTATACTGATACTTATACTTTAACAGCAAGTATAAAATCAATTAATAACGATGATAGTTCTATTATTGAAATTAATGCAACAACAGGCAAAATTGATATTAAAAAACAAGTGTTAAATAATGATTTAATTTTCACTATTAAGTATGAATATAAATCTGCAAGCAAAAGCGAAGAAACAATAGTTCTATTTATAACTTATACATATGAAGCAATAAGCATAAATACTAGTCCTGTTTCAGCATCGGTTGGAGAATTTAGTACGGCCAGCGGATTTGATGATAAATTCGAGTTGACAAATATTTTTGGGAATTATGTTGGAGACATTAAATTTTCGATAAGTGGCGATGAAATTTCAACAGAAGAAAAAACTATTACTTATAGCGGTGTTATAAAAGAAAGTGATGATAGTAATTATAATACTACGGCTACTCAATTAAGTCAAAATGTAAGGTATATCGTTATTGACGGAAAACCTTATTTAAAATTCAATTTAATTAATAAAAATTACAATGTTAGCATTGATATAAAATTTTCAAATTTGTCAAGTGAAGATGAAAACATTTCTGAAGATGAAAAAATTTCTCGTACTATAAATATGAATGTTGCTATGGGGCTTAGTTATTCGTCTAATCCGTATACAATAACAAATCCTTATGAAGCAAACAAAGAAGGAACAATCTCTGATACGACTAATTATGGTTCTTCATTAAGTTTTACATATTCTAGTTCTAGCACATCAAACTATGTTGCCTACATTTTAGGTGAAGAAACAACAGGATTGACTATTTATGTTTATTCGCAAAATATTGAAACGACTACTACAACTGAAAATGAAGTCACAGACAATGGTGAAACTACAACTACAAGTGCAAGTACATCATTAGACATCACATTTAGTGAACCAGGGTATGTCGCGAATAAAGGCGAAACAAACAACATAGTTATTACAGGTAATAGCGGAAATGTCCAATTTGTACATTCGGCAATGGAAAAAGACGATTTACAAATGAATATTGCGATAAAATTAGGTAGCAATTATTTCATTACTGATAGTCTAGATAACGCAAAGGTGACAATACCTGTACTTGTCCGTACACCACAAACATACAAAGGAATACAAGCAATTTATGATACAGTAGGCTCTAATCATGAAGTTGTAAATTCATCAAGTAGTATAGATAATATAGTAAACAATTTATTAAGAAAAGAGACAACAACTAAAGAAACAACAGAAGAAGATACAACGAATAATATATTCAACAAATATAAGTTGGCTATTGTCGATATGAACGACAAATTGATAACTGATTATGACCCAACAAGTATTGGATTTATTAATAGTGGCAACCCTAATTTCTTAAAATTTACAGCAGGGGCTAACACTACAATAAGCGTACAAGGTAACGAATATTCAGTGAATTTTGCTTCTGTAAGCGCAAATAGCGAAGCAATTATTTATATCACTAATGACACAATGATTGAATCTTTAGGTCAAGTCGAGTATAAATATTTGATAATGCCTAATAGTGAGCGATTCACATTTAGCGAAAATGTTACAACAGGGACTTATACAAGCGGAGAAAAAGACTATCAATACGCTGTTGCATTAATTAATGATAGTACGAAAACAAGTGATTTTAATACAGCAATTAACTTTGGTTCGTTAAAAGATGCAACTAATAGTGTCTTATATGCTAGTTCTATTAAAATGAATGGAGCTTCAACTGAAGCAACGTATACAAAAAATAATAATCAAATAAAAATTGAAGTCAGTGATTACTATAAAGTATATATTGAAGTAAGTGATAGTAAAGAATTAATATTTACTATTGAAAGAGATGCTACCGCAACTATAACTATATATGATAATTTATACTTTGATATCACACTATATGGCGACGGATTAATTTGTGAAAATTATAGATTTATGTTCGTAAATTATTCAATAGAAAATAATAGTAATTCACAAATCTATGCTTCAACACAATTAAATCTAGACAGCGTTGTTGAAATTAAAGCAAATAATAATAACACTTCAACATTATCTATGCAGAATGCTGAATTAAATACAAACAATTCATATTACATCATTGAAGGTGAAAAGGTTTATATATCCAGTGCAACAAACGAATTATTTAGTTACAATGAAACTACAAAAGTGATTGAATTTAGTCCGGTAGCGGAAGATATATCTACACATATTGAATTTTTAGTAAAAATTAAGATAAATGGGGTAAATTATTACATCGGTTCAGTAGTTTTCGATTGGGTTGTTAATGTAAATCATGAATATGTCATAAATGGTGTAACTTTCTCTGATCCAAACGAAAGATTTACTACAAATTATATTCTAACTACCAACAATTTAACAAAAACTACTGAAAGTGGAGAAATAATATATGAATTCCCGTACAATGATTCAATATCAAAAGATATAAGTGATACAATTTCATATAATGGAAAATACTACTATACTACTATCAATTTTGTAGTTCGAGATGTATTAACAAAGACAAATATCGCACTTGCAGATACATATCTAGAATTTGTAATCACCAACCTTGAAGAAATTGGATATATTAATGGCGAACCTATTGTTACAATAGAAAATAATTCAGGCAACTATCAATTAAAGATTTTAAAAGACTTTACAGGTGATGTAAATATTGAAGTAGTAGCAGGATTTATCCATGTGGGCGAATTCGTGCGTAGTTGGACAATTTCGGTACAAGGTTTTGCTAATTTTGATTATACTTCGAATGAAAACACAATTCTTACAACTGCTGGCGGAGAACCATTTGTTAGTGGAACTGAAGTTTCACCGATAAATGTGATATCAGGCGAGGGTACAGGAATTGTTATAAAAGATACTAATAATATTACAAGTCTTGGTAATGAAATTACTTATACTTTAGATAATATTACTTATGTAGACATTGTAAATTCTAATATAACAAGCATTCAAACAGCGTTTGAAAATGAAAAGGACAATGCAATAAAATTAACTAGCGACATCTCTAATGGAGTTGTAAAAACAACATTGCCATATGTAGAGCAATCTTCATCAACTGCACCAATCTACCATATCATAATAATGAAGATTGAAATTTCATATTTTGACAATAGCGTTACTAAATATGTCGCATATCAAGTATATAACAATCTACGCGTTGAACAATCAAATAGTGCGAATATTAATGTTGATGAAACAAATCAAATATTAACAATTGATACTGAGTCAAGTAAAGCAAATCTATCTTTATTGTATTATGCAGATGTGTATTCAAATACGACGAATAATAGTACATATACAATTACGATGACGGATAAAGGTCAATATACTTTAACTATACATGCGGAAGGTAGTGAAGACACAAAAATAACTTCAGACGATTGTACAACATTTACTGATACTGATAGTGGTATAACTTATACAATAAATCAAAATACTATCGTGTTAAGCGGAAATACTAGCGAAACAATAAATGTTACAAAATCTTCGGTTACAAACAACAATACTATATTCTCTTCAAGTTTTAATAACATTAATGAATTTGCTAATTTCATTAATGATATAAAATATATTCAGTTGTCTAATGTGACAGGTTTTGCTAATGAAAATGCGTATGACATTGTATATTATAAATTAATACATTTTGATGACGGAGTTTGGGGAATTAATTTACTTGATCCTTATAGTGATTCATCTTTTGAAAATAATATCACATTAACTGCTAAAATATTATTCAATGGAGAATTAATCGCAAAATTAGAGATTGTACAAACTAATAGTAAGATAACTATCAATGAGTATTCTTCTAATAATACAAATGGTTTTAGGTTATACGGCAATACGCAAATCACGCCAATAGGTAATGGGTTTACATTATCAGAAATGTTTAACCTAAATGAAATAAATTCACAATATGCAAATTATAAAGTAATTGGTATATTCTCGGGAGAAAGTGTTGATACAAGTTGGGTTAATAGTGCAACTAGTTATAAAATAAATGATGCTATTAGTGGAGCTATATTAAATAGTGACTATACCCTTTATTCAATTACCTATACTGGAGAATCAACCACAAGCATCTATAATGCACAAGCAACTTATTATGCGATAAAAACATCTTCAAGCGATATAACTAGTATTGTTAAGGTGAATTACACGACTTCGCCAAGTTACTTTAATGTGGAATATCCAACAAGCGGAGACGCCGTGTTCAATATGTCGAATAGATTCATTGAGTTCAAAATGATTAAGGATAGTGTTAATAAAGATAAATATATATTGGCAAAAGAATATTTAACAATATTTGATGTTGAGTATAAATCAAGTGGAACTACTGACCCATTCGCTAACATTTTAGGTTCAGATAAAGTCACTACTAGTTCAATAACATTAAGTGTAGATGCGTTAAACGAATATAAACTTAATAATCCTAGTGCGACATTTGTTGATTTGACATTTACTGCTAATAATAATATAGACTTTGTTGTAAGGTTTAGACTTCCTAATGCTGTATATAAAATTACTTTAAATCACAATTATGAAGGTTCTACTAATAATGCAAAATATATACTACCGGGTCAAAATTTAGCAATAGATGAACCAACAAGAGATGGTTTTACATTTGCTGGTTGGTATCTAGATAGTGAATGTCAAAATGCGTGGGATAGCGATACTACAACAATATCTAATGATATTACGCTATACGCTAAATGGACAGAAAATAGCGCGGTTACAGACTAGGACAATTTAATAGTGCAAGATAAAGTGGGCATTATGCTCACTTTTTCTTGACAAAATGTCAATTTAAGAATAAAATCAACATATAGAGGTGTATTATGGCTTTAGATACGGAAGAATTTGAAAATAAATGTATGGATGTTATCGAAAAAATTGTTGCTATTGATATTAAACAAAATCGTCAAGGCGCGATTAAAGTGGCAGAAAAAATGCTTGAAAAAGCAAAGCAAAAGACCACTAATGCAAATGTTATTTCTATATATGAGCGCGTCATTAAAGAATTTAATATCGCGACTGATCAAGAATATGAATTATTACGCAAGCAAATCTTTGGTATGTAAGGGTAAAATATGGGATTTTTTAATTGGATAATGCAGGGTCTCGGTTTTGAAGACACTGAGAAGAAAAAAAAGAAAAAAAATACTCCAGAAGACGACAAATATGCGAACTTTAATTTGCATGAAAAGGTAGCCGGAGAAACTAACAATTTTGATAGTATGCCTACTGCTACAACCTTTAACAATTTCGGTATGCAACCAGAGAGCAATATAATTATGGTTGAGCCAAAGACGCATAAAGAGATTCAACAAGTAGTAGACTATTTAAAACAAGGGCAATCGGTTGCTGTAAATTTGGAGGCAATCAGTTCAGAAGATAGTACGCGTATTTTAGATTTTTTATCGGGTGCTATTTATGGATTAAATGGCAGTATTCATCGTTGGCATGGAGATTTGTTCTTATTGACGCCTGAAGGACATAAAATTTTAAAACCTGATCAAACTGAGAATTAATTATGAAAAATTTTTTAAAAATAGCAATCTGTATAATTTTAGTTTTGGTGATTGACCTAGTCACCAAACATTTTTTATTTAGCATAGATTATTATAATTTAATACCAAATGTCATTTCCATAGCATCAAATGGTGGAAATACAGGAGCAAGTTTTGGAATATTTCAAGGTAAGACTATTGAATTGTCCATTATTAGCACGATAATGATAATTGCACTACTCATTTTCAACCACTTTGTGAAAAACAAAAACACTTTTTATTGTATAAGCATGGGATTCGTCTTAGGTGGTGCGTTAGGGAATTTGTTTGATAGAATATTTTTGGGATATGTTAGAGATTTCATTTTCTTAGATTTTTGGCCAACATTCCCTACATTCAATTTTGCAGATTCATTTTTATGTATTGGAGCCGTAATGCTTGCTATATTTATTCTTTTTATGGGGAAGAAAAATGAAAAATAATTATATATATAATGGCGAAGGTATTCGATTAGATATGTTCTTAGTCGAAAAAACGGGTTTAACGCGTAGTTATATAAAAACGCTTAATGAAGAGGATTATATTTTAGTAAATGGCAAAAAGGTAAAAGCGGGGTATATATTAAAGACGGGAGACATAGTCGAAGTAGAAGAAAAACCTATTGAAAAAATATCTGCAGAAGCAGAAAATATCCCACTAAATATTGTGTACGAAGATGATGAATTGCTTGTAATTAATAAGCAGGTCGGGCTGGTCGTTCATCCGTGCGCTACTACAAAATCGCATACACTTGTCAACGCGTTAATGTACCATATTAAAAATCTTTCTTCTATTAATGGTAGTTTGCGCCCAGGTATTGTGCATAGGCTAGATAAAGATACGGGCGGACTTATGATTGTCGCAAAGACAGATGAAGCGCATAAAGAATTGTCAAGGCAGTTAAAAGATAAAACGCTTAATCGCGAATATAAAGCTTTGATTAAGGGAAGAATTAAACAAGATTTTATTGTCGAAGGATATTTGGGACGAAATCCAAAAAATCGTGAACAAATGGCGCTAGTAGATAAGAAAAATGGAAAATACAGCAAAACAATTTTTACGATAGAAAAGGTGTATGACCATTATACCTTATTGAATTGTAAATTAACTACTGGAAGAACACATCAAATAAGGGCGCATTTAAAATCAATAAATCATCCTATTGTTGGCGATAAATTATATGGAGGAGTTGACCCAAACATTAAGACGAATGGACAACTATTGTTTGCATATAAAATTCAATTTGTTCACCCTAAAACAAAAGAGAAAAAAGAATTTCAAGTCCCTTTAAACGAAGAATTTCAAAAAATACTAGATAATTTTGTTGTATGAATGCCGTTTTTGTGATATAATAAACATATGGAGGATATATGAAAGGTAAGGGTTTTGTGAACTTTTTGGCTTATCTTGCGATTATTTTAATTGCCGTTGCATTAGTTTTAGGCGTAATATTAGCAAGAGTTGGCATTAGTGCTTCAGTTGTAGATGCAATGACTTTGGTTGCGCAAGTAATTGCTTATGCAATAACCGCTGTATTTGCTTTTGCGTTTGCGAAAGGGAAAAATATCGGTTTTATGATTGCTCTTATTGTTGCAGTTATTTTAATCGTTGTAATGTTGTTCTTATAAGGATTTGATAACAATGAAAAGTTTTAATTTTAAACTCACCATTTTTATGGTGAGTTCATTTATAAGTATAGCATTATTTATTTTTGGCGCAAAAAATAATATTTGTATAGGTCTTGCTTGTTGGGCGCTTGCTTTTTCGCTCACTTTTTTTGCACTACACTTGAAAGAAAAGACTCTTAATATGTCAAAAGATTATGAAGATAATATTGATGAATATGAAGAAAATTTTGACAATGAAGAATTATTTGACATTGAAGATAAGATTGAAAAAATGAGAAAATCAACAAAAAGAACGACATTTACAATGTATTTTTGTTCGTCGCTCTTAATAATTGTTGGATTTTTTGCCTTTATTTAATTGCAAAAAAATAAAATGTGTGCTACAATAGGCGAGTTTAAGGAGAAAATATGAAATACGAATTAGAGAAAAAAGATAATGGATTATATACTGCAAATATATCAATAGAGCATGAAGAATGGGAGAATGCGCTAAATAATGCATATGAAAAGAATAAAGGTAGATTTAATATACCAGGATTTAGAAAGGGTCATGCTCCTAGAAATATAATTGAAAAAACATATGGAAAGGGTGCTTTCGTAAACGACGCTATCGACGAAATTTATTACTCTGCATATACAAAAATTCTAAAAGAACATGAAGAGATTAAACCAATCGATGCTCCAAAACTTAATATCAAGAATTTCGACGAAGAGAAGGGGGTTGAACTCGAACTTGACATACAATGCGTCCCTGATTTTGAACTTGCCAACTATAAAGGTCAAACATTTACTAAGCAAAAAGTTGAAGTGAAAGATGAAGATATCGAAAAAGAGATTAAAAATGCACTTTTGCGTTCTTCTCGCTTAGTTGAGAGCAATAAACCTGTAAAAAATGACGATTTTGTAAATTTAGATTTTGATGGTTATATTGATGGAAAACAATTTGATGGTGGTAAGGCTGAAAACTATCAATTAAAGATAGGTTCGCATACATTTATCGACAATTTTGAAGAACAATTAATCGGTCTAAACATTGGCGATAAAAAAGATGTTGTTGTTACTTTCCCTGATGACTATCATGAGAAGTCACTTGCGGGAAAACCTGCTACATTTAAGGTTGAAATCAAAAATATTCGTGAACGCATCATGCCTGAATTAAACGAAGAATTTGTATCTAATAGTACCGAATTTGAAACGGTTGACGCCTACAAAGCAAGCATTAAAGATAAACTTACCAAAGAAGCCGAAAATCGTGCAGAAATTGAGTTGGACAATGATATGCTAGATAAACTCATCGATGATACAAGCTTCACAGCGCCTGAAAGCATGATTGAAGATGAGTTCAATCGTCAAATAAACGGTATGACTAATCAATTAAGTTATCAAGGACTTAAAATTTCCGACTATGCTAAATATATCGGCAAATCAGAAGATGAATTTAAACAAGATATCAGAAACAATAGTGCAAGAAATGTAAAGGCTCGTCTTGTATTAGAAAAATTGATTAGAACAGAGAAATTGGATATCAAACAAGAAGATATCGACCAAAAAATCGAAGAACTTGCAAAAAAATCGGGTAAAACTATGGAAGAATTTAAAAAGCAAGTTAATAATGATATGGTAAACAGCATTGCGAATGAATTATTAATGAAAAATATAGTTGATTTCCTTCGCGCAAACAACACAATAAAATAATTATAATTTAGGAGGCTTAATATGATACCAATGGTCATAGACCAAGTCGGGAATGTCGAACGCAGTTATGATATATATTCCCGCTTGTTAGAAGATAGAATAGTCTTTTTGACTGGTGAAATTACAGACCAAATGGCTAATACTATTGTCGCTCAACTTATTTATCTTGAGGGTAAAAATCCTGATAAAGATATCTTTATGTATATCAATAGTCCGGGCGGAAGCGTTAGTGCAGGACTTGCTATTTACGACACCATGCAGTACATCAAATGCAATGTGTCTACTATTTGTATAGGTATGGCAGCAAGTATGGCAGCCGTTATTCTCTCAAGCGGAACGAAAGGTAAACGCATATGTTTGCCTCATAGCGAAGTAATGATACATCAGCCTCTTGGTGGTGCACAAGGACAAGCGTCTGATATCGAAATCCACGCAAAACATATTCAAAAGACACGCGAGTTATTAAATAAAATTCTTGCGGATAATACTGGTAAAGATGTAGAAACTATAACTAAGGACACTGATAGGGATAATTTCTTAGATGCAAAACAAGCTTTAAAATATGGTTTGGTAGACAAGATTTTCAGCAAACGATCATAAAATCAGAAATACAGACCATTGTGCCTGTATTTTGTATTTTAAATAATAGGGGGATTATGAAAGAAATAGATACAATTTGTTCATTTTGTGGGCGTCCCGCACGCGAACTTACTGACATCATCAGCAATCCAGAAGGCGACTGCTTTATTTGTAAAGACTGCTTAAATATTTGTCGCGATTTAATGGATTTTAACAACAGAACTAAAGCGAGCGAAAATAATGAATTTATTGACTTACCAAAACCTCAGGAAATTAAAGCTAAATTAGACGAGTTTATCATTGGACAAGATGAAGTCAAAAAGATATTAGCAGTGTCAGTATACAATCATTATAAGCGCATTAATTACAATATGATTAAGCGCAATAACAATGAAGACGAAGTCGAACTAGAGAAGTCAAATGTCTTGCTTGTTGGTCCTACTGGTAGCGGTAAAACTTTACTTGCAAAAACACTTGCTAAAACGCTAAAAGTTCCTTTTGCTTCAAGCGATGCAACTGCGCTAACAGAAGCGGGGTATGTAGGCGATGATGTAGAGAATATATTATTAAAACTAATCCAAAATGCCGATTACGATATTGAAAAAGCACAGCGTGGAATAATTTATATTGATGAAATAGATAAAATTGCAAGAAAGACACAAAATGTTTCAATTACGCGTGATGTGAGTGGAGAAGGGGTTCAACAAGCACTATTAAAAATTCTAGAAGGAACAATTGCGTCCGTTCCACCACAAGGAGGAAGAAAGCACCCACAACAAGAAAATATTAAAATTGACACAACTAACATTCTTTTCATATGTGGTGGAGCATTCGTTGGATTAGATAAGATAATTGGGGAGCGAAAATCTGCTAGTTCACTTGGTTTTGGCGCAGATGTTAAGTCTAAAGAAGAAAATTCTTCTCTAAACAAATTTGAAGATATTCAACCGCAAGATTTAATAAAATATGGCATGATACCTGAATTTGTAGGTAGGTTGCCAATAGTCGCTACGCTTGATAGTCTAGATGAAACGGCATTGGAGCGTATACTAGTTGAGCCAAAGAATGCAATAACAAAACAATACATTCAAATGTTTAAGATGGACGGCATTGACCTTCAATTTGATTCAAAAGCGATAAAGGCGGTTGCGCGTAAAGCAATAGAATTAAAGACAGGTGCGCGTGGACTTCGTACTATACTTGAAGAGCGTATGTTGGATATAATGTATAGTTGTCATTTTGAAGATGATATCAAAAATATCATTGTTACTGAAGATTTCATAACAAAGAAAGCAAAGCCTGAAATTATCAAAGATAAGCCAATTAAACGCAAAACAAAACAGCCTGCTTAATCGGGCTGTTTTTCATTTTATATCTTTGTGAGTAAAAATAACATTACAATCTATAATAATTACTTTTTATATTTAAATATGTGAAATAGATTATTGTTTACAAAAAAATTAATTTATTGTATACTTTTAATATGAAATTAATTACTATTGATATTAAAAGTGATCGTCAAACCGTTGCACAAGCTATTGCGGAATTCTTGATTGAACTTGATTCGTATAAAAAGGGCGGATATAAGGTTATGAAAGTTATTCATGGTTATGGTAGTCATGGAGTTGGTGGAGCAATTAAACAATCGTTTTTAAAAAAGTGTATAGATTTAAAAAATAGAGGTAGAATTGAAGACTTCGTTTGTTGCGACCAGTGGACACCAAAAAATGTAGTACGCAAAATTGCGATAAACTATTGTCCTGATCTACTTGCTGACGGCGATTTGTTTATGCTTAATCCGGGTTGCACTATAGTGATCATGTAGATATTGTTTTAATTGATATTTTTATCGTCATAAAATTTGAAAAACTTTTATAAAACGCGACATATTTGATTTATTTTTATTTGCGTTTATGACATAATATTATAAAGGGGAAATTATGAGTAATTCGAATAAAGAAAATATTAAAAGAAAGTCTGGTGTAGGCGCATTTTTAGGTGGTTCATTTTTGGGGTTCATTTTAGGTATTGCCGCTATTGTAGGACTATGTGTTTTTGCATATTTTAATGTATCAGTGTCTTGGATCAATGACCATTTCCATACTAACATCAATGTAGGAAACGAAGATATTAATAAACTTACATTAAATGTAGCCGTATCGCACGCTATTAATTTAGTAAACAACACAGATAGTTATACACTTAATAATTTAAAGAGTGATTTTGGTATCGATATACCGAATGAAATCATGGGGATTGATATTTCGTCTTTAAAATTAGTTCCTTTAACTGAACTTGCTACTGAAGCACAAGCATTAATCGGAAACGTCAGTGCGGACGAATTAAAAGAAGTTGTAGATTTAACTAGTATGGATAATATTCTATCTAAAGAAAAGACTCTATATTTTAATAGTAGCGACAAGATTTTGTACGATGATTTAGACTTTACCACAAGCGAATTAGATCATGACATATATGAATATGATAGTGAAAATAATACCATTGTTCTAAAAGGCAAGGTCTATCCATTAGTTGAGAGTGAAGGAGTTAGCACAATATCTGTTGCATTAAAATATTTGCCTTTATCTGTTGCTATATCAAGTTTTACTAGCGAATTAGGAGAGAATCTAACATTGGCAGATTTATTAGACTACGGGATAGCACTTCCAGATTATATTTTGGAAGGAAATGAAAACAAAACTTTAAGCGAACTTGATTTAATAATAGATACTATTCGTGTTGCTTCAATTTTAGGCTATTCATACGACAATGTTAGTGGTAAAGTTTACGACCAAAACGGAGAATTGGTTGATGGTGTGTTGGGAGCACTAGCAAAATATACAATATCTGAATTAAACGAAGATACGATAAATAATTTAACGGTTGGTGATTTGTTTGGATCAACTTCTGGTGCACTTGCACTTATCGATGAGAACACGACTATTAACCAAATCCCAACTGAACTTTCTAACGCTATAAAAACGAGTACAATTAGTGAACTTCAAGCAAATAATTTAATAACAATTGAAAATTATAATGATATTAAAGATACAACTTTCACTGTTAATGGGGAAATAGTAACATTTGAAAATTTAACTTTACAGGATATGTTCACTATATTTGTAGATAATATCAATATAATCAGTTCTGCGAATGGTCAATAAAAGTCAATAAAAATGAGATTTTATCTCATTTTTTCATGTAAAAATATATCCATAAGAAATATATATAAGTATAAATCATATAATGCTATTAGCGTAATGCAAAAAAAACAAATGATATTTTATCGCATTTTTATGCAAATTTGATAGATTTTGTAGAATTTTAAAGAATTTTAAAAATTTTTAAAAAATATATAAAAAATTGTTGACATAAATTTTGTATTATGCTAATATACAAATGCTTGCGCTGGAAAACTAGCCAACACAAAATAATATTTTTAAAAAATTTAAAAAAATTTATAAAAAAGTGTTGACAAAGTTAAATAGATGTGTTATATTAATAACGCACTTGAATGAGCAAGTGTCGAACAGTAATGTTCGTTAGAACAATTTATATCTTAATATGTACAGGTAAGAATATAGTGATGAACAAAGTTCTTGCCAATTCCAAGTTTTTTAGACAACGAAATTTAGCCAAGCGATGAGCAAGGTATTTTATAAAAACAATTCGTTTATTTAAATTGAGCGAATATTTTTTGTAGAGTTTGATCCTGGCTCAGGACAAACGCTGGCGGCGTGCTTTAAACATGCAAGTCGAACGGAGGTTAGGTTTTCCACTAAGCATTCTCATTTACTTTTGTAATGGTTAGGGTGTTTAGTGGAAGACTTACCCTTAGTGGCGGACGGGTGAGTAACGCGTGAGTAATCTACCTCTATCTGGGGGACAACAGTTGGAAACGACTGCTAATACCGCATATGACCACAGGTACACAAGTACTAGGGGTGAAAGATTTATCGAATAGAGATGAGCTCGCGTAGCATTAGTTAGTTGGTGAGGTAACGGCCCACCAAGACGATGATGCTTAGCCGATCTGAGAGGATGATCGGCCACACTGGAACTGAGACACGGTCCAGACTCCTACGGGAGGCAGCAGTTAGGAATATTGGGCAATGGAGGAAACTCTGACCCAGCAACGCCGCGTGAAGGATGAAGGTCCTCGGATTGTAAACTTCTGTATTATGGGAAGAAGATAGTGACGGTACCATAATAGAAAGCTTCGGCAAACTACGTGCCAGCAGCCGCGGTAAGACGTAGGAAGCAAGCGTTGTCCGGAATGACTGGGCGTAAAGGGTGCGTAGGCGGTTTCTTAAGTCTGTTGTGAAATCCTGTGGCTTAACCATAGAACTGCAGCAGATACTGGGAGGCTAGAGTGCGGAAGAGGTTGACGGAATTACTAGTGTAGCGGTGGAATGCGTAGATATTAGTAAGAAGACCGGTGGC
Source organism: uncultured Christensenella sp. (assembly GCA_949300385.1). Taxonomy (GTDB): domain Bacteria; phylum Bacillota; class Clostridia; order Christensenellales; family UBA1242; genus Onthoplasma. Next base: position 21,109 of record CASGDZ010000004.1, on the reverse strand, counting down.
GAAGGCGGTCAACTGGGACGTAACTGACGCTGAGGCACGAAAGCGTGGGGAGCAAACAGGATTAGATACCCTGGTAGTCCACGCCCTAAACGATGCATACTAGACTATGGCTTTATCGACAAAGTCAGGGTCGTAGCAAACGCGATAAGTATGCCGCCTGGGGAGTACGAACGCAAGTTTAAAACTCAAAGGAATTGACGGGGACCCGCACAAGCAGCGGAGCATGTGGTTTAATTCGACGCTACGCGAAAAACCTTACCTAGGCTTGACATAGGATGCATAGCTGTGAAAGCAGTGAAGTTATAGTAATATAACATCCATACAGATGGTGCATGGTTGTCGTCAGCTCGTGTCGTGAGATGTTGGGTTAAGTCCCGCAACGAGCGCAACCCCTGTCGTTAGTTACTAACATTCAGTTGAGAACTCTAACGAAACTGCCGTAGATAATACGGAGGAAGGTGGGGATGACGTCAAATCATCATGCCTCTTACGCCTAGGGCTACACACGTGCTACAATGCCCATTACAAAGAGACGCAATATCGTAAGGTGGAGCAAATCTCAAAAAGATGGGCCCAGTTCAGACTGAGGGCTGCAACCCGCCCTCACGAAGACGGAGTTGCTAGTAATCCCGAATCAGCATGTCGGGGTGAATGCGTTCCCGGGTCTTGTACACACTGCCCGTCACGCCATGGGAGCCGGGGGTACCCAAAGTCAGCGAGCTAACCCGCAAGGGAGGCAACTGCCTAAGGTAAAACTGGTGACTGGGGTGAAGTCGTAACAAGGTAGCCGTATCGGAAGGTGCGGCTGGATCACCTCCTTTTAAAGAGTTATTCTTTAAAGTCGACTTGATAACATTAGTTATCATGAGTGTATTGAGTGAGAGCCACTCATAAATAAAACAAAACTAAAAAACAAGTACATTTTAGATATAGATATTAGAAGAAGTCAGTTTAACCCACTGACTTCTTTTTTTGTTAATTTTTAAGAATAATAGTTTTATAAAAATTTATCGCACTATATTTTAATTTAAAAAACAAAAATGAATATAAAAATAATCAAATATTTTTCACAAGTATTAATTGTATATACAAATGCTTTTATTTATGTTAAAATATAAACTAATTTAATTACTTTTTATAGGAGAAATTATGAATAATTTATATTATCGAAAACTAAATAAAGATGATTATAAAACTTGGGAAAATATCGCAAAAAAAGAATTTTTAGATGACGATTTTTGTGATGCAGATTATTTAGAAAAAAATAATGATACTCTTAGTGGGTGGGTACTTTTTGATGAAAATAAAAATTGGATTGGTTGTTGTTTTATATCAAATAAACCACGATATTATAACGAAAAAGGAGTACATTTTTTAGAAATTTGCACTTTCCCAAAATTTAGGAATAAAGGTTATGGGAAATATCTTTTAAAAATAATGTTTAATAACTCTTTAAATTTAGAAAAAAGTGTCTGCATTAATCAAGATAATCTGTCATCAATTAGATTATTCACAGAATACGGATTTAAATTTTTTGACAACCACAAAAGTGGATTATGGAATATATATAAATGTGAAAAGTCATACTATCCTGAAACATTTAATAATATCAAAATAATAAATCTAGATCAAAATAATTGACTTATAATAAGTCAAATGATAAGACAACATCATATATGAAAGAAATAGTATAAAATCTATTTCTTTTTTATGTAAAATATAACTAAAGTATTTCAATTTTCTACTATAAATTTTTTGACATTTCGCGCTTTAATTTATGCAATATTTTTTTCTCCAATCGTGAGATATAACTTTGCGATATATTCATTGTATCAGCAACTTCTTTTTGAGTCATTTCATCGTAACCATTTAAGCCATATCGCATGCTCATAATCAATTTTTCACGATCATTTAATTTTTCAATTGATTGTATTAAGTATTGCTTTTGGTCTTTTAATTCGATCTCATCGTAAACTAATTTGTCATCTGGAATAACTTCGCCTAGTGTCAAATTGTTGCCTTCGTCATCGCCTGACAAACTATCGTCAAGACTGACATCATTTATCGATTTATTTACTTTTCTAAGGTACATTAGTATTTCATTTTCTATGCACCTACTTGCATATGTCGCAAGTTTAATATTTTTATCTAATTTATAACTATCTACTGCTTTAATTAAGCCAATTGAGCCTACGGAAACGAGATCTTGAATGTCCAATTTTTTGCTATCAAAACGCTTAGCAATAAACATAACAAGTCGTAGATTGTGTTCTATTAACAAAGATTTTGCATGAAGATCCTTATTTTCTTGAAAGGCTTTAACAAGGTCATATTCGCTTTCACTATCCAGCGGTTCAGGTAGGCTTTCAGCGGAGAAAATATAATTAACTATTGCCTTTTCGTCCAATAATTCGAACTTAAATATTCGCTTAAAAGACAATTTAATTTTGTTGTAAATGGTTTTAATAAAATTAATAAATTTATTTTCCTTTTTCATATAAACTCCTTATATTAAATTTGGTGCAAGAAGTGCGTCATAATTTGTTCCTTTGAAACTATTAAGAGTATTTACAGCAACAAATTGGTTGGTTAATATTTTTTTCTTTTTTCCTAAATTGATTTCTATACTATCAATTTTTATTATTTTCATGTTGTTATTTCCAGCTACCGTGCCGAGAGAGATTTCATATGTTTTTGACAGATAAAATTCAACGACATTTTGCTTTGTCAATGCCAAATAAGAATTTAAATCTAAAATAATAACTGGTTGTCCTAAATATGTAAGTCTATTTCCTGTATCAAGAAAAGCATTTATCTTTATTTTATGTTTATTTGAGTGTAGGGTAATTGTATAAATTAATTTGCTTAAATTGATTTTATTTTTGACATGGTTTGATACAAGTTGAAATATATAGGTTAAAATTATAATTATGAAAGTTATTAATCCTAAATCTATTTTACTAGACATAATTACGCCAAAATTGGTTAAATATGTAGATGAACTTAAACTCATAATAGCACCGCCATAAGCGTATGTGTAGATAAAAAGAAGTATAAAGTTGAATATGTAACCTTTCCATGTTGTTTTGAATGCACAAACTAGCATAATAAAGGCACAAATAAATTTTATAATATTCATGATAAACATATCTTTTAAAAATATTGCACTTATTACACTAAAAGATGCACCAACTAACGAAGACAATAATAGTCTAAAAAATGTTGTTTTGCTTTTCGTCGTGATTTCAACTAACCTAAGTAAGCAAAAGTCAATAATCAAATTTTGTATCAAGAAACTTTCTATGTATACAGTCATACAAAAATTATACATATGAAGGTCATTTTTGTTTGGCAATAAAAAGAAGAATAATATAACAAATTTGTCGAAATATAAAAAAGTATGCCTATTTCAATTTTTTTTGAATAAAAATGCATTCATTTAGTCAAAATATCTATCGAGGTGAATATGGCAAGGCGTGTTTATATTTGTGGTGTAGATACATCTAGTCTACCAAAACTAAGTCATGAAGAGTCAGCAGAATTGTTGAAACGCATAAAAGCGGGCGATGAAGTTGCACGTGATTATTATATTTATTGTAATATGCGCTTAGTATTGTCGGTTGCTCAACGATTTGTAACAAGCAAAGAGAATATGGACGATATATTTCAAGTGGGTTGTGTTGGCCTATTAAAAGCAATAGATAATTTTGACACTTCCGTTAATGTTCAATTTTCAACATACGCTGTGCCAATGATACAAGGAGAAATAAAGCGATTTTTACGCGATTCATCCGTCATGCGAGTCAGCAGAAGTTTAAGAGATACAGCATACATGGTGTTGAAAAGTAAAGAAAGATTGCAAGAAAATAGAGCGGATGATGTAGGACTCGAAGAAGTTGCAAATGACCTTAATTTAACTATTCGCGAAGTTTACGACGCAATTGATGCAATCACAAATCCAATATCGCTAGATGACGCATATATGAGCGAAGGGGACGAAAAAATGCGCCTTGATGAGCATATAGCAGATACTGAACATTCAGTAGAAAAATGGATTGAACATACTGACCTTTTGGACGCTATAAAATGTCTTGATGAGCGCGAAAGAAATATTTTAAAATTGCGTTATTTTGTAGGTAAAACACAGATGGAAGTTAGTGATGCTGTAGGTATATCTCAAGCACAAGTGAGTAGATTAGAGAAAAACGCACTTGAACACATTAAAAGATCGCTTTAATGATATTTTATTTAAAAAAGGAAAGTTTTTGATTTTATAAAATTATTGACATTATTGTAAAATTATATTAGTATATACTCATGACAATTAATGGGTTTATAGGTAAAATTTTTATATTTTCGTTTATATTAATATTTTTTGTTGTTGTATTTATTATTATTTCTTCTATAAATATTTCTAAAAAGAATGTTCAAAGACATTCAGCTATTAATGTAAAGTTATCGAGTGACAATTTAAAAAAGAAAAGTTATAAATGTGAATATTGCGGATCTGTATTAAAAGATGATGAAAACACTTGTCCTTCATGTGGAGCGAAAAGAATTGAAAAAGACTAAATTTATAGTCTTTTTTATTTTTATACATTTCGACATAATTAAACTAATTTTCTTAAAATTTCACTTTTTAATATATAAATTGTTGTCATTTTATTTTTGAGATAAGCATTTAATATGATAGGATAGGATGGTAGATATCTATGAAAGTGCTCTTTGTAAAAAGAACAGCGTTAGTTATAATCGTTGGAGTACTGGTTTTTTTATCGGCATTTGCGCTGAATGCTAATGGACTTCCCGTCGCAAGCACATATTTTAGTGTAGGTAGGAAAGTTCCTATTTATTCAGTTTCGACGGAAGAAAATAAATTATCGATTTCTTTTGACGCTGCATGGGGTGCGGATAAAACGCGTGAGATTATGTCAATTTGTGATAGTTATGGTGTGAAAGCCACATTCTTTTTGGTTGGATTTTGGATAGAAAAATATCCAGAAATGGTAGTTGAGATTTACAATAACGGATTTGAAATAGGACTTCATTCAAACACGCACCCAGATATGACTAAACTGACGCGAAAAGAAATAGAGCAAGAACTTACTACAAATATTAATTTAATTGAAAATTTGACAGGTTATAGACCAAAACTTTTCCGTCCGCCATATGGTTACTATAATAATACATTGATAGAGGTGTGTGATAGTTTAAATTTGAGTTGCATAGAGTGGAGCGTAGATAGTTTAGATTGGAAAGGACTTTCGGGTAGCGAAATAGCAGGCCGAGTTACATCTAAAGCGGAAAATGGAAGTATTATTCTATGCCACAATAACTCTGATCATATTTTAGACGGACTTAAATTAATCTTAGAGTATTTCAAAAATAATAATAAAAAACTTGTACCGATAGGAGATTTGATATATTACGACAATTATACGATAAATGCACAAGGTACACAAATTAAAAATTAAGGAGAAACAAATGAATTATGAATTGTTAAATAATAATAAAGTATATCTTCAAGGGACAGTATCTAGTTTACCAGAATTTAATCATTCGGTTATGGGAGAAGATTTTTATTCGTTTGATTTAGATGTGTCAAGATTGAGTGGCAAAGACGATATCTTGCCAGTTATCATATCATCAAAATTACTTACACATTCATTGCATTTAGGAGAAAAATTTGCTATGCGTGGGCAATTTAGAAGTTTTAACAAAGTTGAAGATGGTAAAAGCAAATTAATATTATCCGTCTTTTGTCGCGAGCGATGCGAATGGGACGATAATGCAAATTCTAATATAATAGAATTAAATGGCTATATCTGCAAGTCACCTATATATCGCGTAACTCCTTTCAATAGAGAAATATGCGATATGCTATTAGCGGTGAATAGAAATTATGATAAGTCAGATTATATTCCATGTATTGCGTGGGGTAGAGATGCACAATATGTCGGTGAGATGCCGGTTGGCACAAAAGTTCATCTTTTAGGTCGAATTCAAAGTAGAGAATATAGTAAACATATAGAAGGGGAGGACGAACCAATTCAAAAAGTGGCATACGAAGTAAGTGTGGCAAAATTATCCACTTTAATGTCTTAAAAAAATGCAACTCAAGGTAGTTGTATTTTTTATTTGCTTAAATAAATTTTAATTTATACATTTTGTAAAAAATAGAACAAATGTTCGACAAAAATGTCAATTTATATCGAAAATTATGCCAAATATATACCAATTTTGTAAAAAAGTGACATATACACTTGACTTTTCGACATTTCTTAATATATACTTTTCTCATAAAACGGAGAGCAAAATGATAGATGTTTATGATGCAGAAGCATTAATTAAAATTTATAGAATGTTAAGAAAAAGATGTGAAGCACTAGATAGATTTATTGAAAATCATGCGTACTATTTCAGTACTTCTAGTGAAGAGTTAGGCTCACTTGATGTATGTAATAATATTATAGACTTAATGACGAGAAAAAATCAACTGATTAACTTAAAACTGATAATAGATAGAGCTATTTCAACGCTCAGTGAAAATGACAAAAAGATATTATATATTAAGATGAATTATACAATTAGTATGGCAGAGATATGTGGTATTTTTAATTTAAAAGAGCGCACTGCTTTTCGAAGAATTGAAAAAGCATTTGAAAATCTATCTTTGGCTTTAAATTCATCAAAATATATCAATAAATTAGAAAAAATTATTGATAGTGAAGATTGGATCACTAATATTCGTCGTGAGGTTAAAGATAGGAGAATGTCATATCGAACTAGTCCATTAATGGCTTAAAGGATTATAGTCTTGTATCTCGCCAGTACTAAGTTTTTCATTTTTAATAATTTTAGTGCCTTTTAATATTAAAAATATGAATATCAAAGCAGGCACGCATAAAATAGCAATAATTATAGCAGTGGCTGAATTGTCTATAGGTAAAGCATTTGGGGTTTCAGTTTCGCCAAAATCGGGAGCGGTAGTATAGACTACTTCCTCGCTATTTTTAGGTAAAGGATCGGGCAATTCATCACAAAAATCGCTATATACATATCCATAGTAGTCTTTATCGGCACTATATTTACAATAATACCAAATGTTTGTGCGACCGTCTATGCATTCTTCGCCAACAATAGACCCATAATATGTAAGATTTCTGTTATACAACGGAATGTATGCGACTTGACTTGAACTTCCACTGAGAGTTGTAGGTTCACTTCTAAGGTCTCTGCTCATTTCAGCATATATTCGGAAGTTTAAATTATCTAGATATGCATTTTGTGGCGCACCTACGATTGCTTGCACGCAATCTTTTTTTACATATCCTGTAAAGGTTGAATAATTTACTTTATAAAAATCTGAATTGCTTAAATCTAATAATTCAACGAAATAAGTTTGGGGCAATATAAAGTAAACATTAGAGTAGTCGTCAATGTCGAGTGGAGATTTGTATAGATATGCATTATTAGTCATTATTCGCGCGTAATAGATAGTGCTAGCATAAACGCTAACGCAATTTTCTACAATAAAGAAAGGAAATAACGAAGATATAAGAATTAAAAAAATTATAATTGAAATCATATTCTAAGTTTAGCACAAATATTTTTAAACAAAATGACAAGTTTAAGCTTAACTTGACGATTTTTAGTGTAAAGTGTGGTCAAAATGAATTTGGTTAAACAGATTTTAAAGATTGAAGAGATTCAAAAAGAACGAAAATTAAAAAATAAATTGTCAAATTATAATACGGGAGAAAAAATTCATTTAAAACAAATTGAATTCCATAAATGTACAAAAAAGAATAGGTGGGTGTTCGGTGGGAACAGAACGGGAAAAACAGAATGTGGAGCGGTTGAAGTTGTATATCTAGCGCGCGGTATTCATCCTTATAAAAAGATAACGCATGCTACTAATGGTTGGGTAGTAAGTTTGTCTACGCAAGTGCAACGCGATGTAGCGCAAAGTAAAATTCTATATTATCTTAATCCCGATTGGATAGAAGATATTGTGATGTTGCATGGGAGAAAAGATAACTATAAAAACGGAGTCATAGATTACATACTTGTTAAAAATGTGTTTGGTACAATTAGTAAAATTGGATTTAAAAGTTGTGATCAGGGCAGAGAAAAATTTCAAGGAACAAGTTTAGATTATGTATGGTTTGATGAGGAGCCTCCGTATGATATTTATCAAGAATGTAGAATGCGTGTGCTTGATAAAAACGGCGAAATATTTGCGACTATGACGCCACTTAAAGGTATGACATTTGTATATGATGAGATATATCTTAACAAATTTAATGACGAAAATATTTGGTATGAATTCATAACATGGGACGACAATCCTTTTATAAGTGAGCAAGCAAAAAAATCTATGCGTGCGGGCATGTCAACTGACGAATTAAAAACGCGAGAAAAAGGAGAATTTTTAAGTTTAGGGGGAAGAGTGTATCCTGAGTTTGATGAAAATATAAATGTTATTGAACCATTTGATATTCCATACGATTGGCAGGATAAATTATCTATTGATCCCGGACTTAGAAATCCGCTTTCTTGCCATTGGTACGCAATCGATTATGATGGGAATATATATGTAGTTGCAGAGCATTATGACCACGATAAGGACATCGCTTATCATAGCGGAGAAATACATAGAATTAGTGAAGAATTGAATTGGCATAAAAATAGAAATGGCATGATAGAAGCGCTGATAGATAGTGCGGCAAATCAAACTACTTTAGCATCTATCAAAAGTGTAGCTGACCTATTTTATGAATACGGAATATTAGTAAATACAAATGTAAATAAAGATGTTTTCAGCGGTATACAGCGAGTTAAGGCATATTTAAAAAACAGCGAAGGCAAATCGCGATTATTTATCTTCAACACATGTAAAAACCTAATTCGAGAGATAAAGTCATACAGATGGGGGAATGGTGATAGCCCAGTAAAATCGGACGACCATTGTCTGGACGAACTTAGGTATTATATTATGTCGCGACCTGAGAATAAACCGCCAAAACCTGAATTGAATCTCATACAGCAAAATAAAGAACGACTGATCAAAAATTTAAGGAGATTTCATGATGGATGATATATTTGACGATGTAACATTGCGCGCTTTAAAGAAGTGCATAATGGGTATGAATTTAATAGAAATTACAAGTGAGTATACAAAGGATAGTGATACAGGCGAATTGGTCATGGTAAAGCAAAAGAAAGTAGAAAAATCAATACCGCCGAATGCAGATATTATAAAACTTGTTTATCAGCAAATAACAAATACACAAAATTACGAAGAACTTAGCGATGAAGATTTAGATAGAGAAAAATTGAGATTATTAAACGAACTTAAGGAGATTGAGAGTGATAGTAGAAAAGGCAAAAGTAAAAGTAAAATGTGATGCAAGCGGTTGCAATAATCCTTGCGATTATGTTATCGTCAACAAAAAATTTATATTTGATGGCAATATATATTTATGCGCAAATTGTGCGAACGAATTATATCACGAACTTGGTAAATTCATGATACCAAAAGCAGTAAAACCAATATTTAAAAAGAGAGGTAAAGATGAGTAAAATCACAAATAAACAATTAGTAGAGGCAATACGCGCTGATTATAATGCTAGACGTGACGCGCGAATGAGTTTAGAAGCACAATGGCAATTAAACATAAATTTTATGATGGGCAATCAATATAGTTATATTGCGCGAAATAATACTGTAAGAGAAGATGAAAAACAATACTTTTGGCAAGAAAAAGAAGTGTTTAATCATATAGCTCCTATGATTGAAACTAGAATTTCAAAAATATGCTCGAATACACCTACCGTTACTGTTATACCTGCTACAACGGACGAGGCTGACATTGAGAGCGCTAAACTTAGCAAAGAAATATTGAATTCCGTTTCAAATCGACTCAATTTAATAGACATAGAAAAGACTGCAACGACTTGGAGTGAGATATGCGGTACTGCCTTTTACAAGGTTGTATGGAATACGAATTCAGGTAAAATGGTGGCAACGGATGACAACGGAAATTCAATTCGTGAGGGAGATGTTGAGATTGAAGTTATTTCTCCATTTGAAATTTTTCCTGACAATTTGTCTAGCGAACGAATAGAAGATGTAAAAAGTTTGATTCATGCACGCGCGGTCGACATTGATCAAGTAAAATCAGAGTGGGGTGTTGATGTAGATGTAGAAGAAGTCCACGCTTTCACATTGGATAGTAGCTTTAAAGGATTAGGTGGACTTGGCTATGACGCGCATATAAATAAAGTTGCAAACACTTCACTTTCACATCATTGCGTAGTGATAGAGCGATATGAACGCCCTACAAAAGCATATCCAAACGGACGATTGACAATTATAGCGGGAGACAAACTTCTATTTGATGGTGAATTGCCTTATGTGAATGACGAACTTAATCAACGAACTTTCCCTTTTGTTAAACAAATTTCGAACTATCTTCCAGGTAGTTTCTTTGGCGTTAGTGTAATTGACAGAATGATACCAGTACAACGCGCCTACAATGCAGTTAGAAACAGAAAACATGAATATTTTAATCGCGCAGTTATGAATGTGTTAGCAGTAGAAGACGGAAGCGTTGATACGGACGCATTAGAGATTGAAGGGTTATCTCCTGGGAAAGTTTTAGTATATAGACAGGGAAGTAAAGTACCTGAGATTATGCAAAATCCTGAGATGACAGTAGACTTTGATGCGGAAGAAGATAGGCTATTATCCGAATTTAAAACGGTATCGGGTGTCAGTGATATGATGACGGATAGTTATGCGCAGTATACAAGTATGTCAGGTGTTGCACTTGAACTTTTAGCAGAACAAGATATTTCAAGATTATCAACAGCGATAGATTCTACTAAATTGGCAGTAAAAATTGTTGCAAAATATATCCTTAGATTATACAAACAATTTGCAGTGATTCCTCGCTTATTGAAGATAAATGGCGATAATAATTCCATTCAAATGTACTATTGGGATCAAAATGAGATATCAAGTGATGATGTAGTGTTTGACACATCTACAGATACAATTGATTCGCTAGGTCAACGCAGGACTATGCTGTTAGACCTTATTAAACAAGGTTTAATGTATGACCAAGACGGAAAATTTTCACAGAGCACGAGAAAAAAATGCTTAGACTTATTAGGATTCGGCATGTGGGAAAATTCACTTGACTTGCCAACTCTTCATATAAATCGTGCGAAAGAAGAGAATTTATACCCTATTAATAAAGATTTAGAGATTTTACCGATTGATGATCACCAAATACATATAGATGAACATACAGCGTATATTTTAGGTGGAGATATAAAGAAGAAAATTAATTCAAAGAAAATAATTGATAAATTATTACAACATATTGAAGAACATAAAAAATTGTTAAATGCAAGCATAAAAATTCAGGATAATAAAGGAGAATAATTATGGAAGAATTGGAACAACCAGCTATTGAAAATTCTGGCTCCAAAGAAAATTTTGGTAAGTTCAAGGACGCGGAAAGCCTTTTGAAAGCATACGCTAGCCTTGAAGCAGAATTTACCAAAAAGAGTCAACGACTCTCTCAGCTCGAAAACGAAAAGCAGTCGATTGAAAATGACATAAATAAACGAGCTGAAATTGATAAAAGAGTGGATGATTTTGTAGCAAAATTTGATATTGCTCAGCCTTTTAGTAGCGCGCTAAAAGAAAGCTTAGCAAACGATGAAAATCTTAGTCTTGGAGAAGAGACGATTAAATTAATCGCAAATAACTACAAAAGCGCAGAAGATTATGTTAAAGATGATGAGTTTTTGAGCAAATATATTTATTCAAATAAGGATATAAAGGATAGAATCGTGAAAGATTACCTATCTAAAATACCTCAAAATTCACCTATTAAACTAGAATCTAGCGGTAGTATTCTTTTATCAACACCTAAGATTCCTACCACAATTCAAGAAGCAGGTAGAATCGCAAAATCTATAATAAAACAAAAATAGGAGAAAAGATGATAGATTTAACTACAGCACAAAATGCACTAAAAGATGCATATTTGGTTGCGGCTTGCAATCAATTAAATACAAAGACAAATCCGCTATTTGCTAAAATTAAACAATCTAGCGCAGATGTCTATGGTAAACAAATTATAAAGATGGCACCCATCGGTTTAAATGGCGGTGTAGGTGCAGGTAGTGAAACAGGAGAACTTCCTACTGCTAAAGAAAATACTTATGTTCAATTTAAAACAACTTTAAAAAATTTATACGGAACTATTGAAATCAGCGATAAAGCTATTAGAGCGAGTGCTAACAGCAATGGCGCATTTGTAGACTTACTTAATGCTGAAATGGAAGGGCTAATCACCGCTTCTAAATTCAATTTAGGGCGTATGCTATATGGGGACGGCTCAGGAGAAGTTGGTAAAGTATCAAGTTATTCCGCTGGCGTTGCCACTATGGATAGCGTTAAAAACTTAATGGAAGGTATGGTTGTAGATGTTTATAGAAGTGCGAGCAAAACTCATTCTGGTTTAAGAATCGCATATGTTGATAGAGTAAACAAAACTATTTCATTTACTTCTACACCAAGTTCAGATTTGGCATCCAATGATGTACTATATGTACAAGGGAGTAAAGGAAACGAAATTACAGGTTTAGGTGCAATTTTTAACACTTCTGCTAATCTATATGGACTAGATAGAACTTCGAATAAATGGCTTAACCCATACATTTCATCTCCAGTACAAGCGCAAGAAATAAACGATAGTTTACTTCAAACAGCAGTAGACTTCCTAGAAGAAAATACAGGTTCAAATATCGACTTTATTACATGCGGTGCAGGTGTAAAACGCGCATATCAACAATATCTAGCATGTTATCGTAGAAACATTGATGTAACTGTACTTGAGGGTGGATATAAGGCAATCAGCTTTAATGGGATACCTGTCGTTTCAGATAGATTTGTGCCGGACGATACTCTCTATATGCTTGATACTAGCAAATTCACTCTACATCAATTATGCGATTGGGAATGGATTGAAGGAGAAGGTGGCAAAATCTTGCGTCAAAAAGCCGGATATCCAGCATACACTGCAACGCTTGTTAAATACGCAGATTTGATTTGTGATCAGCCTAATGGACAAGCAAAATTTACTAATATCAGCGCAACTGTAACTAATCCATTTAGTACATCTGTAATGGTAAACAATGCTAATCAAACAGAATAAAAAATATAAAAATTTATAAAAAACTATCTAAAATCATCCAAATTTACAAAATATTTGGATGATTTTTAAAATTTTTTAAAAGGAAATTATATGAAAATCAAAATCACTCATGATGTATATGAAATATCAAAACGAATAAAAAATATAGATAGAGATTATTACATTGTTTACGATACATTAACGGGTGATTTTGAAGTTCATAATTCTAGTCAATTAGATAGTACATTTTGTACTTTAATTCCATACGATTTTTTAGATGAACGAACATTGACTCATGTATTAAAAACTAAGAGTGAGAACATTGAAAGAATTTTGGAAGAGATTGACAACTTTAATAAATTGAGAGAAAGCGCGGATAAATCTAGCGTGCAAACTCAGTTAAATGAAATGGTCGAAGACGAATTAAAGTCAGACTAAGGAGAATATATGAAGATTATTGATATAATGATGCAAAGTGCAGAATTGCTTGGCTTAAAAAACGCATACGAAATAATGAAAACCTCTAATGAAGAGAATGAGTCTAGTGCACTTGAAAATGAAGAGATTGCACGCCTATATAACCTTATAAAATTTTCATTGCAAGAACTTTGTACGAATTATGTACCTATGGTTCAACAGACAGAGGTTACAACTATTGATAAAAAATTTTTGATAACCTCACTTACGAATTTTATACGCGTGCATAATGTTTTTCTAAATGGAAGTGCAGTAAAATATAAGATTATTAACAGATATTTAACTATGGAGAACGATGGTACTTATTTGGTCGAATATTACACTTATCCGTCTATTGAAAGTATGTTTGAAGATATTGATTTTCTATCAAATTTTAGTCCAGATGCACTAATCTTTTCATTGTGTGCTTACTATTGTTTAGCAGTCGGTTTGTTTGATGAATTTAATGAATTCCACGATAGGTATATTGATGTGGCAGAGAATTTAAAAAATATTCGTATTTTCAATTTGCCACAAAGGAGATGGGAGTGAAAACTAAAAAAATAATAGACTTAAATAAGTTTAATGATTTTAACTCAGGACAATTGCGTGCAGATAAATTTTATAACTATAATCCAGGCGAAACTTTAAAAAATTCATTTGGCGTTAAAATGGCTGATTTTCCGCTCTTTAAAGGTGACACAAACACATATCAACTCGATATGGCAGATTTGTTTGATGGAATTACAGGGCTTGCATTTACAAAACAATATTTCCCAAATAATAAAAATACCGATTATCGATTGTTGACTTGTAGTAACGAATATAAGGTGTATTTACATCAGTTTTTGTGTGGTATGCAAATAATGTTTGCTATGCCAAATATACAATTTGAATCCACACCTTTTATAATGCAATGTAAAAAAGATGATACAGATTATATTATGTTATCTGGCGATGAGAAGTTAGTTGTTTGGCGTACAAATTATGTACCATATACAATAGAGAATGTTCCTAATATCACGAGTATGTGTTACAATGACGGCATGATTTTTAGTACAATTATGGATCCGGCATATAAAATTTGGTATGCTAGCGATTGGAAGTTTGAAAATATTGGAAATATCAGTGAAAATTCAGGTTATATCTCATTAGAAGATGATATTGGATACGCGCGCAAAGTAGTCACATTTGACGAAGATATATATGTATTTAGAGATTATGGTATTACAAAAATTGTAAACACAAAAGGAGAATTTACAATCAGTCAAGCGTATGTATCTAATACGCGAATATTTCCAAATACGGTCTGTTTATGTGGTAATGAAATCGTATTTATGACTATCGATGGAATCTATTCGTTTAATGGCGCGCGTGTAACAAAATTGGATATTGATTTATCAAAATATTTAATCCAAAATAATGATAGTGCATTTGCTTCATCACTAGGAGATATTTATTATTTGGCATTAAGGCTTAACTTTAATGACGATAAGAGCGTATTATGCGAAAACGGAGATTATATTAATAATACAATTGTTATACTAAACATTACAGATGGCTCGTACCAAATTTTAAGAGGGGTAGATGTTGTAAGTTTTTGTCCTGCAAAGTGTGAAGCTTTTGAAAAACTATTAGTTGTTTTTAATGGAGAGAATTCTGCAAAAATTGGTGAGATATCGACTGATGAGAGTATATTTCTTTCTGATCCATTGCCGAAATATTGGTCTAGTCAAAATTTGGTCGATAGTTTTAATAATAAGATGTTTACAAAACTTAATATTATTGCAGACGAAGGTGTAAAATTTAATCTCATGCTAGATGATAGCAGTATATCATTTACTACATATCAAACAGGTATGAATGAATTTAATTTTAAACTTATATCAAAACAAATAAAATTAGAAATATCATCTTCAAATACAAGTGCCAGAGTTGATAAAGCAACACTAGAATATTATGAATATTAAAATAAAAAATTTAAAAAATTTAAAAAATTTTAAAAATATTATAAAAATAAATAGAAAATCATTAAAAATTCAAAAAAAATTAAAAATTTTTATAAAAAATAATAAAATTTTCTATAAATTTAATAAAAAATATATTGATACAAAATTAATAAAATCATTTAATCTATATTTTCAATATTTGCAATCCTTTAAAGAATTTTTAATATTAGATAGTTTTAAAAATGTAAAGGAGTTAAAATGAAATGGAAAAATAGACTAACAAATTATAACTTTTGGATATCTATTGTCAGCGCAGTTTTACTGATCTTTCAGGCTTTTGATTTTCAATTTGATCTTGCTTATGTTAATGAAATTGCGACAGCTGTTTTAGGGTTGCTTGTCGTTATAGGTATAATAAGCGATCCTACAAAATCAGCTAGTGAAACAACTTTAAATAGTTCGTGCGAAAATAGCGGTGAAGTAGCAACTACTGAAATAAATAATGATGCTAATAATGAACTAGTTTTATCTGAATCTAATACTTTAGAAAATTCAGTAAATGTTTCAAACGAGAATACACATGATGAGTCGATGGACAATAAGAATGAAAATATTATTCCCATTGACTCGGAAAATGAGACTAATACTGACACTGGTAAAAATGATTTCGAAGTTCTTATAGAAAAAATAAAATCGGATTTGTTGGATAAGATTGATGAATTAAGCAAAAATATTATACAAGCAGAATCAATTGAAATAGAATCTGCAAATAATACGGAAGGGAATATAAAAGTTGCAATTGAAAACGACATAAGCGATAATGGTAGTTCTATTGTAGATAATGACGGTATTATCCAAAATGAAGATGTTGCTAGTATTGAAAATAAAGTTGATAATATAACAACTGAAAATGTAACTAATAAAGTTGAAGTTCAGACTTATCACAATATAGCAAATTAAAAAGTGCTAGCGTTTTGCTAGCATTTTTTTATATCCAGAATGAATATTTCTTTATCTTTAATTATAAAATTGATATTTAGATTTACAACATTATATAAATCTTTAAAATTTAAATTTAATTTTATTTTTATCAATAAATATTAAAATAACAGGTTGGCTGGGGTAGGTAGATTCGAACTACCGAATGCTGGATTCAGAGACCAGTGCCTTACCGCTTGGCGATACCCCATTGATTAATATGTTTATTATATCACATCGTTTAAATTTTGCAACAAAAATAATGATAATATTTGCAAAAATATTATATCACTTGACTTAGACCATTATTTTTCGTACAATCATATTAAATTGAAAATTTTATAAAATTTTTTGTTTAGGAGATAATATGGGAGAAGATTTTACTATAATCGATAAAAATCTAAAAAAAAATATTTTAGTAAATATAAATAAAGGATACATTTGTCATTTTTTGACAATGATAAATTCGTTGTCGCTAAACAACAAAGAAAGTATGTTTGATGTCTATGTTATGCATAGCAATTTGACTGATGAAGATAAAGCGTTAATTTTATCAAAAGTTAGAGCGAATATCAACCCTATATATATAGAGATGGATAATTCATTGTTTAAAGGGGCGCCAACTGTGAAGCGTTATCCGTATGAAATTTATTATCGAATTTTTGCGCCTGTTATGCTTCCAGAAAGTGTTGATAGGATATTGTATCTTGATAGTGATTTGATTGTACATAATAACATTGACGAATTATACAACATGAATTTTGAAGGTAATTTATTTATTGCGTGCACGCAAATTCGATCATTCATGCAATGGTTTAATCGTATTCGATTAACTGTAGATAAAAATCATTTTTATATCAACACAGGTGTCATGATGATGAATATAAAAGAATTAAGGACACTGATCGACATGAACGAAATTTTTAAATTCATTAGAAGAAATGGTTGGAGAATGTGTTTGTATGATCAAGATGTGATTTTTAAATTTTTTGGCGATAGAGTGCGTCTAATTGATCCAAAGATTTACAATCTTAGTGATAGATATATTACATTTTACAACATGCGCAGGCCAAAACACAGAATTAATCTTGATTGGGTTGAAAATAACAACAAAATTATTCATTATCTTGGTAGAAACAAACCATGGAAAGATGATTATAAAGGTATATTGAAAGACTATTATTTTAAATACAAAGTAGATATTTAGAACTTCTTGTATTAGTAAATAATTATTTGATATTTTCAATTGAAATTACATAAATTATTAGAATAACAAATGAAGCGATTATTAAAATTAATTTTTAATAGATTTACTTTAGTTGCAGTTGCATTGATTCTGCAAATCGCTTTTTCTATTTGTCTTCCTTTCATGCTTAGTTACTTTTACCCCGATATATTTGGAAAGGTGTATAGTTGGGTAGAGATTACAATAAATATTTTTGCATTGATTTTGTTAATATACTTGATCAATTGCAACATGATTGTAGAAGGTAAATTAACATGGGCGATTGTTGTTTTAATATTTCCAATCTTTGGGCTTGTAATATACCTTATTTTTGTTCGCCATAGTCCGCCTGTAAAATATAAAAAATATTACGAAAAAGCGAAAGAAAATATAGTAAAATATCAAGTAAAATACGATTTTGAAGATAAGAAATTAAAGGAAATTTTAGGCAAATATTATGGGCAATTTGAATATTTATACAACATCTCAAATATGAAAACATATTCAAATACTGACACAAAATATTTGAAAACAGGTGAAATATTTTTTGAAGAATTAATAAAAGAGTTAAATGGCGCTGAGAAATATATATTCATGGAGTATTTTATCATTGAACGCGGTGAAATGTGGAATAAAATACTGAATATTTTGTTAGATAAAGTTAAAGAAGGGGTTGAAGTCCGCCTTATTTACGATGATATGGGAACTATACGAAAACTTCCGAGCAATTACACAAAAAAATTAAATAAACAAGGCATAAAATGCGTGCGATTTAATTCGTTTGTACCAATTCTATCTGCTTTCCACAATAATAGGGATCATAGAAAAATTACAGTTGTTGATGGGAAAGTTGGATTTATTAGCGGATTGAATATTGCAGATGAATATGTTAATATTAAACAAAAGTTTGGATATTGGAAAGATACAGGACTTAAACTTAGGGGTGAAGGTGTTCAATCGCTCTTGTTCATGTTCTTACACATTTATGATGGGCAGGCACAATTAGTTGAAAATATTGCAAATTTACTCCCAGATTATGCAAGCATTAAAACAGAGGGAAAAGGGTTAGTTTGCCCGTTTGGAGATGGTCCAAGTTATGCTTACCCCGCCTATATTTCAGAAAATGTGTACCTTAATATGATAAATCAAGCAGAAAGATATGTTTGGATTACGACCCCATATTTGATTATCGACAATAAACTTACTAATGCTCTATGCACTGCTAGTAAACGTGGAGTAGATGTTAGAATTATTACTCCACATATACCAGACAAAAAAATAATATTTGCTATTACGCGATTTAGTTATAAAACTTTGCAGGCTAGTGGTGTAAAAATTTTTGAATTTTCTAAAGGTTTTGTACATTCAAAACAAGTATTGTGTGATGATATGCTTGCTGTTCTTGGTACAATAAATTTTGATTATAGAAGTCTACTGCATCATTATGAATGCGGAGTTTTAATGTACAACACAGATAGTTTAATGGATATGAAAAGAGATTTTGAGCGTATGTTTAGCAATAGCAAAAATATGAAGAATTTCAAACAAAATGCTCTTATTAGAATGATATGCGCTATCTTAAAATTGTTTACGCCAATGCTTTAATATTAATACAATTTTTCATTAATATTATCAAATATTGTTTCGGTTGGATTATTATTTCAATAAATTAACTAAGAAAATAAAAATGGCAGTATTTACAATTGAAACTGCCGTTTTTTAATTTTTAATAATGACGGGGGTATTAAATTTTGACATTTTTTTAATAAATATTCAAAAAGTATTGACAGACATTCGTCTTTTTGCTAAAATATAGAAGTCAATTAGATTGTTCAGATAGTTAGTAATTATAATTTAGATAATAAAATAACTATTCAACTTATTATAAACATTTAGTTAATTTTAAATTATAAAAGTAGGATAAATTGACGACATGGACTCTTAGCTCAGTTGGTAGAGCAACTGACTCTTAATCGAAGGGTCCGAAAAGACATAAAACTATAAATATGGACCAGTAGCTCAGTTGGTAGAGCAATTGACTCTTAATCAATGGGTCCAGGGTTCGAGTCCCTGCTGGTCCACCACTCAAATCCCTTATTTTATAAGGGATTTTCTTATTTTTACATAACTAATTTTTACTTAAAATTGTCTAAAAATTTTGTAAAAAGTGTCTAAAGAATGTCATTTTTGCTTGTAAAATTTTAATATTTCACATTACATAAAAACATCAAATTTTACTTAAAAATTGCCACTGTCTAAAAAATTGTCTAAAAATTTTTGAAAAAATTGAATAAAAAAGACTGAGAATTTGGGGTGCACCCCAAAAGTTGGACAAAAATTTAATTAAATAATTTGATTTTGAGTTCGGTATTTTACCGGACTCATTTTTAATCTTAAGTTTATTCTCTCGTTATTGTAATAATATATATATTCTTTTAATTTGTCAATGAAAGTGTTAACACTTTCTAATTTTTCTCCATAAAACATTTCTATTTTAAGTCTTCCAAAGAAATTTTCCATTACGCTATTATCTAAACAATTTCCTTTTCTTGACATACTTTGTTGTATATTATTCTCTTTTAATATTCTTTGGTATTCTTTCATTTGATATTGCCAGCCTTGGTCTGAATGTAGTATGGGGTGAACATTGGTTGGTAGTTTATGTATCAATCCATTTAGCATTTCTCTTGTTTGATTAAAATTAGGACTGGTTGAAATTGAATAAGAAATTATCTCATTGTTATACATATCTAGAATTGGAGATAGATAAACTTTCTCATCACATACAGCAAATTCTGTTACATCTGTTGTTAACTTTTGAAATGGAGCATTTGCTACAAAATCTCTATTTAAAATATTGGGAGCAATTTTACCAACTTCGCCTTTGTAGGACTTGTATTTGCTTTTTCTTTGTTTACCTTGAATATTTAGATATTTCATTAGTTTTAACACGGTTTTGTGATTGATTTTGTAACCTAAATTTCTTAAATCTATTAGTATTCTACGATAACCATATCTACCTTTATTTTGCTCAAATATCTTTAAAATCTCTTTCTTTTCAATTTCATACTTATCTACATTGCTAAATTGTTTTAAATGATAGTAGAAAGCGCTTCTTGATAACTTCGAAATATCTAAAAGAATATTTAGCGGATAATTTTGCCTTAATTCAGAAACAACTAATGCTTTTTGTTTTTCTTTTGCTCTTCCGCACGAACTAAGGCATCTAATTTTTTTAAGTATTCAATCTCAGCCTTGTAATATTGATTTTCTTCTTTTAGTCG
>CASGDZ010000003.1 GCA_949300385.1 uncultured Christensenella sp. | reverse complement strand
ATTTTTTAGTCTTTTTTAGGCGCTAAAATTTCCTTACCAAGGCGGTGCACTACCGACTGTGCTACATTAGCATATTCAGTTTTTGAGTTAAATTTTGTTAATTTTCGAGTGGTAATATTTGCCATTTTTTATCTTACCAAGGCGGTGCACTACCGACTGTGCTACATTAGCATAGGGAAAGTAAATCCTTTTTATATTAGTTACTATAGTTTTTATTTTAAGAATTATATGTTTTGGTTAGGCTTTCGTGTTTATTTATTTGCTTTAAGTTCATTATAATACTTTCGTACAAAATTTATATGAAATATTTCTATGATAAAATATCTATAAATTTGTACGAAAAGTAATATATCATAAATATTTGATTTTTGCAAGGTTTTGAAATTAATTTATTTTACATTTTAATAAATATTATCAACTTTAAATTTTGATTTGTCCTTAGTTGTGTATGTTAAAGGTATATTATATGTTTTTTCATATAAATCCTTCCACAAACGATAATTTTCTTTACGCATATATTCAATATTCTCTTTTACAGACAATTCTTTTTTAGGATAAATTGGCTCTAAAATGTGGAGGGTATAATCTCCGAAGTTTGCGCGCCCTAACTCATCGACTTCTTGTTTTTTAGGTTGAATAGTAATAAATAGAGGTAGTATAGGCACATTATGCTTTGCAGCGTAATGAAATGCCCCATTCATAAGTGGTCTTGGTTTAATATAGTCGCGCCACATTGCTTGCTCAGGATAAATCAATATTTTTTTGCCTTTAGATAAGTAGTATTCTATTGCCTCGTTAAATTTACGCATTATATTTTTATTAAGCGTAGTAGGAAGCGGAAGATAACCTGTATTTCTACCGATAACGCCCATAGCTCCTTTCCAATTATTAAAGTCGGCAGCAACATACATTATATCCATACCTAAAGCAGCACGGATAGGGAAAGAGTCAACTTTGCTTATATGATTGCAAGTAACAATTGCTCCACCTTTAAAATGACGAATATTTTCTTTACCTACAATTTTTAAATTAATTAATTCCTTATTTATTTTGTTGGTATAACCTTTAAGGACTGCTAAATATATTTTATGTAAAATTGCATTTTTAAGCCCCTTTTTTATATATTCAAAATCTTCAGTCACAGGGTCGCAAGCATTCCAATCGACGGGGTCAGTATCTTTATTATATTCGCCGTTTAATTCGTATTCTTTTTCCAAAGCTTTCCATTTATCATAAGAGACCTTGTCTTCTTTTAAAATATTTATATCTAACTTCATAACTATCTCCTAAAATAATTATATCACACACTAATATAAATGAAAAGCAGATCTTGAAATTTTGTCAAAACAAATACTCTCAAATTTTTAATAAATAGAAATAAATTTTAACTTATAAAATATAAGAGATTATTCTAATGAAAAAATTATACAAAAACGATACAAAAATGATAGATCTATGTTAAAATATGAAGTAATAATCTATGCGTTATAAGGAAAAGAAAAGTCAGTTGATATTAAAAAGTTAAAATATTTGTAACCGTTCCTGTAAAAATGTTGATAATGTGAGAAAGGCTATGTGTGAAACAGGTGCTAGGGTTATAGGAAGTTATTCTTTTTGTACCACTTCTACAAAAAGTATTGGGATATTTATTCCAAATGAAAAAGCAAAACCGCACATAGGTAAAAAAATAAACTTGAATTTGTTAAAGAAGAAAAATTAGAAGCAGTATGCGAATTAAAAAAGGTTAAGGAAGTTATCATAAAAATAAGAGAAGTGCACCCTTATGAAGAACCAGCTATTGATATCGTGACATTGTTAGATGAAACAATTTTAGATAAAGATTAAGAAAAATAAAAAAATTATAAATAATTATTTAAGATTTAGTTTTTGAACAAACACATATGAATTTGGAGTAATAATAAAGGAATATACAAATGAGAATACTACGATTAAATGGAACGCCATATGAAAATGGAAAGGTCTCTGGGGAATTTTTTAAAAAAAGTATAAGAAAAGATATACCTTTTTATGAGAATTTATTAAATAATCTTGAAATAAAGAAGCTAAGTAATTCTTTGTTGTTAAAATTAAAAGATAAATATCCAGACTATTATGAAGAAATCAAAGGCAAAGCCGACGGTGCGGAAGTGAACTTTCAAACATACTTTTTAATGATGTGTCCTGAATTGTTCGCTAAAATTGACCATTGTACTACGATCATTTGCAAAGACAAAGATGGGAAATTTACCCTTTCACACAATGAAGATGACAATTATGATAAAGATAATTTTTGTCTTAGTAAGGTTTATACCAAAGATGGCTGGTTTGTAACACTTGATATATTCAATATGCCGTTTGGAAATAGTTATTCATGGAACAGTTATGGAATAATTAAAACTATAAATTATTGTTATGACCCTAGTCCAAACATAAATAACCTTTCAAGATATTTTACACAAAGGCACATCAGCGAAGCAAGATCTATAGATGATTTAATAAATAGATGCAAAGAGTTAAAACCTGCATCTGGCTTTCATGTGAATGCTATTGATATCAACAAAAATATTGCGGTTTCTATTGAAGTTTTTTGTGATGGTGTTGACGTAAAATTTATAGATGACGCATTTATACATTCTAATCATTTTATGCGTGGGAAATTTGCAACAAAATCTGTGATTGAAGAAAATAGTAATAGTAAATTTAGATTGGCAAAGGCAACCGAACTACTCGATAAAACAAAAGTAAAAAACATAAGAAATATTTACAATATACTAATGTATCGAGGTAAAGAAGACAAATTTGAAACATCAATTTTCCAAACCGAAAAAGATCCATATATGACGGGTTCAAATTTCTCTTGTTCGGTAAAGGACAAAAATCATATTTATATTACAGATTTTGTTAATAAAGAAAAATACAAAATTAAATACGATTTTTAAACATTTTATGAAATATAATATGTGTTTTAAAATTAGATTATTTGAAATTACAAGGTAAATAACAATATAAAAGGTAAAATATGGCAAAAGATAAATTTATGTTTGAAAATAAAGAAATTGATTTAAAAAATGGAAAGAGTGCATGCATTCAACTAGTAAAAACTAATGATGGATATAATTTGATTGCGAGTGCTAATAAAGACGGTATTGTCGCAAAATGTCTTTTTGATATTTGCACTAGAGAAGTATTGCAAATGAAAAATGCAAATATTAAAGCAAACATTAATAGATATTTGATAAAAGAAAAAAGTATACTAAATGGGGAAATATATTCTAAAATTGTGGATAAAAATTATATAATAAAAAACAATATACCTTTTGGCGAAGAAACAAATGTCTGCAGACTTAAGCAAATTGAAATTTTAAATGAAGAATATGCAAATATCGGAATAGGAAGTTATTTAATTAAATGTGCGGAAACCTTCGCTTTAGAGAAAGGGTGTTATATGATATATGGATTTTTTTATCCGCATGGTAATTTATGGTATGCTACTCAAAATTTTTATAAGAAAAACGGATTTTATCTTGTTAAAGATGAAAATAATATGATTAATGTAAAAAAAATTATTGACGGCAGGTTAAATATAAAATCAATTTAATATCAATGAGTTATAGTTCTTATTTTTATTAATCTTTTTGTAAAAATATAGATATATACGAAATATAAGTACTGAAATATATTAAATTTATAATATTAAGTAATTTTGTTTGCGATTTTGGTATAAATCGGGTATAATGAAAATAATATATAAAAGGAGATTGGTATGAAAGGTTTTGTTAAATGGTTTGATGATTGCCCTACTTGGTTGAAAATCATCTTCGCGCTTCCTGTACTTGATAGTTTCTTCTGGGGAATTTATCGTATAGTGAAGGGTTGTGCAACTGGCAAAGTATCTTTAATCATCGCAGGAATATTTTGGTTCTTATTAGGTTGGGCAATTTTATGGATTATTGACATTGTTAGCATAGCCATAGCAAAAAATGTAAAAGTTTTAGCATAATAAAAAACGCTTATTATAAGCGTTTTTTTGTATTGTTAGTTCAACTATTTTAATTAATAGATTTTATTGTTTAATCATTTATATTGTATATACAATAGTGTTGCAGTTGAATTTTTATTTATACTAGATTTATGATACGCTGTTATGATTGTTAGATAAATTTTTATTAAATTTCATTTTTTTCGTCTGTGTCAATATTTAAATCATAATAGTTTAATTCTTCTGGTGTAGGGAAGATACTATAAGTCGACCTATCATATCCATAGAAATCGCATATTGTATTATTATAAGTTTCTTGGCAGTCGTTCATCATCTTTGTTGCACGCTCTCTAAGTGGCAAGTTTTCGTCAGGGTAGATAGGTTTACATATTTTTAAAGTTATAGTTTTCTTTTTTCTAAAAAATTCAAGTTTATTTTTATTTCTGAATAGTATAACGATAGGTACAACGGGAACATTGTTTTCACATGCCATTTTGAATGCACCAATTTTTAGTGGACGACTTTTTTCATATCTAAACCAAAGCGCAGATTCAGCATACATATGTACAAATCCACCCTTATTTAAGATATTAGTTATGGTTGCTTTCAGATTTTTACTAGCAGATAGTGATGTTGATAGTGGCAACATACCGCCTGCTTTCAATAAATAGCCTGCAATACCGCGTTTCATATTATGAGGAGCGCCGACAATATAAAATTTTTTACCGCCAAGCGCAAGCATATTCATTAATACATCTAAGTAATGTACATGATTGCTTACTGTTATTGCCGATTTTACGCCCTTTAAATTTTCTCTACCTACCACTTTTAAATTAAAGGCGACCTTAGTTACAATTGGACCAAATAAGTTAACAATCGCTTTAACAAGCGTACGAGTTACGCGATAAACTAAATTTTTAGGCACAAAAACATATTCGCCATTGATATTTTTTTGATTAGAGGTATTAAATTTTGTAGTATGAGTATCGAAATCTCCTTGTTTGGCAAGTCTAATCAAAATCTTTTTATAATCACGCGAATTTGGATTCAAATTCATGGCGTCAAAATCGTATTTATAGTTAGTATCAAGATTATTCTTTTGCATTTTTTATCTCTTCAATAATGAATTTAGCAACATCTTTTGCTCCGTTTTTGGTGCGGTCGAATTTAGAGCAATTCGCTTTATATTCATTAAGTTTGTTTGGATTTTCTATAAAATCTTCGACTGCCTTTCTTATCTTTTTAGGTTTATAGATTTTTAACCCGCATTTAAACTTATCCACAAATAATTTGGTTGTGGCTTTTTCAATTGGGTGCGCGTAATAGTCGACAATTATAGGTGTACGCATAAATACGCTATCCAAAATAGCATTTGGACCAGCCTTAGTTATGAATAAGTCACTAGCACAATATAATTCGTGTACATCAGGAGTAAATCCGCTTACAATAAGTTTTATATTTGGGTTAGTCCGTGATTCTTTTTCTTTATAAATATTATATAAATATTCATTTTTTCCTGCTAAAAAGATTATTGTTAAATTTTTCTTTGTCTTCAACAATTCGTCCACGACAGAGCGTGAACGAGCGCTGGCATACGCACCATCTGCGACGATGACGCAAAATTGGTCTTTTGGAATATTGTATTTTTCTCTGTATGCTTCGCGATCTAGACTAGCATTAACTATTTCATCGCGCGCAGTGAAATACACTTGCTTGACCTTGTCTGGATTAAAATGTCTTTGCTTGACTGCTTCATTGTAAGCTTCGGCATTATTTACGATAAATAGTCCGTCTCTATTGTCCCACCATGCATGAATGTTGTTGTCTGGATTATAAGTTACGACTATACAATTTTTGTTATACTTTTTCTTGTATTCAATAGCAGATAAAGTCATATAGTAGTGCGTACTAACAATAACATCTGGCTTATATTTATCAAAAGCTTTTAGTGTTTGTTTAAGCGCCTTTTTAAATAAAGTATGATGTAGTAAGACCATGAATTTTTGTTTACCCAATATCTCTAGAAGCGAGAAAACAAATGGTCCATAACCTTTAATTTTATTTGTCTGCTTAGTTTGGTGGATAATGAAGTCGTTAAATTTAATTAGTATAGGGTCATTATCTTCGCGCATTATATAACTATCAATAATTTGAAGATTGTCGTCATTAAGATTTTTTAGTGCATCACTAATTGATTTAATAGATGTTATATGACCATTACCCGACTCCATATAGGTCAACAAAATTTTTTTCATACTTACTCCTTTGTAAATAAGATAATATTATTATCTTTTCTCTTTTTGCAATAATTATTTTAAATGATTAGATTGGGTTTTAATCTATAATTAATGATTTAATATTATTTTGAATTATTAACCATTTTATTTTTATCTGTATTTTTATTTTGCTTTTTATTTTGTTTTACTTCGATAGGTCTCCAACTTGCTTCAATTAGCCTAGACTCATCAAAATATGAGACATTAGGACAAATTGATCTATGAATAATAATTCCGCGCCCAGAAGAGACAAAACCTATGATATCGTCACCATACATAGGGTGACAACATTTTGCAAATTTCATTAAAATATTATTCAAGCCTTTGACTGCTACTTGATTATCGGTTGGCTCAGATATGTTTATATTTGGATTTTGATTGCTTGTGCCAACTTCTAACTTTATCTTCTTTTGATATGCTTGCGCGAGTTTATTAGCAATTAATTTAGCGCTTATGGCATTTGTTCCTATGTTGGCATAAAGTTCGTCCATTTCTGTCATGTTATAATAGGATAAAATATCATCGAACATATTGTCGGAAATAAGTTTACTTGTAGAATATCCTTTTTCTTTTATAGCAGATTCAAGCATTGATTTTCCTAAACGAATGTTATCATCTTTCATATTCTTTTTGAAAAATGCATTAATTTTAGAGCGTGCTTCGCTAGTTTTACATATTTTTAGCCAGTCACGCGAAGGGCCTTTTGAATTAGGATTTGTGATAATTTCTACCACATCGCCGTTATTAAGAATAGAAGTTGTAGATGCCATTTTGCCATTAATCTTTGCACCGACGCATTTACTTCCGACTTCGCTGTGAATACTATACGCAAAATCGATAGGGGTAGAACCATTTGGCAAATATATAACTTTTCCCATTGGCGTTTGGACGAAAATTTCGCTATTGTATATATCATGATTAAGCGATTTTGCTAAATCGTCTATATCATTATTAGCGTCATCCATCATTTTTCTTAACCATGCTAGACGAATATCGAGTGAATCACGCTTAGTACGCTTTTCTTTATATACCCAGTGTGCAGCAATACCATATTCAGCGTATTGATGCATCTCTTCCGTTCGTATTTGAATTTCGACAGGGAAGCCTTCAAATATCACAGTTGAGTGTATGCTTTGATATCCATTAGGTTTAGGATTTGTGATATAATCCTTATACCTATTAGGCATTGGAGCGACTTCGCCGTGTAACCTTCCAATTAAGGCAAAGCACTCAGCGACAGTTGATACTATTGCACGCACGGCAATCAAGTCATATATGTTGTCCAAAGTGTGGTCAGCTAATTTTTTGTATATACTATAAATGTGTTTTTTTCTTCCGTACACTTTGCCTTTTATACCGAGTTCATCCATACATTTTTTCACAAGTGCGGTTAAGCGATCGACGATTGGTTGACGCTTATGGAAGCGCTCATCTACTTCGTTTTGTATTTCATCGTACTTTTTAGGATTTAAAATCTTGAATGCGCCATTTTCTAATTCAGTTTTAAAATTTGATAAACCTAAACGCGCGGACAAA
Source organism: uncultured Christensenella sp. (assembly GCA_949300385.1). Taxonomy (GTDB): domain Bacteria; phylum Bacillota; class Clostridia; order Christensenellales; family UBA1242; genus Onthoplasma. Next base: position 93,676 of record CASGDZ010000003.1, on the reverse strand, counting down.
GGAGAAAATAGAGCAAATATTGAATTTGCTAAATATACTTGTGCGTCATGGTCAAGATTGTTTGCATAGCGAAGTTCAACTACGATTAATGCAATTTTCAGCATTATTGTTCGTATGTCTTTTGTGATAGCAAAAAACATTTTACGAAGATTTTCTGCTTCTTCCTCTTGCTGGCTATAATTAATGTTGTATATTTTAACTAATGTAGAAACAGCATTATATATCTCTACATCATATTTTTCTTGTACTTGTTCGAGAGTGATTAAATTTAAGCGAATTGATGCATACAAAACACCTTCTAATTTAACTTCGTCTTTTAATCCCATCTCGGTTATAATCTCAATAAGAGTATTCGCTTTTTTCTTATGAAAGTCGTCAAAAGTAGATATAATATCTTCTATTTTAGTATTCATATTTGACCTCATTAGGATTCTAGCACAAATAAATGTTAAAAACAAATAAATACTAGATTTTAATAAAAAAATTTTAATTTATATAATAAAATAATAGGCTTTGTTCTATTATTTTAGTTTTCATAATAAACTACAATAGTATGTACAAGTTGCGTATAAATGAAGTTTTTAAAGAATTAAATAGTTCGTTAAATGGATTGAGCATAGAAGAAGCGAATTTAAGACTTAAATCGGACGGCAAAAATGAGTTGGAGCGCACAAAAAAGCAATCTATCATCAAGCGATTTTTCAAACAATTTTTAAATATAATGGTAGGTATTTTGTTGATATCGGCATGTTTTTCAATATCAATTGCCATTATTAATAAAGAATATTCAGATTTATTTGAAGGATTTGTAATACTTTTTATTGTTATAATGAATGCTATAATTGGAGTAATACAGGAAAATAAAGCGCAAGCGTGTTTAGACGATTTACAAAAATATGACAAGACAAATGTTAAAGTTATCCGTTCGGGCGCACTCTTAAATATAGACTCAACTGAACTTGTGGTTGGCGATATTGTCGAATTAGAAGCAGGCAATATTGTAATGGCGGATGTCCGCCTTATTGAATCAAACAACTTAAGTTGCGATGAAAGTTCGCTTACGGGCGAAAGTGTACCAGTCGAGAAAAATGCAGATATAATTTTACCTAAATCTACACCGCTTGCTGAACGAAAGAATATGGCATATTCGGGCAATATGGTTACGCGTGGGAAAGGATTGGGGATTGTAGTTGCGACAGGGAAAAAGACAGAACTAGGTAAAATTGCTAGTATGCTTTTCAATACAAAAAAGGAAGTTACTCCATTACAAAAGTCGATAGATAAAATCGGCAAAATTATAACATGGTCGGTGGTCGCGATTTGTATAGTGATATTGAGCATAGAGATAATCGCAGGGGACGGAATAGTAGAGGCTATTATGACTTCTGTGGCACTAGCGGTTGCGGCGATACCTGAAAGTCTACCTGCTGTTATCACAATAATTATGGCGTTAGGTGTGCAACAATTAGCGCGACGAAAATGCATAGTAAAACGATTACACGCGGTTGAGACATTGGGAAGTTGCGAGATTATTTGCACAGACAAAACAGGCACTTTAACAATGAATAAAATGCAGGTTGTCGATACATATGTGGACAACCAATACAATTTGACGACAGGTGAGACTTTTCTAGATATGGTCAAATGCATGTTGCTATGTAATAACACGCAACTAATTGATAATAAATTCTCAGGTGAACCGACCGAACTTGCGCTATATGAATATGGAATAAAATATTGTCAAAATTTTAAAAATAAAATAATACATGAAATTCCATTTAATTCAACGCGTAAGATGATGACTGTGATTGTGAATGATAACGGGATAAAAAGTTACACTAAGGGTGCACCCGAAATTTTAATAAAAAAATGTAAGTTTATCAAAATTGATGGTAAAATTACACCTTTTGACGATAATTTACGCGAAAAAATAAAAAAAATCAATGATGAGATGACGGATAAAGCACTAAGAGTAATGGCATTTTGCACAAAAGAGTTTGACGAATTTAATGTAAATGATAGCCTAGAAGAAGATATGATTTTCTTAGGGCTTGCTGGTATGATGGACAATCCGCGTCCAGAAGTTAAGCAAAGTATTGCAAATTGTTTTAAGGCAGGACTTAAGCCTGTCATGATAACAGGCGATCATAAACGCACAGCGTACGCAATTGCACACGAGTTAGGAATTGCCACAAATTCAAATCAAGTCATAACGGGCGAAGAACTCGATAAGATGAGCGATAAAAAATTAAAAAGAAAATGCATGCAATATACAGTGTATGCGCGTGTCAGTCCTGAACATAAGGTGAGGATTGTATCGGCTATCAAATCGCTAAAGAAAATTGTTGCTATGACGGGCGATGGAGTAAATGATGCGCCTAGTCTAAAAATAGCGGACATAGGCGTTGGTATGGGCAAAAGCGGAACGGATGTAGTGAAAAATGTCGCGGACATGATAGTGACTGACGACAATTTTGCTTCAATTGTAGTTGCGGTTGAAGAAGGTAGAAAAGTTTATAATAATATTCAAAAAGCACTTCAATACCTTATATCCACGAACTGTGTAGAAGTATTTGGAATGTTGATAGCATTGTTGCTCTTCCCAAATTATACCTTTTTGTTGCCTGCGCAGATGTTGTTTATTAATTTAGTGACAGATAGTTTGCCTGCGTTTGCTTTAGGTATGGAAAAAGTTGAACCCGAAGTTATGCAATCGCCACCGAGAAATTCTCATAGTGGATTGTTTAGTGGGAAAGTAGGCGTTGGAATAATTTATCAGTCAATATTGCAAACTGCAATAACCATGATAGTTTTTCTAGTTGGTATATATTGCTATTCGCCTAAAGTGGCTAGTACAATGGTTTTCTTTACAATAATATTTATGCAGACATTGCATAGCATAAATTGCAAGACAAACAATTCAATATTGACAAAAAATTTAGTGGATAATAAAACATTCAATATATGCTTTATTATAACCATGTGTATAAATTTAATCGTAGCATGTGTACCATTCATGCATACGCTATTTGGATTGAAATTTTTGAATCTATCACAATGGATAACAGTAATAATCGCTTCAATTAGTATAATTCCATTATGTGAAGCAATCAAATTGATTTTGGAAACTAAATCTAATAAAAAATACATTAAAAAGCCATTAAAAATCAAACTAAAAAAGGTTAAATAATTAAAATTTTAACAATAAAAAGTGGTCATAAATTAAAAAAGACGCAAAATAAAAGGGTTGGTACGTAATTTTAAACCAACTCTTTTATTTTGCTTAAATTTATAAAATTATTATTGTATTCGGTGGTGAGGAGCATTATCATTTAACAATGTATTTACGAACCTACGATAAAATATAAATTTTTTATTATTTCTATAAGACATCTTCATCTGTATTTTTCATTGTGTGGTGAATTGATTTTGTTGTCCAATTTTCTATAAATTTAGACCTTAATTCATTTTGCTTTTCTAATATACTAATTATTTTAGAATGTTCTTCATTTGTCATTTCCATTGCAGGTGTTTTTGTTCCATATTTATCAACTGAATTCTTGTGTCGTTGATAATATTCATATTCTCTATTTGCTAACCAATTCTTTTTGTGGTCATCATCTGCCTTGGGCGGAGTCCCAACCAAAAGTTGTAATGGTTCATATATGTGACAAAAGCTTGCTGACATCGCATATGGTCTCCATATTTCTGCGTATTTTTCAAGACCTTCTTCTATAACTTCTATGTCCATGTTAATAGCTTTTAGAGTTTTAACTACACCAGCACGAATGATTTTGTCAACATCTTCGCTAAACATTAAAGAAAATTCGTCTAAACCTTTTGGAGCTAACCAATAGGATCCGCCCTTTTTAATATAGTTGATTTGCCATTTAACAATTCTTAATTCGTATTCGTGTCTTAAATTAGCAAAATTTACAGAACTATCCACAAAATTTTTTATTGTTTGTTTAGGAATATAAATATTTTTATCAATTAAATTTTGATGTAAAAGTTTACTCATCCAATCATTATCCCTTAAATGACAAGGTAAATTTTCATAACAAATATCTTTTGGTAGTTCAAAACAATTGCTATACCATACACCTTTTTCTGGGAAAAAATTTTTAATTTCTTCTTCAAGTATATTATTAATTTGTTTATCATCATTTATAACTTGTGGCAAATCTTTTTTTAATTCAGGCTCAGTAGTTTCTTCTACTTTTCTTTTTCTAAAAAAATTTAATATTCCCATATATATACTCCATAATTGCAATAGTAGTATATATGATTTGTGACATCATGTCAATAGCAGTTAGAAATTAAATATAAAAATTATTAATTTTCTTTATTTAGCTAGTTTAATAAAAACATACATTATCTTGTTTTTTATAATATGGTTAGATCGTTTTTGCCGTGTACTTCGCTTGGGGAAAAATCGTCCGCTTGATACTCTTGAAATTGACGCTTTAAACATTCGTTGACTAAATTTTTCTCTACTTTTATTGAATTTAAATTTTCTTCTATCAATTTATATAATAGATTGTCAAATTCAGGGTATTTAGATTTAAAATTTTTTAATATTTCGCGTCTTGTTTTATCTTTAATTGCTTCTGGAACGAGCAGACGATAAGTGTTTACATTAAAAAATTTTAAGTTGCTTATATCTAGTGGCTGTTTTGTCTTTATTTGCTGTAAAATCACTTTGCTAGATTCATCGTCTTTTACATTTAAATATATAGTTTGAAAAAATGGATATCCGTCTTCACTAGACTTAGAACGCATATTTTCTAATATTGGGAAACAAATATGTATACCATACTTTGTGAGAAAATGCTCTTTAAATTTATCAGCCAATTTTATAAAGTTTATTGTCATTTCTTCTTCAAACGAATGAGTCGTTTCATGTTGTTTAAAAATATCTCCACGAAGAGAATAAAGGACTTTTCTTAATTTTAAATCGTCCGGTTGAATAGAAAGTTTAGATTTAACATTTTCTACTTCAGTGTGTAAATAACGCAATTTATTAATTGCACTTTTAATAGTATTTAAATTTTTATTGTTATCCATTTCGTTATTCATATCTTTATCTATGTATTATAATCATTTTTTGTGAAAAATGGTATAAATTTTTTTAATTAGCAAAAAATGATTTTAGGAGGTTAATATGGGCATTAATAATAAAAGAATGATGGCAGTCATTGTCTACTATACTTTAGCAGTTTTAACTTTAGCAAGTGCAGCATTTTTCATCTACGCTTTGACAGTTAGAGATGTCGCAATGTGGGCAAAAGTTATATACTATATTTGGATAGGCTTAGTCATTGGTGTGGTAGTATTCGACATAATTTGTACGACAAACCGCGACGGAAAAGTTGTATCTGGTATAATCGTATATATCTTAAGTTTGCTCTCAGTTATAATGGCGTGCATACTTTATTTTGTGAATGTCGGAGTTGATGGATTAGCTACAGACTATCTTGGACTATTCTTATCAATTTCAATCGTGCCATTAATGACAAGCGGATATTTAATCGCTACATGGTGCGTGGGCGAAAGATTATGTTATAACGCAACTGCTCAAGATGAGATGAAAAAAGAAAATAAAAATCGATAAAATATATAAATTTTCAAAAAAATAGTGAAAAAATCAAATAATTTTGAAAATTTTTATAAAAATTCCATAAAAAAATAAAAATGAGTTTAAAGACTCATTTTTTTATAATGTTAATCCGCCGTCAATGGTTATTAATTGTCCAGTTATGAAACTAGCTTCTTCACTGACAAGGAATAGACATAAATTAGCAACATCTTGTGGCTTTCCTATTCTATTTAGTGGTGTATTGTCAACAATAGAATTTATTGTTTGTGGATCTAAATTTGAGTTCATTTTTGTATCTATCAGTCCTGGGCATATGGCGTTTACGCGGATATTACTTGGACCTAATTCTTTTGCTAAAGACAAGGTCAGAGCATTGACCGCCCCTTTTGTCGCTGAATATATAGATTCAACACTAGACCCAACTTTTCCCCACATAGATGAAATATAAACTATGTTGCCTTGCTTATTACTTATCATAGATTTTGATATATATTTTGTCATGAAGATTGCAGATTTTACATTAGTGTCAAATAGCTTATCATATTCTTTTTCAGTTGTGTCTTGTATAAGTCCAAAATGTGAAATACCAGCACAATTGATTAGTACATCAATTTTCTTAAACTTTGACAAAATGTCGTTTATCATATTCTCAATTTCACTAACATTAGTTAAATTGCACTTGTAGATTGTAACTTCTTTTAATTTATTTTGCAATTCGTTAGCGGTCTTGACATTAGAGTGGTAGACTAAAATTGCGTGATATCCCGCGCGAACAAATGTACTTGTGATTTCGCTACCGATTCCTCCAGTAGCACCTGTTATTAATACAATTTTCTTATCCATAATATACACATTATATCACAACATACTTTTATTGCAAAATAAATGAATACAAATGTTTATAATAATTGTATTTTTTATTCGTTTATTTATAATTCAATATTCTCTTTTATATTTACTATTTATGTAATGATTTTATTTAATGATTGACATAAATGCGTTTTATATTTATAATTATTGCATGAAGAAATTTTTTAAAACCTTGTTAATATTGATTGTGGTAGTAGCGTCTGTTGGTGGGACATGTTATATTTTTTATAAAAATTTGACAGTAAGGCAAAATAGTTTCAATCATGTTAGTCAATATTTAACTAGCAGTGCGCGAACTGATTTTGATGGGAATTTAGTTCGTACTAAGAGTTTAGCGGGTTCTAGGTTTAATACGCTTGTTGACATTAATAGTGATCTAGAAGAAATTACGAACATTTTAAATCTATATTTAACAATAGCAAAAGACTATGATGTAGACGAAAATACTTTAATTAATGAGTTAGAAGATCTACAAAATTTACGCGATAGCACAAATTCAATAATGGAACAATATTTTATTCATTGCGAACAATCTCAATATTTTGATAAAGCGGTGGGTGCAAATGTTGCATATAAAAATATTTGTAATTATTTAGTCGAATATGCGCGATTTACTTTACAATTAAAAAATTTGATTTGTTCATATGTTGGTGAAGAAAACGATATAAAATTCTCAATTATTGATTTATATATGAGAGTAATCATTTCTGATTTATCAAATATAAGTACGGGAAATAATAATTTAATTGTTATTGCGGATAGTTCAAATATCAATCTTTTAATAAACAATGTAGAATTTAAAGATGGATATTTGTATACAGATGATTTATCCACATCTTTTGGATCAATTGCAATTCAATTTGTGTATAACTATAAATCGTGTGATAAAAATGATGTGGCAAAAAATTTATCGTCATATGTCATTAATTCAACAGAAAATTCTACAAATGTAAATGAGCGCGTGGGATATTTGTTTAAGACACTTTATAGTATTAATTAATAAAAATATTAAACAAAAAGGAGCGGTATGAAAAAAAGATTTTTATCATTATTACTTGCAATAATATTGTTGCCTAGTGTAGCAATTTTTTCCGCATGTCAGGATAAAAGTGAATATAATTTAGATAATATTGCTACAGACTATCTAGATATGAACGATGATTTAACTTATATAAATTTAGAAGAAAGTGGAAATGGATTTATCAATTTAACATTTGATTTTAGTGAAAGCGAATCGTTAAATAATAGTGTTGTAGATAATTCAACAATGTATTCTAAATTAAATGAATTTTATATTCCAATTATGGAGTATTCATTGAGTTTTATAAATGGATATATAACAAGATGTGCAGATAATGATCAAGTATATAACCAAAATTTAAAAAATAGTATAAAAACGAATTTAGACAATTTGTCCACATCTATGCAAACACTTGATATGTCGATAAGCGAACTTATAAAATACACAAACTATTTTTCAATACAGGATTTAATGTGTACAGAACAATTATATAGGACATTTGATTGCTTTGAATCAATATATGAATATGGAATAGAATTGAGTGTAGAGATCGCTGATGTTTATTATAATTACATTTTGAAAAATGGCAATCCTGATTTCAATTCATATACGATAGATACATTCAGCGCGGTTGATGCAGTTAGTGCATTAAAAAATAGAATAGATTATTTATCTATGAATTTAACAAGAAATTTTGTTGAAAAGAACATTTTAGATGTAGATACTTCATGGGCTTTTAGAGTGGGCGAAGCAACTGAGATAGTTAATGCCTTTAACAATTTTAAATTAAATGTCGCTAATATTAATAGAGATATTTCAAATTACTTAGGTGAGGCAATTAATTTAGATAATGAGAAGAAAGCAGAATTCCTTTCACTATCACAACAAATGCACAATATTCAATCAATTTTAGATAATGATGTAAAAATGTATAATTCGGCTTATAAATCTGTCCGATACAGCATTGCTATTAAAAATTTAAATCGTAGCGAATATGAGAATGCTTGTATAAATATTATAAATAATCATTCGGCTATTTTGGATAATTATAGCGTTGTGATGAATGAAATGATAAATTTAATTTTAAGTGTAGAATAGGTGTAATTTATGTTAGATGTTGAGTATGTAGAACTTGCAGATTTGTTATATCCAAATGTAAAACCAATCGAATATTATTTAGAAATGTACCCTAATAGAAATGTTAAGGGGGAAGTAACGCGTATAGCACCTAGTCCGACTGGCTATTTGCATATCGGGCAACTATATCAAGCGCTGGTGCATAGAATGTTAGCAAACAAGACAAATGGAATATTTTATGCGCGCCTTGAGGATACGGACAATAAACGCGAAGTGGAAAAGGCGGGAGAAATTGCATATGAAATGCTTTGTCGTTTTGGTCTAAAACCAGATGAAGGCTATCGCGGAAATGCAAAAGAATTGGGAGATTATGGACCATACAAACAGACGGATAGATTAGAAATCTATCGCGCTTTTGCACATGAATTGGTAAAACGCGGAAGGGCATTCCCTTGTTTTTGTCGCGCTAGTGAGAACAAGACAGAGATAATCGAGAAGCGCGAAGCAGAGTTGACAGATAGTGGAGATATATCCGAGAAGGATGTATGTAGAGACCTATCCTTAGAAGAAATTAAGGTAAATATAAGCGAAGGTAAACCATTTGCCCTAAGATTAAGATCAATGGGTGATAGCAATAAAGAACACGAAGTCGTAGATACTATCAAAGGTAAAAAATTAGTTAGAGAAAATGAAAAAGACGATGTCCTAATTAAGTCAAATGGTATACCAGTATATGCTTTTGCGCATATCGTAGATGATACATTAATGCGAACGACTACCGTTGTTCGTGGGCAAGAGTGGTACCAGTCTTTGCCTGTACATCTAGAGTTATCGCGCGCATTCGGATTCACTCCATTTAAATATGCGCATACTCCTAACATTTGCGTTTTGGACGAGAACGGGAACAAAAGGAAAATTAGCAAGCGAAAAGACCAATTCGCTGATGTACGATTTTTCTTAAAAAAAGGTTATCCTGTAGAAGCGGTAGTAGAATATTTATTAAATCTACTTAATAGTGATTTCGAAGTTTGGAGAAAAAACAATCCAGATTTGCCATATACAGAATTCCCATTTGAACTTAAAAAGATTGGAGTGGCCAACCCATTATTTGACTTCATGAAATTAAACGATATCTCAAAGACTATCATTTCGCGCTATACGGCTGAAGAGGTATACAACTCTGCGACAGAATGGGCGCGCGATTGGGATAAAGAAGCGGAAGTTGTATTAACTAAGAATCGTGATAATCTACTCAAAGTATTTAGTATTGATAGGGGAAATTTGCGTCCAAGAAAAGATATAACATATTTTAGTGAGATATTATCCTTATATGATTATGTACTACCAAATTTTGAAGCAAATTATACCTTAGAATTAGGCAATGTTAATGAGGATAATTTAATTGCATTTTTGCGTGAATATGTGGACAAATACGATATAGGTGTGGACAACTCAGATTGGTTCGACAAAGTAAAAGTTATAGCATTTGATAACAATTTCGCAGATAACAAGACATACAAATTAGAACCAACAAAATACGCGGGGAATATAAGCGATGCAACAAAATTCTTGCGTATTGCAATTACAGGCAAAGAAAATAGTCCAGAACTTTTCTCTATTATGAAGATATTTGGTAAAGAAGAATGTGTAAAGCGCATTAATGCATTAGTTGGCAAATTGGAAAGAATCTAGCAGTCGCTAGATTTTTTTGTTTACAAAAATTTTAAATAAGTCATTACATAGACATAACGATTTATATGAAAACAATAGAAGATAAAAAATAAGTTGAAAAAGCAAAAAATAATGTGATATAATCTAATTAGGGGGAAATATGGCAAAAAAGAAAAGTTCATCTAAACGAACAGAACGCGTCGCATTTGATTTTTCGATAGATTCAAAAACTAGCAAAAACGCAAAAAAATCTATTAAACGCGCTGGCAAATCCGCTTTGATAGTTATAATTGTATTTTTGATAATCGGGCTAGCAATAGGTGGCGGATTGACATATTATTTTACTAAAACTGATTGTTTTGAACTCATAGGGTCGGACGAAATCACTTTAACTACGGACGAAGTCTATTTTGATCAAGGCGTTAAAGTTATATCTTTTGGTAAAGACATGTCGTCGAAAGTAAAAGTAGAGACAGACTTAGTTCAAAATAAAGACGGAAGTTATTCGCCGTCAATGGACAGCGATGGAACATATACGATAGGTACATATTATATTGTTTACAGCGTAGATTGTCTAAAATATGGTACAATTTTTAAAGTGGAGAAAGTTAGATTAATAAACTTTGTAGAGCCAAGCGATGACGATGTTGTCGACGAATTTGAAGAGGTGAACAATGGGTAAAAAGATTTTATATGGATTGCTCGCGCTAATTGTTGGAATAGTAGGCGGAGTTATAGGTATAGTTTATATAAATTTGCCACTAACGGATGTACTTGTTGTAGGTTCAACTCTTTATTATTCAAATACAGATACAAGTATTAGTTCTGATCCGATTTTGTTAGAAGAAGATGAATTGTCCATTCATTTCTTAGAATTAGGTAATAAATATACGGGCGATTGTACATATGTAAAATATGGTGATTTGGACATTTTAATCGATTGTGGGTCAAAGACGAACAGCGTATCTACTATACAATCATATCTCGACCAATATGTTACGGACAATACGCTTGAATATGTCATTGTTACACATGCGCACACTGACCATTATGCAGGATTTACGCTAACAAATGGTAGTATTTTTGACCTATATAATTGTACAACAATAATAGATTTCGGTGATGCCTATGCTAAGGAAACATCAACTTTAAATAAATATATATCTGAGCGTGATGCTGAATTGACTCTAAATGGAAAAGATGGACTTGAATATATTTATTATGATGCTTCTAGTTTTGAGAAAGGAAATAATCTTAAATTTTACAGCGATGATAATGAACTTGAGATTGAAATATTGTTTAATGAACTCGCTTACAATCAAGCAAATGGAATAGATAAATCTTCTACTCGCTCAAATAATGAATATTCGGTATGCACACTTTTAACTTATAATGATAAACATTTCTTATTTACAGGCGATTTGGAAGAAGAAGGGGAAGATTTATTGGTAGACAATAATCCTAGTATACAAAAAGAAAATCTGCCTAATGGCGTCGATATATACAAGGCAGGTCATCATGGCAGTAAGACATCTTCTAATGAGAAATTGTTAGAAAATATTCAGCCTAAAAGAGTGTGTGTTTGTTGTTGTGCAGGAAGCCCAGAATATACAGATAATCAAGATAATCAATTCCCAACTCAAGAATTTATTAATAGAATAGCGCAATATACAGAAGAAGTCTATGTTACAACGCTCTGTTTAGATTGGGAAAATGATTTGTTTACTTCCATGAATGGAAATATAGTTGCAATAATATCTACTGATGATACACGAATGGTATTTAGCAATAATGATATTAAATTAAAGGATAGTGAGTGGTTTAATTCACTTAAAACAAATGGCGAAAAAATGCGTGTATGGCCTACGACTTAATTTACTAAATTTCAAAAATTATCATAATTTCTTGACAAATTTAGTAAACTTTTATAAAGAGTTTTAGGAGAAATCGTGAAAAGGACATGTATTATAATAGGCATAATAATTTCAATCATTGTATATTTGATTTTTAGTATATCATTTTCCGTATTTTTAATAAAATCAGGTTCATTGTTTATATATGAAAATGGTCTAAATATTTTTATTGAAAATAATCTTATAATAGGTTTACCATGCTCACTTGTAATGCTATTTATACCTATTTATAATATTTTTTCAGCATTTTCATTAAATGTAAATTTAGTTAATTGTCTTATAATATATGTCTTTACCATAATGCTAATTTTGATTTTAATTATGCTCATTAATTCAGTTAAACTTTTACAAAATTGTTATAGACATAACGATTTCTTAAAGAAAAACAAATGGATATTAACCATGCATATGATTATAAACACAATATTTGCCGTTTTAATGTTAGTTTTTAATAAATCAATTATAGATTTAGTGTTAGTAAGTGTGTTAATTATGGCAAATATTATATATATTTTTGCTTTTGTAAAGCGTAAGAATAAAGATACAATAATGAAAGTTGCTATAAATAAAAATATTGAAGAGATTATACCTATATCTTGTCAAAATAAGTACAAGAATTTGAAATAAAATATATCAAATTATTAATATTAAATTTTTATTATTAATAGTAATGTGATTAGATTTAACAATCTTTTTCTGTCTTTAATATAATATTTTGAAGGCGCAGTATTCTAGTCAACTAAGAGATATGAAGATGCTGAAATAAGCATTGTTGGCACAACTATGAAGTTCGTGGTGCTGGCTTTGGTTGCCCAAATTGGGGCTAGTGCTGGGAGTTAAGATTTTTGGGGCGTATATAATGGCATATATGCTAACCCCAATTTTCGCGGAGACCTAAATAGGTAGATAGATAATTATTTTTCATTACTCTATCTTTTAGGGTATAAACCTGCATGTGGTGAAAGTTATATGCAGTGTAGCCTGCTTTGAGTGAATAATTTGGGATAAAGTAAAATATATCTTATATCAGAATACTTTTGAAATATTATTTGCAAAACTAAGATAAATTTCTTCGATGTTGTTAAGGAAAACTTCTAAGCTGTTAGCTTACGCTAGGCATTTTGGGGATTATAGTGTGTTCTAAGTGGCGATTCGGTGCAAGTTTTGCGTAAAGGGAAACCGCTTAGTGGGTAACTATTAAGTGCAAAATTGGGAAATCCAACCGAACCTAAGGCGCAAGGTTTACTCAAATTGTCGCCTTCATATTTAAAAACAATTGTAGTAGCAATTTTATATATGAAACAAAGACATGAGCGAAAGAAAAATGAAAAACCTTGGATATGGTCAATAAAAATTTTGATTTTAGCAATATCGCTTTCTTTAATTTTTAGTGTAGTCAGCGAAATCGCACTTTCAAAGACAGCAATTATAATTTCTATTATCATTATTTTAGTCTTTATAGCATTAAGTATTTTATTTGATGTTCTTGGGCTTGCAGTCGCGTCTAGCAATGTTGAACACTTCGCAGCGATGGCTTCTCGTAAAGTTAAAGGTAGCAGACAGGCAATGGCGCTAAATAAGAATGCGGATAAAGTAGCGTCTATTTGCGATGTTATTTGCGATGTTTGTGGTGTGTTATCAGGTGCAGGAGGAGCAAGTATACTAACAAGAATAACCATGAACGGGGAGTTGATGGATATAGTAATTTCTTCACTAGTTTCAGCAATAATAGCGGGACTAACAATATTTGGAAAATCAAAATTCAAAAAATATTCGCTCGTTCATTCAAACAAAATTACACTAAAATTTGCAAAATTTATTAATTTTTTCACTAAAAAAGATTGAAATGTCATAATATTAAGTCATATTTTAAATTAAGGAAGTCAGGGTATAAGGTACTTTGACTTTTTATATTTAGTAAAAAATGATTTTTTGTAATAAAAAATGGACATGTTAATCGATTATATAACTTTTATATGAATACATTTTGCATATTTTTTGTTTAGTTCTAGCGTTTTACTTAAATATTTAAGAATAGTAATCAATTTATTATGATATAAAATGATTTGCTATTTAAATAAAATTTTGTTATTATAATACTAATAAAACTTATCGTATAGACTACAAAATAATAGATATAATAATTTTTAAATTAGTAATTTTAAAGGCGGATATATGAAAATTATAAAAAGTTTAAAAGTTGTATTGTGTACACTTTTGATTTTATGCTCAATGGTGGTATTCTCAGCATGTAAAGATGATGATAATCGCCTGACATTTAATGATTCATTGTTTGTTGTTAATGGGGCAGATGGCGTGTACACTTATGACGGAGAATCTCATATTTTTACTATTGCCTATGAGGATAAAAATATTAATGTAACATATTCTCTAACAAAAGATAATTTTGTAAAAGATTTAGGGCTTGTTGATTCAGGTGTTTATAATGTCTATTATAAAGTTTCTTTAGAAGGTTATAAAGATTATATCTCAAATGATCCGCTTACTGTGACTATCGATAAGCGTGACGCAATATTAAATGTTGATGATGTTAGCATTTCAATTGATAGCAGTGAAGAACCGATGTATACCGTTACAGTTTCAGAAGGCTCAGTTGTAGAAAAAGATATAACTGATTTTGAAACTATCCTTAGTAATATTAATTATACTTTAATGAATGGTGATGAAGCAATTTCTTTTGAAGATACAACAATCGATGTTGAATATACTATTGTCGGCGAATTGCCAGAAATTAATGAAGGTATAACTAAGAATTATAACATTAATTTATACAATGGAACATTAGTTAGAATATAAATTTATATTACATATTACAAAACATTGCTTAAATGGTGCGATTGTTCATTAATTTTATAATGATGTCAAAATTTAGATTTGTAGTTATTTAAAAAATTAAAAGAATTAAACTTAAAACAATTAAATAGATTGAAAAATAGTATAATTTATTAGTTTTAACAATTTTTAACATAATCTTTATAGACAAGATACCAAATATAAAAGATGTTATCATAACTATAAAAATTCCTAACCAGTTAACTGTGAGTTGAAGAGTAAACAATTTTATGCTTTCGTATACTGCGCTAGCAATAATTATAGAGATACTCATTAGGAAAGAGAAGTCTAAGGCTTCTTTTTTCTCTACGCCCACGAGTAATCCGCATACTAAGGTTGAACCACTGCGCGATATTCCGGGAAGGAGCGCTAATCCTTGGGCTAAACCCATGTAGAGCGCACTAGATTTTGTTATTTGCTTTGTTCCTGTCTTTTTAAGATCTGCGATTAATAGAGCAACCGCCGAAATAAGAAATCCCCAAATTAAAGTTTTAGTAGAAAAGTTGTCTTCTAAAAACTTGTTAAAAATCAATACTATTATGACTGTAGGGATAGTGGCTATTATTAAATGCAAATTTGTTTTATCGATAGGGTGGCGAATTAGTTCAAATATTTTTTTTCTATAACAAAACAAAACGGCAAATAGTGTACCAATATGTGCTACTATACTTATAAGCAAAAGGTTGTCCAAATTAAACATTGAACCAAATAAAACTATATGTCCGCTACTAGAAATAGGTAAAAATTCAGTAATGCCCTGAATAAAACCTATGAAAATATACTTAATTATCTCAATCACTTGAAATTTTCCCTTTTATTATATATAATTATCAAAATGTAGAAGATTAATCTATCACTTAAATAATCTATTCAATTTAAAATAAATATATACTCATAGAAAGGACGAATTTATGAAATTAGGCGTTGTTGGACTTCCAAATGTAGGCAAAAGTACACTATTTAATGCAATAACAAAGGCGGGAGCAGAAAGTGCGAATTATCCGTTTTGTACAATAGAACCAAATGTTGGTGTTGTCGATGTGGCAGATAATAGACTAAACGAATTAGCAAAACTATATCACACAAATAAAATTATACCCGCGCAAATTGAGTTCGTAGATATTGCAGGACTCGTAAAAGGTGCAAGCGAAGGTGCTGGACTTGGAAACAAATTTTTATCACACATTAAAGAAGTGGACGCAATAGTGCATGTTGTGCGTGTGTTTAAAAATGATAAAATTATCCATGTAGATGGCAGCGTAGACCCTTTGCGCGATATAGACACTATTAATCTTGAATTGATTCTAGCCGATATTGATAGCGTAACGAAACGATTGGACAAAATAAAAAAGATTGTCCATGGTGGGTCGGCAGATTTAACTACTCAAAAAGAATACGAGTTATTAAATAAAATTTTAGACCTTTTAAAAGAAAGTAAACCTGCTCGCATGTTAAAAATGGACGCGGAAGAAAAAAAGATTGTAGACGGATTTTTCTTGATAACAAGCAAGCCCGTTATCTATGTTGCAAATACAGGCGATACTTTAGATGAATTTCAATTAGACGGAATTGAAAAAATTAAAGAGTTAGCAAAATTAGAAGGGGCAGAAGTTATCTCTCTATGTGCTAAGACAGAAGAAGAGTTGATAAACATGTCGCCAGAAGATAGAGAAATGTTCAAAAGAGAGTTGGGTATTGACGCTTCTGGATTAGAGAAATTAATTGTTGCTAGTTATCATTTGTTAGGGCTCATTAGTTTTATTACTGCTGGAGAAAAGGAAGTACGCGCATGGACTATTAAACGCGGGACTCTCGCTCCACAAGCAGCAGGGAAAATTCATACCGATTTTGAGCGCGGTTTTATTCGCGCAGATGTAGTAAAATATGATGATTTAATCTCACTTGGCGATTATAATTTGTGCAAAGAAAAGGGAAAAGTTATAAGTGCGGGTAAAGATTATGTAGTGCAAGACGGCGATATTATAGTATTTAAGTTTAATGTATAAAATGCAAAAATTTTATATTATAAATATCAAATTTTATTAAATAAATTTGGGAGGTAAGATGGGCTTATTAAGAATTTTAAATAAAAAGTACGAAATTATGGAACAAAATAATTCCTCTAAAAGTAAAAATGATAAAAAAGAAAAATTTCATAGCCTTGCAGAATTTGTTGAGTATTCTTTGAAAGATAATGGTGGAAATTACGAAGATATATACATAAAATTGAATAAGATTTTAACATTTGTAAATTGTGCCAAACAAAAAGGAATTGATGGAAATTTTGAAAGGATAAATGAAACATTACAAGATTTTTTTAATAAGAAAAATCATATCAAGTTTAACATTTATAAAAATTTGCCTTATAGTGCATTTTATTATAAGAAAGATAAATTTAATTATTATAATTATCGTGGTATAACAATTGCACAAGACGAACAAAAAAATCCAATTTTGTATTTCGGCAGAAGAAATAAAGAAGCTGCGACACATAGTAAAGATACAATGTTTTGCTTTAGAAACAATTCAGTAGTATTTCAAGATGAATGCATGGCATCGTATGATGAAATACCATTATATGGAGATGGAGTTTTTGCGATATTTGATTTTGACAGCAATAATAAGCTTATCAAAATAAGTTATCGTTATATGACTGATACTCGATTAGGATTTTGGAGTGATGAACAAATATATGAATTATCTAATACAAATAAATATAAGTTAATATCTTAAAATCAAAAAAAATCTAAAATAAAGATATATTAAATTATTAATAAATAAAAAATTGAAGATTGCTCTTCAATCTAGATCACTATTTATGATAGTGATTTTTATTAACATTCTTATTTTGCTTTTATCAAAAGATAGTTTTTCTTGCCTTTTTTAAATAGTATTCCATCTTTTAAATGATCTTTATTAATAGACATAGTACTATCTTTTATGACTTCGCCGTCCATTGATAGTCCGTTTTGCTCGATTAGACGCCTTGCTTCACCCTTTGATTGTACGAATTTAGCGTTTACCAACAAGTCAAGTAGACCGATTGTATTGTCCGCAATTTCGACTTCTACCATAGGAGCATTTGATTTGTCAATTCCACTATTCGCAAATAAGTTGTTTGACATCTTTTCAGCTTCTATTGCGTCTTCCTCTCCGCGAACAAACTTTGTTATTTCATATGACAAACGCTTTTTTGCTTTAACTATATCTTCGCTTATCATTTTTCTGACACTATCCATAGGTTCATCTGTAAATAGTGCAAACATCATTTCTACGCACGCGTCTGGCGTTTGATATATTCCTTGATAAAAATCGTAAGCGGATATTTTGTCTTTTTCTATCCAGATAGCGCCCTTTTCTGTCTTGCCCATTTTCTTACCCTCAGGAGTAAGTAATAATGGATTTGTTACACCTATCATAGTGCGATTTTTTCCATCGATGAAATTCATCTTTCTTCCAAGTTCGGTACCTGCAACGATGTTCCCCCATTGGTCAGCGCCACCCCATTGAACTTTGCAACCATATTCCTTATTTAGATATAAGAAGTCATACGCTTGCATTAACATATAGCCCATTTCAAAGAAAGTTAAACCGCCTTCTTCAATTCGTTTTGCATAAATTTCGTTGGCGATCATTTTATTCACATTGAAATGTACACCGACATCGCGCATAAAATCAACATAACTATAATTTTTGAACCAGTCTGCATTGTTAACAATAATTGCAGGATTGTCGCCTTCGAAATTTAAAAATTTACTAAACGCGCGTTTAATACCCTCAATATTATGATCCAATTGCTCTTTTGTAAGCATAGGGCGCATATCCGTCTTGCCCGATGGGTCGCCGATTGCGGCAGTCGCACCACCAACAAGGATTATGACTTTATGCCCAGCCTGTTGAAATCTACGCAAAATTGTACATGGTACGCAATGACCGATGTGCAAACTATCCGCTGTTGGGTCAGTGCCTGTATATATAGTAATTTTTTTGTTATCTAAAAGATTTTTTAACTTCTCTTCATCAGTTGTTTGATATAATAAATTTCTTTCTTTTAATGTTTCAAATAAACCCATATTTTCCTCTTTGATTATCTTGCATTCCATAGATCACTGATCCAATTTTGAATCATATTGCCTTCAATTACATAAGTTCCTATTATTTCGTCCGTCTTATTATAAACAAATTTTTCAACAGTAGTATTGTCTTGAATTACTGGAGTGATAACATTATTCACTGCAGGGATTAATGATAGTGCAACTACAATTATGTTAATAATGACGACAATACAAGCTCCTTTCAATGCGCCAAGTACTAAGCCTAAAACCTTATTAAGACCACCTATAACTTTAACTTTCGAAATTCTATCGAAAAGTTTAGTAAGTAATGCTACAACAATTTTTAATACAATGAATACTAAAATGCCGGCGATAAGTACTACACACATATGACCGATACTCATACCTAAAATGTTGCCAATGGTCGCTTCACTAGTTGGGTCAAATGCCGTATTGTTAAACACCATTATGATAAATTGTAACAAGACACCATTCATTCCGCTGACTTTTTGAATATCAGCAAGGATAGCCGTTTTAACCGATTCCGCAGTTGCGTCAGCCGAATTGTAACTTGCTATAGTATTGTTAAACACATCGCCCATGCCACTTAAAGCGCTCTCAATTTTTGATCCTATAAGCGAAGTTAAATCATATATTCCATTTATCCAGTTTGCAACATATTTTGCTAGTACAATGGCGACGATTAAGCAGACAACCCAACTAAATAACGAAAGGATAGACTTAAAAAATCCCTTGTTAAAACCTATGATAGCAAAAATAGCCACAATTATAACTAAAATTATATCAATAATCAGACCAAAAGTAGACATATTTTCTCCCTTTTTACATTGATTATTTTAGCATAACATAATAGATTTGTAAACATTTTTATGCCGTTTATGTTATTTTATAGGTCAAACATATACTTTAAATAATCGCGTTAATATATTTGACAATTCATGGTAAAATTAGTAAAGGACTATTGATTTTTAAACATAAAATCATTGTAATAGGAAAATATAATTGTAAATTAGTCATTTTATTTGTTAATATTTTTTTATTATGTTATAATATACATTACTGAGGTGAATAATGGAAAAGAAAAAAAATAATCCGTGGAAATCAGCAATATTTTATATTCTTACACTCGTTATTATAGTGTTGTTAATATATTGGGTTGTTGGAAGAAACAATAATGGGAAAGAAATAAGTTATACTGAATTCCAGAATCTAGTCGAGACAAATCAAGTGGCTGAGATTGATGTATATGGTTATACGATTCGCGTTCGATTAATCGATGGTGTTGATGAAAAAAATTTCCCTAATAAAGTGGACGCATATTGTTCGTTCATGAGCGTAAATGAACTTACCGCTTTTATTGACGAATATAATGATAGTCTTTACAAACGAGATAATGACGGAAATTATATATTAGATGATAATAATAACAAGGTTTTAGAGGAAGGTGCAGTTTTAATCAATGCAACTTACTCGTTTGAATCTGAGTCATGGATATCTACAGCACTACCATATGTTAGTGTAATTGTCGTAGTTGTTATAGGCATATTCTTGTTTAAAGCCATGTCGGGCAATAATAAAGGATTTGGCTTTGGCAAATCAAAAGCAAAACTTGTTATTTCTTCAAATGTAAAATTTAGCGATGTCGCTGGTGCGGACGAAGAAAAACAAGAGTTAAAAGAGATTGTTGAATTTTTAAAAAATCCTTCAAAATTTACTGAACTTGGTGCGCGTATACCAAAGGGCGTATTGTTAGTAGGCCCGCCAGGAACAGGTAAAACATTGCTTGCAAAGGCGGTCGCAGGCGAGAGCAAAGTACCGTTCTTCAGTATTTCGGGTAGTGATTTCGTGGAATTGTATGTCGGTGTCGGCGCTAGTCGTGTGCGCGATTTGTTCGATAGTGCAAAAGCAAATGCACCATGTATAGTGTTTATCGATGAAATAGATGCGGTTGGTAGACAAAGAGGAGCAGGTCTTGGTGGCGGTAATGATGAACGCGAGCAAACTCTTAACCAATTATTAGTCGAAATGGACGGATTTGAACAAAATAGCGGAATAATCGTCCTTGCAGCAACTAACAGAGCAGATGTTCTTGATCCAGCGTTGACTAGACCAGGTAGATTTGATAGACAAATATATGTTCATCTTCCTGATGTTAAAGGCAGGGAAGAGATTATTAAAGTTCATGCGCGTAACAAACCTATGAGTGAAGATGTTGATTTTAAGCGCATAGCGCGACTTACAAGTGGACTCGCAGGTGCAGATATCGAAAATATATTAAATGAAGCAGCATTACTTACCGCGCGAGATGGAAGATTTAAAATTACAATGGTTGACATTCAAGAAGGTATAAATAAAGCCCTTATGGGACCGAAGAAATTGTCGCGTGTGATAACTGAACAAGATAGGCGTATTACAGCAATTCATGAGGCTGGGCATGCAATTGTGGCGCAGACTTTGCCAAATTGCGATAATGTACAAGAGATATCTATTATTCCGCGCGGTATGGCGGGTGGTTATACATTAACCTTTGACGAAAATGATAGATCGCATATGCCTAAACAAAAATTATTAGATAGTTTGGCTATGATGCTTGGCGGTCGTACTGCTGAGGAAATTATGTTGGACGATATCACAACGGGCGCGTCTAACGATATTGAGCGCGCTACAAAATTGGCTCGTAAAATGGTGGCTGAATGGGGTATGTCTGATAGTATTGGGCTTATTAGTTTTGGCGAAGGCGATCAAATCTTTGTAGGAAGAGATTATCAGCGTCAAGTTCCTTATGGTCAAGAATTGGCTTCAAAAATTGATGAAGAAGTTAAATCAATTGTTGATAATGCTCATCAAGTTGCTACTAAAATTCTTACTGAAAAACGAGATGTTATAGAAAAAGTTGCAAATATCCTTTTGGATAAAGAGACTATTTATAAAGAAGAATTTGAAATGCTATTCAATGGCGCAAGCGTGGAAGAAGTGGAAATAGCAATTGATAAGAAAGAAAAAGAAAAACGAGAATATCAAGAACGCGCTAAAAAGCAAGCAGAGGCAGAACATTTTAATCGAGATATTAAATCCAGATTAGCAACTGCAGAGGCTTTAGCAAAGGCGGGAGTTATCACAAAGTCTGATTACGAGAAAATTAAAAGCGAAGCGGAAGCGGAGATATCAAAGCGTAGCAATGTTAAAGCGGACGAAACTAAGTCTAATGAAAACAAAAATAATTTTCAACCAAACGCAGAGAAAAAGGAAAATGCTGACGCTAATAGTGATGACGAAGATAAAAAATAGTTAAAATACTTGATTAAAATAAAAAAAATGTGTATGCTAACTATATAACAATTAGGAGAAATTATGGCAAAAAAAATAGGTGCGATTGTTAGCGTATCAATCATTGGTGTATTGATTTTAGCAACAATCATTATGGCAAATATTAATGTAAATTATAGTATAAGTTGTGCTAAACCAGATGCAATCTATGTGCAATATGGTTCAAATTCACAAATATCTGCAACTGATAGTCAGAGTGAAGAAATATTTAACATGATTAATAATGCTAGTAAAGGAAATTCCCTTGAGGCATTGTTCGCTGGAAATTTATTTAGTAAAGCGGAGATAACTACAGTACGAAATTATACAACTGGTACAAATACTGTTCCTAAATCTTCAGGAACTTTCTATGTAACTTATAGATATTTTACTCCACAGGCATTAAAATATGGTAATGATAATTATTTAGATAGTCATGGTAAAGTGTATTATTATAAGGAATTAGTTTTTTCAATTAGCAATACAGACGGAGAAGCAGATTTTAAAGTCTATATTCGACCTTATTATGAAGAAAATTCTTCTACAGGAAGTTCGGAAGTAATTTATTATGGTGAAAATTATACTAAATACTATACTCTAAGTGCAGATTTTACAAACCTATACAATTATCTTAATGATAATTCAAACGGGTTCAATCAATAAAAAAGAACGGATAGTAAATCCGTTTTTTTATTATAAATTTTAATATTGTAAGTAAATTAAATAAAATGTAAGATAAATATATATCTATTATATTATTTCTTTAATTTTTTTATGTAATCAACTATATCGCCAACTGTCTTCATTTTAGAGACATCTTCATCGGGCAAACTTACGCCAAATTCATCTTCAAAAGTCATAATAAGTTCTACGACATCAAGGCTATCTGCTTCTAAATCTTCAACAAGATTGCTCTTAAGAGTGATGCTCTCCTTTTTCTTGCCTAGTTTTTCAGCGATTAGATTAATAATTTTTTCTTCCATGTTGCCTCCTACTATCATTCTACTAAATTGATAGTTAAAAGTAAAGTAATTTAATTAGAAATGACAATTTTGTTAGTTCTTTTGACATAATTCTACAATTTTAATCGATTCGCATTATATTTATTATGATAAAATATATTTATGCATGTGATTTATAAAGATTATTATGAGGAATTGAAAATTGCGGTTATGAAGTTTGCTAAATACCAAAAAGTCATGTTATTGTATGATGATAGTATTACGAATTCAGAAATAAAAGCGATTTCCGATTCTATTAAAGGCGAATGTATATTTAATCAAGCGAATATAAATAATATCGATCGCGCACAGTTGTATGATGGATATAGAATGCTAATTTTCAAATGTGGAGTTGATAGTTTTTTGCAGGCTAAGATTGACACGAATGAATTTGTAAATTTCTTTTTTTGTCCAGATGAAAATTATTTGCCTTATTTTGCATTGGATATAAAACAAAATGAAAATAATTATATATGTTTATCTCAGGGGAAAATCGATCATTGTGCTGTTACAAGCATATATATTAATCGTTTTTATAATTATCTAAACGACATTGTTATTAATCAACAAACGAGTGTTAATTTTGATTTTAATGAGAATGAAATAACACAATCAAAATTGATATCTATGCTCAATGATGTAAATAAAGATTTTGATTTTGTCGATTTGGATATTCTGCGTGAAATGAAGATAGATTACAAATTGCTACCATTAGTTGATTATTTGTTAATTACCGCTTTTCAATTAATTATTTTGGCGAGCAAAAGTCATAGCCTTAATCTAGTAGATATTTATAAATCTTCACGAGAGGACTATGAGATTATTGATAAATTCTATGCTATGAGCAAAAATCAAATATTACCTAATGTTATAGAATTGAATTTTAATATTATCAACATTGTTTGCAAAAAAACTAAAGAACGAATTTGTGAATTATTATCGCTATCGCGCGACTATTATGACGAAGTAGATGAATTAATATATAAAATAAAAAATTATTGTAAAAATTCAAATAGTATTTTAAGTTATTTATATTTATATAATATTTTTTCAAATTAAAATAAAAAAATTATCATTAAAATTTTTATAAAATTTCAAAAATATTCAATAAAAATATAATTGTTAAAATTATATGATTAAATTAATTTAAATTTTATATAATTTTTTAAAATATTTAAAATAATACAAAAAATTTTATAGATATATATTATTGTCGTGATTAAGAGAAGATTTTTATGTTAACAATTAGAGCATGAAAAAACTTTTAATAGTCGCGACTCTTTTTATCATTTTAATAAGCGGAAATAAAAATGATACTGATTTTACTCTCTTAGATTATTTTGACGGAGAGTATTATGCCTATACAGATTCAATATTATCAGATGAAAGCATTGATTTAGGACTATGCTATATGACAAACACTCATATTTCTATTGAAAATGTAATAGGTGAAAGTATGAAAATATATAATTTTGAACCTATTAGTGCAATCAATATGTTAAATGGTAAAATTTTAAAAACAGAAAGGGTACAAGACGCTATCGTATTCTATGTATATAGTCCGATAATAAAAAAAAGTGTTAATGTATTCGATAGCGTTGTAAATCTGCAAATTGCATTTTATGACGAGTATTCCATAATTGGTTGGCCAATGATATTAGGTAGTTTTTAGTTAAATAAAATTTTAAAAGATAATAATAAATAACAAAAAAATAAAATTTTAAAAGATAATAATAAATAACAAAAAAATAAAATTTTAAAATTAAAAATAAAAAATATGAAAAAATTACAAAAATTAAATTAAAATTACAAAAAATTATAAAAATTGCAAAACTTTAAATAAAATCTAAAAATAATTTTGTTTAAAAAATAAAACAATGGATATTATCATTGCAAGGAGGAAATATGAATAATACAATCAACCAACAAAAGAAAAAGACAATAATGACTTATATTTATGCCACTATAATTGGATTGCTTGTCGTAGCCTGTGCAGTTACAATCGCAGTCGTTAGCACGTCTAATGGGAATAGTTTAAATGTGGGCGGAGAAGTCGTTGATGTATCCAATAATACTTACATTGTGCCTATGCGTGATTACACCATTCAAAAAGATTATTCGGCTAGTGAGTTGCAATATAACGATACGCTTAAACAATGGGAAATACACAAGGCTATCGACTTCTTGGCTGGAGAAGACTTAGATGTTATGGCTGTTGCTGATGGCACTGTATCTAATGTGTACACAAACTACCTTGAAGGTACTGTAGTAGAAATCACTCATAGCAATGGTGTAATTTCAGTGTATAAATCATTATCTAGTGATAGTGTAACGGTTGCATCTGGCGACAAAGTTAGTGCTGGCACAGTTATTGGAAAGGCAAGTGATAGTATGGCTCAGGAGTTAAATAATGGCGCACACCTTCACTTTGAAATGACTGTAAATGGCGTAAAAGTTGACCCTAATGATTATTTAGCATTAGGCAATAAATAAAAAAAATGGACTTAAAATCTGTGTAGTGAATTTGCATACACAATTAATAAGTCCTTTTTTATTTTTATGCTACTGGTGAATATGTGCTTAACCAATCTTCAGGTGCTGTTGTCCACACTGAATTTGCTGCGTTGTTTGCTTTTTGAATAGTTTCTACAATGACCTGAATATTATATGTTTTATTTGCATCTTCGTTTGTTAGTGTTGTAGGTATTGTTATAGCGGTAATAAAATCGATGTCGTCGTCCGCATTTATACTACCCTTATAATAGTGGTATTGGTCTTCGCCTAATTGCCAATCACCTGTTGTTGTGGCATCAACATTTGTAGAGGCGCCGTCTGTATTGGTAATCTCTAGTTTTGCTCTTACTAATGCTTCAGTCATTTCAGACGGAGCGCTAATACCGATTGCTTGGTCATATACAGTGCCAGGAAGTGCGTCTCCTGGGAATGTAAGAGTAGAAGCAGAAGCCCCACCTTGAGTGATTGATATTGTAACAGGGTCACCAAGTGTAATGTCACCCGCAACTGTTGCACTAGCAGTGAAATATGCCAGTGTTACACCAATACCAATACTAGCAAGCAATAAGATTGATAATATTACTATTGCGATTGTTGCGCCAGATACACGGCGTCTAGATGTATTTTTTTCCATAAAATCTCCTTTTTTTAAAGTACAATGATATTTTGCTCTTAAAAAAAAATTTTATGTATGTAATTCGAAAATTTAATTAATAGATTAATTATTTTGATTTATAAAATATTCATTATTGTAAAACCAATTATTGATATTAAATTAATGATACATACAAGATTGAGTCAATAAATGTTTAGTTTTTTTATTTGATGATTTATAGAGTTTAATAATTAAGATTAGTATTTAAGATTAGAAAGTTAATCTATACACATAAAAATAAAAAGCACCAAATAGGTGCCGTTTATTGATATAGATATAATTAAATTGTGGCTGTTGTGGCGT
Organism: uncultured Christensenella sp.; assembly: GCA_949300385.1. Taxonomy (GTDB): domain Bacteria; phylum Bacillota; class Clostridia; order Christensenellales; family UBA1242; genus Onthoplasma. The sequence goes on along the minus strand of CASGDZ010000003.1, from coordinate 66,817 downwards.
TAATCTTAGTTGTATATTTGGTAATTTTTATTGTAGATTTTGCATTTTCGACCAATGTTTCTTCGTAATCAGTATAACCAGTATTTGAAGTATAAACTTCATTGTTATTTGCTGGATATACTTTATCAAATAACATATCAAAATATGTTTCGCCAGTTAATGGATTTAAAACTTTTGTATAAAGGTTAGTGCCATTTAAGTTGTCAAACGATTGGATATAGACATTATCATAATCGTTTATTGAACTAACTTCGCGCACATCGCCAACATAGTAAATCAAATGAATTCCATAAGTCGATATACAATAACCATTTGTATCAGGGTCGCTCATAGGGATAGAGAGTGTGCCATCCTTTATTCCGTCCATAATAGATAAAGCCTCTTCATTAAACTCTTCTACCATTGCTGAATATCCATTATTACCTACTACATATGGCATTCCGCTTGTCAAAGTCGCTGTATCACCCGAATATTTGAACATAAATTCAATAAATTTAGTTAAACGCTCGTTTTCATCTATGTCAGCATCATATATAGCATAATATTTTTTCATGATTGTGGCTAAATCAAATTTATTTTCAGTTAAAAGTCCGCTTGACGAATTTCGTTCCGCTACAGTTGTAAGATGCGCAATCTCATTCAATTTAGCGTCGTATTCTTCTTGATCTATAGAACCCTTTTCAAGTTGTTGGTCAATTTGAGCAATCAATTCTTTTTGACTGACTTCATTTTCAGCCACATCTTCGTCGTCAGTAAAATTTAATAAGACATGTATGAAATAACCAAACTCTGTGCCATTATCTAAATTAGGGTGATATAATATGGAATCTGCATCCGTTCCAATGTCTTTCATGTCATTTGCATAAGTATCTTTGTGATTAGAATATTTGTCAATATCTGCTAAGACTAATGATTTATATGTGTCAGTAAGTTCTTGAATAGAAAGAGTTTCAGTCTTTAGATAGTAAGTACGAATATTTGCAAGATATTGCGATTTAATCTGAGATACAAAATTTCTTTCAAAATATCTGTATATAAGATCATTAGTTATTGTGTTATAAGGTTTATTGTTTTCGTCTCTTAAATAATATTCATAACTAATTAAATCGTCAGCAAGAAGATCAATGATTTTGTTATATATTTCTTCACTGCGTTCTTCTTCAGTCAATTCGTATTTTATGTGGTCTAAATACTCATTTACTATTGCTTCAACAGTTGTTCGCAATGTGCTATTTTCAACTTTTCCGTCCAATGAGTCTAAAACATAGTTTGATATTATTGTGCTGTCAATAATATATGAATCAACGATTTCATCTTCTTCGATATATTCAATTTTGCTTGTAGTCGTATAGTAATTTGTAGGAGTGGAAGATATAGTAGTCAAGGTTCCATCAGTGTAATAAACTCTTTCGCTAACTACATTTGCTCTCTTAGTATAGACATAATCTTTATATAGATAAGAATCTTCTTCATCTTCATCAGAATTGTCAGCAATTTCTATATTTAGAATTGTTTTTGCATTGGTGATATATTCATCCATTTGCTCGTCTATGGAATCAAATAAATCTTGAATAAGATTGTTTACTTGGTAGTCATTAAGCGCATATTCGCTACGGCCTAAAGCATATTGATACAAAACTTCACGATCAATAAGAAGGTCGAGAGTTTGATTCATAGCGTCTTCACTAAAACTTGAACTTCCGTAACTATTATAAGCATTTAAAAGTTCAAATCGCGTAATATTTGAATCGCCAACTTTTGCTACAACTTCGTTATAATATTTAACTCGATCTATAGAAAAACCAGCACATCCGGTAAGACTGAATGTTATAATCATTAAACAGCAAATCAATAAAGTAGTAAATTTTTTCATTTAGGTATTCCTTTAATGCAAATTAGTACAAATTAGTACAATAAATTATTTACAATTATAATATATATTATAACAAAAAGCAACTAATTAGACAGCGCTTTTATTTAATCTCTGCGCGCAATTATAACTTAGATTTAATTGTCTAGTAGATATTCTAAAACATATTTCATTGCAGTCATCGGGCTAAAATCATTAATTGAAAGAACAATAGTTGGCAAAGTGCCATTTTCAAATTTAAAATGTTTGTACTTGCGAACTTTGTCTATTATTTTGCTTACATTTGCGTCTTGATAATATGTTATAGCCATACGATTTTTTAATAGAGTAATGTTTTTTATTTTTTCCGCTTGCGCAATGACTTTAATAAGCGAAATGTTCGCTAGATTATATATTTCGTTGGGTAGTTTGCCATAACGCGTGATAAGTTCAGAGATGACAGCACGCATAGATTCTTTATCCGCAATATTTGATATTTTTGCAATGATTTTTAATCGCTCACTCTCTTCGCTTACAAATGAATTTGGTATTTTAGAAGGAATAGCAATATCTAATTTTATATCTCTATCTTCCTCTACCTTTTCACCATTTAGACGGCGGATGGTTTCATTTAATAGTTTTGTGTACATGTCATATCCGATTTTTACCATATGTCCGTGCTGGACTTTTCCTAAAAGTTCACCCGCACCGCGAATTGTTAAGTCGCGCATAGCAATTTTAAATCCGCTACCGAGTTCAGTATTTTCTGCTATTGCTTGAAGTCTGTTGGTGGCGTCTTGTGTTAAAACCTTATTTTTCTTGAAAGTAAAGTATGCATATGCTTGTTCATTACTTCTTCCAACTCGTCCGCGCAATTGATACATTTGACTTAGACCCAATTTGTCTGCATCAAGGACGATTAAAGTATTAGCTTTTGGTAAATCCACTCCGTTTTCAATTAGAGTAGTGGATACAAACACATTTGTTTCGCCATCATATAGCCTTTTTATTGCATTTTCTAGTGCAATTTCGGACATTTGACCATGTGCTACATCTATCTTTGCTATATCGTTATTTAATTTTTCTTTCAAGGCATTTGCATATTTATATAAATCTTCAATATTGTTATATACAATAAGGACTTGTCCACCGCGTTTTAGTTCGTCATTTATAGCGGGGAGTATGATGTCGTCTTGATATGGAGTTACATATGTCTTAATAGGCAAGCGGTCAACAGGTGGAGTGTTGATAATACTTATATCGCGTATCGACATTAAAGACATGCTTAGTGTGCGCGGAATAGGAGTGGCGGAAAGAGTTAAAACATCAACATTATTTTTCATTTGCTTTAGTTTTTCTTTCGCTTTTACGCCAAAGCGCTGTTCCTCATCTAATATGAGTAATCCTAAATCTTTAAATTTAATGTCATCACTTAACAATCTGTGAGTACCGCATATGACATTTAAATCGCCACTTTCAAGTTTTGAGATAATCTCTTTTTGTTCGCTCTTTGACCTAAATCGGTTAAGCATTTCTACTTTTACACCAAAATCGCGCGTGCGTTCAGTGATAGTCATAAAATGTTGCATGCTTAAAACAGTGGTTGGCGCTAACATTGCTACTTGCTTGCCGTCTTCTACTGCTTTAAACAACGCGCGCATTGCAACTTCTGTTTTACCAAATCCAACATCTCCGCATATTAATCTATCCATGACCTTTCCGCTTATCATGTCGCGCTTAACATCAGCAATGGCTTGTAATTGATCTGCAGTCTCAGTATGTGTAAAAGCATTTTCAAATTCTGTATATAGATAGTCGTCTTCGCTATATTTAAAACCTTTTGAAGATTTGCGCTTAGCATACAACTCAATCAATTCACGACTCATATCTTCAATAGATTTTATTGCCTTTAATTTTTGGTTGTAGAATTCTTTTCCACCAAGTTTATTTAGTGTGACATTGTCCCCATCTGCCATGTAAAGGGACAAACAATCAGCACGCTCACATGGAACATATAGAGTATCTCCGCCACGATATTTTAGTTTAAAAAATTCTTTATCTACACCCGACACATTTACGGTCACTATTCCTTCACATTTTCCAATTCCGTGCGTTGAGTGAACTACATATTCGCCTGCTTTGGGTAGATATTTTACACTTGTCCGAGGCGATTTTATAAGTTGTTTTTTGTGCGCAAAATTAGTTGAACCGATATAGAACTTTTCGTTGTCAGGGAAACAAATATTGTACGGAATAGTTAGTGTAGTTAATATTATCCCATGTGAATTTGTGTTTGTACTATAAGGTATTTGCAATTCGTCAAATATTTTTTTTATTGAATTTAATGTGTCGATTGAACTTAAACATAAATAAATTTGCTTATCTAAATATGGCTTTAATATCGTTGCAATACTTTTTAAATCGCGCAAAAAAGATGGAAAATTTTTGCATTTAAAATCATAATTTAAAGGACTATATTGTTTCAATTTTTCATTTAAATTTAATGTATCAATATTAAAATTTTCAAAAATTATTAATTTTTTTGCATTTTTATTATAAAAATCATCAATATTTTCATATTTTTTTGTTTTTTCATAGATTTTTTGTATTTCTTTGTTTGGGAATGTAGATTTAATTTTATCACAAAATTCGATATACAATTTTTCTATTTGATTTTCTATTTGAATAGTGTTTGATAAAACGATCGGGATGTTCAATTCATCTAATGTCTGAGTATTATAAAACGGCACTAAAAATTCTAAAGGGACATTTTCCCCTCGTTCAATTTGTGAGATTATATCGTAAAAAATATTTTCGTCTAATGATAAGGTCTTTAATTTTTCAATATATTCAATACGCTCATTTTCTTCTAATATTAATAAGTTGTTTGGACAAAGTTTTATACTTTTTATATGCTCTATTTTTTCAAATGTTATAGGGTCAAAAGTATAGATATCTTCAAGATTTGTATCAAAGAAATCAAGTCGTATTGGATAATCTTCAGTCAATGTATAAATATCTAAAATATCCCCACGGATTGAATATTCTCCTATATTTTGGACGGCCTCTACTTTGGTATATCCAAGTTTAACTAATAGGTTAGATAATGTGGACAAATCATAATTATTACCTTTTTCTATTAAATAAAACTTTGTTTTGAAGTCTTCGAAATTTGGAAATATTGAAAATAGGGCGCGTGCTGTCGTTATAACAATTGATTTTTTATATAAAAGATTGTACATTACACGAATTTGATCGAATATATTTTCGCTACTAGAATATTTAAAAGTAGTAAAAGGCTTATCAAAGTCGTCCATTAATACACAATCTTTATTTAACGACATCAATTGAGACTTCATTTCGTGTGCTGTTTCTCTATCGGATACGATAAAAATCGCACTATCAAACTTAGAGAGAAGTGCGCATTGCTCACCATATCCTAAATTACTACAAAGTATAGGATTAGATAATATTTTTGATTTTATATCGTCAAATCTTGGCATAATTCACCATTGATAAATTTATTGATTAAATCGCATGCAGTGTTATATGAAGTATTTAAAATTTCTTGACTTTTTTGGTCAATATGCGACAAAACATAGTCTGCCAAATCCATATTTCTATCCCTATCAATACCTATTCTTAATCGTGGGGTAGAACCGACTTTTGCTACAATATCGCGTAGGCCATTATGTGTTCCAGCACTTCCGCTTAAACGAAAACGAACGCGACCTTTTGGCATATCTATATCGTCAAGGACTATTAAAATATCATCTAAAGATAATTTAAAATACTTTTTTATTTCACTGACACAATCTCCGCTAAGGTTCATATATGTCATTGGTTTTACTAATATAAAATCTTCTCCTTTTGCTATAATTCCACGACATTTTTTCGTGTTGAATTTCAAATTATTTTGTTTAGCAAAAAGATCAACAACGCTGAATCCTACATTGTGATATGTTGATTTATATTTCCCGTCTGGGTTACCTAATCCGATAATTGCTTTCATGCTATTATTATATCAAATTTTATAATAAGTGCAAGATGAAAATAATAAAAAATTTCAAAAATCTAAATTTCGCTATTGACAACTTGTCAATTTGATGTTAGAATTTCGACAAATATATACATTAGGAGAACTTATGGAAAATTTAATTGTAGCCACAAAGGTAAGAAATCGTCGAGCGCAGAAACATAAAGATATAGAACAGATGATTGAAGAGAATTATAACAAGGTTCCACCTATTAGTGAAGAAGAATTTTATGCATATTTAAATAATGAGCAATCAAATAACAAAGGTCGTACCAGATTGGATAGAATTGAAAGAAATTTAAGGAATGGTAAAACTATTAAACCATGTGGCAGAGAGTGCCCTTCATGGGGAAATTTGATTATTAAAACTAACGACCATACTTCAATAAAATATTCAAAATTTTTAATTAATGATATGGAATATCTATTAAATGCAGGGCGATTAACCAATAGTCCACTAAATTGTAAAAATTTCTTTTATAACTACATTAATAAATATTTAAAGAGAAATGCAAATTTTAGATTAGAATTTTTAAAATCATTATATCTAAATGATCACATTTTCACAAAAGATGATATCATGGCTTTTGTAGATGATTTTGGTTTTCAAGAAGAAAATGACATTATAACTTGCGATGAAGAATTTTTTGTCCTTGTTAAAGAAAAATTTGCATGCTATTTTTATGAAATGCCTGAACGCGATTGGCAAAATATAGATGAGAAAAAAGAACAAAAAGTTTATATCAAAAACACTAAAAAGATTAATGATGAGATAGAAGAACGAGTTATTAGTCTATTAAGTTTATTTAAAAAGTTTTTTAAAGTTATAGATAAGGAAACAGCAGACAAGATTGACGACGAAAGCAACGAAAAATTCGATTGCGAAAGCAACAAAAACTTTGATGACGATTTAAAGGACTTTTATATACCAGATGATGGAAGTTGGAGCGGATTTAGCAGTTAAAATTTAATGATATATAGAAGATAATTTATAAAATTAAAAAATTTTGAATTATTTTAATATTGTAAAAAATGAGCATTGTGCTCATTTTTTATTCGCAGTTTATTTTTAAATTTTATCAAGTTCGGCGGAAATTTGCTTTTTGTCTATGTGTTGACCAATGAAGACAAGTTTTATCATTCTATCCCCATATTTTTCGTCCCAATCTTTTCTAAACTTCTCGTCATTGAGTAACATTTGCTCAATTTGATAGCGTGGATAGGTCGCTAGCCATGGGCCATTATCTGTTAAAGTTTTTTGTTTTCCTGCTTGCTCATATAGATAAGCGTTGCGATTGTTGTCCGTGAAATAAACTAGTCCTTTTGTTCGTATAATTTTTTTACCATAATCTTTGTTTGCCCAATCTTCAAATTTTAATCGGTCAAAAGGTTCGCGTCTAAAATATACGAATGTACCTATGCCATATTCTTCTGTCTCTCCGCCGTCGTGGTGGTGATGATGGTGTTCGTGGTGGTGCTCGTGTTCATGGTCATGTTCATGGTCGTCGTGATGTTCGTGGTGGTGCTCATGTTCATGCTCATCATCTTCGTCATCTTCGTCTATTGCGTTTTCTTTCTGAATTTCGTCTATGTCCTTATCAATTTCTTGAAACCAACCAGCAGAAGTCAAAACATTTTCCATATCAAAGCGGTTTGTATCTAAAATCTCTTTTAGATCTACTTTAGAATAGTCGGCTTCAATAATTTTTGCTTTTGGTTGCAAATTTTTAATAATCTTTTTAACGCGCGATAATTCTTCTTTTGAGACTTCACTAACTTTATTTAATATAAGGATATCGCAAAATTCGATTTGCTGAATGACTAAATTTTCAATATCTTCTTCGCCTATATTTTCTTTTATTAAATCGTCACCGCAACCAAATTCTTGTGTCATTCTAAGTGCATCAACGACGGAAATTATAGCGTCTAATTTGCAATAAATAGGCATGCCTTTTGCTTTAAAACTTTCAGTTAAAAAGTTGATAGTTTGCGCAATAGGAATAGGTTCACATATTCCACTTGCTTCGATTATTATATGGTCAAATTTTCTTTGCTTGATAATGTCGTGAAGTTGTTCGATTAAATCTTTTCTTAATGTACAGCATATGCAACCATTTTGAAGCGCTACAAGACTTTCTTCTTTTTTGTTTACTACGCCACCTTTTTCGATTAAGTCAGCGTCAATGTTTACTTCTCCTATATCGTTGACGATAACTGCGATTTTATATCCTTTTGTATTAGATAAAATGTAATTTAGAAGTGTAGTTTTTCCGCTACCTAAATATCCTGTAACAAGCGTGATAGGAATTGTCTTAAATTCTTTCATAATTTCTCCTTAAAACGTATTAATTATATCACAAATTTAAAAGTTTGTATCGATTTTACAAAATTTATTAAAATTTTATTTAATTTGATCAAAATTTAGATAAAATTTATAGTTTTTATGAAATTATATAAATAATTATTTGAATTTTTTATATGCAAAATTTTAATGTTGAAAATTTGATAGACTTATGTTATAATATAAATATGAGATTGAAAATTTTGTCCCCAGCGGGAGATATGGAAAGTTTAAAAATGGCAGTCAATAATGGCGCAGATGAAGTCTATTTGGGAGTTAAAGATTTTAACGCGCGAAATATAGAAGGGTTTTCGCTTGAAAGTTTAAAACAAGCGGTCGAGTTTGCACATATTTTTGATGTAAAAGTACATTTGACTGTGAATATACTTTTTAGAGATGATGAGATTCAGTCCGCGCTTGATTTAGTTGTCGATGCGTACAATTTAGGTGTTGACGCCTTTATTATACAAGATATAGGACTTATTAGTTTAGTACATAAATTATATCCTGACATTGAAATTCATGCAAGCACTCAAATGGGTATACACAATTTAGAAGGTGTAAAGTTTTTGGAAAAATTTGGTGTAAAGCGCGTAGTGTTAGCACGCGAGACACCGCTAAGCGAAATAAAAAGAATAAGGGATAATTCGTCTATTGAAATAGAATATTTTGTTCAAGGTGCATTGTGTGTCAGTTTTTCTGGAAATTGCTATATGAGTGAATATATTACAGGCAATAGTGGAAATCGTGGTAAGTGTAAACAACTTTGTAGGCTTCCATACGAATTTATGGACAAGGGAAAAATTTTAGCAAAAGGTTACCTTTTAAGTGCAAAAGATTTTAACATGCTCTCTAAACTCGACGAATTGAAAAATGCAGGAGTCGACGCTATAAAAATAGAAGGAAGAGCACGCCGTCCATACTATGTAGGAGAGGTTACTAGAGTATATGCAAATGCTGTGCGTGGGGAAAATGTGGATAACAATCTTCAACTTGCGTTTAATAGGGGATATACGGCAGGCTATTTTGATGGGAACGGAGATATTATATCAAAATATCAATCGCATATCGGTATAAACATAGGCGAAGTAAAATATGTAAAAAATGGCAAAAAATTTAATGAAATTTTTATTTCGTCAAATAGAATTTTAAGTCCAAAGTCGGTATTCAAAATTTTTAGAGACGGAGAAGAATTGACGACTTTGACCGCTTATGATATTAGTAAAGAAAAAGGTTTGTATCGAATTACTACGACTCAAAAATTAAAATTAAAAGATAGTGTAAATTTAATACTCGACAATGCATTAGAAGAAGAGATGAAAAATAAAATTTTACGAAAAAATATAAAAATTAATGTTTTTGCAATGGAAAATCAAAAAATTACCGCAAAATTTACAATAAATAATAAAAAATATGAAATTTTTGGTCCTGTTTGCAGTGAAGCAAAAAATAGTCCATTAACTATTGACGAACTAAAAAATAATTTTAATAAGAGTGAATACTTTAATGTTGACTTAAATGCAACAATTGAAAATGTGTTCATGCCAAAATCAATGTTAAATGAGTTTAGACGAAATGTATTCGATAAAATTTATAGTGCTTTGACAAGCGTAAATCACAATTTAGTTAAACATACAAAATTAGAAAATCTAGATTATAATCATAATATTTTTGAAGATTTTCAAATAGTGGAAAATATAGATGAAGAGTATAAGTCGAATAATATTATATATTCGCCTGAAGTTTACGAATTTAACGATGTGAAAAAGTTTATCCAAAAATGCAAAGAATTAAATAAAAGACCATTTTTAGATATGATAAATTTCGCTCTAAGTGAAGATATAGAGTATTTAAGAGAGATTGTTGAAAAAACAAATATACCTATCATAGTTAACAACGCTTGGGCGTTAGATTTTAATGTGGATAAGGTGTTAGGTTGGGGTATGAACATATACAACTCGTATAGTGCTAAATGTTTTGACTTGCCATATATGAAGGCGGAAGGAGAAGGTAAGAATATTAATGCGCCATATATGACGCTCCGTCATTGCCCTATGAAAGAACATTTGCGTGCAAATTGTAGCGCATGTCCGTATAAAGATGGATATAGTTATAGGTGCCAGTCAGGTAAAATTTTAAGGTTAAAGCGAAAAAAACTTTCGACATGCACATTTTATTTAGTGAATGAAAAATAGACAAAATAATTACAAAATATAATAAAAAGCGCAATAAAATTAAAAATTTTAAGTAAAAGTCTTGACAAAACATGCATAATATGGTAAATATAGAAATGTACTGATTGTACATCTCTTATATCGCGGGATGGAGCAGCACGGCAGCTCGTCGGGCTCATAACCCGAAGGTCGTTGGTTCAAATCCAACTCCCGCAACCAAGTAGACTCGGAATTAATCCGAGTTTTTTTCATGTAGAGATAGACCTTCGGGTTGGGGTCCCCGCAAAACGAAAGTTTTGACGGGGAAAAGGAGCAAGCGAGTAAAAGACGAAATCGCGAAACAATAGAGCGATTGAGTAAAAACGAGAATTGCGACGCTGTCGTTGGTTCAAATTAACTCCCTTTAGCGAAGTAGACTCGAAAATAATCGAGTTTTTAGGTATTAAATTTTAGTTCCAATTTTTTCTTATAATAAAAAATTATTAATCTAAAGTTGGTTATTTTTTTATAAATTTGTCGTATTTTAGGAAATTTTGCGAATATGAACTATATCATTATGTCACGAATATTATATATAATATTAAATTTTTGGAGGATAGCATGATTAGAAAGAGATATAAGTCGGTTTTCGCTGAATTTGTCAATGGAGAGTTGATTCGTTTGGTGGGATTAAGTAAAGGTAATGATTATGAAGAAATAATAAAACAAGCGTTAGATTTTTATAAATTATTAAATATAAATACTACAATTAAATTTGAGATTGAAAATGTCATAATGTATTTGACGCCAAAAAAATCAAAAATCGACTTAATTCGCGAGTTTGAAGAAGAGTATTTTTTGTCTACAGGTATTTTGGTGGAATAAATATTTAATTTTTATTATTATTGATGTAAATTATATTAAAAAATTGACAGATTGATAATACATTTAAATTTATAATGATAAATTAATTATGTTGTTTGGCAATTAATAAACTGTTTCTAAAAATACAATTGATAATAATTTATCTAAAAATACGATTGATAATAATTTATTTATAATAATTTCAATTATTAATAATATGATGAATTAATCTAGAACAAATACTATAATTTACATAAAATATAATATTTCTATAATATTTATTACAAATTATGTAGGTAAAGAAATATGGATTTAATAAAAAACAAAAAACTAGCGCCAGGCTAGTTTTTTATCATTTAATTATAATTTTAGAATAAGTCATCGTCATCATCGTCGTCATCATTTTGTTGTGCCATGATTTGATTTCTTCGTCTAGCATCATAGAACACTGCATTCTCGTCAAACATACGGCGTGGTCTATATATGTCGCCCTTTTCTGAGATATTATAGACTTTAGATGTATAACATGATGAAATTTTTGTTTTTAAGCAAGCGTTTGGAGAGAATGTTTTAATAATGATTTCACCTTTATCTCTAAATGTCATTAATTGTTCAGGATATACAAGTGGTATAGATTCGATAGTTGGCGTTGTCGATTTGCTTTCTTTACCATCTGGTCCAACCGATTTATTTTCAGATTCTCGTCGAATTGTCTTTTTACCAAGCAACTCGCTAAATTCTTTGTTTGTTGTCATATCTTCTGTTGCGATATAAACTTGAATAGGACAGTTGTCTTTAATGATTTTACCTTCTTCTTGACCATAAATTTGGTATAACTGACTATATGATTGAACGGCAAGTTCGAAGAATATACCACGCGATCTACCGACTGTCATAATGGATGCAAATTGTGGGAATTTAGGCATGTTACCAAATTCGTCTAGCATGAAGTAAACATTTCGTTTTAATCTTCCGCCCATAGATTGCGCTTTTTCAACTAGACGCTTATATAATTGAGTTACGAATAAAATTGCTAAAGGATAACGCACGCGAATTTCGTCTGGAATGATTAGGAATATTGCTGTTGGCTTTTCGTCTATGTCGATGAAGTCAATTTCGGTTTTTTCTGTCATGAAACTTATACCAGCATCACTGAACATAGCCGTTTTACTTGAAACGAAGCCCATATAGTTTTTAGAAGTGCCTTCTGCGTTGTTAAGCGCGGTAGAAGCAAGGTCATGAACTTGTGAAAATTTATCGCGATAGTCAAATAAATATTTTTTAAGCGTTGCGTAAGTGTCACGACCGCTGTCTGTTATATTACAAATTTTTTGTACATTATAAAGGTTATATTTCTCACGCGTCATTCCTAATTCAGGTATTCTACTATCTTCAAGCATGGCTAGCATTACAGCGTGAATTAATCGCTGTGCTGTGCGCTCCCAAGAAGGGTCTTTATCGCTTTCGATAGGTGCGAGAGTGGTACAAATGTCATTAAGCGCATTGTATGTGTCGTCACGCAATTTTCTTGACAATACGCGCATATCATTTTCTAATGCTGATTTGTCTGCATATGCTTTTCCGTCGAACTCGAACCATGTTGTAGTAGCATAATCAAAATCGCGTTGCAATACTAGATTATAACTTCTTGGGTTATCGCCCGCAGGATGCACACGCACTTCGTTTTCTAGCGAGAAACTACGAGTGTATATATCAAATGCATATGTTAATGGGTTCCATTGAGTTGACGCAAACGGGTCACGAATATCTAACACTTTAACATCATAACCTTGCTCGATAAAATGATTTGCGTCTTTTTCGTATAATTCGCCTTTTGGGTCAGTTATAACAAATGATGGTTTTGCGGCTGTCATGCTCATAAGTTGCAATGACGGAACGACAAAACGCGATGTCTTACCAGATGATGTTGTACCTACTATCAATGTATGAATAGGTTCGACGAAGTTAATTTCCATTTTGCCCTTTGACTCGTCTGCGCGTACAAGTATACCATCTTTTTTGCAATTTTTCAAAGTTGACAAAGTGTTGTAATTATAACTTTTATTTGTTTTTAGTTCTTCTTCGCTTACGAATTCTCTATTGAAGTATTGAGTTGTTTCGTTTCCGTGAGAGTCTGTAACTTTATCTATCGCTTTATCTTTTTTCTTTTTCCCGCCCTTGCCGTCTAGTATTCGTAAAAGGTCGTATACTAGCAATACACCAACCGCTAAAAATACAAAGATAAATGGTTGTCCACTTGTCGCATATTTAACACCGAAACTTATTGTACCTTCATTGATATATGTCATGATGATAGTTGCAACAACATAAACTACAATTGCTAAGATAAGATATTTTAATGCCTTTTTTAAAAAATCTTTCATATTTATCCTTTTATTGCTTTTAATTATTTTTACATAAATCTATATTTATATTATATAATGTCGCGTATTTTGTCAATTAAAAGTTAAAATGTTTATTTTATTATTTTTACTTTAATGAAATTAATTTGTAAATTAATTAAAAATATAAAATTAATAATATAAATTTTAAATAAAAATCTGATTAATTATATAAAAATAGGGTAAAACTATTAAATATGAATTTAATAAAATTAAATAAAAATGCAAAAAAATTAAAAAACATATTAAAATTAGTTGATTTTAAATTTCTAAATTGTTAATATTATGACATAAATTGACACAAAATATTTTTGTTGTGTTGTGTAAGGGGGATATTTTATGAGCACTTTAATGGAAACTACATTACCAGATTGGATGAACACTTTGGTAAACGCTATGACAAATGTCATTAATCCTATTTTGATATTAGCTGCAACCGCTGGTGTTATATATGCTATAGTTGTTGGCGTAAAATTTGTCAAGGCGGATGAAAAAGGTGAGCGTGATGAGGCAAAAGCAAAACTTATTTCAGTAATTGTCGGAATTGTTGTTACAGGATTGTTGATAGCATTGTTCTACTGGTTAGCATATGCTATAAAAGAAGGACAAATTACATTCAATAATTGGTGGAATGAAACAGGTTCCATAGGTACAGCTCTTAAAGTGCTTGTTGCTTAGAACTGTAAGTTTGATTAGTAAGAGAAAGACGGTATCCGTCTTTTTTATTTTATATAATATAACATTAAATTCACATCATTATAAAAATTGTAAGTTAAATTTAACTGAATATATATTTTAGTCAATGTGATATAGAATTTATTTTGAGATTTAAAATACAAATATGTTTCAATAATATTTGTAATTTTATTGCTAATTTGATATAATAAACCTAAGGAGATATTATGGCAGAGAATAATATCAATGAGGAAGAATTTGAAGATGATGACAAACAATATGGAGTTGATGTAGAAACCGAAGACGAAGAAGATCTTGAAACTCGAGATGCTGAATTATCTCAAAAACAAAAAGCAGAAGACAGATCATTTCGAAATCAATTAATTCAACTTAGAAAAAGTGTCAAAGGAAGAGTATTTCCGATTTTATCATATAAAGAAAAAACCTTAATGAAAAAAGGAAGAAAAAATTATCCCAATATTGTTAGGGGAATAAATCGATCACTTGATAGAAAAAAACAAATATTGAGATATATAGCTAGCGCTATTGGTATATTGGCATTAATCTTCTTGGGGTTTTTTATTATACTAGTTATTGGCTCGGCAATAGCGGCTTGGTTTGATAGTATGTTTGGTTGGTTAACTGGGAATTCGGATTCGGAAGGAATCACACCTGATAGCCCAATTATGACTGGTTCAAATTATTATGGGATACGAACGATATATATTGACGACGAACAAGCGCGTGCAGATTTGTTAAATGAATATGTAGTCATTGTTGAAAATGTTGTAGATAGTATTGAGAGCAAAGAAAATGATTACTCTTTAACAATTAACATTAATATCCCAACTAATTATGATTATTTAAAATTTAATGAGTCTACATTTGCAAATGAATACCCCGAACTCTATCAGTTATTGGCTGGAAATGGTGCAAATAATGGAATTATAGATATAGTATATGCGCTTGACAATCCAGATGGGACAATTAGTGATACAATGTCGCAACTTGATAATATCAAATATTTTGGATTATCTAGTGATATGAATAGCGAAATTGCTATTTTGATTAAAGATTATATTAATTCAAACGATTTATATACAACAAATACTGAAGACGAGAGTAGCGTAGATGATTCTTCAATTGAGAGTATGATTTCTACGACTATTGATGAGTATTTCAATAATGCGACTACTATTCGTGCTGAAAAATTATATGTTAAAGATTATATTTTCGCAGAAGATGGCGGTATAAATAACTTGTTACAAGAAGATTATATTATGGCTATTTATATGCCAAAAATGAATGTAACATTGACCGATTTAGAAATGAATGTTGGCGGAAAGGATATTGATTTAAACGAGTTTTCTATCACAATAACCGACGGAACAACTAATGTAGTTATGGAATCGGAAATTTTAGATGAAGAGTTGGGTGCGTATTATTTTAGTGCGGAAGGGTTTAATCTTTCAGCAACAACATTTACAAATATTGATGTGAACAATTTAGGTCATTTATCCGCGGGTGTGTCCACTTGGGATATAATATACGCTTCACAAAAAGGTGAAAGTGATTTTAATATATATTTAGAAATTAATACAGGAACGACAGAAGATAGTGTTTATTCGATTAAAAAAAATGGCGGAATACAATTAGATTTTACTAGCAATTGTAAATTTGCTTTTGCTGATAATAAGGTAACAAATTAAATGCGGATTTACCGCATTTTTTATGTTGATTTTTTATAATTTAAAAATTATTTTAAAAGAATAAATAAATTTGATAATTAAAAATATTTAAACAATATTACCTAAAATTTAATACGGATTAAAAATAGTAAACTGAGATTTTTTATTATGTCGATTAGTTAGTTAAATTAATATTAATTTACCTATATTAAAAATTTTTAATGTCTTTTTATTGATTAATTTGTCGCAATAGTATATAATATATACTAGATAAAAAGTTTATGGGTGCACTTACGCATAAGAAGGAGACAAAATGGTAGATGGAATACTAGAAACATTAGGTACGATTATTTATCCTTTATTCACTATAATATTTGTGCTTATTAATATGATGCAAGAATTATTTGCGACTTTTGCAGGCACAGGGGTTGCAAGGATTGATTCTATCGGCAATATTGGTTCAAATAATACAGGCGAAGTAAATGATACTGGACTTGTGTTCTATTTGTTGAATACAACATTGGTTAAAAATTTGTTAATATCTATTTCATTTTTAGCGTTATTCTTAATTGTAATTTTTACCACAATGGCATTTATTAAAAATGTATATGCTGCGCAACCTAAGTCTTGGAAAGAGATCGTGGGAAATGCCTTTAAAGGTCTTGCTAATTTCATATTTTTACCTGTTTGCTGTCTGCTTGGTGTATGGTTAGGCAATATCCTATTAAATGCCATTGATGGAGCAACTAGATTAAGCGAATCTAATACAAATTTAAGCGGTCAAATTTTCTTAGTTTCGGCATATTCAGCAAACAACATTCGTACAGGTACAAAATATGGTTCGACAATAGACGAAACAGAATATAATGAAATTAAAGAATTTTGTGAAAGTAATGGAATTACTATTCGAGCATTTTCTAATGATCCTAATGGAGATTCTGACCTTGAATATTATGCAGATTGTGTAGATCAAGCAATGGCTAGCAATCAGTGGAATTATTGTGATTGGGTGTCTGTCGGCATATGGTACAACTTAATAAACATAAATTATATTATTTTGGCAGGCGGTGGAATATTTGTACTTTATTCCATGTTCTATATAACTTTTGGTATGATAAAGCGCATGTTTATGCTTATATTCTTATTTATTATTAGTCCTGCATTATGCGCTTTATATCCGCTTGACGGAGGAAGTGCAGTAGGTAAATGGAAGGGCAATTTTATAAGTAACACTATTAGTGCATATGGCGCAATCGCTGGCATGAATTTATTCTTTAGTATTTCTCCACTAATTCAAACCATCAGTTTCGATTGGAATATAACAGGTGGAATCTTAAATATAGTTGATTTAACTACTTTACTCCTAACAGTCGCGGGATTATATGTTGTCAAAGATTTTATATCGTTGATAAATGGTTATATTGGTGGCGGAGATGCTCTAAATGATGGTAAAGGTTTATGGTCTAGCACAAAAGACAGACTTAAAAAAACCACACAAAAAGCGGGGCAAAAAGTTACTGGAGCGTTTGCTGCTGGAGCTAGAAGAATTGGAACACATAGTTATTATAAAGAATTAAAAAATAATATGTTCAAAGAAATTGACAATAATGCTGATTTGACCGCACAAGAAAAAGAAAAACAGAAAAGTGCTATTGAAAAACAGCTTAAAGAAGAACAAAGAAGTGACATTAGATCAGGAATTGGATATCCTATAAAAAAGCAAATTAAAGATAATTTAAAGAAAGTAGCTAAAGATGCAGGAGTTGATACCGATAAAGTGAAAAGCTCTCAGAAAGAAGGAAAGCAAGAGGCTAAACAAAACCATGAGGAAAGAGAGTTAATTAAATCTTTAAAGGATAATTATTCTCCAACCTCAGAACTCCCTAAAGATGCTATTAAAGCTTTGTCTAAACTTAAAGATTTAGGATATGTTGCAGAAGCATTAAAATCTTTAAAAGTTGATAAGGCAAAATATGAGCAAGTAGAGTCAAAAAATAAAGAGCTAACAGACGAATTGAAAAACATGGATAAAGCAACTCAAAAAGCTGAAAGGTATAAACAAAGATTTGATAGCGTTACTCAAGAGAATATGAATGTTGGTAAGTTATACACTAAAGAAGAGCTGGAAGATAAATCAATTAGTAATGATGAAAAACAATTTAGAAGGGATAGTAACGAGGCTGTTCGTGAGTATATGGCTATGCAAGATTCAATTAAAGAATTCGTAGATCCAATAAAAAAATTAACAGAAGAATTAAAGAGTTTAAAAAATGGTATAAAACTTGATACTAATGATACATCGGTAAATCAAGAATTGTCAGAAGACATTTTCGCGACATTAGAAGACTTGAAAAAAGCTCAAAATGAAAAATTATTCGATGTCGTAAAACAAGTAGATGCTTCAGTAAATAGAATGACCAATTATACTAAGGATATGAACAAGAGTATTGTATCTGCAATTATAGAAAATGGTAAAGATTTTGGAAGAGCTATAAAAGAAAACAAAGACTCAAACAAGGGTGACAAAAAATAAACTTGTAAAGCGCCAAAATAAAAAGAATGAAAAAAAGTAATAGATTAGAAGGGGTAAAATGATTAGATATATTCCGGGGAAAACTCGGGTTAAAACTGAATTTTTTAAAAATATTTCGTTTGGAGATATCATACTTGCGGTTATCTGCCTTATCTTTGCTGTAGTTATTATTGCGAGCAATTTGTTTAAAATCGATGGCGTAGATTACCGCTGGTACGCACTATTGGGTTGGATCGCGATCGTTATCGGTATGTATATTCCTATTGACGATGGGCTAAGGCTTTATAGTTCAATTGGACTTATTATTAGATTTGCTGCCTTTCCTAAGAAATATATAAAAATGCAACCTAATTCAAAAAAATCAAGGTCAAAATCAATAGAAAAACTTACACCTTTCTTAAATATTGATGTGGGTAAATTTATTGATTTCGGTGATTATTCGGGAATGGTTATTGAAATACACCCTGTTGCACTTGACCTTATGCAAGAATCCGCTCAAGATTCACTTATTATGACATTTAGTAAAGCGCTTAAGAGAATTTCTCAATATCAGCGGGCGAGTTTAATTAAAAATGTTAAGCCGATGAGATTTGATATTTTCTTAAAAAATGACGATAAAAAATTTGAATTACTTAACGAGTTATATGAGGCGGGTCAGTACACTGAAGCCGAAATGGAGGCGCGTTCGATTATATTTAGAGAGCGTGTTGAGCGATTAAACAATGCAATTCGTGCGGAACCTGTATTACAAGATCACTTCTATTTGGTGTTATATGGAAATGATAGAACAAATTTGGAAGAAACTTGTATTGGAATTTGTAACGATTTGAGTACTGGACAATATACGATATCGGCGGATATTTTGACGGAAGATGATTTAATTAGTTTCTTAAAATCGAACTATCAATCGGTTTATAGCGAAAAAGAAATCGATGGATTGGCACCAAGTCAAATCAATAATTGGGTTATGCCAAATAGAATCAATTTCAAAGTGGCGCGCGTCGAAATGGATAAAAAGAATTATAAGCAAATGGTAATTTCAAATTATCCACTTGAAGTAGGCAATGGTTGGGCTTATCCTATATTTAGTCAACTCGGCACTCGTGTTATTATGAACATTATGCCAGTTGACAAGGAAAAGGGCGAAAAAACTATCGATCGCGCGGTTATGGAAAAAGAGTCAAAGTTGGATAGGACTTTTAGATCGAGCGAAATTATCGAGCGTGAAGCGGATATTGAATCATTACAAACACTTTTAAAAGATTTGAAAACAAATAATGAGCAATTGTATGATATTTCAATCCATCTGCGAGTTGAAGAAGATAAGCGAAAAGAAGTTCGAAATGTCTTAAAACAATATGGATTTAAATACTCTGATTTGTTTGGTAGGCAAGTTGACGCCTTCATATCTTCGAGTGTGAATAGGTTAGACACACTAAAACCATTCTATCGTAGCATGCCGTCAACAACTATTGCAGCGTCTTTCCCTATGGTAGACTCTATTATGCAAGATCCTGCAGGTTTTGCACTTGGACAATCAAGTTCGAGCGGATATCCTGTATTTATTGATTTCTTCACTCGTGACGCAAGAAAAGGTCGTATTAACTCAAATATGATGGTTATCGGTAAGTCGGGTTCAGGTAAATCTTATGCAACAAAAATGATTTTAACGAATCTGGCGGCAGATAGAACAAAAATGTTTATTTTAGACCCTGAGCAAGAATATGATGTAATGACAAGAAATTTGGGTGGTAAAGTTATCGATGTGGGTACAAATTCATCCGGTATTCTTAACCCGTTCCATATAATGGCTTCGCTTGAGGACTTAGACGCGGCGAATAGTTCAGATAACATTGACGATGTGGCGATAGATGATATCGTTCAAAAAGGTAGTAATAAAACATTCTTTACTCACTTGCAGTTCTTAGAGCAGTTCTTCCGTGCAATTTTGGAAGGTATTAGTTCGGACGCATTTGAAACGCTTAATACATTAGTCGTTGAATTGTATAATAAAAAGGGTATTAATGAAAAGACAAATATCGGTAAGTTAAAGGCGGAAGATTATCCTATATTTGACGATTTGTTTGCGCTTATTAAGTCTAAACTTAAAACGGTGAAAGATCCTTTCTACAGAAACAACCTTTTAATTCTTGAGACATATATTCAAAAATTTGCGACTGGCGGTCGTAACTCAGATTTGTGGAACGGACCAACTTCTATTTTGACAGATGAAAACTTAATTACATTTAACTTCCAAACGCTATTTGCAAGTAAAAATAATAAACTTGCGAATGCTCAAATGTTGCTAGTATTTAAATACCTTAATAATGAAATTATCAATAATAAGCGTTTTAATGAACAATATTATCAAAGGACAGGTAAAGATATTAAGCGACAAGTCGTCATTGCGGTAGATGAAGCGCATATGTTTATCGATCCAGATAGTCCAGTTGCATTGAACTTCATGGCAGAGATGGCTAAGCGTATTCGTAAATATCAAGGTATGCAGATTGTAATTACACAAAATATTAAAGACTTCTTAGGAACGCCAGAAATTCAAAGAAGGTCAGCAGCGATCATTAACGCATGTCAATATAGTATGATTTTACAATTAGCGCCTAACGATATGGCTGATTTGCTAGAACTTTACAAGTCAGCAGGCGGAATAAACGCGCAGGAACAAGAAGGTATTGTAACTGCACCGCGCGGTAGAGCATTCTTTATAACAGGGCCTATGGATAGATCGTTTGTTGATATTATTGCATTCCCTGCTGTACAATATATCATGGGTGAAGGTCCAAAAAGATAGAAATAAAAAATTCTCTATATATAGAAAAACAAAAGGATAGTGTAACTTACATTATCCTTTTTTTGTTTTAAGTTTTAATATATTGCATAATTATTTAATTATCTTTTGTTTCATTTAAATCGATATTTTGCTCAATTTTCTTTTCTATCTTTTTCCTATTCTTAACTAAAGCCAAAATTCCTCCAACTAAAGGCATTACAATAATTGCGAACCAGATTAAGTATAGAATAATAGTCTGTAAAGTATAAGTAGTAGAGAATAATATTAATACACATGGTAATCCGATACACAATAGAGGAGATATAATTAATAAAATACCTCCTATTTTTGCTTTTTTAAAACATAAGCATGCGCCTATTATCATTATAATAGCGCCAACGCCAGAGAGTATATTTAAGATATTAAAAGCCACCATTAATTCGGTGCGCTCAGCTAATGCCGCTACCAATGCTAGAATTGCAGAAATAGCAACAAGCATAATAAATGATATGAAAAGTAGTATTAATCCGCTTATTAAACCAAGTACGAATCCACTTACACTTTTTTGTTTCATATTTTTCTCCTATAACTATATTATAACACAATTTATGATCTTAGTCAAAATAATTTATAAAAAATGACCAATTTACGAAATTTGGTCACTTAAATATTTACTAAACGCTTTGCATACTTTCACACTACTATCATCAAAACATTTATTTTCAACCGCGAGTATGATGATCGCTCCAATAGCATCGCCGTCTTTTATTATAGGTACGATTAGTTGGCAACTATAATCGCCTGACAAGTCATTAAAGAATTTCAACATTTCGCTTCCGTCCGCTTGTTTTTTTACAATGATTTCTTTATTGTAAATTAATTCTTGTACTTCTTCGCTTAAATTGCGATTAATGTATTTTTTCTTGTTAGAGGAAAGTACTTTTTCCATGTCTGAAATTAGGACATCGTGTTCAATACTAACCGAAATTGCAGAGGCAACTGCATCGCTATATTCTTTTAGACTAGCCATGTCGCTATATTTTGTCAATAAAAATTTATTGCCGTCAACAATACCTATTTCTAATTTGCTACCGACTCGAACATTTAACATTTTTCTCATTTCGCGTGGTAAAACAATTCTACCTAATTCGTCAACTCTTCGAACGATTCCTTTACCTTCCATAAATTCTCCTATTTGTAGTATTGCATATTAATAAAGTTTTTATGCAAATCTAGCAAATCAATTATCAAATTCATAATACATTATTTTATATTAAAATGAGATAAAAGTTGAGAATAATTCGCTTGACCTATTTTGCAAGCGTGTATTAGAAAACTACTTGAATTTTTCCAATCAGATAACCCTTTTTTGTATTCATTTTTGTGGGTGTTGTCAATGTAAAAAGGAATGATGTTGTATTTTAAACATTCTTTGAAAGCTAACAAACGCGCTATCGTATCATTACTTCTTTCAAAAGGTGATATCTGTATGAAATAATATAAAAATTTAATTATAGCACCTAAATTTTTATTTTTTATTGAATTGTAGTTTGTTAATAATTCATTCATCTTGTAAGGGATATCGATTGTATTATCATTTACATCTGATGTCTGAAAAATGAATTCGCCTATTAGACTAGAGCGAGAATATTCAGTACCTTGGTTTAAAATATAATGAAGTTGCTTAATAAAAAATTCGCTTAGTTCACTTTCGGCATTATCGATTACATAATCGATACATTTGAAATGATTATTTATTTCGATAAGAGTCTCTATGGCTGTTGTTATTGGTAGGGTAGCGATATTGTTCGTTTCAAAAATGTGGGCTATTTGCTTTTCGGTTAAGCCATAATTTGAAATATCTAATGACGAGTATGTTAATTTTACTTGTGTTAACTCGTAAATTTTAGAGTTTATTCCTTCTTCTTTTTCTTGTCTAAGTGAATTTAAAATTGGATTATAGTCTAATAATTGTCTAGGTTCGCAATCTAAAAATTCGCATATTTTATTTAAAAGTGAAGTATTTTCATTTTCATCATTAATAGATGCTGAAAAAGTATCTTTTGTTAGACCTATGTATTTTATTAAATCTTCGGTATTATAATTTCGCTCACTCAACATAGAATTTAATTTTGACATACTTATTCGCATATAAACTCCTATTTTTTACATTTTTATTATATAAAAAACGACAAAAATAGTAAAGAATTTTTATACAATAATTAATATTTTTTTACAAAAATATAGCATATATGAAGATATTATTCAAAAATATTGAATTTTGTAAAAAAATATTGTCTATGGAACATTATAAAATATTTATCGTTATATGGGACAATTTTCAATGTAGAAATAATATTGTGTACTAAGTTATAACATATCATAATCAAATAGACATTATAAATATTATACTCATATTTATTTTTGGAAATGTAATATAGTAGAGTAGATATGTGTAAAAATAAGGCTAATTAGCCTTATTGCGTTTTGATTTAAAAAAACCTTTAATTAAATTTACATTTTCACTTTCGTACTCAGCTGTGTGATAGGCTTTTGTGGTATGGTTTAAAGTATTTTCTAAAATATTAAAGCGCGTTATTCCGCCACTATTATCATCTTTAACTGCATAATATAAGGTACGAATTCGTGCATTTACTATAGCACCCGCGCACATTGGACAAGGTTCTAATGTTACATACATATCACAATCATCTAATCGCCAAGATTTTAATTTTTTATTGGCTTTTTCTATCGCTTTGATTTCGGCATGATGCGTTGCTGTTTGGTCGCTTTCGCGAGTGTTGTATGCGCGCGCTATGATTTTGTTATCTTTAACGATTACCGCGCCTATAGGAACCTCGTCTTTCATACGCGCTTTGTAGCCTAGCAAGGTAGCCTCTTTCATATAATCCATTGTTTTTTCCATTACTTCTATTTTGCACATTTGGCAGAGTAAAGTCAATTTCTTTTGCATATTCGTTTGCTTTTTCTAGTGCGATTAACGGCACATTTTTATTTCTTGCATAAATTTCAGGAAGATATTCTTCGCCAATTGGGTGAGGAAGACTATCATCGCCGACTTCAATTGTATAGGCAGGAATTTTAAGTGTGTTTATACACCAATCTTTATAACCGCCTGTTGAATTTTCTGTAAAAACTAATGGGTAGCCTGTGCTTTCGCTTAATGCTTCCCCAATCGATTGGTCGCGCGCTATGTTTTCATTACTTTCGCCGTCAAACCCATAGTAGATTATATTTCCTTTACTATGATATGAAATAGTTAAGAGTGGGCGCGTGCGTAAAGTAAAATTAATTAGCGATTGAACTTCGCGCTCGCTGTTAGGATAAAATCCCACAAAATTTTCAGGAGCAGGGCAGAATACATTTTGACTTCCGCCTCCCCATTGAGCGTCAAAATTTGTATTAAGATCAACCAAATTTATATTAGCCTTATATTTTGAAAAATCAGTGCTACCATTATTAGCCATAATCAAATAATTACGAGTAATTTCGCAGTCCACGCTATCAATCCCGTCAAGTGCAATTTCCGCTCCGTCTGGATTGACTAAAAATACAAAATATATTCCGCCATTATGTACTAAATCGTTATTATGTAGATTTCTAGCCATCTCTACTAGCAAAAGACTGGTTATGTATTCGCGCGCATGAATCCCGCCTTGAATTAAAATCTGAGTTCCATTATAATCGCCGACATGAGTGGCAAGTATATTTTTCCCTAATACGGACTTGCCTGCATTAAAAAGTTCTAGTCCTTCTTCTTGTAATTGGACTATTCTGTTTATCAATTCCTGATATGTCATAATCACCTCTATTTGTGATATGCAATATTTTTGCTTATTGTGAATGCTCTATATAATTGTTCTAAAAAAATTACACGCATTAATTGATGCGGGAATGTCATTTTTGAAAAACTTATAAGAGTGTTACATTTGTCTTTAATTGACTTAGCAATTCCATTAGATGCGCCTATTATGAATGTAATTTCACTTTTTTCTAAAGCGATGGAATCTAATTTTTTAGAAAATTCAACGCTTGAGAACTGATTTCCATTTATATCGAGCGCTATTTTATAACCACGCAAATGTTTTTCTATTTCAATTGCGTCCTTATTTAATGCTTGCTCAATGTCTTTTATATTATTTGAAGGCGCTACATGTTCGCGTAATTCTATGATTTTCACATCGGCAAATCGAGATAGTCGTTTCATATATTCATCTATTGCGCTCGTAAAATATTTTTCTTTAATATCGCCCATTGCTACAATGTTAATCTTTAGCATATTTCTCCTTTATATTATACCATAAATAAAACTTGAAATTGTTACCAAAATACCTAAAACGACGCTTGAATAGAAGAATATTTTTTCACTAAAATATAATTTTCTGCCTTTTGGCAAATCTGTTCCAATTGTTAAGTTTTTATATTTTTTTAATATCTCATTTGCTTGGTCAATTTTTGCTTGTGCTTCTTCTATTGGAAGGGTGGTGAGTTTTAGGTATTCAACTATTTTTTTAATTTCGGCCTTTGATCTTTCGATTGCGAGCAGTCTGGTCAGATATAAGTACAACCATACCAATAATGATATAAATAAACTTATTGCGACTACAAATAAAAACGCGTTAGATAAAAGTACGGATTGAATTCTATAATATAGACTAGCAAGTGGCCAATCTAGATAATAGCCATAGAGTAAATATATACTTATAGCGTTATTCATGAAGTGAATAATCATAGTAGGGTAAATGCTTCCGCTTGCAAGCGCTACATAACCCATGATAAGACCTAAAATTGTGGCATAGAAGAATTGATTAATGTTCATGTGCATGAATCCAAATAGGATAGATGAAGCAAATAAACAAAAGCGAGGATTAGCATATTTCTTTCCCGCATTTAACATTAGTCCACGATGTAAAACCTCTTCGCAAATTCCGGGAAGTATTGCAGTAAGAAGATATTCTTTTAGTAATATGTCATAACTGAATTCTACAGTAGTTGAACTAGTGATATTTTCAAAGCCGAGTAATGATATAATACTTTGAGTGGCGCTCGCTACAAAAGAATTAATAAAATATAGCACGAAACCTAAAATAATAGATATAAATATTGCATTTAAACTGATCTTTTTAAATCCAAAATCACTAAAAGTCGACTTTACATTTCGCGTTACAAGTAGCGAATATAATATAAGAGGGATTGCAAACATAACTACGATTTGAATAAGAAAAGTCGTCAAAAATTCGTTAGAAAATATCCCCAAATAACCTAATACAAAAATAACTGCAATACACAACATTGCAATGAAATATATTAAATTTATTTTAGTAAATACTGATTTTTTCATATTTTATTAAAAATTTATTATTAGTTCTCCAATATTTATGACAATATTTATTATTATCATAATTATTAATGATATATAAAGATATAATTTATCTTCAAAATTCAGTTTTATGTGTGTAGATTTTTCATCTTTTATAATAAATTTAATGATTATACATAAAAACAGAATAAGAAGTAATATGGCAAGCAGAATGTATGACCAATGTTCAAATACTAAACTAATATTTAGATATTGGAATGTCAATGAGAGAAAATTGTTAATCGCATGAACAATGATAGTATATAATATGTTATTTTCATAGTACATTATTACACCTAATAGCATGCCCACTAATAAAGGATATATCGTTTGATAAATTGACATGTGGAAAATTGAAAACATAATGGACGATAGCATAATTGAAAAGGCTTTGCCATTTTGCTTTAAACCTTTAAAAATTAGTCCTCTAAATAACAATTCTTCACATATGGCAGGTAAAAGAACTAAAGATATGATCGATATCAAATAAGATTTTAGATCTATCGATTGTAAAGGATCAGATTTAAAACCTAAAAATGAAAATAACTTATCAAAGCAATTTATTATAGGACTTAAACAAAAGAATGTGGCGATTGAAATAAGAATATATAAAAACGCCTTATTTGTTTTTGGTTTGCTTATGATTTTATTATTTTTGCCTTTATTTAAAGAAAAGAAAATAATTAGCATTGTCAGATCAAATACAATTGTAGATAGTAAAGTACCATATGTTGTGTTTGAAAATTCTTCGAGTGTTGAATTTGCATTAATAATATTTAATACAATTGTACAAATTACATAAAAAATAATTGTTGCGATAATACAACTAAAAAAAGATATTATAAAACTAAATGATGCAATTTTAGTAGATAATTTATTATTTTCCACATGATTATTATAATAAATTATATTAATTTTAGCAATTTATTTAATAACTTTATTTTATTTATAACATAAAATAAATTTTAATTAAATATATTATGTCATGAGTGAATTTTATAATTTAGACGAAATCGATAAATCTAGTTTGATATCCTTAAATATAGTTATATCAACTAGCGTAAAAATAGGTAAAGGGGTGAAGGTCGGTTCGAATGTCATTTTGTCTGGAGATAGCGAGATAGCGGATAATGTTGAAATAGGGAATAATTCACACATCGAAAATTCAAAAATAATGACTGGTGTAAAAATTAAATCAAGTTATATTGAAGATTCGGTCATTTATGAGAATTCGACTATTGGACCATTTGCACATATTCGTGCAAAAAGTGAGGTTGGTAGGAATTGTAGAGTAGGCAACTTTGTTGAAATAAAGAATTCAATATTGGGGGATAATAGTAAATGTGCACATCTATCGTATGTAGGAGACGCGTCAATTGGCGAGAATTGCAACATAGGGTGCGGGGTTGTGTTTTGTAATTATAATGGAGAAAAGAAGAGTAGGACAATTGTAGGAGATAATGTTTTCATAGGTTCTAATGCGAACATTATTGCGCCAATAGAAATCCATAATCAAGCATATATTGCAGCAGGCAGTACAATAAATAAGGATATAGGTGAAAATCAATTTGCCATTGCAAGAAATAGGCAAGAGAATAAAGAAAATTTTACAAATCCATACATAAAAAATAAAATTAAATAAAAAATTATAATAAAAATAATAATAAACATATTTTAATAACAAAAAAAATTTTTTAATAAAAAATTAAAATTAATTAAATATTTTTTAAATTATAAAAGCAAAATAGAATTAATATAAATTACTATTTTTTATTAAAAAAATAAAAAACAATAAAAAATATGCCTAAAATTTAGTAATTTGGCATATTTTTTTTAAATTTATTAAAAATTTTTATTTTTTATTATATTTTTCATACTCACGATAAATTATTTCTGCGAGTTCTTCAGGAGTTACATTTTCGCTTGATATTATTAAATCGAAATTATTTGGATCGTCCATAACAACATTGTATAATTTTTTGTAACGAGCTAGTTCCATCTTCTCTCTATTTAAAAGTGAAGCAAGTGCTGATTTTTCATCTTTGTAATTATATTTATCTTTACGGTCTGAGTTTAGTAGCCTTTTACTCATCTCTTTATCGCTTAGATCTACATATACTTTAAATGAGTTTGGTACGAAGTGCCAAGCCATTCGGCTGTCAAAGATTAAGCGTTCACCCTTTCTTTCTTTACCGATACGCTCAATTTCTTTGTCGATAATACGATCGAAACTGGGATCCTCTAAACATAATTTATTAAATTCTTCTATTGTTATACCTAATCGTCTTGCTTCCTCTTTGAATATTTCTCCGATAGAAATGTGTTCAAAACCATATTTAGATGCTAGTAATTTTGCCACAGTAGACTTTCCGCTACATGGTTTTCCTGTAATAGTTATCATATACTTTCCTCTATAACGACATCGTTGTCGATTGAGGTGTCGTTATTATCCTTGTTTTCCCAAAATCCAAGTTCTTCTTCTAATCGTGAAATCTCTTCTTTTTGCTCAGCAATAGTCCTTTTTTTATCGTAAATGCTTACAATTTGTATGATTGATATAACAAACAATAGCAATATAATGACAATTGCTAATATTATAAATAATTTAACTTTGCCTTGGCTTTTCATATTTTAATTTTTTCCTTTTTGTTCTAGCTTCTTTCTTGGCTCGTTTTAATGATTTTGTTTCTTCTCGTTTTGCTTTTTTAAGATCGAATTTAACTTTTAAGTAAGTATACCACTTTGTAGAAAGAAAATCAACTAAATTTTTGCTTAGTCGATTTATCCAAATTATTCCTAAAACAAATGCAAATACTAAGGCTAATGATAGTTGTCCAAAATTGAAAAAATTAATAAAAATTATAAATAATATTGCAAAAAGAGTATAAAAAATGCTTTCAAAAATGATTTTTTGATAAATTTTTAAATATTTTTTTATAAATATAATTGAAAATACATTCAAAATAATTCCAAATATAATTCCAAAAAATAGGAATGTTATAAAACAATTAATTTGATTAATCGTTGAAAATATCATTTAAAAATCTTCCTAAAAAATGGTTCTTTACTTTTTCCTACATCAAAACGAATACAATCTATTGTCCCGTTTATTTCTGCCTTTTTTAAAGTGTCATCTAATTTGATTAATTCAAGATTTTGTCCTGAAATCATAATTCCACCATTAACTGTATCTAATTGAATTAAATCAGGCTTTAAACTAATTATTTTTTCAGTTCCTGTAATTGATAAAAATTTTCGATTTACTAAATTTATAATTTGTTCTTTATTTTCTATACTTTCCATAAAATAATATATTTTTTTTAATTGCCAAATATTCTTTATTTAAAAATATTCTGAATTTAATTTATTTTAAATTAATAGAAATTTATTTGACAAAATATTACATTTATTTTTATAATAAATATGAATTTATTATTTATTTTAATTTTTTAAAGATTAAAATAATTCTTGCGATTTAGCGCAAATTAATTTAGGGGATGAAATGAAGAAATTAAGGGGTGTAGTATTAGTCATAATGGCATGTTTGTCGTGCTTGATTTTTTCTGCTTGCGGAACGGACTATTCTGCACTTAGCATGTCATTTTATTCTGGCACTGGGGACGCTATAACAAGTGTTGACTTATTGCTCGATGAAAATGATACAACTACTATTGCTGTAAAATTTGATGGTATTGATTTTTCAGATATAGGTGCAATTAGCGCTCGAACAGAACCTAGCAACTTAGCAGATATTAGTATAGGAAATTTAGAAGGCAATACATATCTCTTGACAATAAAGGCGAATATGCCTAGTGGAGATAATGCAAAATTAGTTGTTAGACATAATAGTTCAAACAAAGAGGCTAGCATACCTTTATCAATCAACAAAAGGTCGACTAATACTACACTTTTAACCAACAAATATTATCTACCTATTTTTGAGCAAAGCACTGATGTGATAATAAATGGAGATGATATTGTAAAAATAGATGGTACAGAAAAAATTTATTTTTCAGTATCTAATAGTAGCAATATGACAGGATTAACTCCAATTTATGAGGAGGTTAATGACGAGGACTTAATTGTAGGATTTACTGTTTCGCCAGATGTAGAGACTGGTAGATCAATTACTCTAACACCTGTGTTGGTTTTAGAAGGTTATGAAAACATACATTTAACAAATTTAGAAATAAATGTAGAGTTTGTACGCCAATTTTCTAACGACGAAATAATCATTGATACAGACGAATATCATGAAAAATACATTGATAATGATACGATAGTTTTAATTGTTGACGATACGGATATTAATACTACACCAGATGGAGAATCATATAATTATAATAATGTTCAATTTGAGTTAAAATTGGACGATGAAGATATGATACCTTTAAGCGATGTTGACGGAATTAATTTTTATAATTATTATGACTTGACGGTAAATTATGATTCAGGTTTGCCAATAAGATATAACATAAGCGGGAATAAAGTTATAATTACCGCGACTGATTATATTCCTAACCCAACCGATGTTAGCATATCGCTCGTTCCAAAAGTAAATAGCAGTCTAGAAAGTATTACAAAAATCGTTAGCGTAAAAAGCGAAATCAAGCCAGATGATATAAATGTTTACATGCAAAATGAAATCATTAATGCAAACATGATATACAATCTATATGATTATTATCCTAACTCATTAGGAGCATTATTTAAGTTCGAAGCCACGCCAGAAGAATCATATATTGACTTATCAAGTATGAGAATTCAAGTTATTCCGCAACTTTTAAATATTGGTGTAAATTATGGAAATACAAAAATTAATGTGATTTATACTGATAGCACTTTTACAACTCAAGATTTAAGAACTAGCGTAACACATGATGATGGTAGTACAACCCAGTTTGGCGATAATATGTATTTGATAGAATTTTACAAAGGATCTATGCCATTAAAATTCTATTATGATGAAACTAATAATAAATTCTTTTCTGAAGAAATTACATATAGCGATAATATTTTTGTAAAATATGTTAAAACGGATAGCGTAGTCGATAACTACAACACTTTGACATTTGATATTGCTAATTATTACACTGGAAATTTAGAATATTTAAAAGACATTAGTACTATCAATAAAACTCTTACATTTAATAGGCGAGACGGAGTTTCGGACATCACATTGAATGCAGGGTATATTGATATAGATGATCATGAGCAACATTTTTACCAAGATGGGACTGAAACAATAGAGATTGACCAAATTTATCTAGATAGAACACAAGGCTTAGACAATAAAAATGCAACTACATATTTTGTATACATGAGTGAAGTTTTAGGAGAGCAAGGGAATACTCTTTCTTTGGCTGATTTTAGAATAGGAGTGAATGGTGGAAAGGATAATCCGCTTAAAATTAAGCAGTATGCACAGAATGACGGAAATGGGAAATCCGTTATCGGACAAACAGAAATTACATTTAATTACAAAGCCTCTGAATCTATCTATAATAATATATTGCTCATATTTGATAGTAAAACGGATATAGGTGATTACATTATTACTATATATTTTCCTAATTATGACGGCGGAAATAATGGATATATAGAAATTAAGTGTAAAGTATATCAAGCGCTAACAGATGAAGATGTTAACTATATAATTGATGAAAATGATTCGGCATTTAAAAATTTTATAAGATATGACGAACTTGGGGGAAAAGAATATTTATTCTCGGAATATACTGCTGATTATATAGTTGCTAGTGGACAAACACTAGATTTTGCGGTAGATCTAGACGAAGTATATGAAGTGCTATCATACAAATTTAATGTTATTTGGTCAGGTAGTGCAGAATATAATGTTAATGATTTTATAAATGTTTATAATAATGGTTCGTTAGATAATAGTGCAGAATTATCATTTGTGAAAGGAACATATGTTGACAGTTTGCAATATGTTACTTTACAGGTTCTTATCAGCGTAGAAAATTATTCTAATATTGTCACAATTGACGGAACAAACACAATTGAATTAGCGCTAACATTCTTTATTTATGAGCAAATTGAGTTAGATGATATACACGCCAATATTACAATAGATGGACAAACAATAGACGCAACAACCATTACTAGATACATGTATGATAGTTTAGGAGCCTATTATAAAGATTTATCACGCGCAGAGTTATCAATCAGTTTGTCTAATAATTCACTTTGGAATTATGTTCAAAAGCGGGAATCAAATTTAACATATGTTTCAGATGAAAATGCGGAAAATTTAGAAGAAAATTCATCTGATTCATCAGTTGAGTCAAACGAAAATTTAAAATACAATGTAACATGGAATACAAATAATGATAAAGATTTGCTAACGATTTTATCTCAAAATGATTATTCAATAGGCTTACAATTTGGATATTCTTCTGCGTTGTCTTATAGCGTTACAATATATGCAACATTTACTCAGTTTAATCAAGATCCATTCACGCTTATTTTTACAATAAATGTTGAAACTCCTATTTTTACTGAACATTTACAAATAACTAGCGAACTTGAAGAAGTCAGTGAAAGCAGTAATAATTATTATTTAAATCTAAAGGCTGGTGAGACTTATACCCTTACTGTTAAAAATCTAGCGCAACTCGGGGAAATAACCTCGCCTGATGTGTATATGATAGTTGTTGATAGGTACGGCAATGTAAATACAAATAATGTTGTTATCAATAACGAAAACCACACAATTAGTGTGCGCGATAATATTTCAAGTTCTAGTAATTTAAAGTTAATAGTTTTTGCAAAAGATGTTTTAGCGGACGATTTAAGTAAATTTGCTTCTGGGTTTGACAATCCTTCACAATTTATAATGCAGGGTACAGGTACTAATATTGGACTATATGACGAAGCATATATTGTTATCGAATTGGTTTTGTCAAACGGAACAAAAACAAGCCCATATTTAATATTTAATTCAGATGATTTTTGGGAAATTAACTCAAATGATACTATGAAGTCGGCGCACTATCAACTCATGGCAAATATTAATTTGAATAATACTACTTATACAGGCGAAAAGGTTATAGATGGATTTACTGGATCTATCACTACATTTGAAGAAGATGGTGTTCAATATGTTTATACTATATCGGGAATAACACTTGACGATAATACCAAAAACTTATTTACTAACTTCTCTGGCTCTATTTCTAACATAAATTTTAATGTAGTATATAATTATAATTTTACAGCAACTACAGCATATAATTTAGGTTTATTTGATATAAACAATGGCGAACTTATTAACACTACAGCAGTAATTTCTGGTAGTGTGACATTAAATGGTTCAAATAATATTATAAACTTTGGCGGACTTGTAGGAATTAATGACGGAACCATTAGTTATACTTCAAATACTATTATCGGTGTGAGTGGAGCAATAACTATCAACGGAGATGCAAAAATTAATTTTGGCGGTCTTGTCGGTGTGAATAATAAATCTATTAGCGGATATTCTGGTGAAAATGCAAGCAAAACAGGTTTAAATGTCAACGCTAGTGACGGATCAACAACTATATCTAATTCAAATGTAATATTTGGAATATTTATAGGGAATGAGGGCGCAATCTCTAATATTAATATTAATTCTAATATGAAAAATATTGAGAGTGTAGTAGGTGGAGTTATTGGAATTAATGGCGAAAATGCAACTTTATCTAACGCATATGTCGCAGGAACAATTTATGCTATTCATAACAATGTAGGCGGAGTCGTAGGTAAAAATGAAGGGATTGAACATGAAGTTTTAGTAAGTCTTAATGCATTAGAAAACAATCATTTAAGTAATGTAGAATTGTACATTAATGATAGCGTTGATAATAGCAAAAATATTTATAGTTTATATAATGTGAAATCTGTTGTTACAATAAGTGCTAGTGGCAATAATGTCGGCGGAATAGTAGGAATAGATACTAATGGTATTTATATTGATGTACATTATCAAATACTTTCAGATTCTTCCAGGGCAATAATCGGCGGAAATAATGTTGGCGGAATTATTGGTCAGGCGACTAATAGTTATTTGAAATATTGCTCAGTTTATAGTTATCGTTGGGATTATTCTCAATCTAGTTCAATCTCAGGAGAGGCAGACATAATTGGCTTAAATTATGTTGCAGGATTAATTGGTGGCGCCAATGGCGGAATATCAGGTGGCGTAAATGATAATACATCATACAATAATGTAAATACTATTATCAGTTCAAGCACAAATGCCTATATTGTTGGTAGTACGCAATCGGCAGGTTTAATTTCAGTGCTAAGTACAAGTCAGCCCGCTTCTCCTTTAATGATATATGCTTCATTCATAGGTAAATTAGAAGGTGGATTTGAAGGAAATCAATTAGTCGTAACAAATATAACAAATCAAATATCGTATCAAGTATTTTCAGTGAATGGAATATATGAAAAGAATGATATTGGAGAAAACTTTATTATTAGTGATAAAGACCCTAATAGCGAAATTTGGGGATATAGTAAGTCTATCAATGGCGGATATATTTATCTAAAAAATAGTGAAGGTAAACCTATATTTGAGCGAATTCCTAATTCAATTTCGGCAACCGCGTCAGAGAATATAGAAAACTTACCTGAAAACTTGCCTAGTAATATTATTTACTTAGAATATTATGATTTTATATTAGATGGCACTAATTCATTAGAAATTAGCAAAAATACATATTCACTATATGACTTGTTAGACTTTAAGGTTGAACCAGAAGATTTGGAAAATGTGCGAATTAATGTGGTGAGTTCAAATTCTAATGTTGTTATGATATCTAATAGCAATATTTTGCTTCGCGGAGTGGGTAGCGCAACTATAACATTTAGCGCGCAGTTAAATAGCAAGATAACCACTAGTGTAACAATTTATGTTGGATTACCTATCGGTGATGAGTTCATTATTAGTCGTTCAAGTGTGGATAAAACAAAGTCAATTAATGGAGATACTTTAAATATTGCTAAAGGTTCAGGCGAACAATATTACACTATTTCTTTTGGCTATTCTAGCGGATTTGAATATACAACAAATCAAAATGTAAACCTGCATATTGAAATCACTGCACCTACTAGAATTGATTATAATAATTATAATTTAAATACTTATATAAACATTAGTGGTGAAACATTGATTTATGATAATGCTGGGGGAATTTGGTACCTTGACTTAGATTACGACATACCTTTCAGCATTACAGTATTAGAGACTATAAATGAAAAAGAGGTATTACAATTTAAAATAACACCATATATTTTGGTTGCGGGGGAATACACTCTTGAATTTGATAAGATAATATCTTTTGATTTAGTTACATATAGCGGACCAAGTTCTATATCTTTAAATTATAATAATTTAATACTATATCCAAATGATACAACAACTGTCACAGCTTATGTTTCAACCGATGTCGCTATAGATGAAACTGATTTTAACGATATGTTGAAATTGTATTTTGATAATGAGTCAGTAAAGACTGATAATTATATCAAAAATATCAAAGTTGGAGGATTAAATAATAACATTCAAATTGTCACATTTGAAGTTGTGTTTAATTTTGAAGTTGTGTTTAATGATAATGGTGTAGATTTAATTAAAACGCATTATTTAGATTTAGAATTTGAATTAAATGGCATAGTATCTTCTTCTCTTAGATTTACATTCATACCGCAAAGAATTAATAGTGTTGATATTAAAAATTATATTTATGATGAAAATAATGAACCGAAACTTAGCGACATTATCAAGTCGGGTAGTGACGAAGAACCTAACACACATGGACTTATCATAATAAATATTGCACCTATAAATGGATATTATGATTATCTCGAAATTAGTGATATTACGGGTAGAGAATTAATTGTATTTTCACAAGTAGACAAAGATGGAAATCGTATTGGTGTAGATTTACCATCGCGAGACAATGCAGGCATTATCTTAAATAAGGTGGGAGATAGTACTATTTATGTATTTACACGAATAAGTAGAGATTATTCTTCAATAATGCACACAATTCAAGTTCGTGCCTATGTATACAATAGTGAAAATGATAACAATAGATTAGACGACATTCGTGTTGCTACTAATAAAATAAATGTAACAGCACGCATGATGCCAAGTATAACATTGAATTATATCAGACCAGACGGAACAATCGAAACATCACAAGTAACTCAACATTTAGCGGTAGGTACAACTAACGAATTCTTAATTTACGCATCAAATGCGGATAGTAGCGTACCAATATTTAGTTATTCATTGACAAATGGGAATGGACAAACATTAAATTATTTAGATTATTTCTATCCATTATCTTCAAATAATAATTTTTATGAATTAACTCCAAAAGAAAATGCAAATTATGAAGCTTTATTAGGTTACACTTTGACAATCAAGGCAAGCGCTACAGCGACAAATGAGAATGGAGATTTTGATAGTACAACAAAGTCAATTTCATTTGTGTTTACAAATTTTGTTATTCATGATGTGAGTATTTCACATTCTGTCAATAACGGAAAAACACTGTATGGTAATTATGGTGTTAATACTGATTTCTATTTCTACTTTGATAGTAATGATATCAGTTTTGCAGGTTCAAATGGAGAAGATATTATTTATGATAATAATATCACGCAAAAAAGTGGCGTTATATACTATATTAATAGCATATTAGAAAAATTAAATTCAAATCTAAATTATTTAAATTTTAAAGAATATACTAAATCAATAACGGATAATACGCTTTATTTAACAAATGATGAGGGAATAATAGTATTATCCATATCAGCAAATAGTGGTAATACATACACTATCAATGTGACAGGATATGATATAATCACTCAAATGAATTTAAAGTTCTATTTAAATTTAAATAACAATAATTGGCAAGTGTCTGAAGAAAATTCGGAAACTCAAGCAAGCGGTGTACAACGCGCGTACGACATAAATTATACATTGAGTTTTATCGACGCACTCACTAACCATGAAACTAATCTTATTACAACTGCACAAGAGTTTTTAAATATGCAGTCGGGTACAGGTTATACGCTTGGTACGGATATAACGCTTGAAAACTATACACCTATTGATGTGAATTTGACCTATTTTGACGGAAATGGACATACAATAACTATAAATAATTTTTCAACATTTAGTGAAGAAAATATTATGGCTGGACTATTTAAGCAAGTTTATGAAAATATGCTTGTTATGAATGTGAATGTCTACTATGTTAGTGGTGATAAAACGGGCTTTGGTTCATATAATCGAACGGCAACGAGTTTTGATGTCTCATATTATAATATTACAAATAGCAGTACAGTAGATTATCAGTCTGTCACATTTGGTGGTATTACACCTTCAAATTCGGGTATAATCACGAACTGTAAAGTTAGTGGATTAATGGCACTTACTGCTCCTATTGTTGAAGCAAAGGTTAGCGGACTCAATGTTGCCTTCTATATGGGTGGTCTCGTTGGAAATAACAATTCAAGCGGATACATTACAAATTCTACGAGTGAATTACAAATGTTTGCAAAAGCAAATATAGGTGGATTTGTTTATTCAAATTCAGGTAAAATCGTTTCAAGTGCCTTTGATGCAAATACAAATAATCATGGTTTAATTTATGGTTATAACCGAACTAATAGTTATACAAGCGTAATTGAAGTTGCCGGTTTTGTCGTTAGAAATAGTGGCGAAATCTCAATGAGTTATGTTGAATCAGGTGTTACATACTATAATGGCTCACTACCTATCGGAAATATTTCAGCAAAAGATATATCGGCAGGTTTTGTATATTCTAATAGCGGTACAATATTTGACGCGTATGTAATAATGGAGCAGGTGGGTGACAATAGCAACAACACTTTCTCAGGTTTTGTAAATTCAAATAGTTCAACAATTAATAATTGCTACACTATGATTAATAAAGGCAATAAGACAAGTGCAATAGTCAATATGTTTGCACCTACTTCGACAACTGGTATTACAAATTCGTATGAAATAAAGATTCCGGTAAGTGGATATGCGGACGGAATTGAAGGTTTAGAGCAAATTAATTATAATGACAGACTAAATGCAAGCAAATATCCAACTTTTACATTTGGGGATAATGCTAGCGCTGTTTGGACAACGACGGGAAATAGTACGCCTAAATTGGTATCTTGTCTTGAAAAAGTAGAATATTCTTCAAACAATGACTATGGTGGTAATTCCATCAATATCGATGGAGTTACATACTATCAATATTATTATGGTTTGCGAACAATAGAGCGCGTAGATAGTCCTATTAAAGACGCAAGTGGTAATATTATCGGTTATGACTATTCATGGTCAGTATCGGACAATGGGTATGGGGAGAAGAACAATCCTATATTGATTTATGATTTACAATCGTATGAATCATACTTTATTGAATCAAATATGACGAAATACTTTAGGTTTATATCAGATATAGACTTCTCTTCTAGAAATGCTAATCCTACTACAAGTAGTTTAACATTCTCAGGTAACATTCAAGGTAATAACATGAATATTGAAGGACTAATGATATATTCACTAGAGAGCCTTGATTCAATCGGACTATTTAAAGATATATGCCTACAAGATAATTCAATTGAAAACACAATCAGAAATCTAAATATAAACGCAACATCTGTTTTGGCTACACGCACTGAGGCAGTTGGAATATTGGCAGGCATTATAGAAAATTATAATTTATACAACATTCAAATTGGTGCAAATGATGTCATCGCTGGAGCGAATGCAGTCGGTGGTTTAGCGGGTGTAGTTCGTGGGCGATTTGATATTGAGCATATTATAAGTGGCGTAGGCGTAAATAGTGTGCGCGCTTCAACTCAATATCAATATGCTATATATGAATCAGTTAACAATGGCGCAACCGCTTCATCGAATTTGTCTAGCATATATTATGCAGGTAGCATAGCAGGAATTTTGGACGGATATGATAGTTCAAATTATAATGTAAAGGCTGATAGAATTTTATCGGACGAAAACTATTTTGTTGCCAAAGACTTGTCCGTTACAGGAAATATAACTGCAATCGGTGATACAGTAGGTGTAATGTTTGGACTTGTTGGCGAGCGCGTTAAAGTAGAAAATGCTTCCGTTTCATTATCTAGCGGAGTATTGTATGGATATCAATATACTGGCGGATTAGTTGGTGAAAATAGAGGATGGATTGAATCTTCTAGTGTGGATAGTGAAGCACAAGATTTGTTCACATACTCAACAAATGTCAGTGCAGGATTGGTAGGATTCAATCTCGGTGGTATAATAATGAACAGCACTGCAGATATAGATATAGTTATTACAAATACATCTTCTACTGTCGGTGGAATTGTAGGTAGAAATCTATATGGATATATCCATTCAAGCAAATTTGATGGACAACTTTTAGGGTTCTATACGGGCGGAGTTATTGGCGCTAACTACTCATATGCTACATTTATTAATCGTACAACAGGTGCGGGTGCAATTGATAGAAATAATATTGATGTGTTGCCAGAAAATAAAATCAATTATCTATATCAAGGTAGTTCGATTGAGCAATATAGCAACTTGTCATTGTCCATGGATACTATTTATTATCTATTTGGTAACATGAAGTTATTCTATTCGTACATGCAGACACAAACTAATTTTGAATCATCAATTACATACAATAGAGTTTTGGGTCTGTTTGTCGGAATATCAAGTAGTGGCATTAGTTATGACATTGATTACGCTAAGGATAACAATAGTAATAGTTTTATTATCGAACCAACTATAACCTCGCAAGTCGAAAATTCGATAATAGGCTTTATCGACGAAGCAAATTTAATAGGTGGGGCAGTGTATGACTTACCAATTGCGAATATCTTTGCAAATATGACCGATTTAGATGCAACTTATATCACCTATTTAGTAGGTACTAAGGTGTCTAGTTTTGACTCATGGGGTAGAAATAATTATGATGAAGAATTGATAGTATTTACGAATCTATCGAATGAGGATATTGAAACACCTTTTGGGACAACGAATTTGTATGCTTATGGCGATAAATATAATATAAATGTCCGAAAAGTTAATGGGGATTTAACATTCGATTATTCATATTTATTGTCTAATTTTAATAAAGAAAATGAGATAAAAGTTGACAATATTGTGATAAATGCTGAAGAAGATTGGGAAGAAAATATTGAAAACTTAACTATTGAGAGGAATGATAATGAATTTAAAGTGACAATATTGGGGAGATCTTCTATATCGGGTGAAGAACTAGAAATTAGCGTTACAATAAAAAAAGTTAGTTGACAATTAATAAATTTATGCTAAAATATTTGCATGAAGATAGATTACAACAAACTTATGCATGAAGAAATAAGCAGTTTTGGTGTTAAACCAAGACTGCTTTTACATTGCTGTTGTGCGCCATGTTCAAGTGCAGTAATAGAAAAAATATCTAAATTTTTTGATATCACATATCTATATTTTAATCCAAATATTTATCCAGAAAGTGAATATATTAAAAGGCGAGATCAATTTTCTAAACTCGGTGTAAATGTTGTGGATATAGGATACAATCATGAAGAGTTTTTAAATTTAGTAAAAGGGCATGAAGCGGATATTGAGGGTGGTCAAAGGTGTAAAATTTGTATTGCACATAGAATGGATAAGGCATTTTCATATGCGGTAGAGAATAATTTTGATATTGTAACGACAACACTTTCAATTAGTCCGCATAAAGATGCTCAGTTTATAAATCTTCTCGGTGAAAATCTAGAAGCAAAGTATGGGGTAAAATATCTTCACGCCGATTTTAAGAAAGAAAATGGTTTTCTTAGAAGCAGTGAATTAACTAAAGAAAAAGATATTTATAGACAAGATTATTGTGGATGCGAGTTTGCCATGGCACACTTACAAAATAGAGCGGAAAATAAGTAATTTGAAATTAAAACAACTTATCTTTCCGCTTTTTTCACATTATTTTTAATTTTTCATAGATAAAAATATGTTTAATACATTTATTGTCAATACAAAAAATCTAATAAATAATATAAAAATAATAAGGTTAAATAATCCTAAATCAAAAATATGTGCTATGATAAAGGCAAATGCGTATGGTGTAGGTATGCGAGTAGTGCAAAAAACAATAGACAAGTATGTTGACTATTATGGGGTTTCAAATATATCAGAAGCGAAAAAAGCATATAAATACACTAAAAAACCTATTTTAATAGTCAGCGCTTTACCTAAAACTATTGATACGCGTTTTTCGTATTCATGCCATGATGTTGAAGATATAATTAGATTAATAAAATTGAATAAACGCATAAATATTCATATAAAAATCAACACGGGAATGAATAGGTATGGGTTTAAATCAATTAAAGAATTTTTGTTAGCATTAACATTGATTAAGAAAAGTAAGCTAAATCTTCAAGGCATATTCACTCACTTCGCTACTGCGGACGGGTATATCAATGAGCAGATGAATCGTTTTGAAAAATTTTTAGCAATATGTAAAAAAGAGAAATTTTCACCTATCATCCATGCGGATAATAGTATAGTAAATGAAATTGAAAATCATTCGTTGGATATGGTAAGGGTGGGGTTCTCTCTTTATAATAAAACGAGTGATAGGTTTTTGCCAGTTGTTAGCATAAAATCGCAAATTACACAAATTAATTTTGTTAAAAAAGGCGAATTAATAGGATACAATCGTGTTTGTGTGGCAGAAAGAAATATGAAAGTTGCAATTATTCCATTTGGATATGCAGATGGATTTGACTTATCATATTTGGGATTAAAAATTAATGTTAATGGCAAAAAATGTCAAGTTCTCAATATTTGTATGGATTGTTTCATGCTGGATATTACAGGCTTAAAATTAAAAAAAGGAGATAGCATTTATATTCTTGATGCTAACAATCCTTTAAAACGTTACTCTGATTACAATAATTCAAGTGAATATGAAGTTATGACAAAATTTTCAAATATTAGAGCAAGAAAACATATTATTTAATTATTATCTATATTAAACAATATGTTTAATGTATTTATTAGTTTTTTATTTGTTAATATTTAATAATTATTTTATATTATTTTTCTCCACCGCGCATCATGAAAACGAATAACAATAATCTAATTAATGATAACACAGATGTAACGAGCGCTGCGACATATGTCCATGCTGCTGCGGATAAAACCTTTTTTACACCACGCGCTTCTTCTAAATCCATTTCGCCTGTTGTGATCAACATTTTGTATGCTCGTTTACTTGCGTTCAGTTCAATAGGTAATGTAATTAAACAAAATACAATATTTAATGCATATATACATATACCTATGATTA
Source organism: uncultured Christensenella sp. (assembly GCA_949300385.1). Taxonomy (GTDB): domain Bacteria; phylum Bacillota; class Clostridia; order Christensenellales; family UBA1242; genus Onthoplasma. Next base: position 23,702 of record CASGDZ010000003.1, on the reverse strand, counting down.
AAAGCCAATCTGCTGCTGTGACATAATATGTCATTTCAAGTATTAAACCGATAATTATTAACGGCCATACAAAATACCCTAAGATATTAATTGTAGGTACTAAAATATTTCTAAGCTTTATAAGTCCATATCCTTGTTTATGTTGGAACACATGTCCTATTTCATGTGCAGTAACGCCAATCGCAGAGATAGAAGATTCGTTATAAACGCTTTCAGATAGGGAAACAGTATTTGTTTTTGGGTTGTAGTTATCTGTTAGTTGCCCACTGATAGGCTGAATTTTCGTGTCAATACATCCTCCGCCATCAAGCATAAAACGAGCGACTTCTTTTGCCGTTTTGCCATGTTTTGTTTCTATTTTATTATATTCATTAAAAGTAGTATATACTTTGCTTTGAGCCCAAATACCTAATATAATGCCTGGTATCATGACTATCCCTAAAATATAATAGATAATATACATCGACCACATATTTCTCTCCTTTTATAATTATAAATAATTAATATAAGTATGTCAATATGAATGAATATACTAATTTATAGTTTATTATATTCAATATTAAAATAATATATTTTTTATTTCAAAAATTATTAAAAATATGAAATTTATATAAAAATTAATTATTTTTTAAAATCATTAAATATCAAAAAATACCAATAAAAAATAAAACAAAAAATAAAAATAAATATATTTATAAATTAAAAAAGTTTTAGAATAAAATATTAAAAAATACTAATAAAAAATAACACAAAAAAATTTTAAAAAATATTAAAAATTATTTAAAAATATTAGTAATTAATTATTATTTGTGTTATAATAACAATGTAAATATTTGTCAAATCTAAAATTAAATTTTAGATAAAAGGGGATATTATGAACATTTTCAATGAAATTGACAGATTCTTTAGTTCTCTATATGGCTATTTATCGCTTAATGATTCGCTCTTAATTTTCTTAGGCATATTTTTATTCGTTATAATAGCCACAATAATCTCGACATCAAGAGCATATGAATCAAAATTAATTAAAGCAGTGGATATGTTTAATAATTATTTTATTAATAATCCGCAGATTGATGAAAGTAATTTGGTTTCATTTAATAATCGTATGAAGATGCGCAATGTACCCAAGCAATTGCGCAAACAATGGCAACAATTCGTGTTATATCGTGAGCACCCAGCAAGTCATTATATGTCATTTGAAATATGCGTGTCTTCGCCACTTAAAAATAGCACATTTAAGCGCGATATAACTACGATGAATATATTAGCATACATACTTGCAATATTAAGTTTCTTATTTAACTTGTATTCAGTGTTGGTTACAGATTTAGTTTCTGTATTACAGCAGACCTTGTTGTGCCCTATTTTCATCCTTATATTAAATTATATTGTCACGATATTTTTAGACCTTAGACATAATGCAATCGTTAGCGATTTAAATCAAAATTATCAATATTTTGAAGTAAATATGGACAAGGCTACCCAGACATTGCCAGAATATGTTGACTATGAAGTATTGTTTGATAAAAACGAAATTAAGCGAGGTATTCCAATTCTTTATTCATACTTACAAAGAAGAGCGGAAGAAGAGAAAAAAGAATTAGAGCGTGCGCGCTTAAGAAATGTTGAACATGAGAAATTTAATTTTGACGAAGCAGGAGTTGAAAGTTCACTTGTCTTAGAACGAGCCATGCAAGAAGCTGAAAGTTATATTGCAGAGCGCAAAAAGTTTATGCAAGACATGGAGCAAATCAATAACGATATATCTCAAGAAGAACTTAATTTCCGTGAAACGACAAAAGAGTATCAAAGACAAATGCAAGTTAGTAAAGAGTCGTTCGAAAACTTTAAAGCGCAACTTAATGAGGCTGCAAGTGCGATTGAAGCAAACTATTTAAAGAAACAACAGCAGCAAGAACTCGATAGACAAAGAAATTTGGAAAGAGATTACGATACAGCATCTGATAGACATAAAAAAATATTGGAAGGCTATCAAGAAGAATTGACTGCGATTGAAAATGAAATTAAAGCGGTTAGGACAAACCTTGAAAAAGGTATGATGAGCGAATTTGATACATATAGTGCAAAGGTCTATGAGGCAGCAAAAAAGCAAGCAGAAGCATCACAGAGTAAAAAGATGAAAGGCTTGCAAGATAAGATAAAAGAATTAGAAGCAAAATTGTCGAATACTACAAATGTAAATAATTCTCAAGTTGAGCAAACGAGTGAACAAGTGCAAAACAATGATTCTAATGAAATTGATAATTCTCAAGTCCAAAATAACCAAGTACAAGATAATCGAAGTCATAATATTGAAGCAATAAACGAGGATGTTCAAAATTCAAACATTGATAATCAATCGTATTCATTTAATTATTACGAAGATGGACAATCAAATGTTAATGAAAATGTTTCTAGTGAATTTAATAATGATTCATATAACATAAGTGACAATCAAAATACGCCGTCTATTGAGCAAGAGGGGAATGCGGTAGATAGCAGTTCATTCGACACCGTCCAAATTGAAAGCAGTAAACCTAAAAAGAAAGTTGGAAGACCAAGAAAAGAAAAAGTAGAAACCGAACATCGTCCAGTTGGCCGTCCTAAAAAGATAACTACAGATGAGACCTCCAGTGCACCAGCAAAAAAGGTTGGAAGACCAAAAAAGACACAGGTAGACTCATCTACAACTGAAAAGAAAAAAGTAGGTCGTCCAAAGAAGGAAATAACTCAATCGACTAAGAAAAAAGTAGGTAGACCTAGAAAAGAAACTGCTAATACTGAAGTCGTCACTACTGCAAAACGCGGTCGTGGTCGCCCTAAAAAAAGTGAAACTAACGATATAGAATCGCAAAATGATACAGCGGTCGAGACTGTGGATAAAACAAAAAGAAAAGTTGGTAGACCAAAAAAAGTAGTTGAAGGAACCGAAGTCAATAATAGTGAGAACAAAGACAATAACTCAAATGAAAATGCTCCTATTCAAATAAAAAGGCGCGGTCGTCCTAAAAAAATCGTAAACGATACGATTCAAAACGATTCTAATGAGCAAGGTATGGTTGAAAGCAATGTCAATCCAACAGGCGAAGTAAAAGATATCGATGCATATTTAAAAGAGATTGATGCTCAAATAGCAGAAGAGAATGCGAAGATTGAAGAAACGACCAAAGAATTGGAGAAAAAATCAAGAATCTCGCGCAGAACATCAAAAAAATAAAAAACGAGTTCAAACTCGTTTTTTAATTAAAAAACACTATTTATTTAGTGCTTTTAATAATTCATTGACATCCACTTGATGAACAATACAGGCCTCTTCTAGTGTTTCGCCTTGAGCAGCGGGGCAATATATGCAGTGAAACCCGAAGTTTGTCAAAATTTCTTTTGCATTTTTATGATGTTGTAAAACATAACTGATTAAGTCTGTTGATTTAAATTTCATATTTCCTCCAAAATTGCAAACAATAACCTTATTGGTCCGCTTGCATTATATTATATCGTTATATTTGACTTGGGTCAACTATTTAAAAATGTATATTTCACAATACCTTGACATTAAACATATCAAGAATTATAATTATATCATGGGAAAGACAGTTTTAAATAAATTACTTTTACTAATTTATTTAGTGATCAGCGCTCTTATTTTAGAAGCGGTTACCTTTTATTTGCTCGATTTCGGAGGAATGCCTAAATATTTTTGGTATGATTTTGCAATAATATTTTTTATAGCACTCTTGATATATGCTATTCCAAATTATACAGCACAATTTGTCTTGTCCGCTATTCTCCTTGCAGTGCAGACAATTCTCATATACACAAATTATTCTTTAACTATGATTTATGGCGATTTATTTTCGTTTGATATGTTTAACCTTATGGGGGAAGCCGTAAATGCAGTTACTACTAATTTTATATATTTTTCTGTATTATGCACACTCGTCACTTTATACACAGTTCTAGTGATTTTAGGTACGCTTTTGTTAAAATATGTCAAACGCGACAAAATAGATGCTAAGCAACACTATTCATCTCTAATGGTGATTTTACTAGTTGTTTTGCAAGTGTTTTCTTTAGCAATAGTAGCCTATGATAGGGATAGAATCAATAAAGCGTCAAGCATCAACGATGTCGATTATTATACAAGCGATGCCTTCTTAATGAACTCAACATTATTGAAAAAGAGTAGTTACGAGACATTTGGTACATATGGTTATTATACAAATTTAGTTTTAAGTTTAATTGCAGAAAAAGATCAGGATGTGATTAATGCTACAATCTCATACTTCAATAATGGCAATATATACGACGGAACATATTATGTCGAAGATACTAATGAAATTAAAGAAAATGGAGTATTTGGTATAGATTCGGGCAACAATGTCATTATGATAATGATGGAGTCGTTAGAATGGTTCGCTTTTGGAGATGGAAATTATGATAATACACTATCAAATCTTTCTAATGAACTTACTCCAAACATTTATTCTTTGATATATGACGATAGTCTAATTGGCACTAACTTCTTTGCAAAATCTAAGACAAATATTTCAGAAAGTTATGCAATTTTAGGTATGTATCCTATTGGTGAATCTCTAAAAGATATTGTCGGAAATCGTTATGATAGTTCAAAAAACACTTTGGGTTATTCTATGCCGAGTATTTTGCGCGATATGGGTTATACAACAACTTATTTACATTCTAATAAAATAAGTTTTTATAACCGCGGTTTAACTCATGGAAATTTAGGTTTTGACAATGTTATTGGTAAAGATTCTATCCGCGATGATAGTGGAAATTTAGTGTATTCTAAAGATGATTTAAAATGGAATAATTGGGCTGCAGAAGAAGAAATAGTTACATATGCTATGGATTATATTGTCCCAAAAGATTATGAAGAAAATCCTTTCTACACTTTCTATCTAAATGTATCTTCGCATGGTGCATATACTGAAGATGATAATGAAAAAGATGGAGATGCTCTGCGTTATTACGATTATGTAATTTATGGTAAAGATAATTGCGTATTAGACGAAAATAATAATTGGAAATTAGATGATGAGTCAAAACGCAATAACGAAGAATTTTATACAGAATGGTATACAAATATATTAAATAATTATGAAGAAAGTGACCCTTCTTTAGTACAAGAACTTGTTTATTATCAATGCGGAGCAGTTGGCTTAGATGCGGCTATTGGTAAGATTATTGAAAAGTTACAAAACACATATTATGAAAATGGTGAGAGTTTATATGACAATACTACTATAGTATTATTCTCAGATCATTATTCATATTACGATAATATGTCTTCGCGTGTAAAACGCGGAGTAAATGAAAGTGGTGTTGAAGATATAGAAGTTAATACAATACCTTTTATATTGTCTAGTCCAGGACTGCGTGAAATTTATGAGCAAGAAATAGGCGATAATAATTATATGATTAATGATAGGTTTATGTCAGCGTATGATATTATCCCTACTTTGTTTGACTTAATGGGCATTGAGTTTAATGAAAACTTTTATGTTGGGCGTTCATTGTATAGTCCTGTAGATTATCATTATAATGATGGCGTAGAAGATAGAGCCATGATTGTCTATTACTCAAATACAGGCGGAATATTTAGCGAAGATATATTTACTTATGATTTAGCTAACTTTACTTATGTTGGTGAAGAAAATGAAATATTGACAGCGAGTTTTATTTCAGAATCGTATAATGTTTTAGAAAAAATCAATTATCTAACAATCCTTAACAGATATGAACTATATAATGAAATAAGCAATAAATAAAATAATAGACAAAAAAGTGCTAAAGTGTAATTAGCACTTTTTTCGCATTTTAATATAAATTTCATATAATAATATAAAAATTTGCAATTTAAAGCCATTATATATAAAAAAATTTTAAAAATTGGTTGACATATGATTTCTTTTAATATATAATACATTTGTTGAATGCCTCGATAGCTCAATGGTGGAGCACTCGGCTGTTAACCGATAGGTTGTAGGTTCGAGCCCTACTCGGGGCGCCAAATTAAGTAGCGCACTATTTACGCTACTTTTTTTGTTTTAAATTATATAAGAAAAATTTTTACTAAATGTTTTTAAAATCATATATTAAAGTTTAAACATTATAATATAAATTGTAATTAGCGAATTTAATCGATATTTGTATTGTAGTAAGTTGGATTTTAATTTAAAAAATTAAACTTTTTATTATTTTGTTATTTTAATTGACTTTTGTTTCTAAAATATATTAACATTAAATTATCGAAAGGGAGGTTATATGAAAAAATCTAAATCTAAATTAAGTTTAGTTAACTTAATCATGATAATGGCGACAGTTGTTTTGGCGGTTATGTCATTTGTGTCAATGTCATTTAAATTCATTACAAGATCGGGAGAAGTCCTTGGCTTTGGAGGGTCAAGCGATGTTGCATTCAGTGACTGGATGGAGTCTGTAGCGGAATCAAATTTAGAGTCATATGATGTTTGGAAAACAGCGCGCATATTCATGATTATAATGCTCGTATTAGTCGCCGTTTTGGCAGTTGCTACTCTATTAAAATTACTTTTCAAAGGTAATGGCGTTTTGAATATGTGTATACAAATCTTAGCGTTGCTTACTTTAGTTTGTGCAGTTGTATTTATCATTTTAATGTATGTAGGAGCAAATAATCTTAACCAAGATGTAGATTTTGCTTCATACACTTATACAATCTCAGCCGGTGCATGGTGTATGGCAATCTTTAGCGCACTCGCTTCTGTTACTGGATTTTTATCAGTAAGGAAATAATAGAAATAAAAAACGAGATATAATCTCGTTTTTTTTCGTTATTAGTTAATAAGACAAATTTTGATAAAATTTTTAAAAACCTATTTACAAACTCACAAAAATATGCTACGATATTGCGCGAGGTTAATATGCAGTTAATTTTTGATTTGATTAAATATCAAGGCAATATTCCTATGCCATCCGCTATGTATGGTTTTATATATTATTTTTGTCAAATAGTGACTCTTTTCTTCTGCTTAATGTATTTCCATCAGACAATTTATATTATAGCAGGAACATTTAAACATTTTAAATTTAAAGGGACTAATTACAAAAATCACAGTTATGGAATTGTCATAAGTGCTAGGAATGAAAGCAAGGTCATAGGTAATTTAATATCCAGCATTAAATCGAGTGATTATCCGCAAGAATTGTTAAAGATTTTTGTTATTGCGGATAATTGCACAGATAATACAGCACAAATTTGTCGCGATATGGGTTCCATAGTTTTTGAGCGCTTTAATAAGGAAAAAGTTGGTAAAGGTTATGCGCTTAATTATTTGTTTACTAAACTTCATTCTGAGAGTGAGTATGCAGACCTTGTTCCAGAAGCATATATAATTTTAGATGCGGACAATGTAATTAAACCTGACTTTATTTCTGAGATGAACAAGGCGTACGATAGTGGCTATGAGATGGCAACATCTTACAGAAATTCGAAGAACATTGGTAAAAACTGGATAACTGCAGGATACGGCTATTGGTTTATGCATGAAGCAAGACATTTAAACAATTCACGCATGTTGTTAAATTCATCTTGTGCCATTTCTGGTACAGGCTTCATGATCAGTTCAAAAGTGGTTAAAGAGTATGACAACTGGAATTTCTTCATGCTTACAGAAGATATACAATGTTCAACAGAATATGCCCTTTCAGGAAGAAAGGTCGCATATGTAAGCACAGCGGAGTTATATGATGAGCAACCTGAGACATTCCGTCAAGCATGGAGACAACGCGAACGATGGGCTAAGGGTTTTTATCAAGTGTTTGGTAAAAATGGCTCTAAATTGGCAAAAAGCGCATTCAAAAACTTCGCTTGTTGGGATATTTTAACGACGATATTCCCTGCGCTAATAATAACTATGCTTTTAGTTATAACACTTCCTATTTGTTCAATTATAAGTTTATGTATGGGCGAATTTTACACGGCTTGGTTTGCGATAGAATCGTTGCTATGGGCATTTATTTCACTTGGAATACTAATGATAATAATTGGCGCGACGATTGTAATTACTGAGTGGAATAAAATTAAGACTTCAAATTGGAAAAAGATTTTATATATTTTCACTTTGCCTATATTTATGTTCACATATGTACCAATCGCTATATCTGCACTATTTAAAAAAGTAGAATGGAAACCTATCAATCACACTGCAAATGTATCTATTGAAGAATTGGAAATGAAAAAATAAATTTATTGACATATATAAAAATAAATGATAAAATAATGCGATTGAAATATTCAATCGCATTTTTTGCAGAGATGTCAGAGTGGTCTAATGAGCACGATTGGAAATCGTGTGATGTGAAAGCATCCGCAGGTTCAAATCCTGTTCTCTGCGCCAAATATTAATTTTACATTAAAATTATAAGGCTAGTCTATACTAGTTTTATTTTTTAAAATTTTTGTTTTGTGATATACTAATGTTATTGAGGTATTTATGAAAATTAGTGCTGTAATTTTTGATTTAGACGGTTTGATTTTGGATAGCGAAAATTGGTGGATAAATTCTATCAAAAAGACAAATGAAGTCTATGGATATAATTTTCCTATTAAATTAGCAATTGAATCTATCGGTATGCGTATAGACCTTATGAATAAGAAATGGAAAAAGGTTATGGGGAAAGATTTTGATGTTGATAAGTTTAGAGAATATAATGATTATTTCATGAAAGAAGAAGCAACAAATAATGGTATAAAAGTAAAGTCTGGATTTTATGATTTAATAGCATATTTAAAATCTAAAAACATAAAAATAGCAATAGCGTCGTCTTCGCTCTCAGATAGAGTAGATTTGTCACTAAAAAGCGCTAAAATTGACAAAAGCATTTTTGATTGTATTATCACAGGCGATATGGTCGAAAATGGCAAACCGAGCCCAGATATTTATATTAAGGCATGCGATATGTTGAATGTTAAGCGAGAAGAGGCACTCGCGCTCGAAGACAGCGATAATGGTATACTTTCAGCAACAAGTGTGGGATTGAAAGTTATCTTAATACCAGATATTAAAAAGAATAAAAAGAAAATTGAGAAATTGGCTATTAAATTACCTAGTTTAAATGAAGTAATTGATTATTTAAAATCTTTATAATTGATAAATTGAGCAAGTTATATTGTTTATAAATAAAAATTGTTATATACATGTTCGAAAAAATGTGAAATATATATTTGTATAATGAAAATGTTTATAATAATTTACTACTTTTAGCATTGATTTTTTGTTTACTATATGTTATAATAACATAAAGTGAGGTAATTATGGCAGTAAAGTTGCGTGATAGTTATGTGCAATATACGACTTCAGAATTAAAAAATGCTAAATTATCAGATATTTATGTTTTTATAGACGCGGAGAAAAAGTATCTTCCGCTATCTGATTTTCTCGTTTATAAAGGTGATAGCGTTGGTAGGGGAATAAAAAATTTAAGCGATTTTTACAAAAATTTAGATAATTCAAACATCCATTTTAAATACAAAAATGGAGAAATTAACCCTGGAAAAAAATTATCGGGAAATTCCAAATCAATAAAATTATTTAAAGATGAATTAAAAATACCGAGCGAAATTGATTCATTATATATTAATGGTGTTAAAAAAGACTCAAAGGGAAAAGAAGTAGAAGATGCAGTCGATTTTGGTTTGAAGAGAAGAGTAGAAATGAAGCCAATCAATGACATTCAAACTAAAGAAGATTATGATAAATTAACTAACTCAGAAAAAGAAGGTCTATTTAATTCAACTGATTATTTTTATGTTACTTTACAAGATGGTAAAAGAGAATTTGTTAAAAAAGAAAATTTAGGAGTTTATAATGGTCTAAATTTTGTAAATTTATCAGATTCTAAAAGTACGATTAAGTCTTTTGAAGATTTGAAAGACGAAAAGATAAATCTTTATTATTCAAATGGCAGTGATACTAAGTTAGTAACCGGTATGTATTTAAATGGTTATAAAGTTGGTATCGTTAAGTATAAAGAAAAATTAAATTTAAAAGAGCGTACAAAATCTACATATACTATTCAAGGGGATAAAGTAGAGGAAAAAGAAGGGAAAATTGACCCATATTATAGCGAACAGAGTTTTATATATGGCGACGAGCCTAAACTTATGATAACTAACTTTTTAATGGACGAGCAGGGCCAATATATTAAAGTTCGTTTTAAGCACGAAATTAATGAAACCATAATACCTATGCCGTTATATTCTAGTAGTTCATTATTAAAAAGTGAAGAAATTAAATTAAATGATTTAAAAAGTTATGTCGGTAAAGTCTTATATACTAAAATTGATGACGAAGTAAAAGAAATAGAACCATTAACCATGGAGCAAGCGTCAGTGCGTTTCTCTTCAATAAAGAATATGCATGAAACAACAGATAAAAACGACATTTTAAAAGATGGTACATACATTCGATTGAAAAATGGTAAGTATGTAGAAGAAAACAAGGCAGTGCGTCCACTTGCTTATGAATATGCGGACAAAGATTATGATACAAATGTATATTTAGCATATTGTGATACAGCGACAGGCGTAGTCCCAATGATTGTTAGTAAAAAAGATGTTTTAAATGGCAAAAATATTGATGGTTATAAAATTAATAAGGAACAAGCATATCCTTTAAAGCGCTCGACGAAAGAACTTAAAGATTGCGATGTAATTCAAACTACTAACGCTCCAAATGTGAATAAAATTGAGCAATGCGAAGTCATTAATGAACCTAAAGATGAAACGGCTGTTGAGGAAGCAACAAGTGAAGAGGACAAGCAAAAGAAAAAACTAATTAAAGTTAAAAATGCAGTGGATAAATTTGAGACTCACTATATCGCAGGTCAGTACGATGTTGATGATGTCATAATTAAGGGTAGTAATGGCGAAAACGAAATAGTTCCAATCGAAAATCTTAAATCAAGATACAAAATAAATGATAAACAATTTATAGATGCACCATTTGCAAAGACTAGTCAATATAAATGTATGTCTAAACATGATTTAAGGCTAGAAAATGGAAAAATTAAAGGTTGGGGTCATCATGATGCTAAAAAAGAAATAAAGAATTTTTATAGCATAGCTGGTGGCGCGCTATCATATTTGTTCAGTTGGTATGGTTTTATTGGACTTCTTGCTTTTGGTTCCATAGTGGGCAATCCAGTCGTTGTTATGAGTATTTTAGCGGCGGTTGGTGCTTCATTTGTTTTAGCACCGGCAGTAATAAAAATTAAATGTGCTTTACAAAATAGGTTTAAATATAAAAATAAATTAAAAGATCCTAATTTAGTCAATAGAAAAGAGTTTAAAAAAGGTTTTACAAATGACTTGTCTAATCTTTTAGAGGCAACTAAAACTAATGATAAAAGAAATGAGATAACATTTTTAGACAAGATATCTTCCATTGAAGAATCGCTATATAACATGTCTAATCAACATTTAATGGTAGACTTTAAAATGCAAAATGGGAAAGCAAATGTTAATGCGGGAAATGCTAAACTATGCGATGACTATCATCAAATCTTGATTAATAAGAAAAATGAACTTAAAGAATTAAAGAAAAGGTTTAAAACTGATCCTAATGCGAAAACAGAATATGAAAATAAAAAGCAAGAATTAGATAGAATTAAAAAGAATTTCCGTTTGCAAAATCATACAATGCTTGCAGATAAAGAGTTTAAAGAGAAAAAAGAACAATTAGAACTCGCAAAGGGTTATGCATTATTTAAATACTTCAAAAAAGGTAGAGATAGTGCGGATATTGAATCGTCAAAAGAATATGATTTGGATATTCAAGAAGCAGGTATATCTGCAGAAGAAGAATTCCTAAAAGATTACGAATACGATGTTAAAAAAGGTGAGTTTGTATATATTGGTGATAAAAAATTATCTAAAGAAGAAAAACTTGCTGCAAAAAAGAAAATAGATATTTTAAAAAATAAACTTATAAATTTAGGGAAATCATACAAGACACTTAAAACCACGAAAGAAGAAGTTATTAATGAAAAGGTCGAAAAGAATGTTCTTGAAGAAACTTATAAAAAAGAATTAAAAAATATTGAAAAGCACGAACAAGAAAAAGAAGAAACGGCAGAAGAACTAAAAGAAGAAGTTCAAGAAGAAAATAAAAAATCAAAGGGGGAAGAAAGCGAAGAAGATAAGGAAACTAAATCAAGGCGAAGGAAGAAAAATACTACAACTGAACCAAAAGTACCTAAATCTAAATTGACAGAAGATAATTTAAAGGCATTATTGAAAAAAATTGAAGAACTTGGTGAGTTAGATAAAAAATATTATGGTTCAGATGAAGATTTATCTGGTGTAGATTCAGAAATTGCGAAATTGGAAGAATATATACGAAAAGATTCTCATTTATTAGTTAGCGCTGGGAAAAGTACAAGTGATAAATATATTAAATATAAGCAGAGAATCGCTGATGCTGAAAAAATATTAAAAGATCATCAAATATTCAACAATAATCGTGCAAAACTAAAAGTTGGCGTTTCAATTTAATAAAATCCTTTGAGCAAAGTGGCGATTTGCTAGGAAGTGTTGAAAAGACACTCGCAGGTATGCGTCGTATACAATTAAGTGGGTTATACCAAATAGGGTGGAACCGCGGTTATACCGTCCCTATGCAATATTTTTGCATAGGGTTTTTTAAATAAAGGAGAGAATATGGAAAATTTTGATAAAATAGTAAATTTATGTAAATCTAGGGGAATCATTTTCCCAGGAAGCGATATCTATGACGGACTAGCAAACACTTGGGATTATGGTCCAGTGGGAGTTGAGTTAAAGAATAATATTAAGCGCGCTTGGTGGAAAACTTTTGTGCAACGCGCACCTTATTCATATGGCGTAGATGCTGATATATTTATGAATAGCAGAGTTTGGGACGCGAGCGGACATACGGCAAGTTTCTCTGACCCTAAGATGGATTGTAAATCGTGTAAAGCGCGTTTTCGTGCGGACAATCTTATTGAAGCACATTCTAAGGGGAAAGTAAAACCTGACCTTATGACTAATGAAGAAATGGAAAAATATATCGCAGAGCATAAAGTCGCTTGCCCTAAATGCGGAAAATCTGATTGGACGGGAATAAGAAACTTTAATCTTATGTTTTCGACTTCGCGCGGAGTTACGGACGATAACCAAAACCTTATTTATCTTCGACCAGAAACAGCGCAAGGCGAATTTGTAAACTTCTTAAATGTTCAAAGAAGTATGCGTGCAAAGGTTCCGTTTGGAATAGCTCAAATTGGTAAAGCATTTAGAAACGAAGTAACACCAGGTAATTTTACTTTTAGAACAATTGAATTTGAGCAAATGGAACATCAATGGTTCTGTAAAGCGGATGAAAGCATGAATTATTATGCTGATTTTAAGAAAAAGGCGTGGGATTTCTTATTATCTATCGGATTCAATCCTGAGCATTTAAGATATCACGACCACGACAAATTAGCACACTATGCAAAGGCTGCTTGTGATATCCAATATCTTTATCCTATCGGTTGGGAAGAGTTGAATGGTATTCATCATAGAGGTGATTGGGACTTATCGCGCCATCAAGAGTTTAGCGGGAAATCTATGCTTTATCTTGACCCTTTCACTAACGAAAAATATATTCCTAATGTTGTAGAGTATTCTATCGGTGCGGACAGATTAACTTTGGCAGTTTTATGTGAAGCTTATGACGAAGAAAAGTTGGAAGGCGGAGATACGCGTGTAGTTTTACATTTTCATCCAGCAATTGCTCCATATAAAGTAGCAGTGCTTCCGCTTCAAAAGAATTTAAGTGAAAAGGCGCGCGAAGTATATGATATCCTATCAAAACATTTTATGGTTAGTTATGATGAAGCGGGTAGCATTGGTAAGCGCTATCGTAGGCAAGATGAAATCGGTACTCCAATGTGTGTTACAATAGACTTTGATACACTAGAAAATAATACCGTTACTATTCGTGATAGAGATAGCATGGAACAAATTAGATTAAATATTGATGAATTGGTCGAATATGTTTCTAAAAAAGTTGAATTTTAATAAAAAAATCATTAAAATTTTCACTTTTTCTTAAAAATTTTAACAATTTTCTTAAAAATTTAATATTTATTTAATTTATATTATTTAAAATATAATTTTATGAAATGAAAAATTCGCAACAATAAAGTTGCGAATTTTTACCAATACTTACTTGTCTTTCTCGCTAGCGCATTATGACTTTCCTCGTACTTGGCTCTTTATAAAATAAAATTTTTATATTTTACAAAGACTAGTTAAATTATAGCGCTACAACTGTGCCATGTCAAATATTTTGATTACAGTTGTAGCATAATATTTACATGAGAGAAATTAGTGAAATAATGGATGTATTTGCATACCGATTATTTGAATTAATTCAAGATAAAGGTTGGAATATACAAAAATTTTCAAAAATAATAAAACTACCTAGAACAACAATCAATAGTTGGTTACTTAAAACAAGGTCTCCTAAAATTGATAATCTTTGTGCTTTAGCGGACTTTTTTGGTGTTAGTGTAGATTACTTATTAGGGCGGGAAGATTAATTAGTTCATTTCATTTTTATAATAAATAGAGTTATATTTATAAACAATATTTAAGTCTTACAATTATTTACTTTAATTTCGCATATGACACAAGAGGGTCATGTCAACTATTATTGACGCTTTTGGGTCATAATAGATATATGAATAAATACGAAAAAATTTTAAAAACATTTTCAGAGAGATTAAAAGAATTATTAGAAGAAAAAAATTTAAGTATAAAAAAATTTGCAGAAGATATTAAAATTCCAAGGACAACAATAAACAATTGGATATTACAAATTAAGTCTCCTAAGATTTATTATGTATGCGAGATTGCCGACTTTTTTGGTGTCAGTGTAGATTACTTATTAGGACGGGAAGATTAATTGATACTAAATAAAAAACAACACATGATTTGTGTTGTTTTTTATTCGGTTTTGATTTAAAAATTGAACATTTTTCTATTTCAATTTACATTTATTTAATATTTACATTTACAATGATATCAACCGAAACTTCTTTTATTAATTGCAATGTGATTTTGTATTGTCCAACACCTTTGATTGTTGGGAAATCTTTTATCATATTCTTTTCAACCTTTATGCCGTCAGCGGTTAATTTAGACAAAATCTCTTGTTTTGTAATCGATCCGAACGCCTTACCATTAGAGCCAACACTTAATGTAAAATTATATACTTTTCCGCGTATTGAATTTGCTAAATTTTGATATTCCTTAACTAATTCAGCATGGTGGTAGGCTTTTGATTCAACCTGTCCTTTATGGTCGTTTAGATTGCTGGCCGTTGCTGGTTTTGCGATTCCTTGTTTTATCAATACATTATTAGCATAATTGGGATTAACTTCAATAATATCTCCAATTTTGCCTTTACCTTTTAGATCCTTTATTAAAATAACTTTCATTTTTTCTCCTTTATTTATTCTATCATATTAATTGTTTATTGTCAAATTTATTATATATATTGCTATTTTTTATAAAATTTTGATTTATTTTAAACTTGAAATTTATAATTGTATAAAAGTTTTTATTATGGCGAAAATATAGTTATGGATGTAGTATGTAGAAAATATAGTTGTCAGTTTAATGAAGACGCAAAATGCACAAGACAAAATTTGAAAGTCAACAACCATGCCGATTGCTCTGATTTAGAGATAGACAAATGCAAGGTTGTGGAAGATGTGTCTAAAGATATGTTTTTGCACGAACCCGATGTCGCACCTTATCATCATTGCAGAACAATGAATATCATGTGCGAAGAAAAAGGATGCATTTTTAATAATGGCGGAGAGTGCTATTCAAATGGTATTTTTATGGGGAGCGAACAGAATAACGCGCCTTGTAATAGTTTTGTGCCTAGATAGATTTTGTTTGACAAATCATGATAAAAATTATATTATTTTATATATTAATTTATCATGGAGCGCATAATGAAAGAATACAATCATATTGAAGTCGAAAACAAATGGAAAAAATATTGGGAAGAACATAAAACTTTTAAAACAGACATTTGGGATTTTTCAAAGCCTAAATTCTATGCTTTGGACATGTTCCCATATCCATCTGGTGCAGGACTTCATGTAGGACACCCTGAGGGATATACTGCTACAGATATTATATCTAGAATGAAGCGTATGCAAGGATATAATGTTTTGCACCCTATGGGATTTGATTCATTTGGACTACCTGCTGAGCAGTATGCGATTGAAACAGGAAATAATCCAAATATCTTCACAGAAAAGAACATTAAATATTTTACAAATCAATTGCAAAATATTGGTTTTTCATACGATTGGAATAGAGAGATTAAAACGAGTCATCCATCTTATTACAAATGGACACAATGGATATTTAAGCAACTATATTTAGATGGTCTTGCTAAATGTGTTGAAATGCCTGTGAACTGGTGCGAAGGTTTAGGTTGTGTGCTTGCAAACGATGAAATTGTGGACGGGAAAAGCGAGCGTGGTGGATTCCCTGTCGTTAAGAAAAATATGAAGCAATGGGTCATCGATATGCCAAAATATGCGAATCGACTCCTTGAAGGTTTAGACGGACTTGATTGGCCTGAATCTACTAAGGCTATGCAAAGAAATTGGATAGGTAAATCAAGCGGAGTTGAGGTTGATTTTGATATTGTTGGTGGCGGAAAGTTCTCCATTTACACAACTTGTATCGAAACAATTTATGGAATTACATTTATGGTAGTTGCTCCTGAGAGCAGTTTAGTTGATGAATTAAAACCGCGTATAAAGAATTGGGATGAAGTACAAAAATATAGAGAAGAAACCGCTAAAAAGAGTGATATGGAGCGCACTGAACTAAATAAAGGAAAGAGCGGTTGCATATTAAGTGGAATTTATGCAATTAATCCTGTGAATGGAAAGCAAGTGCCTGTATTTATCGGAGATTTTGTTCTAGCAAGTTATGGTACAGGTGCCGTTATGGCTGTGCCTAGTCATGACCAGCGCGATTTTGAATATGCGGTGACACATGATATCCCTATGATACAAGTTATTGACGGCGCAGATGTAAGCAAGCATGCGTTTGAAAAGGCAGATTATTTAGGCAAAGGTTGCAAACTAATCAACAGTGAAGAGTTCACGGGGCTAACCGTTGAAGATGCAAAAATCAAAATAACAGACAAGTTAATCGCTATGGGCAAAGGCAGGAAGAAGGACAATTTCCGCATTCGTGAATGGATATTCGCGCGTCAAAGATACTGGGGAGAACCTATTCCTATCGTGCATTTTGAAGATGGTACAACTAAGGCGCTTGACGATAGCGAGTTGCCTTTGGTTTTGCCTGAACTTGACGATTATAAACCAGCAAAAGATGGTAGCAGTCCGTTGAAGAAAGCAACCGATTGGGTAAATGTAGTAGTTAATGACAAACCTGCAAAAAGAGAAACAAGTACTATGCCTGGAAGTGCGGGCTCTAGTTGGTATTTTTTAAGGTATATTGACCCTAAAAATAATGACGAGTTAGCAAATTACGAATTGTTAAAACATTGGATGCCAGTTGACTTGTATGTTGGCGGACCTGAACATGCAGTTGGGCATTTGTTGTATTCTAGGATGTGGAATAATTATTTGTTCGATAAGGGTGTAGTTCCAGTTAAAGAACCATTTAAAAAACTTGTTCATCCGGGTATGATACTTGGCGCTAATGGTATAAAGATGGGCAAGCGCTATCCAGAGTTTGTCGTTGACCCTAATGATATAGTAAAAAAGTATGGCGCAGATACATTGCGTCTATATGAAATGTTTATGGGTCCATTAGAGATGTCAAAGCCATGGGACGATAACGGAGTTAATGGCGCTAAAAAATTTATTGACAAAATTTATAGAATTTATCAAGAAAAAAATATCGTGGATAAAGAAAATAAATCGCTCGATATGATATACAATCAGACAGTTAAAAAAGTTACTAATGATTATGAAACATTGAACTTTAATACTGCAATTTCACAAATGATGATTTTTGTAAACGCACTTAGCAAAGAAGAAATTTTCCCAAAAGAATATGCAGAAGGGTTTTTAAAATTATTAAATCCAATTTGTCCGTTTATCACTGAAGAGTTGTGGCAAGAAATAGGACATAACGATAGCATTGCATATGAAAGTTGGCCAAAATATGATGAAAGTAAAATGGTAGAGGATAGCGTAGAAATTCCAATTCAAGTAAATGGAAAATTGCGTGGCAAAATCGTAGTTTCTAAATCTACTAGCGAAGAAGAGATTAAAAACAAAGCAATTAAAGAAGTTGAGAATTATTTAACAAATGGCTATAAAAAAATAGTCTATATACCTAATAGAATTTTCAATATAGTCATGTAAATTTATATGAAATGGATATTGTAAAACAGAAAGCGCAATATCCTTTTTTAATCTTAAAAAATTAAAATTTAAATTGAATTTTTAAAAATCTAACTGAATTGTCTATAATTATACAGATTGTCATATAATTTATTTTATTTTTGTATATTTTTATCAAATATCTACCTGTTGGCATTTGAAATCTTACAATATCAATGTTTGAATAAAGTTGCTGCATGTATGACTTTTTTGTATTGATATTTTCTAATTCTATTTTAAATAATTCATACACATATTTTTTGCTAAATTTATTAAATTTATAATATTTACATGAACAAATATTATAACAAGAAGTACAACTTACATTGTACTTCTCATATATAATATCTATCATTAAAAATACATTTTCATTTCTATTTTTAAAATTAAGATGTATTTCTTTTTCTTGATTATTGTCTATTTTAAATTTTTTGCTTGAATCAATTATTATTTATTTAACTTTGATTTAACTTTGTATTGACCGCTTGCAACCTTACCAAACATATATATTCCTTCTGAATTAGTTTTTGTCGTTGCGACTAATTTTTCTTTGCCGTATTCGTCAATTCTATATAAACCAACAAATGCGTTAGGTATATATACCCCTTTATTGGTTATACGACCACTGACAGTTCCAAGATTTTCAATAGGGTAATAGATAATTTTATATCAACATTAACTATAGAATTATTTTTAGCGGTTATAGAGGTGTCAGTAGAAGTCTTGTAACCTATTTTATTTGCCACTAAGATATAAGAACCTTCTAAAATATCATAGAATACATATTCGCCATCATCTGCGCTTCTAGTAGTTGCGATGGTCTCTCTTGTTGTAGCATTCAATAAAGTAATAATGGCATCGCTTATAGCCTCTTTGCTATCATCACCCTTTAATATATGACCAGCGATTGAACATAAATTCAAACTTAAGTCATAATTTACAACAAAGTTATGAGTTTTTACTTCATTTTCTTGTAAAAATACATTTTCTGGTACAGTTAAAACGATATTTTCTTTAACACATGAGATAGAATAGCTCCCACTTTTTAAACCAGAGAAAGTGTATCGACCTTGTTCGTCTGAGATAGTGTGTAAATAAGGTTTTCCTTCACTACAAATATTATAATTGTAGCATTATCAACGGGATTTCCATTGTTGTCTACTACTTGACCTGTAATAGACGATGAAGTATCGTTTGATTCGTCGAGCTCAACATTTATGTCTTGCTCTTGATTGTTTATTAATTCAAAATTTTTACTATAATTTAAATTATAAAAATCTTTTTTTATTTCTTCATCCATATTTATCCTCCTATGCGGATACTACATTCTATGCATTATTATGAGATATGTTTATTTATTCCAACAGGCAGTATATCGTAATTTTCACAATATATATCTTATTAAATATAATGGTATTGTGAGGTGATAATATGGAAATAGTAAGCGTGCCACTTCTTATGGGCATTGTATATACATTAGTAACTTTATTAAAATTTGCATTTAAAAAATTCACATCATTTGTAAATTTTGTACCACTAATATCTGGAATTTTGGGTGTAATTATATCAATAATTTCATTTTATGCTATTCCTTCAATAATGCTTACACAAAATGTAATTCAGGCTATTATATTCGGACTAACACATGGATTATCGGCAGTAGGTATGGAGCAGATTGTTGTGCAAATGAAACAACTTTCAGTAAATACTCAAACAAAGGCTGTAGAAGAAGGAACAAAGGTTGAAAAAGATTTAACAATAATTGATACTATGGACAGCACAGCGAAAGATACTAGTCAAATTGTATCTAACGATGATAAGATTTTAACAGATAAAGATCAAGGAAATATTCAAGAGAAAACTGTTGAATTAAAAGATAACAATACAACCAATGAAAGCACAAAATAAAAAAAAGATATATTTAATCATTCGTTTGTTATTAGTTATTTAATTTAAATAAAAACTCTAAAATTTAATTATTAAGTTATTAATATTATAATTTTGGTGACCCCACCAGGACTCGAACCTGGAATCCAATCTTAGGAGGATTGTGGTATATCCCTTTACCTATGAGGTCAAATATATGTTATGCATTTTAGCATATATTAAAAAAAAATGCAAGAGTTTATGATTGTCCATAAACGCTTTTTATATGTATTAACATAGATTATGTTATATTGAAATATTATCTATTAAATTTTCTATTTCTTTTAAAGTTGTGAATTGAAGTATTTTAATTTTGGTGTCCGTTGCGTTTTGCATCGATTTGACATACCACATTAAATGCTTTTTAAAATATGCTACTAAAGTTTTTTCACTTTTAAAATATGTTTTTAATAAATTTAAATGTTTTTTGATTGCCTCAACTTTTGTATATGGAGGGGCTATTCCTTTTATTATAGAAAAGATTTCAGGGTTGCCCATGCTTGCTCGTCCGATCATAACTCCAGCACATCCAATAGACTTTGCATATTCTACATCTTCTTTGCTTATTATATCACCGCTCCAAAAGACAGGGATATTTACTGCTTTAACTAATTTATAATATGCGGTTTTGTCTACTGAACCAGAATAACCTTGCTCGCGTGTTCTTGCGTGTAGGGTAAGGAAAGACGCTCCTGCTTCTTCACACATTTTTGCAAATTCGATATAGTTGATATTATCGTCTATTCCAAGCCTAAATTTTACAGAAACGGGTTTTTTAGAATATTTTACTAAAGATGAAATAACCTCGCGCGTATTATCAAGATCGCGCATCATTGCTGAACCATCTTTATTTTTTAAAATCTTTGGTGCAGGACAGCCACAATTTAAATCGATAAAATCAAAATGCGAGAATCGTTCATCTGCTATTAAATTTGCTATTGACGGATCATGAAAAAATACTTGACAGCCACGAATAGCCTTTGATTCTTCTCGTAGCATTTTTTCTGTCAATTTGCTATTATGTTCAAAAGCCTTTAAACTGATCATTTCAGTGACAACCATATCAGCCCCAAAGTCAGCACTTATCTTTCTAAAAGCAAAATCAGTTACACCAGCCATAGGTGCTAAAGCAATTATGAATTTGTTGAATTTATACTTCATAAGAACATTATAATATATTTTTAATGTTTTGAAAATTATTTTGAATATTTAATTTGGCATTTAAACATGAAAAACATTAAAGTTTCATTTATATACTAAAAATAATTAAATTTTTTAATTTTCATCTATAATTTTTTGTTATATTTTATTATTTTTAATAAAAATCTAATTATTTTTTAAAATTTTCAATAATTTAATAAATTTTACGAAAAATATTCGTATGAAAAGAAATGGGTTAATGACAGGCGCTTTAATACTATCAATCGGCGGAGTCATGGCGAAACTTTTTAGCGCCATTTATAGAATTGGATTAACTAGAATTTTAGGGGGAGAAGGTATTGGGTTATATCAATTAGTTTTTCCTTTATACTCGTTATGTGTAGTTCTTGCTACCGCGGGACTTCCTATGGCGATATCAAAAGTTATAGCAAAAAATAAAAGTAGTGAAAAATCAGTTTTAAAAAAATGCCTTGTATTTACAACATTAATTTCCCTTTTACTTACTTTTATATTATTAATATCTAGCAAAGGTATGGCAAAACTGCAAGGAGTAGAAGATTTAACAATATGCTATATAATCCTTGCGCCAAGTATTATTATAGTAAGTTTTGCTAGTGTATTGCGTGGATATTTTCAGGGAAAAGGATATTTTAGTCCGAGTGCTATATCAAACATTGCTGAACAATTTGTAAAATTGATAGTAGGTCTAATATTGAGTTTATCTCTCATTAGTTTGGGGATATTGTATGCAATCATTGGAGCGTTCATTAGTATTGTATTTAGCGAAATCATTTCGATAATAGTCCTATTAGTTTATTATAAAAAGAATAAGCCAAAAGACATAAGTGAAAATAATCTATCAACTAAAAGCTTAATTAAGGATATTTTACCTATCTTATTTACAAACATGATTATGCCAATTGCAGTTTTTATTGATAGTTTAATTGTGATTAATTTATTATCAGTTAGTTTTACACGACCTATGTCAATATTTATGTTTGGTTTGGAGAGTGGTGCTGTATCAAGTTTGGTAAACATTCCAACCATATTTTCATTTGCAATAGCGAGTGTTATTTTACCGAGCATTACAATGAAATCAAGCAGTTTTAATAAAAATCATCAACTTAGTCTTGCAATTAAAATAATTTTAATTTTAACTATTCCTTTCGTTATATTGTTTGCACTCATTCCAGACAAACTTATTGATTTATTATATTCTAACAAATTAAATGGATTGGGAGTGGAAGGTCTAAATATCGCTAGTAGATTGCTTGCAATCTCTGGCTTTGGAATAATATTTTTAGCAATAAATCAAGCATATTCAAGTTGTTTACAAGCGGTAGAAAAGAGATATTCGACTATTCGCAATTTAAGTTTGGCAGTACTTGTTAAATTCATAATTGAAATTATATTTTTACCGAGTGTGATGATAAATATTTATGCATTATCAATAGCAAATATTGCATGCTATTTGACAGCCATGATTCTAAATCAATTAGAAATAAAAAACTTTTTTAAAATAAATATTAGTTATAAATTTTTTACAAAATTATTTTTCTCAAATCTGATGATGGTCTTGTCGTTAATCACAATTTTAATTTTAAATGATAGTTGGCAAAATACTCTTTTAGCGTTGAGTGTCGCAGGGATTGTATATTTTGCTTGTCTAATTATAACTAAAATCTTTAGCGATAAAGATCTTGCAATGCTAAAATACAAATTAAAATAAACTGAATAAATTTTATTTTCTTGGAAACAATCAGTTTGGAGGATTAATATGAATAAAAACGAATTTGTAAACCAAGTTTACTCAAAAACTGGGCTTAGTAAAAAAGATTGTAAATTATGTTTAGATGCTATAATAGATGTAATAAAACAGGCACTAATTCAAGGGGATAGCGTTACATTGTCTAACTTTGGTCGATTTAAAGTAAGCGAAATAAAATCAAAACAAATGTACAATTTTAAAACAAAAGAAATGCACTATGTTGACGCTAGGAAATCGCCTTCTTTTAAACCAAGTTTAAACTTAAAACAAAGCATTAAATAAATATTATTTAATATCATTTAACATAAAATAAACAAAATAACCGCTATCAATTAGTGGTTATTTTTGTTGTATATTTTCTATAAGCCTAAAATTAGATTAC
>CASGDZ010000002.1 GCA_949300385.1 uncultured Christensenella sp. | reverse complement strand
AAGAACGCGTTAATTGGGAAGATTTTCTTGAAGAAATAAATGATTAAAAAGTCATTTTAAGTATTAAGAATGTCTGTTGATGTAAAAGTTCAATCTGAACTTTGTTGGTGCCGCCATTATGTACCCAACTGAACACCTTAGTTTAGTTGGGTATTTTTATTGTTTTCTTACACCATTTGGCATTTTACTGCCAAAAGAAGTTGTTTTTATTGATATTTAATAAAGTAGAGGCAACAAATGTATAATTTTTTCATAATAAAACACAATTCCGAAACTATTTTTTAATAAGAAAAATACGCAACCTAGTGTTTTTATAGGGTGCGTACAGTTCTCTAATGGCGGAGCGCTACATTCTAAAATTGCATCTACGAATTGCGTATCTCATATAATGTAAATTTATCAAATCAGAGATTTTATATATAGAAATTATTTCATTTTATATTTAACATTTTATATTAATTTTTTATAAAATATTTTTCTATTCTATTGTCATGGATAAATAAAACACTCCAAGTGATAGATATTTATATTATCATCTAACTAAATTTACGAAATCTGTTAATAAATTCGCTAGCATTATACACATATATGTCGTAATTTCAACTGTCTCTCCGCTGTTAATTAATTTTTTATTATGACATTTTATAATTGTATCTTGAATCATAACTTTCATTGTTAATTTTATCAAAAATTAAGTGAGAAATATTTTTTTCATCTTTTAAAGTGTATATAAATTCTGGTAAAATTTTGTAATTATTCAAAGAATTCTTGTCTATCCATACCATTGTTTCGTTTTGATTATCTAAATTTATAAAGTTATCTTTTTTTGTGAGTTGATTGGAATTTTTTAATTTAATATAATATACAAAATTAAGTTCATGATATTTTGTGTTTGCTAAAACAAAAAATTGCTCTGAAACTTTAATAAGTTTTGGGTTATCAACATAAAGTCCAAGTTCTTCTTTTAGTTCTCTTTTAATTGCATTAAGTGTGTTTTCGCCGGCATGAACACGACCGCCCGGCATATTGTAAAAGTCATCATTTTTATTTTTTTCAAGTAAGTATCTTCCTTTATTCTCAATTAGAGCACCAACTCTAAAATTAAATTTAAAATCATCAATCATAACTGAAACATCTTTCATAAATAGACTCCTTTAATTTTAAAATATTTAAGATATTATTGCTTTTGAATTTAAATTTATAGCAATATAAGTCTTTTTTATAAATTATCATAAATAACCGAATTTGTCAAATTTTTGGTTTAATATAAAAAAATAATATTTTATAAATGAAAAATCAATCCTGCCAATCATTTTATAATATTTCACTACTGTCGAGAGTGAAAAAGTTTTTTAGTATTTATTAACAAATAACGAAAAAGGTATTTATTTATAAATTTGTTCAAAATATAAAATTTTTTATCAATTTTTATATAAACTGTTGCTTTTTCAAAATCTTGTGATATAATAAAAAATATAAGGAGTTAGAAATGATAAACATTTTCGCATTGACTTCATATTATTACTACTACATTTAGATTGCTATATGTAGAAGTTTTTGTGCGAAATAAAGATAAACATCTGTCATATAGCAATTAGCTGTGTGGCAGTTTTTCTTTTAAATAGAATATCTGCCAAAATTATCAGTTTTGTTATTGGCAGATTTTTTATTAAAAGGAGAAAGTATGTTTTTTAGAAAAGCATACGCCCATATGGGCGTTAAATAATATTGCATTGAAATAAAATTATGATAAAATTATTAAAGGAGAATATTATGTTTAATAAAAATGGATTCGAATTATTAGAAGAAAGAGGGTTTGTTTTTCAAACAACTCACAGAGATGAAACTAAAAAAATTTTAAATGAAAAACCTATAACATTTTACATTGGAATTGACCCTACAGCCGACGACTTGCATATCGGACATTTTTTCGGTTTGCGTATGGCAAGAATTTTGCAAGATTGCGGACACAAATGTATTGTTCTTGTTGGTGGTGCTACTGCTCTAATAGGAGACCCGACAAACAAAAGTGATATGCGAAAAATGCTTTCAAAAGAAGAAGTTTCGAAAAATGCAGAAGAAATAAAAAGTATTTTAAACAGATTTATTAAAACAACCGGAGATAATCCAGCAATAATTGTAGATAATGCTGATTGGTTAAAACCTATGGGTTACATCGATTTTATGCGTGAAGTTGGCGTTCATTTTAATATAAATGAAATGTTAACAAAAGATTTATATAAAAATCGTCTTGCAAGAGGTGGATTAACATTTATGGAAATGGGTTATATGCTTATGCAAGCTTTTGATTTTGTGCATTTAAACGATAAATTTAATTGTATTTTACAAATTGGCGGATCAGACCAATGGGGAAATATTTGTGCAGGTGTTGAACTATCTCGAAAGATGAATTTTAAAAATGGTACCTCTCGCCCACTTATGATGGGGTTATGTTGCCCACTTTTGACAAATGCTGATGGAATAAAAATGGGCAAAACGGAAAAAGGTACATTATGGGTCAGTAGGTCAAAAACTTCAGCTTTTGAATTCTTCCAGCATTTTGTAAACTGCTTGGATGCTGATGTAGAAAGATTGTTAAGATTTTTTACAGATTTACCGATTAAAGAAATTGAAAATATGTGCAAAGACGATATTGTTAAAGCTAAAAAATTAATGGCCTTTAAAGTTACAGAACTTGTTCACGGAACAGATGAAGCAACCAAAGCTCAAGAAATAGCCACGAAGTTATTTGCAAATGGTAATGCTACAGAAATGCCAACTGAAGAATTATCTTGTGTTCAACACATAAATATTGTAGATTTTTTATCAAAACTTAGCATTATTAAATCAAAATCAGAAGCACGAAGATTAATTGAACAGGGCGGTATAATAATTGACAATGAAAAGAAAACAGATGTAAATGAAATATTAGAACTAAAATCTGAACAAATTGTTAAAAAAGGGAAAAAGACATTTGTAAAAGTAAAAAATAAGATACAATGTTTATAAATTACAATATTTAACCAATTATAGTATCATTTTTCAATAAAGAAATTATTTAATTTGCCGTCCCTTCTTGTATCTTTTTGCCTTTTTGAGTGTCTTTTGTAGCATAATTTTCGCAAAAGTAAACGGAAGAAATTATCGCTTAAACAATTTAATATGATTTTGTAATTCTCTAAGACTAGGTTTTGAGGGTTATCCCATTGCCCGTGAGTTTTTATTATGGTAGTCGATTAATGAGATATAAACAATCCACGAATTAAAACGTGGATTTTTGTATTATATTATAATTTTTGTCATTTTACGACAATTTTTACTATTAATATTTAAACTGCTTTCTAATAAAAGTTTATCCTTTGCCGGTTTTTACTACTCCGTTCCAATTAGCATATATTGTAGTATCACCTGTTACAATAATTTGAGTTATATTTTCGCTACCTAATTCAGTTGTCCAACCTTCAAATTCATAGTGCCACCAAGTTGTAAATATAGTCCCAGTTTTATACACCCAAGTAGGATTATATTGACTTAAATTTAAAGTTTCGCCTTCCAATACTTTAATGCTGTCAATTGGGAAAACTATACTATCTTTAAATGCACTTACAACACTTGTATCTTTACTAAAAGTGACAGTGTAATATTCTTTAATAGTGACAGCCCATTTTGCAACTATTTCCACATTATTATTCGGCATAACAAAATTATTAATATTTTCAATTTTTATATTGTCGCTATAATATCCTTCGAAAGTGTATATCATTCTTTCTGTTTGAGTGCCGTCATCATAATAATAACTATATTGTTGTGGTAATGATATAATTTCAGATTGATAATAATTCGTATTAACATTTACAATTTCGCCATACTGAGAAGAAAGTGTGAAATTATATAAGTTTCTAACATACAAATTCAAATCATGATTAGGCATAATCATACTAGTGAATTCTGTTGTATACGAACTATCAATAAAGTATTTTGTAGTTTCGTTAAATTTGCTAGAGCCGTTTAATGTTATTAAATCGTTTTCACATAATCGCTTAGATAAGATTTTTTGCCCATTGTCATAAATATTCAATGTATAAGATTCTTCTGTCGAAATTACGCTCCATTTAGCGTAAAGAATTATATCTTCGTCTGGTGCTACATTGCATGCTTTAATAGTTAAATCTTTATCCATATACCACGAATCAAATTGCTTTATGTAAATAATTCCATTTTCTTCGACAGTAATAACATCAAAATATGTAGGTAAATTCAATTCTTGTCCTTCAAGTACTTTTATACTATCAATCGGCGCTCCGCCATTTGTCTCGAAAGAAATAGTAATATAATTTTTAGTATCAACTATCCATTTTGCGTATAAAACTGTGTCGCTTCTAGGGAAAATATTTTCTTTGTATTCGCTACCGACATCAAAAGTGCTTGTTGTGTACCAACCCACAAAAGTATAACTGCTTCTAACTATGTTGTCATCGACAACATAGTTATTTAAACTAGGCAATATGAACGAACTTCCAGCAATCCCTTGAATAGAATCTAACTTTTCATCGCAGTTAGTTTCAAACATAAGGCTGAATTTTCGCTGACTACTTAAATTCCACGAACCATCATATGCGTCCCACTCTGCTCCTTCTTTGTACGAATAATTAGAGGTAAATTCGTATAGACTTGATAAATCTACGCTTTCCCCTATATTAACTAACGTCAAATTTTCGCTATTCAATGTTATTTCTACATTATCCGCGATAGGCATAAACATATTTAAAGTTAATCCGCCAATAATAGGTACATCTTGTCCACTTTGTTGATTTTGATAATCAATGACTTTAACTCCAAGACTCATAGTATCTAATTGTGGATTAGCGGTTAGTTCATATAAGTTTAAAGTCATAGTATACATATTGCCTGTAGAGTCAAATCCTTTCAAAATATTGCTATAATCAATAGGTTTTTCTCTTTCGATATTTAACGAATCATATATCGCTTGCATTATTGAATCGCTTAACCCTAATCCATAATCTAAGAAATAATATAATGGGTCTAAAAGCAATGTATCCATATGCACTTTAAGTTTCTTTTCATACACTCTATCTGAACTTGCAAAAACAGGTATTATCTCTGTTCTATAGAAATATGCCATATTATTTTTTAGGTATACTGTAAGAATTCTATCTTTGCCCGGATTTACTCCACTAACAGTATTTCCAAACTTGTAAGGTGCATCATCATTGACTCCACCTATAACTGGTACAGGTCCAAGTATAATTTTGCCTTCAATTTTTCCTTCTATCACTTTTAGATAAGCATCAACTGGTACATTAAATTCTACATCTATTCCTATAACATTTAATTTTAAATCAACATTGCCTGTTATATGGAAATCGGTAAATTTAATAGTATTTTTAACTGCTTCAATTAAATTTCCAACCGAAGAAATATCCATATAATTAGATTTTTCTTCTTCAGTTAAATCTTCAACTATTTCATAATCTCGTAGATTAATATTTACTGAATTAATATTGAAATTTCCAATAATTAAATTGTTTATGTTTATACTCTCAATAGTTTCTTTGCGATACACAATATCAAAATCTAATTCAGTTAGTCCATCAAACATATCTACTTCGGACAAATCTATTGTTGCACTTAGAATAGTGTCCGTTAGATTAATTGATTTTATCATTTCGATTTTTAAGTCGTTCGTAAATGATTCGTTATTATTAAAATTAAGGATAAGGTTGATTAGATTGTCTAACGAATTTGTTCCGATGTCTATTTGCATTATTTCACAAATAGAATTAATTGCAAGGTCTAGCCCTTCACCTGCCAACTTAATTTTCATATTGTTATATGCTAGATAAATTGTATTATCAATAAATCTAACTTCTATACTGTGTGTAGTGCTAGAAATATTTGTTTTTGAATTATCTACTATACCATTGTTGTAATACTTAATTATGGTATCTATTCCAATATCTAACTTCGCATAGATTGATATTGCATTAATGTTAAATGTTTGATTGTCTTTGATTGCGCTTGCCCAATTGATTGATATTAACGAACTATCTAAAATATTTATTTTGTTGGAAACAGACTTAATTATTATGTCTTTTTCATCATATGAGTAAGTCGTATTCGTGATTGTTGAACTAATATTGAAAGATAAGTTTTTGTTGCTCTCAATCTTTTTAATAGTGCTAAATGCTGAATCTATGAATTCATCTATATTATCCAAATTTGAATATTTAGTTATATCTACATTTGGTACTTCAAAATTTGTAAGTAGATCTAAGGATATATCTAAAGATAAATTATTCAAACAAAACTCTTGCAAAGAAATATTGTCTAACTTATCACTATAATTAATTTCTAAAGAAATATCATTTGAGGTATCTAGCAAATTTTTGTCTAATATTAAATCTAACTTGTTATTTGATATATCTAAATATTTGATGATATTAGCATCGAAAGATGATAAGATGTTAGAAGAATTTTCTTCTATATTTAATGAGCTTATCATGTTTTGAATGACTTCATTAAAGTTAATTTTTACATTATTTATTGTGTCTAAGTTCTCATTATTGGTCAATTTAGTAATTAATTCAAATATACTTTCTATTGTGTATGTATCTACGCAAATACTCAAATTATTGTATGTTAAATATAAATTTTCAGTATCGTATAGCAATTCTATATTATGAGTATAACTATTAGAATCAAGTGATTTATTGTATTCAACAATCGACAATTTAGTGTATATAATTAGCTTATCAATATCTACAAATATCTCGCCTAAATTATTGACTGTCAATGCTTTTGAATAATCTAGATAGAACACTCCAGATAGTTGATAGGTTATATCATTTGTGTATAAATTTAATTGCTCTATTTTTAAAGCTATTTGTTTGCTCGAATTTATTCCGTTATAAGTATTTGCAAATGATTTTATTAATTGATTAATTCCGCTAATTTCAAAATAGTCGCTATCTACTACATTAATATAATTATAATTAGTTAATATTTGTATTGATAATTTGTCAAACGATATATTTTCCAAACCAAAATTTTGTATCTTTATTGTATCAAGTTTATCGTGTGAATTAGTTAATGAAATAGTTATGTCTTCATTCGTTCCTAAAAGAGATTTGTCAAAAGTTATAACTAATTCATTCTCAGTTGAATTAATTGATTTAATTAGACTCAAACTTAAATCATCATAGTTTTTGTTGAGAATATCATTTAAGATTGAATCTTTAAAATAACTTAACAAAATATTTTGTATATCGAACTGATACTCTGTTTTGAATAATAGAGAAATATTTGTTATAAGGTCTTCAATACTGCTAACGCCTATCTTTAACTTTAATTCGTTAAAGTTTATGTAAGCATAACCATTTTCTAGATTAAATATTAAATTTATTTCTACTCCATTAATAGAAACCTTTAAATTTGCTGACGCAATAATATTAGTAAAATCTATATCTTTTATATCACTAATATTAGAATAATCAATATACAAATCTCCGCTTAATTTGTATTCATTATTCCCTACTATTGTATGAATGTCTAAGTTGAATGCAATTTCCTTTTCATTCAAGATATCGTTTATTGTATTAAATAGCGCGTTTACACTTTTATTAATATTGGTTAAATTACCATATTCATCAATATCTATTTGGTTTATTTCATAATCATAATCTAATTCTAAAGTTAAATTTGCCTTCACATTAGATAGATTAATGTTAAATATCTCAAGTGAAGTTATTAGATTATCATAATTTAAAGTTAATTGAATATCCGAAATTAAGTCTATATAATCTTTTGATAGTTCTATCTCGGTACTATTCTCTAAGATATTTATATTTTTGATAATTCCAAGATTTAAACTTTCAAAATTAAATTCTTTGATTTCATTAATATTGTATTTAGGGAATAAAGATTCAATTGTGTCTGATAAATTGATATCCTCTATCTTTAATATTTTTAAAATTTCTTTGATATCATTTATTGTTGTATGAAATTTTAATCCGTCTATGTTGGCATAAATTATATTATTAACTAAATATAATTCACAAACTATTTTTTTGTTATCTATAGGCAAATTAATCTTTAAATATGTGCAACTATTGTCTATTGCTAATATTCCGTTTAAATTTATTAATTGATTATTTAATTCAACTTGAGCGTTAACATTAAGTGATAATTTATTATTTGATAATATATTATTTACACTATTTAATGAAGCGGTGATTAAATTTTTAGCATACTTTAGACTCGCATATTCACTTTCAATAATTTCATTTTTTACAAAAGCTTGTTCAGTCTTTATACTTAAGTCTAATTTAATATCATCAACTAAGTCTGCTTGTATATCTAAACTCTCAATTTCTTCATTATAATTTAATATAAGGCTAATATCACTAGAAGTTTGAGTTGCATCTTTATTTAAAATTAGTAAAACATTTGTATCATTGATATTTATTTCTTTTACAATTTCATTTAATTTAGAGAGATCAAAATTTAAGACTTGTACAAGATTTTTAGCATTCGAAATAATACCTGTTGTAAAATCACCAATTAAATTTGCGGAATCTATATCGAATGATTGTGATATAATTTCAATCAATTCCTTTATTTCACTAAACTTTGATTTAAATTTTAAATTGTCAATATCTAAATATATTGTATCATTAACTACACTAAACTTAATGTCTATTTTTTTGTTATACAACTCAAGTAAAAGAGTTGAATATATTTTTATATCTTCTTTGTCATAAAAATCTATATTAACATTTCCACTAACATTTACTAAATTATCATTTACTATTAATTGACTATCAATATCTAAAGAAATTTTCTTATCTTTTACTATCTTTTGCGCCGAATTAATTAAAGCATTTAAAAGATTAGGTAGTTTGTTAAAGTTTAAGTAATCATTTTCATTTATTGTAGGTATTTTTACATTGTTCGAATAACCAACATATAAAGAAAGTTCGTTCCCAAGAAGTTCAAGTCCGCTAACTTTAAGACCTGAAAATTTATCTTCATCATCTAAAATAATATTAATGTTTAAATCTTTAGATAGTCCAAAGAAATCTTTTTTTATAGTAATGTTAATTGACTCATCTTCTCCATTTGAAAACTCTAGTAGATTATCAATATTAAGGGCACTAAAATCACCTTCTAAAAGTTTAGACAAGTCTAGATTTGAGAATACAGGCAACAAATTAATTAATATATTTTTAGTTGATGATTCTAAATTTAATTTTTCGTAAATAATTTCAATAACATCATTTATCGCATTTTTATCTACCATAAATTTTATATCATTGAAATCAATATATATACTTGAATCTTTAAATACAAAATTTAATTCGTACGTATTATTATTGCATAATAGTTGCAACCTAGTTGCGACTGACAACTCATTGTTAAAATCAATATCAATTTCTCCGTCAATTGAAATATCGTGCAAAGCTGGTATATCAATGCTAACATCTAAATGTAATTTTTTATTATTTATTATTTCTTTAATAGAATCAACTATATTTAATGTATTAGTGACATCTACATAATCTGAGGTTAAATCTTCTTCTGGGTCAACTATCTCAATTTCTTGATTTTTTACTAAATCTAAATTTAAATCAACTAAATAATTACCTATCCAAAGATTATCTCCGCTTATCTTAGTGATATTATATTGATTATCACAGAATATGTTAATAGTGAGATTTTCAAAAAGTTCTAAAGGTATTTTAATAGTATTATCATCGACTCTTTCTTCTTTATTGCTCTCTAAAGATTGCAAGATACTATCAATACTGAACGTACTTAGATCTAATCCCAAATTAAAGTCAACACCTAATAACGGAATAAGTTCAAAAATTTTAGACAGATTTGACGTTTCAACTTTGAGATTAATTGTTTCATTCGAAATGTAAATTGTATCATTGTAGTATACTATAAATAGCGCAATTTCTTCACCATTTATTTTTAATTTCAAATCTCCATTTAAATTTATATTGTCTAAACTTGCTATATTAATATTACCTTTAAAATTAATAACAATGCTTGTATTTCTAGTGCTAGCACTTTGCAGAGAAATCGCTTTATCTGTCAAGTTCAAGTCAATTTCTACTTCTGCACTACCTATATCCATTATACCATTCATTAATTTAACCGCCGTGCTTTCTTGCTCGGCTGTAACCTGTTGGACAGTTGCTCCCATAACATTATTTATAGTAATAGTACCTACAGCAGAGGCAATTGTTACTAAAATATATGTACATATATATAATAAAAATCTTTTCATTTTTTCCCTTTGTATATTTTTTTAAATTTTAGTAGGATCTTCAATATTTGGTATAGTTTGAGCTTGATCATATGTAAATGTT
Source organism: uncultured Christensenella sp. (assembly GCA_949300385.1). Lineage (GTDB taxonomy): Bacteria > Bacillota > Clostridia > Christensenellales > UBA1242 > Onthoplasma. The sequence goes on along the minus strand of CASGDZ010000002.1, from coordinate 252,695 downwards.
GTTGTTAAAGTACCTACAGATGAAGCTTTAATATTTACTACAACCTTTTTAACCGCTGTGTATTTTTCATTTGACACAACCTTAACCAGTCTGTAATTGCTATCTATAATCACGGATAACTTGATAGGTTCTTTAAATACTGGATATTCTTGAAGACCACCAGTAGCTTTCATATATTTCACATATTTTACTACACTATTTACCTTATGTAATTCAAGGTTAAATGAATAATTTCCATCTTCTAATTTTGTTACTTCGCTATACTTTTCTACAGTTTTAGATGAAATGATATAGAGTATATATTCGTTAATCGCTCCACCCATGCTGTTTTCATATTCGTCTAACGACAAGTTTTGTTTATCTCCGTTCCAATTGACAACATTATCATTAAAATTTCCTTTTACATGCAATACTGAATTGTTGTTTAAATAGAATCTATCCGCAACTTTCACATATTTACCATAACTTAAATTCTCAGAACAAATTTCATTCCCTATTCGTATTGTATTTGCCGTTATTTCCTGAGTTGTACCCATGGCCTCCACACTACCTTGGCTTGAAATTATAACATTTTCGTAATTAAAAGTATTATCAAACGCCAACACACAGCTCTTAACCGCTCCTAATTCTAGTGGAGATTTATTTATTGCTTCTTTTCGTATGCTATCCACATCATCATAAAGCGCCTCTATATTAATATCTTTGTAAATTTCGGAACCACTCGTTTGATTTGAAACATACCACATTCCTATAAAAAATCCACTAACAATTGCAATAACTGATATTACACTTAAATTGATATATAGCGATTTTTTCTTTGTTTTAAATTTGGGATTGCCAATATCTTTAATTGATTCTTCTTTTGTTGTTAAGTCCATTTTCCACTACACCTTTAGGTTTAGATTTTAGTTTTTTTACAATTTTCCAAAGCATTCTCAATGGAAGCGATGTGATACGAGCTATCTGCCTAGCACTCGTTTTTGTACCCTTAACTATATCATATATAACATTATCAAGTGTTGTTTGAGGCAATTTCGATATGTTGTGCGGTTGTATATCAAAAGTATTTATAATATACTTTGTTAATTCCTCATCATTAAGTTTTATTTTTGATTCAGTAAAAGCAGATTTATTACATGCTTCTTCAAACTTTTCCTTACTATGAAAATATGTCAGTGCATATTTTGAGTCTATGTATGCATTATTAAAATAACCTTTAGCTGAGCTCATAACCTTTTCATTAAATAATGCCATAACATGAGTGTTTGTGATAAAATGTCGAACATCTTCAATATTATTCGCTGGAAAACTTGTATATCTACTGTAAAAAACTTTTCCTTGTCTACCATTTAACTTGTTGAATTCTTTCACAAATTTTATACTACTTTGTCTTAGTATTGAATCAATAGGTTTATCTTCTTCTTTTACAACTATTATAAAAGAATTGTCCAATAAAGTATATGCTAATAATTTAGTGTTATTTTTCAATAAAATATTCAAATAATTTATTTTATCTTCACTTGAAAAAACTAAATCATCTACACTTTTAATATTAATTAGATATATCCCTAATTGACTTTTTTCTCTAGCTTTTCTAGCCATTTATCTCCCTATTAACACAATAATTATTCAATTATTGTCCCTTTTGCAACATTCAACAAAAATAGTTTAATAAAATTTTAATATTAAGTCAAGTTATTCGTGTCCCTTTTGCAACGATATATAAATTTTGGCTATAATAAATTTGTAAATTAGACTAAAAGCTAATTTATTGAATACAGTATGTTCTTTACTCTTATAAATTTATCTTATTTTTTGTATTAAAATTATAAGTTCAGATAAAATTTCATTTACTTAAATATTAATATATTAATATTTTCTATTCGAATTTACAAATATAAATTAAAATATAATCGAGTAAAAAATGTATTTATTGTCTATAACTTATATATCTAAAACAATAATACAATATTAATTATTATATTAAATCTTTTACCAGTAAAAAATCCGCCAACTTAACTGGTGGATTTTTGTCTAATTGTTGTAATATTATGTATGAATAATATAAACTTAAAAGAATTGAATTTTGTGCAATATAATTTCATTAAATGTTTGTTGGTGAATTATCATTTTCATTTGTATTGTCAGATTGATAATTTTCTTGCTTGGATTTTTTCTTATATTTAAATACAAAACACTTTTGACCTACGAAACTAATTACCATAGTAACCAAAGTTGTTATAATTGCAATTATTATTTCATTAAAATATTCAATTTTCCTTAACAATATTTTAAAAATATAATCTACTGCAAAAGCTGTCAAATAAACTAAAATAAATTTAAATGTTTCAATTTTACTTTTTTTATAACTTTCAAAAGTAAAAAACTTATTCCACAAATAACTATTGATAACACCTAAAATTTGACTAATGATAGTAGCAACTATGACAGGTAAAACTAATCCATCATTATTTTCAAAAATATCTACACCAAATATTATTAAAACTAACCAATATGAACCTACCCCAACGATAGTATTTAAACCACCAACTAAAATGAACTTTATACGATAATCTAAGTTTTTTAGCCAATTATAGATTTTTTTTATCATCGTTTTCCTCAAAATTAATTCGCTCTTTTTCAATAACTAGAGGTCTATGTAATTGGCGCACATTCATATTTATTATATACTCTCCTAACATACCTATGAAGAAAAGATTAATGAATGTAAACAATGTTAGAGATGCAAACAATATATACATGCTATGAATATTTGGATAAAATATTTTCAAAATTGATAATACTATAATTGAAACAAATGATAATCCAGATAAAATTGCTCCAAAAATTGTAGCTATTCTAGGGATTCTTTTAGTATATGTTGTAATAGATAACATTGCGGCATCATATAAAGTTTTAAAGTTATTGCTTGATTTACCAGCTTTCCTTTTTTGTTGGGTATACTCAATAGTAGCTAAGTTCCCACAAAATTCTGCGACCATTCCTCTTAAAAAAGGTGTAGGATCATCTATTTTCTTTAATATCTCGATAAAACTATTATCGTATAAAGCAAAGCCTGTAAAGTGCTCAATTTGTTTAATAGAACTAATTTTCTTTATAAATTTGTAATAAATAGTTCTAAAAAATCTCATTAATTTATTTTCTTTACTTTTAGTTTTAATACCAGCTACAACTTGATATCCTTCTTCCCATTTTAAGACAAATTTTTTAATCATTTCGATCGGATCTTGGAAATCCGCGCACATAATAATCGTGCAATCACTTCCTCCGCCTATATTATTTTGCAAAAGCCCATAAAAAGGTGAATTAAACTGTCCAAAATTCTTATAATTAAAGATAGCTTTAATTTTTTTATTCGATTTTGCCATTTGCTTTATTATTTGCTGAGTATTGTCTGAACTATTATTATCGATAAAATGTATAAAATAGTCATATTGCGGCAATTCATTTTCAAAATGATGGGTTATAGCTTTTACTAAATCTTCAACATTTTTTTCTTCGTTAAATGTTGGTATTAAAATTCTTATCCTTTTCAATTTTATTATCCTTTCGCATTTTGTGCTTATTTTATTAATAATTAAAATATTACGACTATATGTAAGTATAACATATTTATGATTCTATGTCTAATGATTTTAGTAATTTATATTATTGACAACTTACAATAAGTAAATTTCCAGCCAAACATTTCAACATCTTTTAATTGATCAATTTGAACCGATGAATTTTCAGAAAAGTAATAATATACATCTTTGTCACTTCTCTCATTAGCATGCGAATTTGTACCAGAATGGAAATCAATGAAATAATATGTTAAATTTTTATTCCATTCAATATCTAAGTTGTTTTCATTTATTATCATATATTTTATCATTTTATCTTCATCATTAGTAAAGTATCTTCTTTTATTACTATTATCCCATGCCATACCTTTGATAAAATAACTTTCATGTGAACCCGCAACTAAGCATATATTTGTATTATACTCAATTTCTGTTAACAATTTATCAAAGACTAGTTCATAATAATTAGCTTGCTTATTGTAAACTGCACAATCTACAAATCTACCAAAATCTGGTTCATAATACAACCATTTTGTAGCAACTATATAATTATTATTCTCTCCCATATATATTTTATTGTTACAAACAAGCATTATTGGATCTATAGTTATGTATGATTGTACAAACAACAGAAAAAATATAATTGGCATAATAATATATTGAAATTTGATCCTTTTATTTTTTACACTTTGATACATATCGTTTAATGCAAAAAATGCTAATAAATACAAGACAATTATTTCTATTAAATGATAACGCGGATGATTCCATGTTATAACAATAAAATTAAAGCACATCATTATAATTCCAGCTAAAAAAATTTTAAATAATCCTATATTATGGATTATAAAAGTTTTTAATGATATATTTTCTCTATGATTTTTTATAGAAATCCATATAAAATCAATTATAACTATTAAAAATAAAATCCAATTAAAGTTCAAAGTTATTATATTATTTAAAGAGTTAACAATATGATTATAATTTAAAGCAAATTCATACCATCCACCTTGTTTAGCCCAATTACCCAGCAAAAATATTATTACAAAAGCAAAATTTATTATTATTTGACATATATTAAAAGTTGATAATTGATTTTTGATCTCACTTTTAAACTTATGTAGTTTACAAGATTTTATCAATGAAATAATAATTGGAATAAATATAAAAATGAATGTAAAAATTATGCCTTGCTCTTTAGAAAACATCAAGAATATAGACGTCATAAATGTCAAATTCTTATTTTTGATAATGACTGCATACATGAAAAACAAAAACGCATACATCATTACATTATCTAAAAATATATAACTATTCATTCCAAGTGTAAATGGTGAAAAAGCAAAAATTACTGAACATAAATACGCAAAAATATTAGATGACTTAGGAGCAATTGCCTTTACCATTTTATAAATACAAATTGCACCCAACATATTAAAAATTATATTTAATAATACAGCCGAAATAAAATAATTTCCAACAATGCAATATAATAAGTATACAAGAATAGAATAAACTATACTCATATGTTTGCAAAGTTTCAAATAACTAATGTCATTAAATGTATTTATATCTATTTTTATTATTGCATTATAATAGTCAAGTGAATCCCACTTAGGATACATTAAGAATCCATCACAACTCAAAATAAATAATACTATAAAAATGAATATCATTGGTAAATATTCTAATATGGTAGATTTTGAAATTTTATGGATTATTTTAAATTTTATTAATAGGTAAAATGACAGGCTAAATATTGTAATTATTAATAATAGTGTAAAAATAAATTCAATCAGCCATTTATTAACAATATAATTTATATTTCTTATGATCACTATTGAGGTTGATAAAGTTAAAAATATATATAAATTTGCTATATATTTTATAGCATTTTTATCTTTTTCGCTCATTACATAATCATTAGTTTTGTTTTTTAATAAAATAAATATCAATGATAGCGAAAAACAAAGAAATATAGAAATAAAAAGCAATATATATAAATTAGAACAAAAAGATAAAAAAATTGCTGTTAATGAAATATAAAACAAATTAATCAAATTAAACTTTTTCAAATGTTCCATTTATAAAATTTAACATATTTAAATAAAAATTTCAATCTTTTATATACACAAAACATATAAAATTAAATTTTTATATTCATAGATTTAATTCTTGATAAAAACTCAAGATGAAAATAAACATAAAATTTAATGTATACTTTTATTCTATATTCTTTTCTTTTTGTTGTGGAAGGGCAATTAAGACAATTTCAGTTGCATAATAACTTCCACCATAGTATCGTAAATATAAATCATAATTTGAGTTTATATTTAGTATCATTTTAGGTATTTCTAATAAATCTGTATTGTTATGATAAACGGATATAAGTAAGGTAGGATATCGGTTTTAATATGATTTTGCATACCCTTTATTGCCGATTTCTCTCCACCTTCTATGTCCATTTTTACCATACTAATTTTTTCTTGAATGTCATCATCAAGACGAACTGATTTTACAGATTCTCTACCATTTTCTGCACATTTATTTGCTGACGAATCTTGATTAATATTGTAAAACAATTCCCCATTTTTATCACTAACTGCTTTTTCAATAATTTCAATATTTTTTAAATTTTTTAAATTTTTATGCATTTTCTCTATGTTTTCTTTGGCCATTTCATAACAATAAATTTTTTTATACGAATCTTCACCATAACTAGAGACATAGTCTAGACAACTATCACCAATATACGCGCCTACATCTACAAAAACATCGTCTTTGCGTTTTGGCATAATATCTAAATCAAAATAATGCTTATAGACATTTTCCATACAATATTTCAATGATTGAAAATCAAAGTTATAAAAACTATTTATTATAGAATACAAAATATATTTTGACTTATAGTCATTAAGATTTTTATACAACCAAATATAATCTTCAATTTGATGATAAAACACTTTTGCTTTGGCTTTTATCATATCAAATTTCATATTTTCTACTTCAATTCTACCCCAATACTCAAATTTATTCAAAAATTGTTGTATAGATAATTGTGTAAAAAAGGGAAGTGTAATAAATTTTCCAACCATATGATTATATATTTCGTCTTCTGTTTTAAATCTTATATCATCAATTAAAGCGTAGAATTTTTTATCTATAAAATTATTCATCATTTCTCCATAAAATCTATAACTATTTTATGTTAAAATGTTGTCTTATGTTTTATAGAAAAATTTAATTATCTCTAATTTTTGTATTTTCGTTAGTTTTTGGTGCTAAACGATAATACTCTTCAGGTGTTCCGATATCGTAAAAAATTCCAGTAATGGCATATGTGTATGTTTCACTATTCTCGATAACATAGTTTATGAAATGACCTAATGAATCTCTAGCCTTACCCTCTGCTTTATCCATATAATCATTTATCATATTTAAATCGTACCTGTTAAACACATATAATGCTAATGACGCGTTATTCGATTTTAAATTCTCAATACCCGGTTTTTCATCAAAAGAAATAATACGACTGTTTTTGTCAATGTTGAGTATACCAAAATTATTGGCAATATATTCTCTCTCACTATCAGGATAGCGTTTGCTAACCACTAAATTTATGTTGTCCCCATATTTATCTTTTAAATTTTCGTAATAATCTACCACTTCACTAAGTTGAAATTCAAAATAGTTATCACTTGCCATTATCATAATATCGCCATGATAATTAGTAGGTATATATTTATTCGCAATTAATACTGCAGTATTTGCTCCCTTTGCATTTTCTGGAGCATTTGATTCATCTGAATAAATGGACACATCAACACGCGGAGAATATAAATTTACATTAGATTTAATCTGTTCTTTATATTTGTCATTTACAATTATAATAATTTCGTCTAGATTAGATAATTTTTCTATCTTTTCAAGCAAATAATATAAAATTGGTTTAGTCTCACCACCTACACTAATGGGTAGCAAAGTTTTTGCTATTTCCCCATTATTAGTTACTGGGCGTAAACGATTTGCATATCCGCCCGCTAAAATAACAACTTTCATACATACTCCATACTATTTTATTTTAACATATTAAAGTTTATATATCAACTTTTATTTGTATTTACTAACCTATCCATATTATAAAATATTTAAACTATCTAAACATTTATACAAAAATGTTATATGTTTCATATTAAAATATTCATATATGCGTTTATAAATTATTTGAATTATATAATAAAATCTTAAATTTGCACCAAATTCTATTTCGCTCATAAAATGTAATAAGTAGTCTTTACTACTATAAAAGGAGAATTATGCATTACAATAATGATTGTTGTGATCCACATAAACCTCAGGGCGGGTGTTTAATTGATAGAATCATATTCACCGGAGTTACAGGTCCAACAGGCCCACAAGGTCCTGCTGGATTAACTGGTCCTATAGGCAGGACGGGAAACACAGGTTCAACTGGAGCCACAGGTCCTACCGGTCCTACTGGTCCTACCGGTCCGACTGGTCCTACCGGTCCTACTGGTCCGCAAGGTGACACAGGTGCAACTGGTTTAACTGGTGCTACTGGTGCAACTGGTGCAACTGGTCCTACCGGTCCTACTGGCCCTACAGGTCCACAAGGTGATACGGGCGCTACTGGTTTAACTGGTGCTACTGGTGCAACTGGACCTACTGGTCCGACTGGCCCTACTGGTCCACAAGGTGATACTGGTGCTACTGGTTTAACTGGTGCAACAGGTCCAACTGGTCCGACTGGGCCAACTGGTCCGACTGGTCCAACTGGTCCTACCGGTCCACAAGGTGACGCCGGAGCAACTGGAGCTGAGGGTGCAACAGGTCCTACTGGTCCAACAGGCCCTACTGGTCCGCAAGGTGACACAGGTGCAACTGGTTTAACCGGTGATACTGGAGCAACTGGCCCTACAGGTCCTACTGGTCCACAAGGTGATACGGGCGCTACTGGTGCTGAGGGTCCTACTGGCCCTACTGGCCCTACCGGCCCTACCGGTCCATCCGGAGCTGCTGCACTTAATACTGCTGCTCTATTTACAGCTGGAAGCACAACTAACTCTAACCCAACATTCAATTTGGCTACAGAAAGCCCAACAGGTCAGACAGATATGGTGTTAACAGGAAACACAGTTAAATTACAGCCTGGAACTTATTTAATCCGATACGGAACTGACTACTCTAGCCAATGCCAAGAGCTACCTACTATATCGCTTCAAAGAAATGGTGTTGTATTAAATGAGACTACTCGTACAGGTGATTACAACTCAACAAATAATTTAACAGGCAATCACATATTAGTAGAAACAGGCGAAACTAATTTAGGATTTTTAACAAACCAGTCAAATAGTATTAATTACGACAAAAACTATATGCTAATTGAAAAAATCAATTAAATTTTAAAATCCCCCTTAGAAAAGGGGGATTTTTATTAAAATTATTTGTTATGCTAAAATTTTATTTAAAAATCAATATAATATAAAGAAATAACCATAATTTTATATAAAAAAGTTAAATAATATGATATAATAACAAGATAAAATTAATTCTTGCGAGATAAAAATGAGTAATAAATTCTTTAAACATTTAGGTATGGTAACTAAACATAGATTCATTGTGTTTAAATTATGTTGTAAATGCGGACTTTTTTGGCGTGGACTTACCCATGATTTATCAAAATTTTCACCAACAGAATTTTTCGAAAGCGTGAAATATTATACTGGAGTAGGTTCTCCTATCTCTAATTGTAGGCGACAAAAAGGATATTCGCTTGCATGGATTCATCATATTAACCACAATAAACATCATTTTGAATACTGGTTTGACCTTCAGAATAAAACGCAAGTGAATATGCCATATAAATATGCAGTTGAATGCATATGTGATAGAATTTCGGCATCTAAGTGCTATATGAAAGAAGATTATACGGATAGTTCTCCACTTGAATACTGGATTAAACACCTTGATCAAACGCCGACTAACGACAATATGAAGTCATTTTTCTCAAAAGTATTTACCGATTTAAAAGATTATGGCGAGCAGTATGTTTTAAACAAAAAATATTTAAAAGAAACTTATGATGATATAGTTATAAAAAATAATGTTTAAAATTATTTCAAATTAAATTATTATTAATAAAATTTATAAATTAGATTAAAAAAGCGCAGATATAAGATAAACTTTATTCGCGCTTGTTTTTTATATAGTTCTATGTTCTAAAACTTTATTTAACGAATCAAACCAATTTTTTAAAGTATCATCCATTAGAATTATATTTTTACTTTTTTGAGCTTCTCTTTCACCCATTATATCAAATAACGAATTAACATAAACCGCTTCTTCTGAAGAATTGTTTTTTAATTCTAGATAAGATTTTGCCAATATATCGATTGTATTTATATTGTTTGGTATATTATAAAATATTTTAGCAAAAATTGATAATAAAACTTTGTTCATAGATAATTTAATATTATATTGCTTTATCTCTTTAAAAGCAAAATATGCCAGTTTAACAAATGTTTCTATATCTTTATGATTGTAATCTTTTAAAATTAAACCATATCTTTCTTTATCTCTAATTGAATCAATAAATAATTTTTCTTCAAAAATGCCTTTACATACATTGCTAATATACTCTTCTGCAATACAGTTTTTTGCCATAACTAAGAAGTCCCAGAAGAAGAAATCAAAACTTCTAACATACAACATATCCTCTTTCAATGTTCCATAAAATTTATTTATTGAATCAATTCTATGTTGATTATTTTTCATCCCCATATGCCATATTGTGTGTTTCTTTTCCCAAAATTTATCTTCTGAATATATAGAATTGACTGCACTTGCCTCTGCATTTGGGTTATATGGTGCGCAATAATAGTTATGATAGACTTCATCAATAACGACAACTTTTTTAACATTTTTTAAATTGTCAAGATTAAATAATTCATCTTCTGTAAATTTAATACCTACTGCGTACCCCTCGGTTAAACACTCGCGTTTAAAAATTTTGTTCCAAGGCATAGCATAAGAGAAAAAGTCCTGATAATAAGTAACAAACTGATTTTTGTCTGTTAAATCATAAACTCCACCCTTTAAGTGTTCTTCAAAACATGGGTGAGTAAAATTGCATACACACATATCAGCGTTTTCTTCTTTTAATCTTTTTAGCATATTGCTATACGCATGCGGAGTAGTATAATTGTCATCTGCATCTAAAAATATTATATATTCACCATTAGCATTCTCAAGTCCATTATTTCGAGCAACAGACACTCCCGCATTATCTTGATTGATGATCCGTATTCTTGAATCTTTATTCGCATATTCTTGCGCGACGCTTAAACTATTGTCCTTGCTTCCGTCGTTGACAATAATAATTTCTATCTTTTTATAGTCTTGTTCGAGCACACTATCCAAAGTGCGAGACAATGTCTTCTCTGCATTATAACATGGTATTATAACTGAAATTAAATCTTTCATAAATTTCCCCTTATTCCTTTCCTTCGTGTTTATCAATAAAAGTGGCATACTCTACGCCTTTTATTGTTACCATATCTTATCACTAAAATTGTTATTTTATCAATAGAATTGCTAAATTTGTTCTATAATGTTAAAAATACTAAAAGTAGAATAACTCTAATTTCATGAGAGTTAAAAATTTTGACTATATTTTGATTAGAATTATCAAAATTCTTGCTATTAATTTTAGAATATGGTAGTATTTTAGTAATGAAATCATTGCTGTATCAGTTATATGCTATTAATATGAAAATCCATAGGAGCGAAAATGGAAGAAATTAATGATATAAACAAAATTATTGGAAAAAATTTATTAACTTTAAGAAAGAGTAAAAAATTAACTCAAATGGAACTTGCTGAACAATTTAATTATTCAGATAAAACTATATCCAAATGGGAAAGTGGCGAATCTTTACCAAGCGTAGAGATTTTATACACAATAGCAAAGTTCTATAATGTTACACTCGACGATTTAACTCGTGAAGACTTTCAGATAAAAGAACAGGAAACTAAGCCTATAGTTAAAGATAGGCTTTTCCCTACTAAACTCATTATAACCTTATTGGCAGTTAGTGCCGTTTGGTTACTTGCCACTGTACTATTTGTCTGTCTTCAAATAACGCTAGACAAATCATTCCCGCTCATATTCTTGTGGGCTGTGCCTGTATCCTGTTTAGTTCTCATTATATTTAATAGCATTTGGGGAAAACAATATCTATTGCCTATTATTTTATCTGTTTTAATATGGTCCACTCTTGCTTGTATTCATGTACAACTTATACAATATCAGATATGGATAATTTATATTTTGGGCATACCTTTACAAGTTGCAACAATATTATGGGGAGCATTGATTAAAGGTCCAAGAAAACATAGAAAGACACAAAAATCTAAAAATGACAAAGAAAATGAGATAATTTCTACTGATAGTCAACAAAATAGTGATAATAAACAAAGTATCGTAATTGATAGTCAAAATAATGATGAAGTCAAAAAAGAAAATTAAATCAATTTTATATAAAAAGATAATGTCATATCTACATTGTCTTTTTTTTAATTTCACATATTAAATTTTTGTATGATTTATCTATAGAGTAAGGATTATTATGTTTTTAATATAAAATTCTATATCATTTTTTATTTTTATTAATTTTATGTACTATATTTATAACGATATCATTTTAGTGATTTGCTTATATGAGAAAATATAATATTGTATTGCTATATTTATAAAATCATATTCCGCATTAAATTGTTCATTTTTATAAATTTTTAAATATCGACAAAATATTTTGAATTTTTATAATCATTGAGTATAATAAGAAAAAGGATTGTTATGAAAATTATTTTTGTAGTTGATTCAATAAGTTCAATTCAGCAAAAAATTAATATGATAAGGTCTAGATTTGGGGACAATATTCTTTTTGTTGTCAAAGCGCCTTTGGCTGATTTATTCAAAACTTATGGATATCAATGTAATGCTGTGTATAAAAATAGACTTGCCCTGACAATTCATGTGCTACTAAAAAAATCAGAGATTGATGATGTACTTGTCTACTACTCTAGTTTTAATGTTGATAATGCACTTTTAAACAAATTTACTTCTAAAATTAAAAATGACAAAATAACTAATGTTATGCCTATTTATAATTCATTTGAAAGTATGTGCAATTCAGCATATAATGTATATGTTAAATCAATATTTAAAATTAATGACAGTATGGCAAGTCCTAAACTGCAACACATACCAGCAGTATTCATGACCGAACTGCTAGAATCACATTTCGCAAACCGATTGTTTGAACCACCTAAACAATTAGTTGAAAATGTATATATAGAAGACAAAAAAATTTCTGATAGTGCTAAAATTAAATCATCTTTTTCTAAATTGAATATTATATTTTTAATTTCACTACTTGCTATTACTATGGCGCTTATAATAGGTTTAGCGTTTATAAAAGTAGGTTTTGTATTTGTATTAATATTTGTGCTGTTATACATTCTCGATATAATATTATTCTTAATATTTCAATGCAAAAATTATTTAGATTCCAGATTGCTAAAATAGTAAAAAATTAAATAATAAAACAAAAATCCGCATATGCGGATTTTTTAATATATTATAATATAGTGTTTGTACACTATTTTTATCCAACTATTTAATCAACTTTATCGAACTGACTATTGTACAAATCTGCATAAAAGCCGTTTGCTTTCATAAGTTCTTCATGATTTCCTTTTTCGATTATATCGCCGTCTTTCATAACTAAAATCATATCTGAACTTTTAATTGTTGACAATCTATGTGCTATGACGATTGAGGTACGACCTTTCATCAATTTATCCATAGCGTCCTGGATTAATACTTCTGTACGCGTATCGACCGAACTCGTCGCTTCGTCCAAAATTAATATTGGAGCTTTACTAACCATCGCACGCGCGATAGTTAGTAGTTGTTTTTGACCTGCTGACAAATTTGCGTTTTCGTCTAATATTGTGTCGTATTTTTTAGGCAATGTATTTATGAAATGATCAATGTTCGCAGTTTTACAAGCCGAATAAATTTCTTCATCTGTTATATCTAATTTATTAAACATAACATTTTCTTTTATACTGCCTTCAAATAGCCAAGTATCTTGCAGTACCATACAAAATTGGTCGTGAATATTCTCTCGTGTAATTGATTTTGTAGGCACTCCATCTATGAAGATATCTCCATAATATGCAACACCAAATTTAGTTTTATTCTTCTTGTCAATATCTTCTCCTACTAATACATCAATTTTATATTTTATAGGTTTTTCATTTGCAAACATATTAAAGTTTTGATCAAATTTGATTTCCTTATTGTGCGGAAGTTTATTCGCTATTTCGTCATTCAAGAAATATTCTGTATGCTCGTCATTTATGGTTAAAGAATTGTCATCTTCAATTATTATTTTTATAGATTTACCATTATTAAATATTTCATAATCTAAAATGTTATCATTGACGATCAATCTAGGTTGTTTTAAATCATAAAAGCGCATTAGTAAATTTACCATTGTTGTTTTACCTGCACCTGTAGGTCCGACAATTGCCACCTTTTGCCCATGCTTTATTTTGGTGGAAAAGTCTTTAATTATAGTTTTACCTTCATCATATCCAAAACGAACATGTTTAAATTCAATATTCCCATTAGATTTTTTCAATACTTCTTTTTTCAAACTTTCATTAGAAAGTTCATTTTTACCTAAGAAATCGAACACTCTATAACTTGCTGCACTACATGTCTGTAAACTGCTCATGCATTGCGCAATTGTACTAAGCGGTTGAGTAAATAATCTAACATAAACAATAAATGCAACTATTGTTCCAATTCCCGCAATTCGTCCATCTATTAATAACAAAGCACCCGCTACGCACACTGCAAGATAGCCAAAATTTCCTATAAAATTCATTAACGGCATCATAAGTCCAGACATGAATTGAGCCTTTTTACTATCCTTTCTTAATGCGTTGTTGATAGAAGAAAAACGAGAATAAAATTGTCCTTCTGCATTGTAAACTTTAATAACATCATGCCCTGAATAGGCTTCTTCAATATGCCCGTTTATATCCCCTAATAGTTGTTGCTGTTTAACAAAATATTTTTGTGAGCGCGCAATGATAATGAACGTGAATATGAACCCTATTAATGAGGCACCGATTGCCACAAATGACAATATCCAATTTGTAATAAACATCATAAGCAACGAGCCTAAGAATAGCACTATTGCGGAAACTAAACTTACTATGCTTTGATTTAGTGTTTGACCTATTGTATCGACATCATTTGTTACGCGTGATAGTGTATCACCTGTAGTTGTCGTATCAAAATATTTTAGCGGTAATCTATTAATCTTATTTGCTATATCTGAACGCAAGTTCTTACATATTTTTTGTGTTATTGTTGCCATTATAAAACTCTGTAAATATGACAACACAACGCTTGAAACATAAAAAGCCACAAGAGTTAAACCTATATGCGTAACGAGATTTAAATCAATTCCCGTCATCATGCCGTTCGTTATAGCATTTGTCATTTCTTTTAACTTGTCTGGGCCAATAATTGTAAAAATTGTTCCAGCTATAGCGAAAACTAATGCAAAAATTGTAGGAATGATATATTTTTTGCTATATTGTAAAAGTTTTAACCAAGTTTCTGAAAAAGTATATTTTTCATTAGTAAAATTCATTCTAGGTCCCGGCATATTACAATTCCTCCTTAGAAAGTTGAGAAGATGCTATTTCGCTATATACAGGGCAGTTTTTCAATAGGTCTTCATGCTTGCCTATACCTACAATCTCTCCTTTATCCAAAACGATAATTTTATCCGCATCGCGTATAGTCCCTATTCTTTGAGCAACTATCAAAACGGTTGAATCGTTCATATTTGCAAATAATTGCTTTCTTAATTCTTTATCTGTTTTATAGTCAAGTGCAGAAAATGAATCGTCAAATATGTAAATCTCTGGTTTCCTTGCCACTGCGCGCGCAATAGATAAGCGCTGTTTTTGTCCGCCTGATAGATTTGTTCCGTTTTGCGCCACTCTATGATTAATATTATCTGAATATTTGTTCACATATTCACTTGCTTGTGCAACATCCAACGCTTCTCTTATGTCTTTTTCTGTTATTTCTTCTTTTCCACTTTCTCCAAAATTAATATTTGACGCAATTGTACCCGAAAATATCACAGCGCGTTGTGAGATATATCCTATCTTATTATTAAGGTCCTTTTTCTTATAATTTTTCACATTTTCGCCGTCAATAAGTACTTCACCTTCGCTAGCATCGTAAAAGCGCGGGATTAAATTTATTAGTGTACTTTTACCGCTACCCGTCGCGCCTATAAAAGCGACGACTTCACCTTTCTTCGCCTTGAATGTTATATCTTTAAGTACATAATCACTACCATCTGGATATTTAAACGAAACATTTTTAAATTCTATCTCGCCTTTTCCTTCAGGTGTTTTATCTATATCTAAGTCACCATCTATAATTTTTGGTTCAGTTGACAAAACTTCGTTTATTCTGTTTGCTGAAACGCTTGCACGCGGTATCATTATGAAAAGGATTACTAGCATTAAGAAAGACATAACGACTTGTATTGCATATGAAGAATAGGTTATCATATCCGCTAATAAAACTTCTTTGCTTGCCATATTTGCACCTTCAATTATGTACGCGCCTAACCAATAGACCGCAAGCGACAATCCGTTCATAACTAAAGTTAAGCCCGGTTGCATAATGCCCATCATTCTATGTGCAAATAAGTTTGTTTTGGTCAAATCATTATTTGTTTTTTCAAATTTAACTTGTTGATAATCTTCCGCATTATATGCTCTAATTACACGAACCCCGGTTAAATTCTCCCTTGTTGCTTTGTTTAAATCATCGGTCAATTTTTGCATTCTTTTAAATTTAGGTAGTGTGAATGCAATTATAGTAGTAAGTAGCGCCACCATGACGAAAACAGCCACTGCGGTACTAACCGACCACTGCCAACTTTTTGACGAGATTTTACTAATTGCCCATATTGCCATTACAGGTGCACGAACTAAAACTTGCATTGCCATAGTGATAGTTTGTTGAACTTGAGTTACATCGTTCGTCGAACGCGTGATTAGACTGGCGGTTGAGAATTTGTCGATTTCTTCCATTGAAAAATTTTGTACTTTTGTGTAAGTCTTTTCGCGCAATCTAGCAGACAAACTTGATGCAATTGTAGAAGCAGTGTATCCGACTATGATAGCACACGCCAAACTTGCAAATGCACACAGCATCATCATTCCACCTAACTGCCATATATCAGACATTTGTACATTTGGAGATCGCATCACAAGTGTAATTTCTTTCATATAATCAGGTAGTCTTAATTCAAAATAAACTTGAGCAACAATTAATCCAACATTAATTGCAACTAAAATCCACTCTTTTAGTTTTAAATATTTAAGTATTTTAATCATTTTTGCTGTCCTTATTTGATAAAATGTATTTTTTTATGATTTCTTCCCTTTTCGTATTGTATTCGTCTTCTGAAATTTCTCCATCAGTGCGCTTTTTGTCTAACTTGTTTAATTCTTCGGTTAAATCGTTTGTCAATTGGGTTATCTCATAATCTTCTTTATTTAATACAATAGAACCATCGCTATTTTCTCGTGTTGATTTTGTAAAATCTCGGTACGCAATTTTCCTAATTCTAGCAGATACTGCGAACTGCGCCCACAATACAATACCCCATACGACTATATTGTTAAAAATGTTTATCAACGAAAAAATAAAAAATATATTTGCTCGCTTTGCAACATATTCATCACTTTTAGTAGACATAATTATTAAAAATATTCCGCTTGCAATACTAATTGCTCCCGCGACGCTATTCCCTATAATGTATATGATGTTAGATGAATATATCTTTACATCGAGATAAATATCTAATATATTTAATAATAAACCTACTAAACAAAGTATGCCAGTAATAAGTAAAGTCTTATTTTTTATCTTCATTCAATTCTACTCCCAAAAATATATATGTTATAAACATATATATTTTATTATAATTTAATTAGAATTTGCAACTATTGAAACTAATTTTTTGCATTTTTACATTAAACTACAATATTTGATTATAAATATATTTGTCTTACTTATCTGTTTTGAATAAAATTCACATAAAAAAATCCAAAAATATCTTATACGACTTTTTGGACTTTTATAACTAAATTTTTGCTTCTACAACAGCAATTTTTCTACCGCGTCCGTCTTTTTTGAAACGAACGATACCATCAATAAGTGCAAACAAAGTATAATCTTTTCCGCATCCTACATTTGTAGAAGGGTACACTTTTGTACCTCTTTGGCGTATTATAATTGCACCAGCATGTACGAATTGTCCATCGCCAGCCTTCACACCAAGACGCTTTGATTCACTATCACGACCATTCTTTGTGCTACCGCCACCTTTCTTATGGGCAAATAATTGAAAATTAATCATTGTGCTTCTCCTTTATCTTAATATATTTTGGGAAACTATCATAAGCATCTTTAAGTCCTAAATATGCCGTTTTCATAATAATTTGAGCGTCTTTCATCTTAGATTTATCTATATCCTTTGATATCGTTACACTAAAATGTGGTATATTCTCATCTATATTTGATTTAAAATCAGCATTAATTAATTTTAAACCATTAAGAATATTTCCTGTAAGTGCAGATACTACTGCACAAACTATATCATGTCCACTCTCTGCATATCCTGAATGACCTGTCGCCTCGATAGTCATAAGGTCGTCTTTCGACCAAATAATAGTTATATTAATCATATTAACCTATACTTTCGATTAAAATCTTAGTGTATGGCTGTCTGTGTCCTTGTTTAGTGCGCTCGTTCTTCTTAGCTTTATACTTGAAGACAGTTATTTTCTTGTCTCTGCCGTGAGATACGACTTTCGCTTTAACAACGACATCTTTAATAACAGGGCTACCGGTTTTAACTTTAGCGCCATCAACAGTCATCATAACTGGGAATGTAACTTCCTCGCCAACTTCTGCATTTAATTTGTCAACAGAAATTGTTGCGCCAGCTTCAACCTTATATTGTTTGCCTGAAATATTTGCGATTGCGTACATACTAGTTTACCTCCTATAAAGACTCACTCTTAAGGTTTTCATATCAAAATACTTTTGATAATGAAATTATACCTTTTCAATGTGGTACTACCTGTATATTTTAGCATACTCTATACACTTTGTCAACTATAATTTTTAAAATTCCCTTAGTTATCCACAATTTCTCTACTTTTATATGAATAACCTTAAACATATGTAATTGTATTAAATGCGTTTTATCTACTATTCGATAGGCTATTGACAAATTCAATAAATACGATAAAATACTACAAAGGATAATATTAAAAATGGATAATCTTATAGTCAAGGCAATAAAAAGATGATTTAATTTTAACGAATTTTATGATTACATTATAGATTTCTATAACAAATTTGGTCACCTTGATATTAAACAATATTATGTAGTAAATGGCTACCCTTTAGGCAAGAAAGTTAGTTATGCGAGATCTGGTCATATAAAACTAACTGATCATCAAATTCAAATGCTTAATGATTTGGATTTCATTTGGAATAATAAACGTTATTTTAATTTTAAAGAATTCTATGATTACATTGTAGATTTCTACAACAAATTTGATCACCTTAATATTAAAATAACTTATACCATAAATGGTTATCCTTTAGGCATGAAAGTTCATTCTGTTAGATCTAGTAATATTAAACTAACTGATGGACAAATTAAAATGCTTAATGACATAGGCTTTATTTGGAACTTTACTTTTACTGCAAAAATAAAAAAGTTTGATTATGATATATTTTATCAAAACATAATTTCGTATAAAAATAGTTTTCACAATTTGTATGTCCCGCAAGATTATATTGATAATAATTACGAATTAGGTTTTTATGTTAAAACTATTCGTATGGGTTATGTTAAATTGTCTAAAAATCAAATAATATCACTAAAAGAAATTGGTTTTGAATTTGATACACATAGTTCATTGTTGCCAAACGATACATATTCAACAAAAGATAATAACTACCATCTTCGTGAACGCATGTTGTTAGGGGACATGCAAGCTAGAAAAACATTACATCAAAAGTTTATGCCACTAGTATATAAATTAGCCAATTCCGAGAAAGATTACGATACTCGTGAAGATTTAATTGCTTATTTAACCGAAAAACTTGTTTATGCATTAGATAAATCTTTAATTAATGATTTATATTTACCTATCAAATATCTTAAATACAATAAAATTACATTTTATAAAAAATTAAATATTAATGAAAGTATAAGCATAAATAAACAATTTGATGATACCGATAATTTAACTATATTAGATTCATTAAAGGCGGACGAAAATAAAAATACTGATATAATTGCGATAGAAAATGTTTTCAACGAAAATTTAGTAGAAAATATTAAAACAATATTGAATAAAAGCGAATTTAAACTATTGTCCTATTATTTTGGAATAGGGGTTAAGAAAAGAACAATTAGCGAACTATCTATTAAATACAATGTAAGTGAGAAAAAAGTGAAATGTGCAATACTCCGCATTCTAAACATACTTAAATCAAATCTTGACATAACCGAGTGGAATATTTAAAATTTAATGTCTTTTATTTCTGTTACAAGTGGATAATTTAGCGCGAATTGAACGATTGTATCTTCGTCAATATAGCGCTTTTTGTTTGGGAAATAAAAGATTGTATATTTATCTTTTTTGATGTGCTTGATTATCTTGTAAAGATTGTCCTGCGCATCAATTTTTATTAATCTTATCTTTTCAAAGTTATGATGCTTTTTTGTTTTGAAAATTGAAAAGGTCGGCGATTTTTTGTTTCTTGCACTGACGAAAAATATAAACATTAAAAGATAAAAATAATTAGGTGTAGTCATTAGTGAAACAATAAATAAAGAAATAAATACAACTGAAAAGATAATACGAATTAATATATCTACGACAAAATATACTTTTTTATTTTTTATAATTCCGCGTACAATTTTCCCTCCATCTAGTGGATAAATCGGAAGTAAATTGAATAGTGCAATAATGAGATTACTAATACAAAATAAATTTAGATAAACATAAGATTCTGGAACGAGATAATATAGTGCTAAACATACTAAGCATAAAAACAAATTAATACATGGTCCTGCGATATTTATTGAAAAACTATCTCTATCTTCAATATTTTCATCCAAGTCCATTGAACAACCAAAAAGATCTATTTTAAATTCTTTCATTGCATATCCGCGCTTAGAAGCAACATAAAAATGTGCTAGTTCGTGTATAGCCAAAGCGACAAAATAATTTAAAAATAGCAAAAATTTATTAAAAATAGCGCAAAAAAGCACTAAAATTACGATATTTGGACTAATTTTTAGTTTTTTCATATATTAAAATATTAAATTTATTTAAAATTTAGTACGAAAATGATTTTATATTTTTAATCAGGCAAAGTTCGCATCAACTTCATTCTATCACCTAAGCATGAAATCTTTATCTCATACTGCCCATCTTTTAAGCCTATGTCAACATTTATATCATCGAAATTCACTTCGAAATAGTTGCTTATGAGATAGAAAAAATCAGATTTAATGACATTTATTAAATATTTTGGATTATGCTCTTTATCTTTTTCAATTATCGAGTTTAATCGTTTTTTTAAGTCCATTATACGCTCCTTTTAAGCAACTTTTTTATCGAACCTAAAAATCCCCTATATTTATATGTACAATCATATAATTTTTTCTCGCCTGTAATAATATTATTAGCAAGGATATCGAATGCTCGATTCAATGCAATTTTATTATTTTTTATACTACTGCTTGAATTAGTTATAACATTGTCGTCTTCTGGAATGACTCCACCAAATTCAATACCTAACGATTTACCTATATCGTAGACATCAAACATAAGTTTGTCTTTAATTAAATCTCCGCGCGCACGATTTATGACAAATCGCTTATTTGTTATGCCGTAACTTGTAAGAATCGTTATAACTTTGTCCGCATCTCTTAGGCTTGACAAATGTGGTGTTGTTACAACTAGCGCTTCATCTGCACAACTAACCGCGCGCTTAAAGCCTGCGTCTATTCCCGCTGGGCAATCTATTATAACATAATCGCACATACTCGACAATTCCGTAATTATTAATTTTATTTGAGCCATTTGTATAGTTAGATTTTGATTTAAACCTCCACTGCTAAGCATATACAAAAGCGGATAACAATCGTCTTGGACTAGCGCTTCGCGAAGGCGCACTCTACCTTCTATAACATCTAGCAT
Source organism: uncultured Christensenella sp. (assembly GCA_949300385.1). Taxonomy (GTDB): domain Bacteria; phylum Bacillota; class Clostridia; order Christensenellales; family UBA1242; genus Onthoplasma. The sequence continues at coordinate 230,676 of CASGDZ010000002.1, read as the reverse complement.
ACTATACACAACTCTATCTTCCATATTCATGACAACATCTAAATTGTTTAATCCTATATCCATATCGACTAAACAAACTCTATAATTTTTACTAGCAAGGTGCAAGCCTAAATTAGCGGTTACAGTAGTTTTCCCTACTCCGCCTTTTCCCGATGTTACAACTATAACTCTCGCCATATTTTCCTCCTGATGTCATTTTATCATTAAGAATACAAAAAGATATAACTCAAATATATAAAATTTTATATTCGTCATTATTAGACGAATTTTTATATTTTGCATAAAAAAATTGCAAAAATTTCTAAAATAACGCTATCTTTATAAAATTTTAAAAATTTTGCAATGTTTATATAATATTAAAAATTAATTTTTAGAAAATCTCTATCCGGATTTAATAATTTGCCTGCTCCTAAAATAACAGCATTCATAGGGTCATCAGGGACAATAATAGGAAGGTCCAATTTCTTTTTAGCATATTCATATAGTCCCGCTATTGAACTAGCACCGCCGACAAACATTACGCCATTATTGTATACATCTGCCATAACATCTTTTGGAAGTTGAGACATTATTTCTTGTATTTTACTAAATATCAAATCATAAATATTTACAATAGCAACTCGTATTTCATTTGCTGATATTTCATGTTTAACAAGTTTTTTATTCTCGTCCATGCCCAAATATTCGGCACGATATAGATCGCGGTCATAAAGAGATGCAATTTCATTTTTGACCTTATTACTTGTCAAGTCGCTAACTTCAAGGTTGTGGTTGTCTGATATGAAAGTGGTTATACTTTTATCCATATCATTTCCGCCGATAAAATACATTCTACCAAATGAAAAATTATATTCATTTAAAACAGATATATCAGTGATGTACGCTCCTATATCTACTACCATAATATGTGAATGGCTGTCTATATCTAAATTTGCTCGTGCACAGACGCTATTTTGCACAAAAGTAACTTTCCCAATGCCCGACATCTGCAATACTTTTTTAAGGCTTAATAATTGACCCTCATTTAAAGCGCATGGCACAGCGACAAGTGCATTTATTCGTGTAATAGTGAACTTATCCACAATGACATTTTTAAGAATACTAGACATAAGTTCCACTGCCATTTTCTCATCTACCACTTCACTTCTTTGAATTGGACGATATACAGTTACTTGATTAGACTCTGTTTCAAAGAGTTTTTTAGCGCGCAATCCATATGCTTTAACCTTTGGTTTTTCTCCTTTTGTTAGCGCTAAATATGCCGGCTCTTTTGCTATTATTCCAATACCTTTTCTGTAGATAATAATTTCATCACTACCAAATTTTATCGCTAGATCTATACTGAACATACACACCCCCCTAAATTACAAACATTATAATATTTGTAAATTTTTTCCGTAAACTTTTTTAAAATCACCAGCAACAGACATAGCCTGGCTTATTTCCAAAGTAGCGTCTTTTTCCACTTCTGTTTTTAAGATGACAGTGTCTCCTAAAACATCGCACGCTATATCTTTTACGCTATTTGAATTAGTTATATTAAACATTGTAGCCATTTTTATAATAACTGCTAATTTTCTAACTGCGTCCAAATCTTCGTCCGACACTAAATCTTGATATCGCACCCAATCACTGAGTGAGAAATCATCAATATTTTGACTGGCTGCAACGAATGCTGCAAGTATAATGTCTTTATGTGAAGCGCCATAGATGGAACTATGCAAAATAACAGGAAAATTATTTTTTTGATAATCTTCAAATGATATTCTTTTGCCTGCCATACATAAACTTGCCGCAATTCTTAAGACTTTAACATAAGGTCGAGTAAGTTTATGCAAAACTTTTAATTGTTTATACAAAATTACTGCGAGTGCGTAATTGCTGTCTGCATTGACATTCGTTGGATAAAATTCATTTATTGCACTCAAAGAATATCCCAAAATATCCAACAATGGTTTTTCGCCCGTCTGTCCAAGCAAACTCTTTGCCACTATCCCATACATTTCCCCATTCGTAGAGACTTTCACACACCCACGAATGAACTCGTTAAATGCGACTTTTACAATAGCAAGTCCAATTGCAATAACATCAGCACGCTTCTCTGAAATACCTTTCAATTTCTTAGCCTTGTTTAAATCTAGCCCACGAATAAGGTTATAAACGCTTTGGAAACTATCTTGAGTAACTTCATAATTATGCGCTACATCTAGTGGATATCTAGAAGATTTTCTTGACAATTTCCCAAGTGATGTAAATACTTCCCCTACGCCTATAAACTCAGATTCTTCATCAAGATTATATAGCCAGTCCAATTTTTTAAACTCTCTTGTCATTATCTCAACCGCTTTGTCCATATGGTCAGCAAGCGTACCTTCAGACATTCTATCTAACAAGTTGACTGCGCCGAATGGAATTGAAGCGCTATTTACAACAACTCGTCTGTTGAATCTTATAATTTCAGTAGAATAATCACCTATCTGCATTATCACGCCACGCGTCATAGCAAACGAGTACATGATAGCACTATGCAAAGCGGATATTTGTTCTTCGTGACTCAATATTTTAAAGTAAAGAGATACTGTCTTATATATTTCGTCTAAAAAAGCTATTTGATTTCGCGCAGTTGCTATTATTGGACTAGCATAGCATATCATATTCTCAATCTGCGCTCCATCAACTATCTTCCTAAAATTTTTTAAGATTGTAATCGTTTCTTGAATACGAGCAGGTTTAATATAACCATCACGCTCCATATCTTGTGTTAATTTAATAGGCTCTATAATTTGCGAATCAATCGCGAAATATCCATTGCTTGTATGTTTAAATATTGTTAAGCGCACATCATTAACGCCTAATTCAAATACTGCTAATTTATTCATAAATTCTCCTTATGTACTTAAATTACACATACTTTTTAGCACTAATTTTAAATATAGTCAATACTTTTTTAAAAATTTTTTTAATATTTTTTTTATAATTATTTTTTACTATAATTTATTTAAAATATTAAATCTAAGATTAATATAATAAAAATTTTATTTTTATATAATAAATAACTAAAATTTATTAATTTATTTATATATTTTTCATTATTTTTTTAATTTTTTATATTAAAAAACATTTAAATATATTAAATGTTAATTTATCATTTTTTCAATTTTGTCTTTAAAAATCGAGAAAGCAGAGTTTGTAAAATCTGGAGCAACCTTAAAGCGCATATTCTCTTTGGTAACAGGATGAACAAATGATAACTCAAAAGCCCATAAAGCCAAATTACCAGCATGTTGCCTATCTCCATATTTGAAATCTGCATAGATTGGAGTATTCAACTGTGCTGACATCTGCACTCTAATTTGATGACTTCTCCCTGTTATTAAATCAACACTTATTAACGAGAGATTATTTTTTGTTTCAATTAATGAATACTCCAAAATAGCTTCCTTTGCTCCTTCTTCTAATTGAGGTGCAATTCTAACTGTATTTGTCTTGCTATCTTTCTTTAAATATGTAGTAAGTCTATTGCTAACAATTTGTGGTCGTCCACATACTACACAAAGATATTTTTTCTTTAACTGCTTGTCTTTTAATTCTTTTGAAAGTCGGCTTGCTGCCTTACTAGTTTTAGCAAACACCATTACGCCACCAGTCGGTCTATCTAATCTATGCACAAGTCCTAAATATACATTGCCCGGTTTATTATCGCGCTCTTTAATAAAATCTTTAATTATTGTCAACATATCCATGTCTTTGCTATCGTCTGCTTGTACAGAAATATTTTGTGGTTTTATAACCACTATTATATGATTATCTTCATATATAATTTTTGGTTCTATTTTCATTTTTGTCCCCACAAATAAAAATTTAAAAAATATTATGTTTATTATTGATATTAATTAAATTTTTAATAGTTTTCATATTTTAATATATTTTTAATAAAATTTTTATAGTTTTATAATTTTTTTATAATATTTTTATAGTTTTTATTAAAATTTTTTAATTTATATTAGATTTAAAATATTTTAATTGCACTACAACCGCATGGCAATACGATATCTTTTTCATCAGTCGGCAATCCAATTTCATACGCTTCACACTTGCCATGTTTAATTGTTGCATTTAAAATGTTAGCCATAACAGTTGGTTGCAAACCAGTCGTATAACTATTGATCAATACAAATAGAGGATTATTGCTAAGCAATTGTGTACATAATTTTACAAACTCAAAAATGTTTTCCTCTATCTTCCATGTTTCGCCACGCGGTCCACGCCCGAATGATGGTGGATCCATAATTATTGCATCGTATTTATTCCCACGACGAATTTCTCTTTCAACGAACTTTGTACAATCATCTAAAATAAATCGTATATTATCAATATTGTTAAGTTTTGCGTTGATCTTTGCTATATCAATCATACTTTTTGCTGCATCAACATGGGTTACGCTCGCACCACTAAGTGCACATGCCACGCTAGCCCCACCAGTATATGCAAACAAGTTAAGAATCTTTATAGGTCTATTTGCATTCTTTATTAAATCGGACATTATATCCCAATTTACCGCCTGTTCAGGGAAAATGCAAATATGTTTAAAACTCATAGGTTCAATGTGAAATTTTATTCCTTTTCTACTAATTACAAACGAATTAGGAAGTTTATCACTCTTTATCCATTTGCCCGATTTGTTATCACCACGCTTGTAGCAAGCGTCTACATTTGTAGGAAGGTGTCTATCTGTATTCCAAATAACTTGCGGATCGGGGCGTAAAAAAGTATAACCGCCAATGTTTTCTAGTTTTTCTCCACTTGCGGTAGATAATACTTTATAATCATTCCAATCAGTTGCAATTCTCATAAACAAATTAATCTATTTTTTACTATCTGGCACATAATAGACATCTAAAATCTTTTTCATATCAATGATATCGACTGATGAAATTATTGCCAAAGGTTTTTCTGTGTCTTTTCCATCTTTTGTTATTAAAATAATAAGAAGTTTTCTATTATTTTCAAAACTATTCATCGCTTCATCAATAGTAAGTCCTTCATCGGCAATCATGAAATAATAATCATCGCCCATATTTTCAATGATTTGTCCTACATTAGTTGTTTCCACATACTCTTGAAGATTTCTACCATCTATAATGACCTTGCCTAAGATATCCACAATTTTTCTCGCGTTTAATATACCTAACAGTTTTGTACCATTATAGACTGGCAAATTCGCATATCCTGTCCTTGTAATCAATTCCATTGCCTTCGATATCGACATATCATGTGATATGGTAATAACTTCTTTATTTCCAACGCGATCCAAAGCAAGCGGTGGTTCAGAGATTAGGTCTGCAAGTTTTTCAATCTTCTCTACTATTTCATCATGCGGTTCCGCTATGATATAATCTTTATTCCCACTATGAATAATTGCATTACGAAGTCTTCCATAATCAATTAAGTCATCTTCATATTTTCTAACAACAGAGTTTAAAACAACACTGCGCCTAACAACATCGCTAAATGACATACTGCGTTTAAAATCATAAATTGTTCTCAAACTATAATCTATTGTATTATACGCCGTTATAAAGCGTTCTGCATTCGTTGATTCCATAATTTCCTCAAGTTTATTATAACAAAATCATTCTATTTTTACAAACATTTTAGCATAAAAAAGGGCAATTAGATTTTGCCCTTGATTACGATTGTTTATGAAACAGATTTTCCATGTTCATCTACTACTTTCAATGATTTTAAATAATTAATTGTTGACATAAAAATTGCACTATCTATAGCAGAATTTATATAATCTTGCCTTGATGGATAATCAATAGCCTTAAATTGGTCGCTATAATTATTTATCCCATATAGAATTTTTTGTTTTTCACCATACTTTTGATGAGCTGTCCTTAATGCTTGTATAATCGCAACGCGGACCTTTAAATCTATAAAATCATAATTATAATTTTCAACATCCTGTTTATAATTTTTTTGGCGTGATAAAACTTTAAAATACAATCGAATTAATAATGTAATATTCTCTTCAACTACTCCGTGAATTAGTCTAAAAATATTTTTATCTAATTTATAATTTTGACCTTGTATTTGAATTTTTCCTTGCTCATCACAAACAAGATAATCTTCTATCTTCGAATAATAATTTGAGTTTAAATCTACATGATATTTGTTGAAGATTTCAACAGACTCTTTATTTTCATAGTTAGAAAGTATGTCTTGTAAATCTGTATAGCATTTTTCCATAATATCTAAGTATTTGTTAGATACTTCATCTCTTATGGCTTGTAAATAGTTATCTCCAGCCAAATCCAAATTATATATTAGAGATTTAGGATTAATTATTTTTAACATTTCTTCCTTCATAGTTCCTTCCTCTTTACCATAATTTAACACAAGATATACAATTTGTCAATACCGAAATTTAAAATACTTGATTTTTTACATATTTGCTGATTATTCTTCCTTTTTTTTAAAAAATTAATAAACCAAAACAAAAAAACCTTGCCATTTATATTTGTCTTTGATATAATAAGACAGAATTGTACTAGGTGGGGAGCTAGTGGTGCCCTGTACCCACAATCCACTACAGTGGGACTGAACGGCATAATGCGGGTCAAACTCGGTTGTGTTGAGTAGTTTTGTAGTATGTTGAAATTAAGGTCTTATACAATATTGCCCTACGAACCATGTCAGGACCGGAAGGTAGCAGCATTAAGAAGGATACGATATGTGCTATGAGGTTGCTTTAATGGAGTATTATAAGGTTATGCCAGCAATTGATTTGTCTCAAATATGCATGTACAATTCACCATAAAAAATCGCTAGATTAACTAGCGATTTTTATTTTTATTTCTTAACATTTAATCATTCACATACTCATCTTTTATTATTGTATATTTTTGGGCATGTTTTTTAACCAATGCTCTAACAAAAAGAATTAAAGAAATGATTATTGGCAAACTAATTAATGATACAAAAGTTATACTTGTCCAACCATAGTTATCCGAAAACATCTCTACTAGCAAACTATAAATGCTATTCCAACAAGCATATCCTAAATATTCCACCATGGTTCGGATTGAGTATGCCTTTTCTATATTTTTTGGCGCAATACAAACTTGCATATAATTATTTATGAAAATTTCATTTGGAGAACGGAGTGTTGCTAACAAATAATTGGATATTATTATGCCAATAAACCCTACGACAGAAAATGGTGTAAATAAATATATCGTACCACTTACCACAAATCCCAAAATCAATATAGTGTTAAATATTAATAAACTTCTAACACCAAATTTTAAATCAAATTTGAATTGATATTTGCTAGAGAACGCAGATACTATTCTAAACAACGCATATATATATCCAAACATCCAAATTGGCAGACGACCAAAATCAATCGCTTGTTGCAAATACATCTTAAATCCAGAACTGATAACAGCATTGGCCCCTCGAAAGAAAAACATATATACTAACATAAATACTAAAAATGAACTCATTAAAATTTTAACATAAGAATCTGCTTTATTTTTTTTCGTGTCTTGGAAAGTTAACTGAGATGAATCAGATTGCATTTTCTCATTTAATTCAATGTTTTTATTCTGAAATTTTGATGGCTCTTTCAATAATAGTCCAACCATTTCGCTAAATGATATTACAAAAACAGATAACCATAGACATAAATCGGGGTTATATGTAAATACATAAGTTGCTATAATTGCTCCTATAGAATCTATTATATAATGCAGGGATAACCCCTTGCCTGATATCTTATTAAAATCTTTATCCCTATGAACAGATTCTAACGTTTGACTTAAAATTAAATTGTTCTTTATCGCGCATATTACATAGCCTATTGCCAAAAAGATTTGTGCAACAGCAAATGAAAAGAAATTCTTTCCATAAATACAAATAATTAAAAACAATATATAAAATAAATTACCTATCATAGATGATTTTATAGGTGTAATCTTTTTAAACAACCTTTCAATTGGAATACATAGAAAACAACCAGCAAACATACGAATAGAATCTAATAAAATTGTTTGCGACATGCTTAACCCTTTTTGTGTGGTAAAGTACATAGTTGAGATTGTCCAAATAAATATTAATTCATAAGATAAACCTAAATAAATGGGACATAATTTTATGTTCCGATTCATGTATTTATCTTTTCTTTCTTCATTCGTCATTTTTACAATAATATACTAAAACGAAAAAAACTACAAATATTTTTAATTATTTAACTTTTTTCTTGCAAAATTTTAATTACATTTATGCCTTACTTTGCATCATATAGCGTAACACCCTCATTAATTTCAACAATTAATGGGACTTTTAAATGAACTACATTCTCCATTTCGTCTTTTAAAATTGACTTAATTATTTTGCTCTCACCTGGATAGCAATCTACAATCAATTCATCGTGAATTTGAAGCACTAATTTACTTTTTAAATTTTGTTCTTTTATTCGGTTAAACACTCGTATCATAGCAATTTTAATTATATCACTAGCACTACCTTGCAGTGGTGTATTCTTTGCCGTTCGCTCAGCAAATCCGCGAATAACCGAATTAGATGAATTGATATCTGGAATATGGCGTACTCTTCCCATAATTGTACTCACACATCCTTGCTTTCGTGCCAATTCAATTTGCTCATCTCCATATTCTTTCACGCGTGGATAAATGGCTAAATATTTTTTTATAAATTCTCCCGCGTCTTTCGTTGATATATGGAGACTTTGACTTAAACCGTACGCGCTTATGCCATAAATAATGCCAAAATTTACTGTCTTTGCCACTCTGCGCATATGACTATCAACCTTACTTATATCTACATTATAAATTTTACTAGCCGTTGCAGTGTGAATATCTTTGCCTGAGAGATAGTCCGCCACCATATTTTCATCATTACTAAAATTTGCTATTAATCGCAATTCAATTTGGTTATAGTCGGCACTAATCATGGTTCCGTTTTCAAATGAACTTGTAAACATTTTTCTAAGCGCGCGTCCTTCGTCATCTCTAATAGGTAGATTTTGCAAATTAGGTTCTCTACTGCTCAATCTACCTGTCGAAGTCGTTCTTTGCATAAATGTAGTATGAATTTTACCGTCGCTTGCAATATAATTCATCATCCCGTCTAAATAAGTGCTTATAAGTTTGCTAACTTTTCTATATCTAATAATTTCATCAACAATCGGGTGTCTATCACTTATTGCATTTAACACTTCTATTGAAGTTCCCTTCTTGCCTTTATATTCAATTTTTAATTTATCAAATAAAATTGATTGAAGTTGCTTAGGGCTATTAATATTAAATTCTTCACCCGATAATGTATAGATTTTTTGTGTTAAAGATTTTAACTCTTCATGATATGTTTCGCTAAGCAATTTTATTTCATCAACTTTAATTTTTATACCATTTCGCTCCATGTTGTACAGGACTTCTACTAATGGCAATTCTATGTCCGAATAAAGTTTTAATTGAAGATTTTTGATTAAAATATTAATATATATTTCTTTTAATTTTATAAGCGCATGCGCTTTGGTGGCGGTACTAATTCGATTTAGTTTTAACGCGTCATCGAGCGTTATTTCTGCATCCATTTCATTTGCTATATATATAGCGATAGAAATATCAAAATAATTTTTTATAGATATATCTAAAGACTCTAATTCATGCATAAGCGCTTTTGCGTCAAAACATATTTTTTGTTTTTCCCCATTAAATAACGCGCGTATTTGATTGATATTTTTATTAAATACATCGCTCGTTTTATATAAAACATATTCTACACTTCCTACTGATATATTCAAATTCATACCCTCATTAAGAACAGCGAACGAATCATATGAATTTATATTTTCTAGCATTGTTTTAAAATCATTATCAGTTGTTATCTCTATAATCTTTGTGTCGTCTATAATCTCATTTTTTTCTTCATTAGAGTCTATAAAAAATTCATTTCTAGAAATAATGGACTTAAAATCTAATTCTTTTAACATTTCATAGACTTCATTAGAAAAAGGCAATTTATATTCAAATTCTTCTAACTGACAATCAATGTCTACATCTAATTTTATTGTTGCCAACTCGTGTGATAAATACGCCATCTCTTTGTTTTCTAATAGTTTGTTTTTGTATTTATTAGGAACATTTTCAATATTTTTATAAATGTTGTCTAGGCTCATAAATTCGTCAATTAAAGCATGGGCACCTACTTTTCCAATTCCCATTACTCCAGGAATATTGTCCGAACTATCTCCCATAATGGATTTAATTTCGATCACTTGATATGGCTCTAAATTATACTTTTCTTTTAATGTTGGGATATCAAGTTTTATGACATCTGTTATACCTTTTTGAGTCAACCAAACGGTTGTATTATCATTAATAAGTTGAAGTAAATCTCTATCGCCCGATAAAAGAATGAACTCTTCATTAAATTTTCTTGTCAAAGAGCCTATGATATCATCCGCTTCAATCTCTGGCATCTCGATAGTCTTTATCCCCATAGCGCGCAATATTGATTTTAAAATAGGAATTTGCTTTGCCAAATCTTCTGGCATATGTTCCCTACCCGCTTTATACTCTGCATACATATTATGACGAAATGTATGTTTCCCTGCGTCAAATACGCATGCAAAATATTTTGGTTTATTATTTGAAATGACATTTAATATCATATTCAAAAAACCATACACCGCACCACAAGGCTCTCCACTTAAACTTTTAAGCGGAGGCATACCGTAAAAAGCGCGATTCACTAAACTATTTCCATCAACTATTACAAATTTTTCCATAAATTTATTATATCACAATAATCTAAAATCAAAAAGTAAAATAAAAAATTTTTTAATATAAAAATAATGTAAATTAAAAAAAACTAAATAAACTAATATTAATATAATAATAAAAAACTCTTGCAAATTATTAAATTTTATGTTATAATGATTAAGTTGAATTATATTATATAAATTCTAACTATCTTAATATGCCGGTGTGGCGAAATGGCAGACGCTCGTCCCAACTTGCGCTCTTGCTTGATTGTCCCCTTCGGTTCAATCTAAGCCTTTTGCTTAGTTGCTCCTCTTCCCCTTCAAATATAAATATTTGTGGGGTCCCCGTCTTGTGCGTCAAAGCACTATGACTTTTACTTTATTAAACTAACTATCTTAATATGCCGGTGTGGCGAAATGGCAGACGCACAAGACTCAAAATCTTGCGATGGCAACATCATGTCGGTTCGACCCCGACCACCGGCACCAGACAAAAATAAAACGAACCTTGAAAACTCAAAGTCCGTTTTATTTTTTATTCAATTTGTTATTATCTTTTATGTTAATTAATTTTACTTTTATTTCTCGTTAGCCTACTCCACCATCCATCACACAATATGTATTTTTTCTTTTTCGTTCTTCATCACTTTCCCATTTATAGCTATCGCTGAGTGGTGAACTCGATGGTATTCGCATATCTCCTCTATCATGTACAGATGAACGCACTCTCTCGCTTCTTGGCTTAATGGAAGGTTCTTTCTTTACATATTGTGCGTTTTTATATAACAAACCTTTTCACCCTCTAATGCGTATTCAACCTCATCTATTTGAGAATTAGACATATTTCTTATCATTGTTCGTATTAATGGTTCTCTCATAAAAACTCCTTCTATCTATAAATAGATAATAATATTAAAATTTACATTTGTCAATTACAATTTTTTATTATTTATATTAGTTGTTATAGGTTTTAGCGAAAGTTCGCCGTCTATGACTTTGTATTTTTTTATCCTTATTATCAAATAGAATAACAACAATACTGCTGTTTCAAAAACTTGTGCAATATCTGTACAAAATGCTGATAAAAGGCAAACTGATACTATTGTACGAACAACTAATGCAAAAAATTTAATGACTGAGTTTATTGTCGCCGAATAATTGAGTTGAGTATATATGTCCATTATACTTAAAAAAGGATCCGAAATCATATCAACAACCTGGAAAATTAAATATGCAATTACTAAAAGCATACTTACTTTGTTAATATATGCTAACAAAATTGACATTATAATGCTACTTGAAATCAAAATTAATGCATAGATATATCCCGTTTTCAATTCCTTTTGGTATTCGTATCTATTTTTTGAAAGATCGACTTTTGCGACAGTTGAAATTGCACCTAAGGCGTCCCATTGACTATCCGTACAAATTGAAACTAGATTTAACGCCATTAAATATTCGGGACCTGCCGAAAAAGCGTTTTTAAAGCCAAACAAATATATGATTAGAAAAAATAGATCTGTAATAATGCCTGCTGATTCATATTTGATATTTTTATAAAATTTAAAATCAATTTTAAACTTTTCAAATTTCCAGATAAATAGCACAATGACATAGATAAATACTGCTATTAGTGTAATTGAAAGGGCTAACATTTTGTTAGGTAAAAGAGCGCTTAACCCAATAAGTAAAACAAATTGCATTATATTAAATGAAAATAAGTGTATATTAGCAAGTTTCTCTTTATCTTCAAAATATAACCTTTGAATAACAAAAGCAAACAATGTTTGTACATATAAAAGCGCAATCGAGAAAAATACATAAGGCCTATAAAATTCAACATCTTGGCCGAAAAATATAATAAACTGGTCAATGAAGATTAAAGGTATAGCAAAGATAATAGTAGCAAATATAGTACCCCAAAACATTCCATTTTGTGTTGCATTTTTGTCTTGTTCTTTTTCTCTTCTAATATTCGCACCCGAACCAAACATAGCAACAAACAATGAATAAACAAATTGAATTGCATAAGTCAATGAAAATACATTTGATATTCTATTGTCCCCTAACACATATGAAAGACAAAGCCACGATAAAAGTGGCATAAGTGAAAATATCAGTTTTCCTGCTCCTATTCTGAATAATCTTTTCATAAATTTATGTTCTATTTTTTTCAATAATAAATAAATCAACTAGTTATGTCAATAAAATTTTATACACAAATGAGTTAATGCAAATAGTTTTGTAATGGCTAATAATAAAAAAAGAGACGTTGCGCTACCCTCGAAATCGCAAATCTTCTAAGAATTTCATAATTTATAATTTCATTACCATGAAAAGAATTTTTATTGTAAATTTATAAGTTATAAATTTATCGAATTCAATAATTAATTATTTATAAAATTCAAATATCACGATTTTTTTAGACGATAGAACTGTCTCTTTTATATGTAAGGAAATACCTTACGACTATATATTATGTATTGCAATTTCTTTTATTCATTTTTTATATAAATTAAATAAATTTTTGATTATTTAATAAAATTTACATAAATTTATCACGATTTTTAATAAAATTTTATATTTTTTTGTTTAATTTAAACTTTTTATATCATTTTTATCTTTTTTATTTTTCTTAAATACAATTAGAATAATTTCTACTAAAATTATAGCGTCTAAAACAAGGACAAATAATCGATAATCTAAAATAAGATTTGTTATTATGTAGTCAGTCGTCAAAAACTTCATGCCATAGTCCTCTCCGACAACAGATAACACATTTCCATTTAAATCTGTTCTAAAGATTTCTACATTCATCTCGCTTAATCTATTTAGTACTACTTCGGAAGGATGGCCGTAACTGTTGTTTTCACCTACAGATATTATTGCATAATCGGGAGTTGTTACATTTAAAAACGCTTCGCTCGTAGAATACAAGCTTCCATGATGTGCAATCTTTAGTATATCTACATCTAACTCTTCACCATACAATTCAACAAATTCTGTTTCGGCACTACTATCAATATCTCCCGTAAACAGCATACTAACATTTCTATAATTTATTTTTATAAGCGGACAAGTATTATTTGTGCTATTTCTATCCAAGGGTTCATACATTTTAACATTCACAAGTCCGAATATATCCGACCATTCAGTTATTATACTTGAATTAATTTTATTGTCCTCTATATAAGTCACTAGATTATTATACACATTTGTATCGCTTTCTATAACTGGCATAAATATTTGCTCAACATCAAAATCGTTTAGTATGCGCATAGCCCCACCTATATGATCAGCGTCTGCATGTGTTAATATTAAATTATCGATAGTTTTATCTCTCTTATTGTTTAAAACTTTATTTGTTAAGTATGTAGAAAGTGTAGAAGCCGAGTCATCTGGACCTGTATCTATCAACATAATGGTACCATCTGGAAAATTAATAGCAGTAGCATCACCTTGACCTACTGAGATATAATGAACAAGAAGGTTATCTTTTAGTTGTACAATTTGAAAGTTTTTATAAAGCATATTAATAATTCCTGCATTGATTGGGCGTGCAAAACAGCATGACAATAGAAATATTGTCAAAATTATAATAAGTATTATGATTCTCTTTTTCTTTTGTATATTACTCAAAATGCACCTTAGCGTTTATGGTATTTACCCATAAAAAGTTTTTCAATTTCTGGCATCAAAGCAATAGTTGCGCGATATCCTTCTTCAATCATATCATTTTTTGAAATAATTTTCAACGACTTATACTTTCTCATATCGGGATAAATTATTATATCGCTTAAAATTTTGCCATTTTTTGAATTATTTGCCATCATTATGCCAATACTCGTTGCAAACTGAGTAAATAAATTATTGCTATTTGTCCCTCGCCCACGCGTACAATTGCAGTCTATTGTAACCACAAAATCACACCCTGCTTCTCTTAGGACATCAGACGGCACATTATTGCAAACTCCGCCATCAACTAACACCATATTTTTATATCTAACTGGTACAAATACTCCCGGTACTGCGCAACTACCTGTCAAAATTGTAGCCAAATCACCATTTGAAAAATGAATTTCTTTTCCTGAGCGTAAATCTACCGCAACTACATACAATGGTATTTTTAAATCTTTTAAATCATCATATGGAAGAATTCTTTTAATAGTATTAGATAATGCGTTCATTTTTGACGGCAAAAATTTAAGTTTATTATGCCTAAAATTGCTATCTTTTATATCGCATGTTAACTTGTACATATCTTCATATTTCATATTAGAGCAATACAACGCACCAAAAAGACTGCCCGCGCTTGTTCCCGCTACTATATCGAATTTGATTCCATATTCCTCAAATGCTTTGAATGCACCTAGATGTGCAAATCCACGCGCTCCGCCACCGCTTAAACACAATCCAACTTTGTAATGTTTTTTAAATCGCTTTTTTTTAGCCTCGATTCTTCTTTGCGTTAAACCCATACGATTATTATGTGTAAAAATAGTTATTTAATGATGATTAAGTAAAGATTATTTGATTAAAACAAATTAGCGATTATTTTTGTAAATGGATTAAAAATTCAGTATTCCCGTCTCCTCCTTTTATTGGGGAAACAATAATTCCTTTGTTTTTATAACCAAAAGATTCAAAACAATTTGCAACATTTTCAATAACTTTTTTATGAATTTTACTATCTTTAACTATCCCTTTATGTTTTTTAGCGTATTCTAATCCGCATTCAAACTGCGGTTTGATTAGTGCTACGATTTCTTTTAAATCATCTTTAGATAATTTAAAGGCAAGTTTTGTAAGACTAACGAATGAAACATCTATACATACAAAATCAGCGTCCTGATAGTTCAATTTATCCAATTCTAAATAATTCGTTTTTTCTAAATTTATGACTCTTGGGTCATCTATTAATTTTTTATCCAGTTGACCGATTCCTGTATCTACAGAATATACCTTTTTTGCTCCATTTTTTAGACAAACATCAGTAAATCCGCCTGTTGACGCCCCTATATCTAAGCAAATTCTATTAGATAAATCTATTTTGAATTCTTCAATCGCTTTCTGCAATTTATACCCGCCACGCGAAACGAACTCAAATGGCAAAGCAATAACCTTGCAATTTTCATCACACAAAAATGACGGCTTATCTATAATTTTATCATCGACTTTTACTCGCCTACTTTCAATCGCCTGCTTAGCCTTTTCCCTTGACGGATAAATTCCTTTTTCATATAACAATATATCCAACCTTTTCATATAATTATTATATCATTATAAATTTAATACAAACAAATAAAATAACTATATTATAAATAAAATTTTATAATTTTTAAAAATATAAAAAATTGAATTCAAACAATAAAAAAATCCCAAATTTTTAAGCAATATTAAATATTTCTTAAATTTAGGGATTTTAATATTAATTTTTTATCTTATTCGTTTCCGTCAGTTGATTGTGAACCATTATTTTCTGAATCACTTTCTGAAGCGTTATCTGAATCATTATCACTTACCTTTGCGAGTATCTTTTTAGTGTATTCAATATCTGCTTCAATGTTGGCGATTTGTTCTTCTAACAATTTGTTTGTATGCTCTAAGATTGGGTATCTATCTTTATTAGCATTGATAACTTCTTCACAATGACTTACGCTTAGGCGAAGACCGTCGAGTAATTCAAGTTCATTTGCCAATTCTTTTGCCTCTTGTTCGTCAATATCAACATAATTCTTAACGCCATAGACATCGAATTTCTTTTTGATTACAAGTGCTTCTTTCCTTCTCAATTTTGCTTCATTTTTCTCCAAATCACGCTTTGCGCGTTTTAATGGACGATATTCTTTCATGTTAGCTTTGTATTCTTTTTGAGCAGCTTTAAGTCTTTCATTAAGAACGGCAAGACGCTCTTCGCACTCTTCCTTAGTCATATCAATTGTAGTTTCTTGAGATTGATTTGCCTTTGCTTCTTCAAGTTGTTTATTAAGTTCATCTATTTGAGAGCGAAGGTCAGCAATAATTGCGTCATTCTCGTCTTGTTTTTCTTCTGCTTGAGTTTCTTTAGATTCTTCTACTTCATCGGCTGATTCTTCTTCAGTCTCTTCTGTCTCTTCTGTTTCTTCTGTCTCTTCTGAATCTTCTTTGTTTAGATAATCGTCGATAGTGTATGATTGAAGACTTTCGTCAACTTTTGTGTTATCCTCGTGAATTCGATCTTTTTCTTCTTCAACAACATCGTCATTTATTTCATCCATTAAACTATCTAGATCTAGATCTTCATCATCTTCAGTCTCATTTTTAGTAGATTCTTCAGTGTTTTGATTTTCTTCTTTCAATCTATTTTCAATTTCTTCAATATCGTCATCGTTATCTTCAACTAAATTGAAATCTAAATCATTCTCATTTTCAGCATTTGCGTCTTTTTCTGCAAGTTTTTTCTCTTCTTCTGCTTTCGCTAAATTAATTGCATCAAAATCATATTCATTTTCTTTATTGTTTGTTTCAGTAAGTTGTTTGTATTGATTATAGTCTAAAACTTCCTTATTATTAGCCTTATTAGCAACTCGTTTTTCGCTATCAAACGCTCCGCAAATCATATGTATCAAAAAAGCAATAATACCGCCAGCAATAAGGACAATACCTATAATCGCTATTATAGTTAAAAGTGCTTCCCATGCCATAATCCAAATTCTCCTTTTTTCTTTGTTGCGAGTATTATACAGCATGAATTGATAAATTTCAATACCTTTTTTAAAAATTTTTATAAAAAAGTTGAAAATTCTATAAAAAAAGCATTTTTTTACATATTTTTAATGCTTTTTAAGTATATTTATTAATTTTTTATGTTATTTTTAATATTATTTGTAGTTTCTTAAGCCTTTAGGATAAAGGTTCTTCATTATTCCGTTTACAATTTTTCCTCCACCTGTATTAACTTTAGAGAGAAGAACTGAGCAAAATCCGTTTTCATTTTCTACTATCAAAGTTTCCCCGCGCAAATATTTTTGTGAATCTAAACTATTGTATTCTAAATTGATTTGTCGTTTAAACTTATCTCCATATGAAGAAAATAAATAATGGTCTGGCTCAAAAAATTTACCTTTATTTTTGCCGACTTTCACACCTATGGACAAATAATTTACATTTCGTCTAATTAGTTCTAGATTAGCGGGTATATAAGCATTTGATTTGTATTCGTACGCTTTTAATGATATGGACAAATTTTCTTTTATAAAATTGTTTGCTTCATTATGAATAGATAATTTCAAAATTGAATTAGAAATCAACTCATTTGGACTAATTTTCTTCATAACAGCGACAAATTGACCTTCCCCACGCACTTTATGTGGATATAAGCGAACAACCTCATGCATATCTATACCACGATTAAAATTTGCTTCAATATTTATCAATTCATATCCACATTCCTTTATAAATTCACATACAACATCTTCATTTTCTTCTTTAGAGTAGGTGCAAGTTGAATATATCAGTACTCCGCCCTGTTTTAACGCTTTATCTGCTTGTAATAAAATGTCTAATTGTCTTTTTGCGCACATTTTAGGTAAATTTTCGTTCCATTCTTTGACAACTTCATCCCCTCGACGAAACATTCCCTCTCCACTACACGGCGCGTCAACTAAAACCACATCAAACATATTTGCATATGCATTTGCCAAATTTTCTGGACTATCATTCGTTACAATCACATTTTTTAATCCCATTCTCTCAATGTTTGAATACAAAACAGAGGCGCGCGCAGACACTATCTCGTTGCTGACGAGATAACCACTAGGCAAGCGATTTGCAATTTGAATAGACTTTCCACCAGGGGATGCGCACATATCCAACACTAATTCATTACCTTTAAAATTATACGCATTGACAGTAAACATAGCACTAGGTTCCTGAATATAAAATGCTCCGGCATGATGGAGCGGATGCCTACCCCACTTGACATTATCTATATAAAAACCATTCTTTTCATATAGTATTTTTTCCACATTAAAATCTATAATAGACAAAAATTTGTCAACACTAATTTTGTTAGTATTGACATAAATAGCCTTTTCATCTAAGCGATTGAGCGCGGAGATAAAATCCTCATATTCATCACCAAGTATTCCACGCATACGCGATAAAAATTTTTTATCTAAGTTTAACATATCAAAATTATATCAGATGTAATAAAAAAATACTACAATTTCTTGATTTTTTTTGCTTTTTTATTTAAACTAATAATAAATACAATCGCATTGGGGGTAGTATGCGAAAACTTGATAAAATTAGACAAAAGCAAAGATTTTATATGTTTAGCGAGAAAACTAAAGATAAGGTGCTCGAACTAAATAGTTTTTTCGGTAAATATATAATGAATTTTGACGATAAAATTAAAAAGACTTTTACTTATTACGATACTCCAGATCACGATTTAGAAAAAGCAAATATCGTCCTATTTAAAACCCAAATTAACGGCGAAACAGAATTAAATATGGCAACAGAAAAAGTCCAAACAAATATAAGATACACTCTTCGCACAAATTATAAGCACTATACAAAACAGATTCGACAATTCGATAGTCTAATGAAACATAAAGAATGGCTTATTGAAAACTTTAAATCAATGTTCTTCTCATCTCTCAATTTTGATGCCGAATTCTTTATGAGAAAATTGACGGAAGCGTACACAATAAAGACAGTTAGTAGAGAATATCGCAGTGCAAATGTCACAGGTCTTAAGATAACATATTCATTCGATAAAGACACATACACAAACCACTTTAATGGCGTTAAAGCAAAAGGGAATATCCTTACTATATACTTGCATAGCCCAGAAAGTACTGACGCTGATTATAACGATCTTATGGGCAAACTTTCACGCTATTTAAAAGAACTTACTCCAACGACTGAAACAAAAATTATGATAGCAAGAAAGATGACTGCTCATAAAATTGTAAAAATTAAAACTCCTAAAAATAAAGACAAGAAAAATCAAAAACAAAACGCAATAAAAAAATAAAATTTATAAAAAAGGACTTTATCAAATTGATAAAGTCCTTTTTTATTGTAAAATTAATTTAGAAAAATTTATTCTTTAGACGCGATATCGTATTCTTCCATAATACCGACTAATTGCTCGCTAGCGTTTTCACGAATACTTACTCTATATAAATACTCGTTTATCTCGCTCTCGCCCGAAGTCTTAAAGAAATAAATAAATCCATCATCCACATCAAACATATCACTTACGACATTTGATTCTGTTGCAATTGTAATAGGCTCAACTTCATTTCCTGCTATTGCGTTTGCTACACTTATTGATTTAAAAGTTGTTTCACTATCACTTGTATAAGAATATACAATTGAGCCAAAGTATTCGCCAATTATTTTAATAGTCGCGTCCGCTTGAGTATCTGTATATAACTCTGTTAGTTTAGCATTAGGATTATTTAAATCGACATATTCCAACATATTATAAGTTTCACTACCATCGCCATATGTCACTAATACAACATAGTTATTTTCACAGTTAATTAAATAATTATCGGCATTTGAGCTATCTACAATACGAGTGAAGTTTCTTCCATTATTATAATAAAGCGCGGTTGAACCATTATGTGTTATAGTCGCATAGATATAGTCGTCATTGACTGCTACTAGGTCTATTTTATCTGTTGTTGTATAACCATTAACTTGCGACGATTCTCCACTAGATAATTTATAAGAGTACAAATTATATGTTGCTCTATCTGTGTCTTGTTGCACATAATAGACTTTATTTTCGCCCAATGCAACACTAGTCACATTTTCAATCTTAGTAGATTTTTTACTATTAACATCATATTTTACAAGCGTATTTGAAGAGTCGCCTTTTTCGTAAACAACAATATATGCTTGTCCATCGTCTTCATAGCACGCATATTCAAGTGAATCGTAACTAACTCCTGCTCTATATAATCTATCAATTTCGCCCGGTTTACCCAAATGAACACGACAAATATCCACCATAGTTTTATCCCAAGTAAATTCACCCGAACTATCTGCTGCCGCTTCAATAACCGGTGTAGCAAAATATAAATAGTCGCCTACTATATAAAGGTCGGTTATCTCATAACCAACAAGTGTATCTGACATAGTTTTGCAATATTCGTCTTGCATATAGCCGTCATCATCAAGTTGCAATTCGCCGTTATCTAAAACAGCAACCATTAATGACCCAATTGTATACTTGTCATATCTATTGTTATCAGTGATATCATTTTCTATCGACTTGTAGCCATTAACAAAATATAAATAATTTCCCTTAGCAACAGCAATTCCGCCATTGCCATAAACTTCAGCATTGCTGTCATAACCTATTGTGTTTTTATTATCTTTACACGCCATAAAAACAAATGGCACGAAGCAAATTAAAGCACATATCAAAATTCTAGTAAATATTTTCATTTTAACTCCCGCATTAAAATTATTGCCAAAAACAAATTTGCTTACACAAATTCATATAAATTTTATCATAAACGCATTTTGTTGTCAAATGTTAAACCTAAATTTTAAAGTAAAAATAGATATGTGTACGCATAGTAAAATTCTTTAAATTTCACTAAAATGCGTCTAAATTTAACTTAATATCTACAAAATTTTTATCATAAGTTAAATTTTATGCATGTATAATATATGTATGAAAAGTAAAACTATTATTTTATCTTCGCCCGAAAATGAAAATAATGGGCGCGGAATACTCACTCTTTTTATGGAAGATGAGTTATTAAAATGCAAATTGCGACTATACTCTGCACCTAAATTAAATAGATATTGTAAATTAGGCGTATATCATAATAATAATGTGTATAGTTCAAATTTTATCGAGCGCGCGGGCGTGTATGAAAGTTCGCTAGTAGGCGATTTTGATATGGACGGCGATTTCTATACAGCACTTATTCTTACTGACCAGAACAATAAAATGCTTATGGCAGGCGGTACATACGCAGGATATTTTTTTGAAGATACCGATGTCTTCAGCAATAGTGACGAATTTAAAATTCAAAATACAAAAAATGAAAACAAATATACCAATGTTTGTCCAAATACGGATAAAATTGACGCCGAAAACGAAGATAAACCGAATTGTGAACATTGTAAATATAAAGAATTTTTCTATTCATCAAATACGCCCGTCGATCTTCATGAAATAGAAGGCGATACGAATAATATAATAGATGATGAAAAAAAATCGACCATATTAGAAAATAAAACGGACGATAATCTTTACAATTTCAATAGTAAAACAAATAATAACAATAATCAAAGAATTCAAAGCAGTGATGAAACAAGTGAAAATGTCAATAATATAAGCGAAAATAATGACATTTCGCTCACCTTTATTTCACAAATAACACCACAATTTGATTATATATTTGCCAACTATCCACTTGACGAAGAATTAAATTCGCGTATTGATAATGGTAAATTTGTCAAAATTCATGAAGGTAAAGACAATTATTCGATAGGCGCCATTTATCAAGGGGACGAAATGCAATATATATGCTACGCTGTCGCGCGCGATTATAATGAACCCGCCCCAGAAGAATTAGGTAAGCACTATCAGTGGTTGCCTCTCGACCCTGATGACCCATTAAGCGCGGGATATTATATCGTTTATCAAAGCGCAAGCGACTTAAAAATATTAGAAATTTAAGCACTATTCGTCTGTTAATTTCTATTTTGATATCATTTTAATATAATTTTTACAACTTGTATAATAAAAATATAAAATTTCCACATAAAAAAATCTCTCGTGATCGAGAGATTTTTATTTTGACAAATTAAGCTCCGAATAATTCACTAGCTACATCATTAGCTGTAGTAACAGAATTTTTAGATTGAAGAGCACGAGCTTCAAATGTTATTGTAAGTGTAGCTTCCATTAAAGCTGGTTTTGCAGAACCTTGTTCCCAATCAGCATCAGCTTCAAATTTTATTTGATCAGCTGTAATTTTAACTGTTTGAGCTGTTGGAACTGCTGTAGCATTAGAATCTGCTCCTAATACATAAACATTAGCAGTATCAGTTGAAAGCCATGTTGCACCAGAATAAGGTGTTGCATTTAACCATGTTGAAACATTTGCAAGAGCATTTCCAGCTAAAGTACCATTATCATTAGTTAATACGACTCTAATAGCAATATAAACATCTGTACCTTTACTTTCAGTTGTTAATGTAATAGGTTTATTAGAAATAACATCTCCAGGAACTACATTCTCAGCTGTCAAAGTATAATTGCTGCTTGTGCCAATATCACTAGCAGTTAATTTAACACTACCAGTAGTGATTGTAGCACTATTTTCAGTAGCAGTTGCAGTGAAGTATGCGTATGTACCACCGAAAGCAAGCATTGCGACCATTGCAATTGCCATAATGATTATAGCAAATGTAGACTTAGTCATTTTTCTTGATTTATTTTTTGTCATAATTTTCCCCTTTTATTTAGATTTATCGTCAATATGCATTTTTCGACGATATGTATTTAAGCATAGGTTATACCTAAATGCTTAATTTAAATAAAATTGCAATTTTACTTGTTATTTTTATTTTGCTAGCAATCTACATCGACATCGACTGCTTATATCTCTATATTAATTCTTCTAAATGAACAAGTCAAATATTTTTCGACAATTTTTTATTTAATAAAAAAAATCTTGCAAAATGAAGTGTCCCACCTATAGTTATTAACTTTTGGTGTTCACTTCAGTTTTGGGTGAAGCCCAAAACTACAAGATTTCATACATTTTAAGTTAAATTTTATTTATACTTTTAGGGCATAAGTCGGGCAAATCGCTATCGTCATAACTTTCTTCATGAATATCCTTTGCACTATTAATAACAGAGCGCAAACTTTTAATAAGTTTATTAATATCGATTTGGATTTTATTATTAGCATATGGATTTTTTAATAATGCTTCCACCCTAACTAAATCCGTTTCGCATTTTTTATACATATCATATTCGTTATTTTGATTGTCCCTCGCGTCATACACAAATAATGGCACTGACCAATTTGTCCCTTCATAATTTTTCTTTAATCGCAAAATGCGTTTAGTTACAACATGTGTGTCATAGACATTTTTATAGATTTTATCATAATCTTCATAAAAAGATATAATTTCATAAATATCAGTGTTTGTAAATCTTTTGTCGCCCAAAGCGTCGAGCATATCTTTTTCTATATTTTTGCAATCTTCAAATGTGATAAGTCCTATAGACTTTAATATTGAATTATATTGTGTTTTCATATCAATATTTGCATATAAGTCACAATACGGATGATTATTCGTTATAAAGTCACTTTTTACATACAAATCTATTTCTCTTTTCACAATCTTTGCACCGCGGTAAATAGTTATATAATCAATATCATTTTTTATAGTTGTTATTTTAAATTCGTTATACGCTTTTGCAAAATTTGAGATATCGATAAGAGGCAATTCTCCGTTTAACATATGATAAGTTGTCCACGCTTCACTAGCATATTGCAATAATCGAGCAATGGTTTTATTTTTATTCAAATATGGCTTTACTGAATGTGTCCTAAACTGCTCTGCTAATTTTTGTTCCGCGCTGGTAACATTTTTTGCAATTTCACTTATATCTATATCTTTTATATCGGTATACTTTGCCCAATTTGGAAAAGCCGATTCGTCTACTGCATTATATTTATCATACAAAATAGATTTCATAGTGGAGTAAAATGTGCGTATTTGTGTCGCATATCTTCTTATACATTCCCAATCCCAATATTCTCTATTTTGAGACGAATACATATCACGATAATTCCTATAATAATCTCCGCGCAATTCTTCTGGATAATCAAAATAATCACCTTTTGGTGATGTGTCCACTTGCGTTTTTGCTGGTTGATTATGCATTTTATAAACAAAATCTTTAGGAAAAGGTTTTTTGTTATATAACCCACTTAAATCTTCATAATGTTCATCTAAATCAAACGAATCTTTATCTCCCATAATACCTCTTTAACTTATCTTTTGCATATATTGTATTTTAATTTATAATAACAAATTATTGCATTTTGTCAATAATTAACTTGTAAAAGATTAAATAAATAGTAAAATTAATAATTCATAATCAATGTAATAAATATTAATAAATATATAATAAATATTAATAAATAATAAAATCGTATTAATTATAAAATTTATTTTAACTTAATTAACTTATCTATTCGTCCACCGCCAAGGCATTGGCCGTCATCTAAATATAATACTCCGAATTGACCTATCGTCACCGCACGCTCAGGTTTTTCAAAATCAAGGCGCAAAGTTTGTTCGTCTAAAACGCTAACTTTTGTCTTTTGGTCAGGTTGGCGATATCTAAGTTTCACATTACATTCAAATTCGCCTGACAGTTTGTCCGTTATCCAGTTGAAATCGGTCAATACACAGCCAGTCGAATACATTTCATCACACTCTCCGCAATTTACGATTAATGTATTAGTCTTAACATCTTTATCCACAACGAACCACCTGTCTGAATCATATCCGTTTTTTCCACCAATGTTAAGCCCGCGACGCTGTCCGATTGTATAGTACATAACACCCTCATGTGTGCCAACTTCGTTCCCATTTAAATCAACTATTTTCCCTGAATTTGCGGGTAAAAATGATTTTAAGAATTTTCTAAAATTTCGCTCCCCAATAAAACAAATACCTGTCGAGTCCTTTTTCTCGGCTGTGGTTAGACCAAGTGATTTCGCTATTTCACGCACTTCTGTCTTATCTATGTCCGCGAGTGGAAAAAGCGTTCTAGATAACTGCTCTTGATTTAACTGATTTAAAAAATATGTCTGGTCCTTGTTTTGGTCGTGCGCTTTATATAAGTATACTTTGTTATCGCGGTCTACTCGTTTGCAATAATGACCTGTAGCAATATAGTCTGCACCAAGCGCCATAGCATGCTCTAAGAATGGACCAAACTTTATCTCTTTGTTACACATAACATCTGGATTTGGTGTATATCCACGCGCATACTCGTCAAGGAAATATTTAAACACTCTATCCTTATATTCTTTACTATAATTGACAGTATAATACGGAATCCCAATCTTATTTGCAACGCGCTTCACATCTTCAAAATCTTGCTCAGCAGTACAATGTCCATTATCATCATTTTCTTCCCAATTAAGCATAAATAAACCTATAACATTATAACCTTGCTTCTTTAATAAATATGCAGCGACAGACGAATCAACTCCACCCGATAACCCTACAACAACAGTCTTCATATTTTTATCCTTTTAATTTTTATAATTCATATATTGCCAAATATTTTTAAATTTTTAATATTTTTATTGAAATTTAATTATTTTTTCTAATTTTTTTATGTTAATTTATTGATTTTTTAATATTTTTATTTATTTTTTATTAATTTAAAATAATTTATTTATTTTTATAATTCATTAGTTTAATATATTTTAATATAGAATTTATAATCTCATCATTAAATTATTTAAAATTTTTATTTTAATTAATTTTTATGAAATTTATATATTTTTTTTTAAAAAATTAATATTTTTATCAAAATTATATTGTTATTTTTATTTTATTTTTAAAATTTTTAATTTTTTAATATTTTTTATCTAGGCAAACTAACTGGAATTTTAAATCGGTTAAAACAGATATGAACAATATCGATTATCCACATAAATATCACAAGCCCCCAAATTAAAACTAAAAAATAAAATATTTGACCCAAATCTGAAGCCAAAGAAATTTTCCAACTTGTTAAGATTGCATTCACAATTCCAACAAAGAAAAATATTGTATAAAATACACCTTTACCATTTCGTCCTACATAATAATAATGCGCGCCAGTATATCCTAAAAATATCGCGAATAATAAGACTTTCCATTTCTTTACATCACTAGGATAACCGCGCCTTAATAATACGCGTTCATTGTCTCCCTCTCGCTTTGCAATTTTCGCCTCATAATTTGTCGCCATATCAAACTTCTGATAATTTAATTGGCATGTTGGGCATATCGCCATATTTTTATCCACCTTTGTATTGCAACGCGGACATCGTTTACTCTCTTTAAATCTCATGCCTGTATTATATCATAAAATATCTTGTTTGTAAATAATTGCATAGAAATTAGAAAAATTTTATAAGTTTAATAGATTTTTTTTAATTTTTATATTAAACTAATTGTATATAGATATAAGGAGCGTTTATGATAGTTCTTTCTTGTGATCATGCCGGTTTTGATTTTATTCAAAAATTAAAAAAATATTTTGATAAAAAAAATATCGAATATATCGATATGGGTCCTAAAAGTTATGTACCTGATGACGACTATCCTGATTTTATAGCGCCCGCTTCTAAATTTGTTGCAGCCAACGAAGGATATTGGGGAATATTTGCTTGCGGGTCAGGGGTCGGCGCTAATATTGTCGCAAATAGGCAAAAAGGAATTAGAGCGGTTTGTGCACAAGACTACACTACCGCATATTTAGCAAGAAAGGACGAAGACGCTAATGTGCTGACAATAGGTGCTAGGTTGACAAGTTTTAGAACGGCTTTAAAGATTATTAAAGTATTTTTGACAAGCGAGTTTGAAGGCGGTAGGCACGCAAGACGAATAGCGAAATATTAATTTAATTTTAATCCTTTTATATAAATTATTTATTTTTTCGTGTGCTTTTTATTTTTTACATTGTTTTAACTTATAAATATTTTATAAATATTAATTTTAATTATAAATATATATCACATATCTAGATATATTGTATTAATTATATTAATGTATTATATTAAAATTAATTATAACTGCTTTGTTTTTCTACATTTAAAATTTAGGAGTGTATTTTGTGTCTGCACTTGACAACTCTTGCGTATAACAATTTATCATATTTAATTTTAGTGCGTGGTTTACTACGCGTTTATATTCAAGCGGTGTTATTTTTCTATTTATCTCATGATAATCTTTTGCGTCATACATAGGTTCGTACTGACTCATAATGCTGACTATCGTGCTCGACCCTATTTCGTTTGCAATAAAATCTAAACACTTTATGCTATCGTCTGTATGTGTAGGCAAGATTAGATGACGAATAATAAGTCCTTTCTTCATTAATCCGTTTTCGATTATGTCCTGCGGTTGAATTTTTCGCATCAATTTAATGACTTTGCTTGAATAGTAAAAATAATTCGGTGCTTTACTATATTTAACCGCTAAATCGTCAGAAAAGTATTTTAAATCAACTAGGAATATATCAACATAGTCTTTTAATTTATTTATCGTTTCTTCGCTTTCATATCCGTTAGAGTTCCATACAATAGGAATATTTGGTCGATATATTTTTAGTGCTTCAATTATTTGTTCACTAAAATGGGTTGGCGTTACTAGATTGATATTATTTGCTCCTTTCTTCTCTAACCTTTTAAAAATGCGCGCTAAATGTTTGACTGAGATTTTTCTACCCTTGTCATTATGGCTGATTGGAAAATTCTGACAAAATACACATCGCATGTTGCAACCAGTAAAAAATATAGCCCCACTTCCCTTTGAATCTATACCGCTTATAATAGGCTCTTCAAATTTGTGTAGCATAACTTTGCTTATGCGTATGGACTTGCCCTCTTTGCAAAAACCTTTATTTTTATTTCTGTCTATTCCGCATCTGCGCGGACACATATTGCACTGCATACTCATATTTTAGAATTTTTTATCTGTTTGTCAAGTTTATGTTCTATTATTGCGGACAAGCAAATAAAATAATTGTGAGGTATATGTTATGAAAAAGAAAATTTTAATTTGTATGATGCTCGCAATTGCTCTACTTGGCTTTACTGCTTGTGGTTCAAGCAAAATAGATTTAAACGATCATTTAATTGAACGCAGAAACAACCTATTTGTCGCTGAAGATGAATTGTATTGTGTAAGTTTTTCTAGCGGTCAACATGAACAAAATTATGCTCTGGACGGAATTAAAAATGCTATGGAAGACTTTGGCATTTTAACTCTAAATAGGCTTGATGGCAACCCGCTTGCAAATGATACCTATACTTATATAGTAACTATCAATGACCAACAATATACGGGCTATTTAGAAAGCAGTGCTGTGGATAACTCTTATTCTGCCGACCTTGCCGTTGCCGTAAATGATGACGCTGTTATCAATGTTCAAATCAGTTTTACAGGATATAACATTAATAAAGATTTAACAAATGTTTCATCTTCCTTTAATGTGGATAGCTCCACCGCTCTATCCATCGCTAACGAAGAATTAAGCGAAGGGATATCAAATATCACAAGTGATAAAAATGTAAGTTTTGAAGTAGTTATGAAGATATTAAAAGATTCTTCAAACCCTGAAGGCATATCATATTATTGGTATGTAGGCGTAGTATCCACTAATGGCGATACACTCGGCATTTTAATCGACGCAAACTCTGGCGACATCGTTGCAAAAAAAGTTTAATTTAGTAAAAAACTAAAATTAAAATAAAATGATAAGATAGTATTAAATAAAAAGCAGAAAGTAAATATCAAATTAATGAAAATAATATAAATAAAAAATAAAAACGGGCATAAATTATCGTCCGTTTTTATTTAATCGGTTAGTGTCTAAGCTATATAGCATTTATAGATTTTATGTATTTAAAATAGTCATTTATATAAAAAATGGCTATTGACTTTATTTTAAATTCGTGTATTATTTTATTAAGGTGTAATTATGAATGAAAAATGGATGAAAAATTTTATAAAACTATCTAAGCGCTTAGGAAATGGTCTTGGATATCCTAAGGCAAATTCTTTAGATGAAGAAGAGCGTGAGTTGTATGAATTTGTAAAATCTCAGCGCGAAGATTATGTTAACAATACCTTAGATAAGTATCGTGAAAATTTGTTGAATAGCATCGGTTTTTATTGGGGATATGACAAAGTTAAAAATGATAAATCTCTCACCACCTGGAAAAAGACTAAAGATGAGTATTCGCAAGAATTGGAAAATATCAATGGTTCGCATATAAAAAGAGACGGAGAGCGAAAAACTAGTCGTTTACTTAGTTGGGA
This sequence comes from uncultured Christensenella sp., assembly GCA_949300385.1. Lineage (GTDB taxonomy): Bacteria > Bacillota > Clostridia > Christensenellales > UBA1242 > Onthoplasma. Next base: position 200,787 of record CASGDZ010000002.1, on the reverse strand, counting down.
AAGATTACAGAAGAAAGAAGAAAACAAAGGTGGACTCGACGAAGACAAAGAGTATGAATTGCGAAAAATCGGTTTTTATTTCGACGATTCAAAGCGAGAAAAATCGCAAAGAAGAAGCGATTGGTTCAAAAATTATAACAAATTGATTGACCTTCTAAAACAAGTCAATGGCGATTATGAACTATTAAAAACGCTAAGCGAATTTAAGTCTATAAGTAAATGGTACAATAGGCAAATCATTGAAGAACAAAAAGGCGGACTAGAAGAATACAGAAGAATACTTTTAGAGAACATATCCTTTCCGTTTGAATGTAGACATAATGTTGACGATGGACTAAATTAGTCCATTTTTTATAATCTTTTATTAATCAAATATTCTATTTTAACTACCTTTAATTATAATTAAACTACATATATATTAACATTAACTATTTTTAACACAATCTCATATTTGTATATATTAATAAAAAAAGTATAAATTTAATACTTTTAAAATTTATACTTTTAAAATTTATTATAAAGTTGTTTTAAAAATTAAATTGTGTTAATTTTATATCTATTTTAACTCATCTTTATGGTCATCTACTAAATTAAAAACATCAATAAACGCCTCATCTAAATCTTCCATTTTTAATAGTTCTAACGCATGCGATATAAAATTAATACCATTGTATCTTATATATTTTAATTTACCTGGTGCTATATCTAATTTTAAATCAAGTATTTGCGATACCGCCTCGCCTATGATGGACGAATAAATACTAAAAAATTCGTTTTTATAATTATATTTGCATTTTATACCTAATGTAGCACAAAGTTTTGCCACACATAATTCTTTTATATTATCTTCAATTGTGGTACTCTCAAGTTTAGGCAAATCTATTTTCAAAAATTCACTAACTTTAAGTATAATTTGCTCTTTTCCCTTAAGTTCTATTGTATCTAAGTTCTTATTATATAAATCTTTCATACTAAAAATATACTACTTTTTTGTACAAAAGTCAAGGATATTTTACAAAACTTGTTAAATATTAGACACTTTTGCTAACTCTTCATGCTCGCGTTCATATCTAATTTTCATTTCCTTATACTTGTTTGATAGGTCAATTATGTATTTTTGCTTTGCTTCCAATGAAAGGGAATTGTAATATTTCATGTCTATTAACTCGCGTATTGGATTAATAACCACCTCATCGCGTGACAAAATTTTACACACTCGCTCGTAGAGTTCTTGCTCGTGCACGCCATAAGTCACTTTTGAATATGGTATTTGTTCAAACACAGATTTTTCTCTGTTATAGTTCCTCATTCTAGTCTTCGCATCGCGCGCAAGAAAATATAATTTACCTTTAACTTTCTTTCTCATATCATTTTCCCCCTGTATACATACGATTTTACTCTAAGACATTTTATACGCAAAATCATTTTCATGGCTAAATATGTCGAAACGATAACACTTTTGTTATAAAATGAAAGATTATAAATATAAAAATAAAAATTTCCTTGCAAATTGAACTAATTTATGTTAATATTCAATTTATGAATATTAAAAAGATAATAGCGGATTGTATACATTACAAAAATATAGATTTTGAAAACATGATAATTGAAAGCATATCACAGGATAAAGGCGACTACTCTATCCCTTGTTTTCCACTCGCAAAACAAGAAAAAAAATCTCCTATGATAATAGCCGAAGAGATAAAAAATTCAATTATTCCAAATGATTATATTAAAAAAGTTGAAATTGTTGGCGGATATTTAAACTTTTTTTTAAACATTGAGAAGATATCAAGCGAAGTATTAAAAGAGTATTCTCAAAAATCGTCGTTTTCTTCACAAGAAGGCAAAAATAAAATAGTTTGCATTGATTACGCTAGCCCAAATCTAGCGAAATATCTTCATATCGGACACCTTAAAACTACTATCATTGGCGAAAGTTTGGCGCGTCTGTTTGAGCAAAAAGGTTATACCGTCAAACGATTAAATTATGTCGGCGACTACGGAACACCTTTTGGAAAAATAATAGGCGGACTGCAAAAATGGGGAAGCATTGAAGATGTAAAACAACGCGGGAATGAAGCATTGCAAGAGTATTATGTAAAATTCAATAAGGAAGAAGAAAGCAATCCTGAATTAACTCAATATGCGCGTGGTATCTTTAAAAAGATTGAAGAAAAAGACCCTGAAGTCTACCCTTTATATGAATTTATCATTAGTATAGCACGCGCTGATAGTGAAAAAATGTTCGACCTTTTAGGAGTAAAATTTGACGATTGGCGCGGAGAAAGTTATTATAATACATTTGTCCCAGAGATCGTAAAAATGCTTAATGAAAAGCATTTGCTCACAACAAGCGAAGGTGCAAAGATTGTTGATTTATCCCCATATGATCTCACTCCTGCTGTTATATTAAAAAGCGACGGAACATCGCTATACACAACGCGTGATATTTGCGCGGTTATCGAAAGAAAAAAATATTATAATTTCGATAAAATGATGTATGTTACCGATATTGCGCAAATATTGAACTTTAAACAACTATTTAAAATTATCGAACTCGCTGGATTTGATTTTTATAAAGATATGGAACATGTAGCTTATGGTAGATTTTCTCTTCCTGAAGGCAAAATCTCTTCTCGCCGTGGTAAACAGGCGGTATTGGTTGACCTTGCTGAATACACTACAAACAAGGCGCGCGAAGTGATAGAGGGTCGCACTTTTAATATAGAAAAACCAGAGAATGTCGTTAAGAAAGTTACTCGTGCTGTTTTAAATTTTAGCGTATTGAAAACTGAAAGAATAAAAGATAGTGTTTTTGAAATTGATAAAGCATTCGCATTTGACGGAGAGACTGCACCATATATGCTTTATACTTATACTCGTCTAGCAAGTATTTTAAGAAAATATGAACAAAATAATGCCTTTCAAGTATCAAAAAATCTCGATTTTAGTTCATTCGATGAAAATGCTTTTGAGTTAGTAAAATATATAAACACTTTTGTTGACATTATTGATTTAGCGCTTACAAAGCGTGACCCTAGCATATTATGTAAACGACTAATGGATATATGCAAAACATTTAATAAATATTACAATGCAACTAAAATCATAGACGGAGATGAAAATTCTACAAATGCAAAAATTGAACTTATAAAAGTGCTTAAAAATACATTATCTGTTGGTTTTAATTTAATTTGTATTGATAGTCTTGAAGAGATGTAAAATAGATAGTATCATTTAATTTTGAATAAAAAAGGAACTTCGCTATTCTATATAGTTCCTTTTTTGAATTTTAAAAATTTTAATCTTATTTAATTTATATGTCAATACTGATTTAATAAAAGAAAATAAAAAAGGCATAAAGCCTAATTTAATCTACATTTACTAAATCAGATTGCAAAACTGTATAAGTAGAATAATTATATGCGTCATTGACATCAACAAGTAATGCTATTTCATCTCCCACATTGACATTTAACAATAAAAGTTTGATTTCATTCGGATTTTTTATATAATAAGTCTCATTATTGATTTTTATTCCTGCTATTATGTCGCCTGCTTGTATATTTAAATTATCGGCGATACCACCCTTTGTGACAGATTGAACAACCAATGAACTATTTAGCATAATTTCACCATTTACACTGACAATTTGCTTACCTTCTTCCACATATGAAATTCCAAGTTTAATTGAAGTAAGATTTGATACTTTATTAGTTGCTTTATTTTTAGAAATAATGTTATCCGCCACCACAGAGACATCATCAATCGGCAATGCGTAAGCAATATCACTAGCCATTGTTCCGTCATTGTTATAATTTCTCTTTGCATTGACAATACCTATCAATTCTCCTTGTGAATTAAATAGTCCGCCACCCGAATTTCCCGGATTAACCCCTGCGTCAATACGCATAACATGAAATTGTGTTTCGTCGCCTTTCGCATTTTCAGTGATTATAGTCTCGCTTAAAACTGAAACTATACCGCTAGTAACACTAATACCTTCAGCATTTGGATTACCAATAGCTATAACATCTTCTGCTAAATAATAATTTTCTGCTATCGTAACGGCGCACGCGTCTATGTTATTATTTAATACATCGGCAGTATTCACTCTTAAAACCGCTATATCATAGTTTGCGCTTCCACCTATATACGAGCAAGTTAAAACATCTCCACCAAATGAAAATGAATAATTATCCCCTGAATATAAAACATCATCAGTAAACATATATGCATAAAGAGTTGATTCTGGACTATAAGTATTAGAATTATAAACTACATGATAATTTGTAACAATATATGTGTAATCATCGTCCATTTTATAGATAACACCAGAGCCAGCCGATCCTGAATCAGTGTAGACGCTGACAACTGAATTTATCGCTTTTGCGACTGCTAGTTGAGTATCTGTAACGCTAACATTAATATTCAAATATTCATCGATAAAATCTAAATAAGTGCCTGTATATCCATTCTCAGTCATCACATTATAAACATATTCTAAATCGACTTTTTGTGCAGTTGCATCTATATCCTTATCAACTATATATGATGATGAGCCATCTGAATAAATGAGTTTATACACAGTACCTATTTCATCATTATACATTTTTTCCACTTGAACTATATTTTCGCTATAACTATTACATGCAGTAAACAAAAAACAACAAGGTATTAACAATAGAATTAATAAAAGTGATTTAAACTTTTTCATATACACCCCTTTAATAATTATATTATATCACATAAGCCTAAAATCTAGTATTTTTAATTGAATATTTTATAGAAATATGATAAAATTATTAGATACAAAAGAGGAAATATGAAAACTTTTAATCACTTACACGGAGGTCATAGACAACGATTAAAAGATAAAGTTAGGTCATTCGGTCTGTCTGCTCTAAGTGAGCACGAAGTATTAGAATTGATGCTAATGTATTCTATACCTTATCGTGATACAAATGATTTAGCACATAGACTTATTGACAGATTCGGCTCAATCGCTGGAGTTTTAGACGCTGACAGAAAGGCGCTTAAACAAGTGACTGGCGTGGGCGAAGAGACTGCACTATTCCTATCTATCTTACCTCAACTCTTCAGTTTATATAAACTTGGAAAAGGCGCAAGCAAAGTATCATATCTTCGCAATGTTAGAAATTGTGTAGACTATTTTAGACAGAATTTTGAAATAAGCAATAAAGAAGTGTTTTACATAATATGTCTTGACAGAACATACAAAGTCATTGACAAGCATACTTTAGATGGCGACAATATCACAAAAGTTACTATCGACATCAAACGCTTTACTGAGATTTTAATTAATCCTGCCGTTTCTTCTCTTGTACTCTTTCATACTCACCCAAATGGCAAAGCCACACCTAGCGTAGAAGATTTAGAGACTACACAAGCAATATTTAATTTATGTGAAATGCTTAAAGTCGGATTTTGTGACCATATAATTTTTAATGAAACAGATAGTTATTCATTAGGTCAACATGGTTATATTAACCAAATGGCAAACAATTTTTCAAGCAATTTTAACAAAGATAAAAAGACTTTATCCGTATTAAGACAATCTGAGATGTTCAAATACACAGACGATTAAATATCTACATAGTCCAATATTGTCAATAAAAAAGATAGCGTATTAAGGCTATCTTTTTATTTTTTTATTAAATATTAAGAATTCCAAATAAGAGCAAAAAATTATTCTTTAAATTCGTATCCGCACTTTTCACAAAACTGCGCATTTCCACTATTTTTTGTCTTACATTGTGGACAAGTTTTAAGTCCCAAACCAGTCTGTTGTTTTGCTCCACAATGTTCACAATATTCCGCTTTTTTAGTTATAACACGACCGCATTTATCACATAGGCGAGTGTTAGCAACACCCTTTGATTTGTTGCCGTCACGCACGCTCTTCCAACTATTTATCATACTAAATGAAAATATAATTAAGAAAATTCCAAATAATGCTAACAACAAACCAACAATTGAAGCAACTACTATTATTATGTATTTAGTCCAATGCGACATATTTAGTACAGCGTATACTCCACCATATATACTAGCGCCACCTAACGCAACCAATAATAAAGCAATTAGAACGAATAAGAATTTGCCATATCGCGTTTCTTTATATTTAAAAAGTCCCATAAATACTCCTTATTTAATTTTTTCGCCACAATCTGGACAGAATTTTGTTTTGTTAGATATAGGTTTCCCACATTTTGGACAAACTTTTTCCACCTTTTCTAATTTCTCTCCGCAATTAGAACAGAACTTACTACCCTTTGATATAGGTTCGCCACATTTCGGACAAGATAGCGCTTGAGTTGCACCACACTCAGGACAGAATTTTGACTTGCCTGGTATAGTTGCTCCACACTTAACGCATTGGATTGTAACTTGCCTTTTATTGTCCTTTGCTGACCCTATCGATTCAGTAAATAGTTTGCCAATGTTGGCACCCGCGCCAAGACCTACACCTAAACCCGTAAGTCCCGCACCACTAGAATTTTTGGCAGATTCTTCCATTGCGTTAGCCGCTTTATACTGAGTATATGTCCCCATTTTATCTGCAATAACGCCCATTTTTGTGCGTTCATCAAGCATTTTCTCTACATCGTCAGGCAAAGATAAGTTTTCTATCACAAAATCAGATAATTTTAACCCTAATGGTTCAAATTCTTCCTTAGACTTCTCTTCTACAATTTTACTTAATTCTCTATAATTTGCAGCAAGATCCAATGCTGAAAGTTTACTTTCCCCTATCGCGTCTGTCAAAAGTTGAATTAAAGTTGACTTATATTGTGCGGTTATATCGTTTACGCGATAAATAGGGTTAGTACCAAAACATTCACGCATAAATTTCGTGGCGTCTTCAACTTTAAAGGCAAATGTTCCATATCCGCGTAATCTTATATTCCCAAAGTCGACATCGCGCATCATAATAGGATTTTGCGTTCCCCACTTTTGACCTAAAAAGCGCTTTGTATTAACAAAATATACTTCCGCTTTGATTCGCGAATTCCCTGCTGTTGACAAACTGAGCATTTTAGTTAAAAATGGTATATTCTCAGTCGCAAGTTTGTATGTACCTGGCCCGAATACATCTGCAATCTCGCCCTTATGTACAAACATAGCAACTTGACTTTCGCGAACAATAAGAGTTGAACTATTCATAATCTCTTCCCTATTTGTTAGCGGATATCTATAAACGATAATATCGTTGCTAGCATCTTTCCACTCAATAACTGATAACAATTGTCTTTTAAAAAATCCCATAATCTCTCCAATAATTTTATTATATCAAATATCTTTATAAATTTGCAACGAATTTGTAGGCATTATTTTCGTCTATGTGGTGGTCGACCTGGACGACCATTAAAGATATCATTTAAAATAACACCACCCAAAAATCCTCCAATAGCATTTGTGATATCTCTAGAATCGTTTAAATTTTTATCCATTTGAATATCCTTAGGTGCCTTTTTGTTATAATATTTATTTACACTGCCACAATATTCACACACTTTTTTGTCCAAAATCAATCGTGCGCCACAATTTGGACAATTATAGATATTAGTGTCGTTTGTCTTATTTTCTTCCATAATAATATTATATCACATATCGTTAAATTTTGTAAAATTTTTTTTCCATATTTTATTTACAAGACTAAAAATGCACAATTCCCGCTTTTTAAATAAAAAAGGACAGATTAAATCTATCCTAATTGTTTTTATTAGTTTTATCGTTATCCAAATTTTTTGTAGTTTTATTTTGTTTAAAAGCAAGCGATAATGACTCTTTTTCCCCCATCTCTTTATTAGTTATATCTTCATTGTTTTGTACATTATTTCCATTAGTATCTATATTATCAACATTTAGACTAGCAGTAGATATTTTTGATTTTTTATCTTTTTTATTTTTGGCAAAGAACTGATTAAATAATTCGTCTAATTTATCCTTATATTTAACACTAACATAGAACAAACAAGCAACTATTAAAATGATAATTCCCCAAACAATAAGCCCCCAGCCTTTGAATGGAATAATCGCACCACTACCAAAGAATACAGTACATGCTATACCCAATCCGCGCGCCAATATATTAGTCCAAAAGAAAAACGGGAAACTCATCTTAGTAATACCCGCAACAACGCAAAGGATATCATCTGGGAACATTGGAAAAACCATCATAAGGAAAAACAAATATTTACCATTTGACAATCGCTCAATCCATTTTTCTGAAGTCTCTTTCCCTACCATCCAATAAAGGAATCTTCTTCCTGCTCGCCTACCAATCCAAAACATGATTAGGCTACCTATCATGACGGCGATATAACTCATGATAAATGCTTCCCACCTACCAAAAATAAGGGCGCCCGCAACTGTCACAAAAAATGCTGGAATCTGTAAAATCGTTGTCTGCAATATTTGTAGCAAAATGAAAATAATTGAACTAAAAACGCCTCCGTTTTCAACACATTCTCTTATCTTTTCCATGCTGTTCACATGCTCCCATGCTCCCGTTGCACGCAAAATAAAGTATCCAATAAGAAGAACTAGTCCAACAATCAAAAGCGCGAGACAAAAACGCATTATTTTGCCTCGTGTTGTTTTGTTATCAAAAAGCCATTTTATCTTCTTTTTCATTACTTTATTATTATATTCTACCGCAATTAAAATATTTCATTTTATATGATGACTACGCTCTTTATTGCAACTATTATTTTATTATAATTTTATAGTTTGTGTTTTAAAATAATTTATTTTGTCACTTCTTCTATTTTAATTAAACTTGTTTGACCATTTTTCTTAGGTGTTCCGCAAGTTATGACTATTGTATCGCCTGCTTTTGCTATTCCCGTTTGTTTTACAATACTATCCGCTATTTTAAACATCTCATCTGTGCTGTTATATACAGGCGTAAGCACTGGCTTTACTCCCCACAACAACTCTAACTGGCGATATATTTGCTCATTTGGTGTTGCTCCAACGATGTTTACTGCTGGATGGAAACGACTAATCATATTTGCTGAATATCCCGATGTTGTAAACACGACGATCGCTTTAGTTGGTTGCATAAAACTTGCGTTCACTGCACTATGCGAAATTACATCGGTTGTGTTAAATAGTTTTGTAGAATTATTGTTAAACCTCTTTGCATAATTAATATGTTTTTCTGTCTCTTCTGCCACTTTAGCCATAGTCCTAACTGCTTCAACAGGGAATTTACCTGCGGCAGTTTCCCCAGACAACATTACTGCGCTTGTTCCGTCGTATACTGCGTTTGCAACATCGCTAACTTCAGCTCTTGTTGGGCGATTATTCGTTATCATACTCTCTAACATTTCAGTAGCGGTAATAACCGATTTGCCCGCCTGATTTACTCGTTTTATTATCATTTTTTGAATTTCTGGGAGTTTTTCCACTGCTACTTCTACGCCCAAATCTCCACGAGCAACCATTATAGCATCACTTTCGTTTATGATTTCATCTAAATTTTTTATGCCGAACTGTGATTCAATCTTTGAGATTATTTTCATGTCTCCGCCATTAGATTGTATAAATTCCTTAATATCCTTTACATCTTCAGCGCAGTTCACAAAACTTGCTGCAACTAATTCAACATTGTGCTTTATTCCTAAGAGTAAATTTGCTTTGTCCGCTTCATTAAGGTATGGCGTTGAAAATTTTACATTTGGTATACTTAAACTTTTTCTATTTCCTAAGACTCCCGAATTCATTGCTCGAGTAACTACTTCACTGCCATTCACTTCTAAAACTTTAAAAGTCAATAACCCGTTTACTGCTAAAATTTTGTTACCTGTTTTAATGCAATTTACAATCTCAGGGTGATTAAAACTAACAATATTTTCATATCCTTCAACATCTCTTCCTGTAAATTTGAAAATTTGACCTTTCTTAATGTTTACCTGTCCATGTTTAAATGTTTTGACTCTGATTTCTGGCCCACGCGTATCCATCATTATAGGTAGTGGAACATTTAATTCTTTTCTAATTCGTTTAACATTTTTTACAATCTTTTCTATGTCTTCAATTTGTGCGTGTGAAAGATTTATTCTGACAATGTTAAGACCTGATTTTACTAATTCTTTTAATACTGAATATTCATTACTGGCTGGGCCAATTGTACCTATTATTTTTGTTTTTCTCATATGAAATTTTTCTCCTTTAGCGCTAGTTAATTATATCATAAAATTGAATATTTTAAAAATAATTTTATATTATTTCATATTTTTATTCTTATTTACTTTATATATAAGAATATAAAAAATTAACGTATATTTACCTTATTCAAAAGCAACTAAATTAAAAAAATATTATAAATATAATTTAAACGCATTATTAAAAAAAATTAATAAAAAATTTAATAATTTTCAAAATTTTTATCAAATTTAATTTATTTAACATATTAGATATTGAAATTTTATAAATTTATGATATAATAAGATTGCATATGGGGGTGAATTAGATTCGACTGGTGCGCGCTAATTTGATATGTATGCCGTGCGGTGGCACGATAAACACATTGTTCGTTGCTCGAACTAAAATAAACGCAAACAACAATAAACTTGCTTACGCCGCTTAGTGCGTAGCCGTCAGTTTAATGGTACCGATACATTATCTCTGGCGTCGAGAATCGGTGAACTTCATGTGATATTGTCTAGTATTTCATGAGGAACTTTTAGGCTAGCATTAATAGAGTGTCAATGTTAATTTATTAGTGCGAATTTAGTCATTGACTAAGCATATAGTATATGATTTTAGTCCGCATTAGGACAGGGGTGCAACTCCCCTCACCTCCACCAAAAAAATGATGTAATTATTACATCATTTTTTATTTTATTGTTTTATTTTAGCCCTATCTTATTAATTATTATGTTTTACCTATTAGTTGATTTTTAATCTATTATTTACGATTTGATTTAATATATCTTTTAAATTTTCTATATCCAATAAACTCGACAAGGTGTTATCATCAACATATGACAATATCTCTTTAATAAAATCATATTTTGTTAATCGCTTGCCAATAATGTTAGAAATATCTTCTTTTGTTAAATAAGGATATTTATTTAAAAACAAGTTAAGTGAAATTGCTAAAATAATATCTTCTTTTTGAAAGTTTTGCAATTCGTCTATAAATTTTACGAACTTATTATCTTTATATTCGCCATGTATATCTTCTAATAAATGAACTTCTATTTTAACTTGAAAAATTAATTTTTTTAATTCGTCCCTATATTCTTTTTCTGTTATGTTAGCAATTGATTTTTTCATTTTTTATCCTTTATTCTATGTTATCTCTTTTTCTATCCATGGCACGCTTTTTTAATGTCTCACGCTTGTCATATAACTTTTTACCGCGCGCAATAGCAATCTCAACTTTTAAATTACTATCCACAAAATAAGCGCAAGTAGGTACTAATGTTAAGTGCTCAGTTTCAATTTTCTTTTTTATTTTTGCTATTTCATCTGCATGCAATAATAACTTTCTATCACGGCGTGAATTATCACCATACCTGCCAGCATCAAATGAATTTGAGTATTCCTTAATATAACTATTTCTTACAAAACACTCATCATCTTTAATGTAAGCATAACTATCCACTAATGAGAAATGACCTAATCTAACCGATTTAATTTCATCGCCCGTTAGGACTATGCCTGCCTCGTATCTATCTAATAATTCATATTCAAATTTCGCGCGTTTATTTTCCGCAACTAATTTTTTATCCATAAATTCCTTCCTTTTTTATAAAATTTTATCTTTTACGACGCTTTTTAGTTGATTTTGTACTAAAATTTTTCGTTTTTTTAGATTTTTTTAATTTTTTATTATCTTCATTTTTAATCACATGTGCGCCCGAAGTTTTTACTCCATCTAGGTCAAAATCAACTTGTCTTAATTGTACATTTGTATTTGCCACAACGACCTTCACTTCGTCGCCAATAGTAAAATGATGGCTCTTACCTTTTAATGAAAGTGATAAGTCGTCGTAGATATACTCGTCTAGTGGTAAACCTTCGCTTCTTACTAATCCTTCTACACCATTCTCTAATTCAACAAAAATACCATACTCTTGTACTCCGCTAATAGTACCGACAAATGTATCTCCTATAAATTTGGTCATATAGACTGCTTTCTTGTAGTCGTCTACATCACGCTCTGCCTCTTGCGCATTCTTTTCCGTTGTACTTGACTGTTCGCTTGCTCTTTCAACTATTTCGCCATATTTTAGTTTTAAATCTTCAATAGGTACGCCATGAAGATAATTCTTAATAATTCTATGAATTTGTAAATCTGGATAGCGTCTTATCGGACTTGTAAAGTGACAATAAAATTCGCTCGCTAATCCAAAATGACCTAAACAGGTAGGTGAATAGCGTGCTTTCATCATTGAACGCAAAATAAATTTTGTTAAAGTTGTCTCTTTTGGCGTATTAAATATTTTCTCAATAATTTTTTGATATGCCATAGGGTTGTCGCCGTCTTCTTCTAATTTGTTATTTATTCCCATATTGAGTAACAATGTAGACAATCGCTTAACTTTCTCGCTATCAGGTTTTTCATGCACACGATATACAAATGGGATATTAAGATCATAGAATTTTTTTGCAACACATTCATTTGCCATTATCATAAGGCTTTCGATTATCTCGTGCGCTTCGTCTTGAACGCGTTTTTCAATCGATACAATCTCCCCCGCTTCATTTTCTAAAATAAATGGTTCGGGAATATTCATTCTAATTTCACCACGCGCAAGTCTAATTTGTTTCTGCTTGTTTGAAATTGCGCGGTATAACAAAATATCTTCATATACATCAGAATATTTTTCTTTTAAAAATTCGTCATTTTCTAATAACTTCATGACTTCAGTGTAAGTCATTCTATGACTACTATTTATTACTCCTTCGCATATGCGTGAAGACAATAGATTGAATTGATTGTCTAATTGCATTTCGACCGTCAGGACAAGTCTATTTACGCCTTCATTTAATGAGCAAATGCCGTTACTTAATTCTTTTGGCAACATCGGTATGACCTGGTTAGGGAAGTATACACTAGTACCACGCTTAAACGCCTCTTTATCGAGCGCTGAGCCCTCGTCTACATAGTTAGAGACATCGGCAATATGAACATACAAGTTATATCCACCTTTGTCGTTCTTAACTATTGATAACGCGTCATCAAAATCGCGCGCGTCTTCGCCGTCTATGGTTATAACTTTATGTTCAGTATAATCTTGCCTATTTTTAAAATCTTTTTTGTCAACAACTTGTTTAATGTTACGCGCGTTATTTAAAGTTTTTTCGTCAAAATGCTCAATTAAATTATGCGCGCGGATTATTGATAATTGCTCTGCCTTTGGTGTATTCGCTTGACCCAAAACTTCTAAAATCACACCGCGTACAATTTTACTATCAATTGAGTCCATATCCAACTCAACCCAAACTTTGTCATTATTTTTTGCTTTACCTGCATCATTTTTAAATATTCTAATTTGAGGGAGTTTCTCATCATCTGGGAAAACTACATTTTTAGATTTACCCACAATATAAGTACCAACGACCTTTGTTGTATTGCGTTTTAAGATTTTGACTACTCTACCTTCAATATTGTCATCACCTTTTTTAGCGGTTATTTCGACAAGACAATCATCGCCATCAAATGCGCCATTTATGTTAAATGCTGGTATGAAAAAATCATTGTATCCATCAACTTGCGCAAATCCGTATCCTTTTTTATTCACTATCATGCGCGCTTTAAAATATCCATGGTCGGCAGAGATTGAGACTTTACCTTTATCATTTAAAAATAAATCACCCGAATGAATAAGCGAAACGATCTCTTCTTTCATCTTAGACTTTGACTCGCCATAAATTATACTTAAATCGTCTGCTAATTCATCTATTGAGTAATAGATTAATTTGTTATTTCGTATTGTCTTTATAATATCCATAATTATATTTTATCATTTATGCGAAAAATAATAAAACAAAAAGCACCATTTTATTAATAAATATAAAAAAAGCGGACGATTTGTCCACTTACTACATCATTGTAGGAATTTTTAAGAATATGAAATATAATATACTAAATAGTGCAATTAATCCCAAAATGATATAAATTAACCTTGTGATTCTACCTTCTCTTGAACCAGATTTGTTTTGTGCATAATAACTATCTTGATTGCCTGTAATTGCATTACTAGTATTGCTCCCGCCCGTTATTTGTAAAAATACTAATATAATAAGCGTAATAGCAAGCAAAGCAAGTAATACCAAACATATTCTCTCAAAGACAGGAAAACTTGTTTCCATCCATTGTGGCACTGTTAACAACAAACTCATATATCCTCCAAAACTTTAGAATTATAACATAAATTAATTAAACTTTCAACTCTTTTTTACTATTTCCTAACATAAGTGAAAAATATTAAAAATGCGAATAATAATACAGCAAGTATGATTAAACTCACTTTTTCAAAATTCTTTTGTGTACCATTATAAATTTTAAAAAAGCGAATTGTAAGCGAAAGTATTGCCAAAAATAGGACAAACCAAATCGCCATGTACCACCCAATGTTCATCTCTTGAATAAAATTTAAAAATTGATAATAATATGATTTCATAACTTTTTCCTATTTTTAATTTTATCAAAAATTATCTCTGTTGTCAAGATTGAATTAAACTTTTGCCTTCAAAATACGGATTTTTGTCTATATCCATAGCATCAATTAGCGTTGGCGCTATATCTTTTAGTCCGCCATGTAATTTTGTTTTTAAAACTTTCCCGTCCTTAATGACTACGCAAAATACAGGATTTAAAGTGTGCGATGTGTTATTTGACCCGTCTGCATTCTTCATATACTCTGCATTTCCATGGTCTGCAGTTAAAACTATAACATAGTCTTTTTTTATTACATATTTTACAACTTTTTTGACCATTTTATCTAGATAATTAAGCGATTTAATCTCGGCTAAATAATTACCTGTATGACCTATCATATCAGGATTTGAATAATTCACAACAATACAATCATATTGAGATTTTATAGCATGCAATGTTTGTATAGTGATTTCGCGCGCACGCATTTTAGGAGTTTTATCAAAATGATCAACCTTAAGGGTAGGAACATGTATTCTATCTTCGTTTGGAAAAGGTTTTTCTCTTCCGCCATTTAAAAAATATGTTACATGCGCATATTTCGTCGTCTCACTGATTTTTACTTGTCTTAAACCTAAATTTGAAATATGCTCGCTTAATGTGTGTTCAACAATTTTTTCAGGATAAAGTACAAGCGTTTTTGTTCCACCCACATCGGACATGCTTGCGATTTTGCAATTTAAACTACTTGTCATATTAACAATCTGTCTAAGCCTATCCTCCCTAAAATTAAAGAATAAGACAACATCGTCTTTTTTTATGTTTGTATACGAACTTTTGATTGAAATAGGGTCGATATATTCATCTGTGTGCTTTTCTTTATATTGAGATTCTAAATATTCTAAAATTGAAGAATCAATGAATTTTGTTTGTTTAAACATAGCATTGAACGCTAATAGAGTTCTGTCCAGATTTGATTCTCTGTCCATAGCATAATATCTTCCTGAAACACTAATAATTTCACAATTTTTTATATTTTTTATCTCTTTTTCTAATTTTTTTAAGTATTTAGGAGCGTCAAAACTATTTGTATCTCTTCCGTCTGTTATAAAATGAATATATATATGTTTTACATAGTCTTTTGCTATTTTAATAATCTCTATTGCATGATTAATGTCGCTATGAATATTCTTATCGGACATAAGCCCTACCAAATGCAAATCGGCTGATTTTGAGCGCAAATGAGACATTATCTTTACGACATTTTCATTATGTGCAAACTTGTTTGTCTTTATATCATTTGCAATATTAGCAGCAGTAGAAAGTACAACTCGTCCTGCACCAATTGTCATATGCCCGACTTCGCTTCCACCCATGGTGTTATTAAGAAGTCCAACCGCTTCACTATCCGTCTTTATTTTTGTTTTTGATTGCACTTTTAAACTATTTAAAAATGGAGTTTTTGCGTTTGTTACGGCATTATATTCATATCTTTTCCCTTCGCCGTAACCATCTAATATTATAAGTATCCCTTTCTTCATGCTTATATTATAATTAAAATTTTATTATTTTAAAAGAAAAAAGAGCATTTTATTGCTCTATTTTTATAAATTTTAATAATTTTAAAAAGTTACATATCTTCTATCTCTTCAATGCATGGAAGTTTCTTTCCCTGCAATAGCATTAAACTAGCGCCACCGCCTGTTGACATATGAGTCACTTTCTTTGTGACTCCAATAGAATGGATAGCCGCAATACTATCACCGCCACCAATTAGTGATATTGCTTTACTCTTTGCAACATATTTTGCTATCTTGTTTGTGCCGTGTTTAAATTTTTCATATTCATACACACCAAGAGGGCCATTCCAAACAATAGTTTTTGCCTTTTTAATAACCTTTTTAAACATCTTAATAGTTTTTGGACCTATATCCATACCTTGGTAATCGTCTGCAAAAAATCCGCTATTAAACAATTTTATTTCGCTCTCTTCGCTAAACTCTTTCGCACCTACATTATCAATAGGTAACAATATTTTCACATTTTTTTCTTTAGCCTTATCTAATATTTTGTTGGCAAGTTCTAATTTTGAATTATCCACAATAGACATGCCTACATTTCCACCTATCGCTTTAATAAATGTGTACGCCATACCGCCACCTATTAAAATTGTATCTACTTTATCTAATAGATTTTCTATTACAGGGAGTTTATCTGAAACTTTTGCTCCACCTAAAATAGCAACAAAAGGATGGTCTGGATCTTTTAACACCTTATCAAAAACTTTTAACTCTTGTTCAACTAAAAATCCGGCGACTGTCGGTATTAATTTTGCAACTCCATATGTAGAAGCGTGCTTTCTATGTGCAGTGGCAAATGCCTCAAATACAAATATATCGGCAAGATTTGCAAGCGCCTGCGCTAACTTTTCATCGTTAGTTTCTTCGCCTTTATAAAAGCGGATATTCTCAAGCATTAAGATATCGCTATCATGCATTTTCTCGACCAATTCATTAGTCGATTTGTCGAATAAATCTTCACAAAAAGATATTGGTTTATCTAATACTTTTGACAATCTAGCAAGGATGGGTCTAAGCGACAACTTAGGGTCTACTTGTCCATTAGGGCGTCCCAAATGTGAACAAAGAATAACCTTTGCACCATGATCAACCAAATAGTTTATAGTAGGCATAGTAGCCAAAATTCGAGTATCATCTGTTATCTTTAATTCAGCGTTCATAGGAACATTGTAATCAACTCTTACAAGTACTCGTTTATCAGTAACATCAATATCTCTAATAGTTTTCTTCATAATCAATTTCTCCACAAAAACGCGAAGGTGCGTTCTTATTTGGCAAAAGTTGATATAATCAACCTAATATATTTATTTTATTATAGCATACCGTAAATTTATTTCAAAATAATTTTTGAATATTTGTAAAATTTTCTCGTTAATTTTTGATTTTGCACTATTCCTACACCATATTTATCAAAAAATATCATTATTTTTTTATTACTGCAATGTTTTAGATTCGGATAAATGCGCCTATTAGATAATACGATTTTGTTTATTTTATCAGCACGGACATTTTCATCTCCTACTATAAAATCATACTTTTTGCAAAAGATTTTTACTCCAATGCTCGCTCTAATTACTTGTATTTTGTCGTTATTGCAAACTATTATCCCTTTATATCTTTTGTCGTAATTGTTTATATAAACACCCGCCACTATCTGTGCTTTTAAAATTTTAGATAACATTTTTAATTCTTTTGTTACAACTGCATTACCCATTAATTCGTCACATATATCATAATCATAGATTATTCCGAAATTAAAAATAATTAAGTCGCACGACTTTAACTTTAGAAAATAGTTAAGATAAAATGATTTATAACTACCTCCACTAACACAAATAATATTCATACTATATAGTATGAAAATTTTCAATTTATGCTATATGCAATCTACAGTCGCATTAAGCACACTTTCAATAGTAGGATTTTTGATATAATATATTATATTCTTACCAACTCTATCACATGCCACAATATTTATTGATTTGAGTATCTTTAATTGATGACTAACTGTCGTTTGATTTATGTTCAAAACTGCAGATATATCACTAACACACAGCGCACGCATAGATAATAACATGATAATTTTAAGCCTTGTATCATCACTAAAAGCATAGAAAAAAGTAGTCATATTTTTTAAATCTGCACTTTTAGGCATATAATTTTTTAATATCATTTCTTCGCTAAACTCTAAAATCATATAAAAATATTATCAAAAATATGATTTTTTTGTAAATTATTAACATTATACAAAATTGTCGAATAAATAAGATAAACAAATAATTTTATATAAGGAGCAAGAAAATGAATACAAATGCATTTTATATTTTATTTGCTATATTGATTGCCATAATTGCACAAGCGACAAATACGAACCTAGCCACAAACACTACATTCTTATTGCTTTTACTTTTAGCACTAGGCGCTTACAATCAAAGCAATTCAAACAATAATTGCTATGTCTGTGGTCAACAGCGCGGTTTCATTTAATCATCAATGTAATTATGCAAATTAAAAAAGAAATTATAAAAAAGAGTAATTTTTACTCTTTTTTATAATCACTATAACTTGATATAAATTCTAAATATTCTTCAATTGTATTGATTTCAGAAAGCATTTGCAATAAAGTTTTTTTCATTTCTTCTTTAATTCTCTCAGTTTCTTCTTTCAAATTTATTTCACCAACAACAATTTTTTTAGCTATTTCACTAATTGCAACTTGACTTTCCCATATATTATGTTTTTTAGCATAACAAAATGCTTGATCAATAACATCGTCATTTATTTCATAACTATTACCAGATTTCTTATACAAATATGGAAGATTTTGTCTTTTGTATTTAATTTTTAATTTTTCAAAATCATTCCTTATTTTAGCTAACATAATATAAAATTTTTTATCTTTAGGTAAAGTTAAAAATGGACTAATTAAATTTTTAAAATCTTCGTAATTTGTAGATTTTTTATCATCAAAATCGAGAAAATTTTTATCATTTAATGTGTATTGTTCTAAATTTTTTGTTGCATAGTATTCAACTATCTTCTTACTAAACATTTCTTTATCAATTTCATTACCACAATAAGTTATAAAATTATTAAAAGTATAATATTTGTTATATTGTTCATTTAATAATTCATCAATTGTCATTTCATTTCTTAAAATTTTATAAATATTTGATAAAAATTTTCTAAAATATCTATCTTGAGCATTCTTTTTTATGTCTTTTATTTTTAAACCTTCATTATAATTTTCTGCATAAATTCTGTCTAGCATTTCTTTAAATCCGTCAACCGAAGATATTTTATATTTGGTACAAAAAGCTTCGATTGATATATTTTCTTCGATATATTTTTCATATATTAACATATAATCATGTTTATTTTTTGGTTCTAAATTATTGGAAAGAGTGAAATATGAAACAATTTTATTTTCTTTATCCGTCCAATCTTCTTTTAAATTATAATCTAAAACTTCTCCACGATTAAATAAAATTTTAACATCTTCTCTACACCTTATATCTTTAGGTAGAACGTCATAATTTTTAGAATCGACACTTAGGTTTTTTAGAAAATCTTGCGAATATAAAATTTCATTAGGTAATTCATCAATTATTGCTTTTCTTTTTTCATATGGCAATGTGTTTAAAATTTGTAATAATTTTGGATTCTTTATAATTAGATTTATCCATCCATCAGTTAAAAATTTAAAACTATTAGTCGGTAATAAATTTAAAATTTTTTCATAATCAAATTTTTTAAAAATGAAGCTAGGATCAAAAAAATGATAAATTGATATAAGTCTAATAAAAATAGTTTCATCATTTTCTGCAAAATATTCAAAAGCCTCTAACATTTGCTCACTATTCTTAATCCTTGCGATGATAGAATGAATAACTAAATACCCTCGAAAATCATCAATTTCTTTATATTTTTTTAATTTATATTTTTTATATTCTTCATCATATTTAGACAACACTTTTTCAAATTCAGAAGGAATTTCATTTAAATTATCCATAAATGTAATAAACTTTTTAATGTCGATTTCATTTAAAAATTTTTCATAATCAAAAAATTTTAACTTAATTAATTCTAATAATAGCATTTTTCTTATTATTTTATTGTATTTATATAACCCATGGTTATAAAGTAAATGTTTAGCCACTTTAACTTTTTCACTCTCTGTTAAATTTTGTTGTAAAATATCATCAAGCGAATTTTGAAAGTAGTCTTGTATTTTATTTTCGTTTATCATTTTTTTCTCCTTAATTTAATTATTTTTTGAGATAATAATTCATTGATTTCAAATAATTGCTCAAAAGATAATTCATTTACAAATTTAGGTGAAATAGAAATTTTTTTCAGCAATATTTTAATTTCTTTTTTTTCCATATTATTTTCCCCTTCCTTTACTTAGTTATTAAGATAGTATAAATCAAATATTGTAAATTGTCAATATGAAAAAATCATATAATAACTTATATGATTCATAATTTAATTAAAATAATTTATGCCCATTGCTGATTTTAATTTAATTAGATTAGCATGTGCGACTGTTCTTGCTTTTTTAGTACCTTGCTTTAAAATTTCAAAAATTTTATTTGTGTCCTTTTCTAACTCATTTCTTTTTTCACGAATAGGTTTTAACAAATCTTGCAAGATATTATTTAAGAATTTTTTAATTTTCATATCTCCAAGTCCACCTCGCCTATAATGTGCTTTAAGTTCGTCTAGAGATTTATATTCAGGCAAATATTTCTCAAAATCGCTTGGTTTAGAGAATACATCTAGGTAAGTAAATACTGTATTGCCTTCTACTTTCCCTGGATCTTCAACATGAATATGGTCTGGATCGGTATACATTGAAAATACTTTTTGTTTTATTTCGTTTTCGCTATCACTTAAATAAATGCAATTATTTAATGATTTGCTCATTTTTGCCTTTCCGTCCGTTCCAACTAATCTAAATGCACTTTCATTTTCTGGCAAAACAGCCTTAGGTTCAATTAATGTTTCGCCATATAAATTATTAAATGAACGGACAATTTCTCTCGCCTGCTCGATCATTGGCAATTGGTCATCGCCGACAGGAATAATAGTTGCATTAAACGCGGTAATATCTGCTGTTTGACTAACAGGGTATGTTAAAAATCCCATAGGAATATTATTTGCAAATTCTTTATGCTTTAATTCTTCTTTTACAGTGGGATTTCTTTGTAATCGCGCGAGAGTAACCAAATTCATGTAATAAAAAGTAAATTCTGTGAGTTCGCTAACTTCGCTTTGAACAAAAAAAGTAACTTTATTAGGGTCTAACCCTACGGCTAAATAGTCCAGCATAACTTGCAATACATTATCTTTAACTTTTTGTACATTTCCAAAGTTATCTGTTAATGCTTGAGCATCCGCAATCATAATGTAGAACTGGTCATAATCGCCTTTTTCTTGTAATTCTAATCTTCTTTTTAATGATCCAACATAATGACCAATATGCAAATGTCCTGTAGGTCTATCACCTGTCAAAATTATTTTTTTCATACTTTTCTCCAATATAATTTTAATATAAATAATAATTTTTATCAATAAAAAATAAATAGTTTTATACTAATAAATAAAAATAGCATTAATTAATAAATTAATGCACTTAAAGTTAATTAAATATTTAATAATAAATATTATTTTACTAAAGGACTTGCCTTTGTATAAAAATCTTTTATTACTTCTAATTCATTTGAATCTTTGGAAACAACAGCTTGTATACCATCAATATCCAAAACAAATTCATTATTTACATTTTCAATATTTAAATATAGTACAGCGTCTGCAATTACATCAGCAGGGCAAGCACCAAAAGTAGGCAAAATATTTGAGATTTCACCATTATTATAAATAACAATTATATGTTTAAAATACAATTTATTTTCGTTTTTCATTTTTCACCTCGGTATAATGTATTATAATTTAACACAATTAATACATCCTTGAATTGGGTTAATTTGTCTTTTAAAAAAATTTGTTCAGCTTCATGATTAATATATATAGATTTTGTTATTTACTAATTATAAAAAATAAAATCTTTTAATAATTACAAATTTAATAGGTTTGAATGATTGCATAGTGCAATATATTCATTTATTTTTTCTTGTAGATTTGAATATTTAGATATATTTATTGTTTTTTCATTAAATATTAACGCATATTCACCTTTTAAATCAAGAATAGTTAACAACAATTTTATATCTTGAATAGCTTTACTTATTGTACTGCCAGGCACTGCTTCAATATGATGAATTTCTCCATTCTTTTTTACTATAATAATATTTTCAAAATATATTTTATTTTTTATCTCCATTGATTTTCTCCTATCATGATTATATCATAAAATTAAAATATGTCAATATGGGACAAAAAAAGTCCTGCATAGCAAGACTTTTTAATTTACAATTAACCAATGATGTCAGATACAACACCTGAACCAACTGTACGACCACCTTCACGGATAGCGAATCTCATACCTTTCTCAATAGCAATTGGGTGAATAAGTTCGATTTCCATAGAGATGTTATCGCCAGGCATAACCATTTCAACTCCTTCAGGAAGTTTGATAGAACCTGTAATATCAGTTGTACGAACGAAGAATTGAGGACGATATCCATTGAAGAATGGAGTATGACGGCCACCCTCTTCTTTCTTCAAAACATAAACTTCAGCTTTGAATTTTGTGTGAGGTGTAATTGAACCTGGTTTAGCAAGAACTTGACCACGCTCAATTTCTGTACGCTGAATACCACGAAGTAATAGACCAGCATTATCTCCAGAACGAGCTTCATCAAGTGACTTTCTGAACATTTCAATACCAGTGATAACTACTTTACGAGTAGGTTTAATACCAACTAATTCAACTTCTTCGTTAAGTTTAACAACACCACGCTCAACTCTACCTGTAGCAACAGTACCACGACCAGTGATAGAGAATACATCCTCAATAGGCATTAAGAATGGTTTATCATTATCACGAACTGGGTCTGGGATATAGCTATCAACAGCATCCATTAATTCTTTAATGCATGCGCAAGCTGGATCGTCAACATTGCCAGCAGAAGCAGCTTCAAGAGCCTTTAATGCGCTACCTTTAATAACTGGGATAGTGTCACCAGGGAATTCGTAAGAAGATAACAAATCACGAACTTCCATCTCAACTAATTCAAGAATTTCAGGGTCATCAACAAGGTCTGTCTTGTTCATGAACACGATGATGTAAGGAACACCAACTTGACGAGCAAGAAGAATATGCTCTTTAGTTTGAGGCATTGGACCATCTGTTGCAGCAACAACAAGGATAGCACCATCCATTTGTGCAGCACCAGTAATCATGTTTTTAACATAGTCTGCGTGTCCTGGGCAGTCTACGTGTGCATAGTGACGCTTCTCTGTCTCATACTCAATGTGAGCGGTATTAATTGTAATACCACGAGCTCTCTCTTCTGGAGTATTATCGATATCTGCATACCCCTTAGCGTCAGCTTTAAAACCTTTCTTAGCCAACCAAGTATTGATAGCAGCGGTTAAAGTAGTTTTACCGTGGTCAACGTGACCGATAGTACCAATATTAAGATGTGGCTTAGATCTATCAAATTTAGCTTTTGCCATAATATATAATCTCCTTTATAATATACTATTTTATTTTACTCTAATTAGAATATTAAAGTCAAGTGATTTTTGTGACTTTTTTAATTCTCTAATTTTTTTCTATCGCCGATAATTTTATCTGCGACATTCTTAGGACATTCAGCATAATGGTCGAACACCATAGTGAATGTACCACGACCTTGTGTAGAACCACGAAGATCAGTAGAATATCCAAACATCTCAGAAAGTGGAACTTCCGCATGAATCACTTGACTACCGAATTTTGCTTCAGTACCAGTCAATACACCACGGCGTGAAGTAAGTCCGCCCATAACTGTACCTAAGTACTCATCTGGAGTATTAACTTCTACTTTCATTATAGGTTCTAGTAAAACTGGATCTGCTTTTTTCATAGCTTCTCTAAACGCTAATGAACCGGCAATCTTAAATGCCATTTCGGATGAGTCGACATCGTGATATGATCCATCATATACTGTAACCTTAAAGTCAATTGTCTCATAACCGGCTACGACACCAGACTTCTTAGCCTCTTGAATACCTGCGTCAATTGGTGGGATAAATTCTTTTGGAATAGCACCGCCGACAACCGCACTTTCAAAGATATACCCTTTATCTCTTTCAAGTGGTTCCATCTTAATTTTACAATGTCCGTATTGTCCACGACCACCCGATTGTTTAATGTATTTACCTTCAGCTTCAACCGCTTTACGGATAGTTTCCTTGTATGCTACTTGTGGCTTACCAACATTTACTTCTACGCCGAATTCACGCTTCATTCTATCGACCAAGATATCAAGGTGCAATTCACCCATACCTGCGATAATAGTTTGTCCAGTTTGGTCATCAGTATAAGACTTAAATGTAGGGTCTTCTTCCATGAGTTTTTGAAGAGCAATACCGAGTTTTTCTTGTGCTTGCTTATCTTTTGGCTCAATAGCTTGCTCGATAACTGGTTTCATAAATTCCATTTCTTCTAACTTGATAGGGAATTTTTCATCACAAAGTGTATCACCAGTACCAGTGTTTTTCAATCCAACAACTGCACATATATCACCAGCTAGAACTTCAGGGATATCTGTTCTATTGTTAGCATGCATGTGAAGTAGACGACCAATACGCTCTTTCTTATCCTTGTTTGCATTAAGAACATAACTACCAGCACTTAAACTACCACTGTACACACGAATAAATGTAATACGACCAACATATGGGTCAGTAGCGATCTTGAATGCAAGTGCTGCAAAAGGTTCGCTATCGCTGTTGTTTCTCTCAACAGTAGTGCCGTCTAACATAACACCTTTAATAGGTGGAACATCGATTGGGCTTGGCATATAATCAACGATTGCGTCCAATAACTCTTGAATACCCTTATTCTTAGCAGCAGTACCGCATAAAACTGGGAACATCTTCAATTGACATGTAGCAGTACGAATACCTCTCTTGATTTCTTCAATTGTGAATTCTTCTCCAGCGAAGAATTTATCAAGCAAAGCGTCATCAGTTTCTGCTACTGATTCTATCATTTTTTGTCTATATTCCTGACAATCTTTAAGCATGTCAGCAGGGATTTCTTCCTCTCTAACATCTTTACCTAAATCGTCATAGAATACATATGCTTTCATTTTAACTAGATCAACTATACCTTTGAATGTTTCAGCATCACCTATAGGCAATTGAATAGGCACAGCGTTAGCACCTAAAACTTCTCTAATGCTTGTAACAGCTTTTAAGAAATTTGCGTCATTAATGTCCATCTTGTTTATAAAACAAAGACGAGGAACATTAAATTTTGATGCTTGACGCCATACATTTTCACTTTGCGCTTGAACACCTGCACGCGCACTAAATAGTGCAACGGCGCCGTCTAACACTTTCAATGAACGCTCAACTTCTACTGTAAAGTCAACGTGTCCTGGAGTATCAATAATATTTATGGTACAATCTTGCCATTTACAAGTTGTACAAGCAGATGTGATAGTAATACCACGCTCTTGCTCTTGAGCCATCCAGTCCATTGTTGCTTCACCATCATGAACCTCACCGATTTTATGGTTAATACCAGTATAGAACAATATACGCTCAGTAGTGGTAGTTTTACCTGTATCGATGTGTGCCATAATACCAATATTTCTAATTTTCTCTAACGGAACTTGTCTTGCCATTATATCCCCCTATTACCAACGATAGTGTGCGAAAGCTTTATTTGCCTCTGCTTGTCTGTGCATATCATCACGCTTCTTGATAGCGCCACCAGCTTGGTTGTATGCATCGACGATTTCAGCAGAAAGGCGTGCTTCCATACCGCGCTCATTACGCTTTCTTGCGCATAGAACTAACCAACGAATAGCTAATGTTTGTTGACGATCAGCATTAATTTCCATAGGAACTTGGTAATTAGCACCGCCAACTCTTCTTGCTTTAGTTTCAAGTTTTGGTTTAATATTCTCAATAGCTGTAGTTAATACATTTAAAGAATCTTCGCCAATCTTTTCGCCAGCAGTTTTCATAGCGCTGTAAACGATTGATTGAGCAAGACCTTTTTTGCCATCCAACATAACTTGGTTAACGATTTTTGTAACAAGTTTTGAATTGTAAACTGGATCTGGCAATACTTCGCGCTTTACAGCTGCATTTCTTCTTGACATATTTTTTCTCCTTATATAATTAAATTACAAAATTTTATATTAAGACAACACTAAGTTGTCTATATCGACTATGAAATAAAAATATTATACGCTAAATTACTTAGGGCGTTTAGCGCCATATTTACTTCTACCTTGTTTACGCTTTTGAACAGCAGCTGTATCAAGCGCGCCACGGATAACATGATAACGAACACCTGGTAGATCAGGCACTCTTCCGCCACGAACCAATACAACATTGTGCTCTTGAAGATTGTGACCTTCTCCTGGAATATAGCAAGTTGTTTCCTTACCATTAGACAAACGAACACGACAAATCTTACGCAAAGCTGAGTTAGGTTTTTTAGGTGTAGTAGTAGTAACAGACAAACAAACACCACGCTTTTGTGGACATTCATCCAAAAGGATTGATTGACTTTTAGCTACTTGTTTAACTCTACCTTTTCTAACCAATTGATTAACTGTAGGCATTATTTCCTCCTTATAAATTTTTGCAACCTCTTATATAGACATAGCAGCATTTAATCTATAACAAGTAAATTATATAAAAAAAAGGTAAAATTGTCAATAGTTTGAACAATTTTACCGATAGTTTTTTAGATAATTTATGAAGTTATATAATGGAATTTAACAAAATTTACAGTTATATTCATTTTTAATTAAAACAACAACTATTTAATTTAAATTTATTGTCGTACCATTTATATTTTTCTCTTCAAGTTTGTTTTCTTCATATGCTTTAATAAGATTTATATATTCATCACACCTATAATCAAGCGAATTTAAAACTAAATTTATAATTGGTTTATAATTTTTATCTACTACTGCATCATGAATAGCCTTAAAATATTCTTCTTTTTGTTTAGCCATTATAGTTACAGTTGGTATCCCATTTCTAACTAGCATATAATTTAGCATAATTCTAGAAGTCCGCTTATTGCCATCTCTAAAAGGTTGCATATTAATTAACATAATTTTAAAAATTATCGCTTTTAAAATTGGATTTAGTTTTGAATTGTTATATTTATCTACTAATTGTTTCATATGCTCGCGAACATCGTCACTATCACTAGGAGTTATCCATGAGCATTCTTCAACTTCAACATTATATTTATGTGGTTTCCCATTTATAAGCACGGTCTCTCTAAATTTACCATATCCATCAGGTGACATTGGTCTAGAAGTATATTTATCAATTCTTGTATTAAAAAGAATATATGTTCTAAATAATAATTCATGAATATGTTCAATAAAATCAATAGTAAGTGGAGGCATAATTCCTGTATTCTTATATATCTCTTTATCTTTTCTGGCTTGCGTTATTGCTTCATTTACTGCATCTAAATGTGTTGTAAAATGAATTATTTTTTTTGAAATTTCACCCTCATCATTTATATACTCAACTTCAATATCTTCGCCTTCTTTTACAGTTATATCTACAATATTTTCAATTAAATCAGAATCTCGAACATAATCCATATCGATACGCTTATTTTTTTCAGCAATCAACTCTCTAATTTCATTATTTTCTTGTTTCTTTTTCTCGATATAATTGATTTTCTTAGAAATAAGTGACTTATCAAAATCATGAAGGTCTTCAATTTCGTCCCAAATACTTAAATCTAATTCTTTACCCATTTACCTTTCCTTTTGTTTTTAGGATAACAAAAAATATATAATTTGTCAATACTTAATTATTTATCCATTTTAAATTTGAATACAATATTATCTAAAATAATTTCATTTCTATAATATAATTTTTCATATATCTATATTCAATTTAAGATAAATAATAAAAATAGTCAAACTTGTTGACTATATTTTTACTTAATATTTCATCATTCGATACAGGCTTTTTAACATTTTGTAGTTTGATAATAATTTTATTTTTTATTGTTTAATTCTTCTCTACAAAGAGTTGCGATCTTTTCGTCTAACAATGCTAAAAAATCTTGTTTTTCTTCGCGTGTAGCTTTAGGATTTTTTGCTAGATATCTTCTCATCTCTTCTTTTTTTACAGCTTGCATGAACTTTTCATCATCGAAATATTTCATTTTCATGTTTTTCCAATCGAGTTGCCCTGTTATGTACAAATAAAATGCCTGACCCGAACTTGTTAATCCATTTGATAACCTGCCTATATAATCACGCTGAAAATTCGTTTCTCCTTCTATCGCTTTATCTTTAGATAAAATGACATGGGCAAAACCATTGTGATCATCATAATTATTTACAGTCACATAACTATCTCTAGAAAGTGCGTTTCTTAAATTTAAAAATCTCCATTCACTATTATTAAATTCTTGAACTGCTGCAAAACCTGCCACAAAGTTTCTTGCATTGTAAAAAACTTTGCTTAGATTACCATTTGCGAATTCGAACCAGTAGCCACCTACTTTACCATGTAAAATAGGATAACTTTTATTAGATTTATACATATTTTTAATTAACATAATAATTTCCTTTTTTGTAAGTTTAAAAAATGAGCATAAATGCCCATTTGTTTGTCGAGTAAATTAAATTAACTCTATAATAGCCATCTCTGCATTGTCGCCTTTGCGAATACCCAATTTTATAATACGAGTATATCCACCCTTTTGTCCTAACTCTTTAGCGCGCTCAGCATATTTTGGTGCGTATACATTAAATATTTTTTCAAGTAAAGGGTTTTTAATATTATCAATACGCGCAACATAATCGGCTTTCTTCTCACCTGGTTTACGCTCTTCCTTTACAGAATAAGTTTTAGCTGTAATTTTTCTACGCGCAGCAAGTTTCTTTGGACCATCGTTCATAACTTCACGAGTAGATTTTTCACCCTTAGCATCAACGAAAGACTTTTGTACAGATACAACATCTTCGTATGAATTGATTGCAAGTGTTAACAATTTTTCTACATAACTCTTTAAAGACTTTGCTCTCGCTAAGGTAGTTTCAATCTTGCCTTTCCAAAGAAGGTCTGTAGCTTGATTGCGCATTATAGCTAATCTTTCTTCGGTTGGACGACCTAATTTCTTAACTTTCATGTCCCTTTTCTCCTTTAATAATTATCATTACCTTCAAGGACGATTCCAAGAGCTTCAAGCTTTGCAATAACTTCTTCCATAGATTTTGCACCCATGTTGCGCACTTTCATCATATCGGCACGGCTCTTTTTAGCAAGGTCGCCAATTGTTTCGATACCAGCACGCTTCAAGCAGTTATAACTACGAACGCTAAGTTCCATCTCCTCGATAGGTTTTTCATATAATTTAGTTCTTTCATCTTCTTTTCTAGCAACAAGGATGTTTACGCCGTCCATACCTTCAACAAGTTCTACAAACATTGTAGCATAATCGTTGATAAGTTTAGCAGACAAAGCGACAACTTCTTTAGCGCTAACAGTTCCGCGAGTTTGAACATCCAAAACCAATTTGTCAAAGTCTAGATTTCGACCAACACGGCTAGATTGAACTTCAAAATTAACGCGTTTTACAGGAGTAAATAATGAATCGATTGCAATATAGTCTACTTCATCAGAATAATCTTTGTTCTGACTAGCAGGCACATAACCTCTGCCGCGACCAACATATAGTGTCATATCAAGGTCGGCATCGTCGTCAATAGTACAGATATACAAATCTGGATTGATAACAGATATTCCGTCCTCGCACTCTATATCCTTAGCATAAACGGTAGCAGGACCTTTTACTTTTAGAGTCATCTTACCCTTAAAGTCTACATCAGTATTGTCCGTTTTAACAGCGACTTGCTTTAAATTAAGGATTATATCAGGCACATCTTCGCTTACACCTTTGATAGTTGAAAACTCGTGTAGTACATTCTTGATTTTTACACCAACAATGGCTGCACCAGGCAGTGAACTTAAAAGTGTACGACGCAACATGTTACCAATAGTAATGCCAAATCCTTTCTCAAGAGGCTCGACTGTTATAATCGCTTTCGCGCCATTTTCAGATTCTTCCAAAAGTATTTTTGGTTTTTCGATTTCCATCATAATTAATTTCTCCTATTATCTTGAATAAAATTCGACTATTAAGTGCTCTTGAATTCCTAAATCAATATCATCTCTTTCAGGAAGTGCTAAAACTTTACCTGTCAAGCTGTCAGAAGAGAACTCAAGCCATTTAGGTGTATTAACTTTAGCACCTTTAAGACTAGCGAACATATCAAGTGATTGCTTGCTATCTTTAACAGCTATTACATCTCCAACTTTAACTTGATAAGAAGGGATATTAACTTTCTTGCCATTAACAGTAATGTGACCATGGTTAACAATTTGTCTAGCTTCTGATCTAGATGAACCTAAACCTAAGCGATAAACCACATTGTCAAGTCTTAATTCAAGCATTTTAAGAAGAGCCCAACCAGTAGCTTCTTTGCTACGAGTAGCCTTCTCATAGTAAATTCTAAATTGTTTTTCTAATAAGCCGTATGCTCTACGAACTTTATTCTTCTCACGCAATTGAACGCCATATTCAGAAACTTTCTTTCTTCCTGCGCCATGTTGTCCAGGTATTGCTGGGCGTTTATCGAATGAGCATTTTGTAAGGCATCTTTCGCCTTTTAAGAAAAGTTTGCAACCTTCCCTACGGCATTGCTTACAATCTGGATTAGTATTTTTAGCCATATTTCCTCCTATAATCTTCTCTTCTTAGGTGGACGACAACCGTTGTGTGGGATAGGCGAAACATCTTTAATCATAGTAACTTGAACGCCAGCCGAACCAACTGCACGGATTGCTGCCTCACGCGCATTACCTGCACCCTTAACATAGATAGCAACCTTAGTGATACCGTAATTTGCAATATTCTTTAAGGCTGTTTCAACAGCTGATTGTGCTGCGAAAGGTGTAGTTTTCTTAGCACCTTTGTTGCCCAAAGCACCAGCACTACATTGAACCAAAAGGTTACCTTGACTATCAGTTAAAGATACGATGGTATTGTTAGAATTTGCGAAGATGTGTACAGCACCCTCACCATTGCTAACTAATATTTTCTTCTTTTTTGTTTCTTGTTTAGTAGCCATATTTACTCCTTATTACTTCTTCTTGTTTGCTATGGTCTTCTTTGGACCTTTGCGTGTACGCGCATTTTGTTTGCTAGACTGACCACGAACTGGTAAGTTAGCGATATGTCTAAGACCACGATAGCATCTAATTTCTTTTAATCTCTTAATGTCTAGAGAAACATCTTTACGCTTCTCACCTTCCACAACAAAATTAGCCTCTATATATTTACGAATAGAAGCAATGTCGCTCTCGCTTAAATCTTTAACTCGTGTGTCAGGATTGATGCCTGTGGCTTGCAAAATTTTATTTGCACTTGCTCTGCCTATACCATAGATATAGGTTAAGCCAATTTCAACTCTCTTTTCATTAGGTAAATCCACGCCTGATATACGTGCCATATCTTTCCTCCACTTAAATTGTATATTATCTTCTCACAATGCCAAATTGCCGCGAAGCATTGTGCTTATTTTTATCGAGAATAACTCGTAATTCAAAGTCATGTTCTATTCGAGCATACCTTTGCCGTAAAAACGGTTAACCTTGGCGCTGTTTGTGCTTAGGGTTCTTAGAGCAAATAACCATAACTCTGCCGTTACGCTTAATGACTTTACACTTTTCGCACATAGGTTTAACAGATGGTCGTACTTTCATAATTTCTCCTTTTTGTTATAAACTGATATTATTTATAAGAATTGTTTTTATCACGCCAAACGATTCTGCCCTTAGTTAAGTCGTATGGACTCATCTCTACCTTTACCTTATCTCCTATTAGCACTCTAATTTTATTAGCGCGCAATTTTCCAGAGATATAGGCAATTATGATGTGGTCGTTCATTATCTTAACTTTAAAGTTAGAATTGCCTAAGACTTCAACAACTTCGCCTTCAGCATCGATAACATCTTCTTTCGACATTTTTACTCCTTTACACTAGACTGATATTTCTTAATCGCATTGTAGATTTCTCGCTCGGTACATATAGTTGAATTTGCTTTTTTTAAAATTTCTTCATCGTGAGCAATTTTTATTAAATGCTTAGGATTTTTCATCTTAATTTTATCACGAATTCTAGTCCTACCATCTATTATAGCGATATATCCGTTTTTGTCAATAGATAGTACAATAAAAACCTTATTTTTATCGTGTCCTTTAAGTGATTTAACTATATCTCCTGCTATGAATTCACTATTCATAAAACTCCTACAAGGTTAGAATTTCTACTCCATCTTTTGTTATAAGAACAGTATTCTCATAATGGGCGCTAGGCTTACCATCCCATGTGGTAACCGTCCAATCATTGTCTTCTAAGAATACATCGCGCTTGCCCAAAGTAGACATCGGTTCGATTGCTAAGGTCATACCTTCGCAAAGTACAATACCTGAATTGTATTTGCCATAATTAGGGACATACGGATCTTCATGCAAATGCGTTCCAATTCCATGTCCTGTTAATTCGCGTACTACGCCATAGCCATGTCCTTCAAGGTACATTTGAATCTTATGACTGATATGACCTAATCTAGATCCAGCCTTTATATCTTTTATACCTTCGAAGAATGACTGTTTAGTAGCCTCAATTAACTCTTGTTTCTCTCGTGAGATAGTTCCCACAGGGAAAGTCCTTGCCGCGTCGCTATGATATCCTTGATAGATGACGCCACAATCTATACTAATTATGTCGCCATCTTTTAAAGGTACATCGGTGCAAAATCCGTGCACTACCTGATCATTTAAACTAGCACAGATAGTGTATGGAAAGCCCTCATAGTTTAAAAAGGAAGGTTGTGCGCCTTGGGAAATAATATATTGATAAGCCAAATCATTAAGGCGCAAAGTGGTTTGGCCTGGATAAATAGAGGACTCGATTAAGTCTAGCGTCTGCTTTAAAATCTTGCCAGCAATACGCATTTTCTCTATCTCTTCGTTGTTTTTAATAGTAATATTCATCCTATCACCTTTAAAACATCGTTTAAAATTTCGTTTGGTGTTTTACTAGCGTCGATTTCGACTAGTTTACCGCGCGAACGATATAGATATATCAACGGATTAGTCTCTTTTTCATAGACTTCAATTCGCTTTTTTATCCCGTCTGGAGTGTCGTCCGCACGCGTTGTAAGTTCTCCACCGCATTTTGGACATATATTGCTATTAACATCGCTCTTTCTAGTTATATATCCACATTTTGAACATGTAAGTCTATTAACTAAACGCTCTTGTGCGATATCTTTTGATAGATTTAAATAAATTACATAGTCTAAATCTACAATTTTATCAAAGGCAATCGCTTGCTCTAAATTTCTAGGAAATCCATCGAAGATAATGTTGTCTTTTACATTTGAATTTAAGCGTTTTGAAAGAATATCCATAACGATATCAAAGTCGACTAAAAGTCCTTTTGTCTGTGCGTTGTGAATTTTTTCACCTAACTTAGAACCGCTTGCGACTTCTTCTCTAAGAAGTTGTCCAACCGAAATTAATGTAAAATCTAATTTACCTTCTAAATTTGATACAAGCGTACCTTTACCTGAACCTTGTATTCCTAAAAGAACGATATTCATTGCGTCTCCTATTTTAAAAATCCGCGATAATTTCTCATCATCATTTGAGCTTCTAACTGCTTATCGAATTCAAGTGCAACTGATACAACGATTAACATACCTGTAGCACTGAAAGCACTATTCAAGCCACCCGTACCTATTGCTGTGAATAATAATGTAGGGATGAGTGCCATGAAAGCTAAGAAGATAGCACCAAATAATGTAATTTTCTTATTTATTCCGCTCAAATATTGAGCAGTAGGTTTACCCGGTCTAATACCTGGTATAAATCCACCATTTTGTTGTATACTTCTACTAATTTCTTCTGTATCAAACTGAACCATAGTCCAGAAGTATGCGAACGCTAAAATTAATAATGCCATTAATACAGCATAAGCCCATGAACCTGCACCTAAATATGTGTTCCACCATGTTATAAATCCATTAGTAGAATTAGGCCAGAAAATGCTCATTATTAATTGTGGGAAAGTCAATACTGCACTCGCTAAAATGATAGGCATAACCCCATTTGCATTTACGCGAATAGGGATATAGGTTGATTGTCCACCATACATCTTTCTACCCTTCATTTGTTTAGCGTATTGAACTCCAACTTTTCTTTCCCCGCCGTCTACAAATACGACAAGGGCAAATATTGCGATAAGGGCTACTACGAACAAAACTAATTGCCATACTGCTCTTTGAGTAGTTTCTCCGCCAACTGCCAAATCGCTGAAATTACCCATGATAGCGCTAGCTGCACTAGACAAAATACCTACGAAAATAAGTAAAGACATACCATTGCCGATACCTATTTCAGTGATTTTTTCACCTAGCCAAACGGTAAACATAGCACCAGCGACAAGCATAAGCACAATGAACATATAGCATACGACTTCGCTACCGCCGAAAACATTTAAGTTAACGCTATCTGCAGTGCCGAAACCAACAGCTATACCGATTGCCTGTGCAAGCGCAATAATTAATGCTGTTACTTTTGTATATTGACTAATCTTCTTCCTGCCGTCCGCTCCACCTTCTTTGGCAAGTCTTTGCCAACTAGGTATAACCATAGCAAGAAGTTGAACTATAATTGATGATGTGATATATGGCGAAACACCTAATGCAAGAAATGACCCTTGACTAAGCGCACCACCACTCACTGAACTAAGTAAGCTTAAAAAGGTATTTCCTTCAACGCTTACTCCAAGTGCCTCAGCATCGATACCCGGGATAGGTAGCCAGCAACCAAGGCGATAGATAAAGAGTAGAAGTAAAGTTAAAAGTAACTTATTCCTAACCTCTTTAATCTTAAAAGCGTCAGCTAATGTCTTAAACATTATACCTCCTCTACACTGCCACCTTGTGCCATAATCTTTTCTTTTGCTGAGTTAGTGAACTTGTTAGCAACAACTTTTAATGCAACCTTTAATTCACCATTACCTAAAATCTTGATACCGTCCTTTTCAACTTTTGAAAGGATTCCTGATTCAAGAAGTTTTATTGCGTCAACTTCAGTGTTTGGTTCGAACACATTAAGGCTTGACACATTAACAACTGAATATACTTTCTTAAATTTAGCATTGCTAAATCCCTTAGAAGGTAGTCTACGATATAAAGGATTTTGTCCGCCTTCGAATCCTGGACGAACGCCACCGCCCGAACGAGCGTTTTGACCTTTATGACCTTTACCAGAAGTCTTACCGATACCGCTACCGATACCGCGACCTAATCTTTTCTTAGACTGTTTAGCACCTTCTGCATTTCTTAAATCGTGTATATACATAATTTCTCCTTTACGCCTCTTCTTCCACTTTTAACAAGTGCTTTACTTTGAAGATGCTACCTCTTATACATTCATTGTCTGGAAGGACACGAGTTTGACCAAGTTTCTTAAACCCAAGGGCTTCAACTATTTTTCCTTGGCGCTTGTCAAAACCGATAGCACTCTTAACATAAGTCACTTTAATAGTTTTAGATTGTTTCTTAGCCATAAGTCCTCCTAAATCTCTTCAACAGATTTACCACGAAGCATAGCAACTTGCTCTTTTGTTCTCAAAGTCTTCAAACCATTAAGAGTTGCTCTAACAACATTGATTTTGTCTGTTGAACCATAAATTTTTGCAGTAATATCAGTATAACCTGCCATTTCAAATACTGTACGCGCAGCACCACCTGCTATAAGTCCGCTACCTTTCTTAGAAGGAAGCATTTTTACGCTAGTTTTAGCAAATTTACCTATAACTTCATGTGGAATAGTGCCGTCTATAACTGGAACAGTAATAAGAGATTTTTTAGCAGCTTTTGTAGCCTTATCGATAGCAGTAGGAACTTCGCTAGCCTTAGCGATACCCATACCAACTCTACCTTTCTTATCACCAACAACGACTAAGGCAGAGAAACGCATTGTACGGCCACCCTTAACAACTTTTGTTACACGGCGGACAGCAAGCATCTTCTTGTCAAATTCGTCTTTTTCTTCCATTCTTGGTTTTCTAAATTCACGCTTTTGTTGTGCCATAATCTCTCCTTAAAATTTCAAGCCACCGGCTCTAGCGCCGTCAGCAAGTTCTTTAACTCGTCCAGTATATAAATATCCGCCTCTGTCGAAAACGACTTCGCTGATTTTCTTCTTTTTAGCAAGTTTGGCGATCTCTTCACCA
Organism: uncultured Christensenella sp.; assembly: GCA_949300385.1. Classification (GTDB taxonomy): domain Bacteria; phylum Bacillota; class Clostridia; order Christensenellales; family UBA1242; genus Onthoplasma. The sequence goes on along the minus strand of CASGDZ010000002.1, from coordinate 164,065 downwards.
ATAAATCTTGCTTGCTCTTTATTAGTCATATCTTTAATCTTGTCTTTAATCTCTTTTTGAGTAGTATTACAAGCGACTAATGTGATACCCTTTTCATCATCAATGATTTGAGCATATATATTAGATAAACTTCTATATACATTCAAACGAGGGCATTTGCTAGTACCAGATAAGTTATGACGCAATCTAACATGGCGTTTAACTCTTTGGCTATTCTTATTTACCTTGTTAATCATAACTTAACCTCCTACTTCTTTTTACCTGCAGACTTACCAGGTTTTAAAATTACAGGTTCATTAGTGTAATGAATTCCGTAGCCATGGTAAGGCTCGATTGGACGCAATGCTTTGATTTTTGCAGCGATTGCACCAACTAATTCTTTGTTAGCACCACTAACTATGATAGTGTTGTTGTCTGGAACATCGAGTTTGATTCCTTCAACTTCATAAAATTCAACTGGATGGCTAAGACCTAAGTTCATAACAATCTTGTTGCCTTGTTTATTAAGTTTATAACCAACACCTTGTACTGTTAAAGACTTTTTAAATCCGTCCTTAACGCCAGTAACCATATTGTGGATTAATTGTCTATAAAGACCTTGTTTTGCGTTAGAGTCAGTAGTTTCATCATTGCGAGTAACAAGTACTTCGTTGTCTTTAACTTCTACTGTTACATTAGAAGAAACTTCTTGAGTTAATGTATCTTTTGGACCTTTAACGGTAACAACATGACCATTAACCTCAACTGTAACTCCAGCGGGGATTGAGATAGGTAATTTTCCGATTCTTGACATATTACACCTCTCTACCATACATAGGCGAGCACTTCGCCACCTACATTTAATTTTCTAGCATTTTTATCTGTCATAATGCCTTTGCTAGTAGACACTATAGCAATACCTAAGCCGTTAAGAACTTTTGGGAGTTGTTCTACGTTAGCATAAATTCTTAAGCCCGGTTTGCTAATTCTTTTAAGACCTTGAATGACTTTTTCGCCATTAGGACCATATTTGAGAGCGATTTCCATCATCTTAACGCCGTCAACTTCTTTTGTTGTATATGAAGTAATGAATCCCTCATTCTTTAAGATGTCAGCGATAGCGCGTTTTGTCTTTGATTCTGGAACAAGTACACTCTCATGCTTATTTGAATTCGCATTACGAATACGAGTAAGCATATCTGCGATTGGGTCTATACTTAACATAACTTTCTCCTTTTACCAACTAGACTTCTTAACACCAGGTATTTCACCTTTGTGTGCTAAATTTCTAAAACAAATTCTGCAAATTCCATACTTCTTAAGTACAGCGTGTGGACGGCCACAAATAGAACATCTCGTATACTCACGAGTTGTGAATTTTTGCTCTTTTTTCTGTTTATTAACCATTGCTTTTCTTGCCATAATTCACTCCTAATTCTTCTTAAATGGTACGCCCATTAATTTTAATAATTCAAATGCTTCAGCGTCCGTCTTTGCACTTGTAACTACGATTATATCAAAACCGCGAACAGTATCAATTTTATCGTAAATAATTTCAGGGAAGATAATTTGTTCTTTAATACCGAAACTATAATTACCTCTGCCATCAAATGACTTTGTGCTTAAACCCTGGAAGTCTCTAACTCGTGGAAGAGCAACTGAGATAAGTCTATCATAAAACTCATACATTTTCTCTCCGCGAAGAGTAACCTTAGCACCGATTTTTTGACCTTGACGAAGTTTGAAATTTGCTACTGATTTTTTCGCATAAGTTGGTACAGCCTTTTGACCAGCGATTAAACTAAGTTCTTCAACTGCTGTATTGAAACTTTTTGCGTTTTCTTTTTCCTTACCTAGACGAAGGCTTAAAACGATTTTCTCAATCTTAGGAATTTCCATTACATTTTTGTAACCGAACTTCTCTTTAAGAGCGTTTTTAACCACTTCGTTATAGTATGCATGACGCCTATTTATTTCTTTTTCCATAATGTCATACTCCTTTATGCTTTCTTACTGCTTTTTGCAGTCTTTTTTGCGACATCTAAAGTAGCACCGCACTTCTTGCATATACGAACTTTTTCTCCGTCTACAACGCTGTGAGCAACTCTAGTGGCTTTTTTACAAACAGGGCATACAACTTGTACATTAGATACATCGATTGCACCTTCTGTCTTTAAGATTCCGCCCTTGTCGTCCTTACTTCTTGGCTTTCTGTGGTGAGATTGAATATTTACATTAGCGACTTTAACTTTGCCTGCCTCTTTATTAATTTCAAGTATTTCACCAGTTTTGCCAGCATCTTTACCAGCGATAACTAAAACATTGTCGCCTTTCTTTACGCTTAACTTCATATTCGACCTCCTATAATACTTCTGGTGCTAAAGAGATGATTTGCATAAATCCTCTAGCACGAAGTTCTCTTGCGATTGGCCCAAATACACGAGTACCTCTAGGTGCTTTTTGCTTATCGATAATAACTGCTGCGTTATCGTCAAATTTGATTGATGTACCATCTGGGCGTTGAGTACCCTTCTTAGTACGAACGATAACTGCTGTTACTACATCACCTTTCTTTACTTTGCCGTCTGGGTCTGCTTTCTTAACAGAGGCAACAATGATATCGCCAATGTTTGCAAACTTTCTTTTAGAACCGCCCATACATCTGATGCACATGATTTGTTTAGCACCAGAGTTATCAGCGACATTCAATAATGATAATGGTTGTATCATATCTGCCTCCTACTTAGCCCTTTCAACGATAGAAAGAAGTCTAAAGTATTTATCTTTACTAAGTGGACGAGTCTCAATAATAACTACTGTATCGCCTACATGTGCTTCATTCTTTTCATCGTGAGCTTTATATTTCTTTGTATATGTCATATATTTTTTATAAATCGGGTGTTTTTTCTTGCTGGTTACCAAAACAGTAATAGTTTTGTCCATTTTATCAGAAACAACAACACCTTGAATTGTCTTGTGGTTTACTTGCTTTTCTTCCATAATATTACTCCTTTGCTCCAGCAATTTGTTTTTGTCTTATAGCAGTTTTAACTCGTGCAATGTTTCTCTTTGTGATGCCTATTCTAGAACTGTCAGTAAGTTGACCGACTTTCTTTTGGAAATTTAGGTTGAAGAGTTCACTACGAAGTTTGCTCTCTTCTGCGTTCAATTCTTTAATAGTCATATCTTTATAATTATTCTTCATTGTTTTCACCGCCTTTTTCCTTGCGAACTACTCTAGTTTTGCAAGGAAGTTTGTGTGAAGCAAGTCTTAAAGCCTCTAAGCAAACTTCTTCGCTTGGGCCACTTACTTCGAATATAACTCTGTCACGCTTAACTACTGCTACGTGACCGACTTGAGCACCTTTACCACTACCCATACGAGTATCAGCAGGTTTCTTTGTTATAGGCTTATCTGGGAAAACTTTAATCCATAGTTTACCGCCACGCTTCATATATCTATTGATAGCGACACGGGCAGCTTCTATTTGATTTGGAGTCATCCAGCAAGGCTCTACTGCTTGAAGACCATAGTCTCCGTAAACAACTTTGCTACCACGAATAGCACGACCAGTCATACGACCGCGAAATTGTTTTCTTCTCTTTTCTCTCTTAGGCAATAACATATTAGTTCTCTCCTTTCTTGTGATTTTGTACAGAAGCTTGAGATACTTTGCCTAAAATTTCGCCCTTATAGATCCATACTTTAACGCCAAGAACACCGAAAGTTGTGTGTGCTTCAACGCAAGCATAATCTATATTCGCTCTAATAGTGTGAAGAGGAAGTGAGCCCTCGTGGTAATGCTCACTACGAGCGATTTCAGCGCCGTCAAGACGACCTGATACCATAGTTTTAACACCCTGAGCACCAGCGCGCATTACTCTCTGCATAGCAGATTTCATAACACGACGGAATTGAGCACGATTCTCAAGTTGACTAGCGATTGACTCTGCAACAAGTTTCGCGTCCAAATCAGGATTTTTAACTTCTACTACATTTACATTAACGCGTTTTGCATTAGACAAATTCTCAATATTTTTCTTTAATTTTTCAACGCCTGCACCTTTTTGACCGATAAGCACACCAGGTTTACCAGTTGAAACGGATACAGTCAAAGTGTCGTTTGTTCTCTCAATTAATACATTTGAGATAGCACAATTCTTATATTCTTTAAGGATAAATTTGCGGATAGTATCGTCCTCTTTAATATTTTTAGCGATATCTTTTTTATCTGCGTACCAGAAAGAATTCCAAGTTTTATTGATACCAATACGCATTCCATTAGGATTAACTTTTTGTCCCATAATTTACTCCTTTACATCTAGCACAACTTTAATGTGACTAGTTCTTGTAGTTATTTGGCTAGTACGACCACGACCGTGGAAATTAATTCTATTTACACGAGTTGGTCCTTGACCAAGAACAATTTCAGCAAGATATAAATCGTGAACATTCATACCTTTATTATTCTCAGCATTTGCACCCGCAGACTTAACTACTTTTAAAAGTATTGCTGCTGCTTCATGTGGCATATTCGACAAGATAGCCACAGCGTCATCATAACTCTTACCTCTAACTGTGTCGATAACAATTTTAGCCTTTGTAGGAGAAAGCCTAACGAAACGAACACAAGCATAAGGGCGAGTGTCTTTATTTTGCTTTAACAATTCAGTTTTTTCTCTAATTCTCTTTGCCATAGTCTACTCCTATTTCTTAGCCTCTTTCTGTTTGTGTCCCTTGAAGGTACGAGTAGGTGCAAATTCACCTAACTTATGACCTACCATATCGACAGTACAGTATACAGGTATATGTTTTCTACCATTGTGAACAGCAATTGTATGTCCAACGAATTCAGGATAGATTGTGCTTGATCTAGACCAAGTCTTTAAAGCTTTTTTCTCTCCCTTTTCGTTCATTTCGCGAATACGAGACATCAATTTCTCTTCTACAAAAGGTTTTTTCTTCAAACTTCTACTCATATTCTACTCCTACTTAGATTTTGCTCTCTTGACAATAAGTTTGTCAGAAGCCTTGTTATGTTTTCTAGTCTTGTAACCAAGAGCAGGTTTGCCCCAAGGTGTAACAGGACCAGCGTGACCAACTGGTGATTTACCTTCACCACCACCATGTGGGTGATCAACTGGGTTCATGGCACTACCACGAACAGATGGACGAATACCCATGTGGCGTTTGCGTCCAGCTTTACCTAAAGATACGATTTCGTTCTCTTCATTACCGATTTCACCGATAGTTGCACGGCAATTCAAAGATACTTTTCTCATTTCTCCACTAGGTAAACGAAGTGTAGCATATGCTCCTTCCTTTGCCATTAATTGAGCAGAAATACCAGCTGAACGAACCATTTGTCCACCGCGACCAGGTTGTAATTCAATATTGTGGATTTTAGCACCAAGTGGTATATCTTTTAATTCAAGTGAATTACCAGGTTTGATTTCTGCGCCAGCGCCAGACATAACCTTGTCGCCGACATTTAAGCCCTTAGGCGCTATGATAAATCTCTTTTCGCCATCAGCGTATACTAAAAGTGCAATGTAAGCAGTACGGTTTGGATCATATTGTATGCTCTCAACTGTTGCTACAACGCCGTCCTTTTTACGCTTAAAGTCAATTATTCTATATTTTCTTCTATTTTCGCCACCGATGTTACGAACTGTTATTTTGCCTTGTGCGTTACGACCACCACTCTTTTTAACTGTAGTTAAAAGTGTCTTTGGAACGGACGCATCTTTAGTAAGTTCGTCATATGTCTTATAGGTGACAAATCTGCTACCTGCAGAGGTAGGTTTTTTGCTTCTTATAGCCATATTCTACTCCTTTCTAGTTCAAGTTCTCGAAGAATGCGATAGCCTTTGATTCTGGGCGCAAGAAAACGACTGCTTTCTTATAATCGCTAGTTCTACCTGTTACTTGTCCACTTTTTGTATTTCTAGTTTTGAGTTTACCCTTGCAACTGATTGTGTTTACGCGTGCTACTTGAACGCCGAACAATTCTTCAACTGCCTTTTTGATTTCAACTTTGTTAGCACTAGTTGCAACTTTAAATGTATAAACTTTATTTTGGATGCCTGCGTATGATTTTTCTGTCATAATAGGCTCTAAGATAATCTCTTGCGCTTTCATTATACGTATGCCTCCTCTAATTTCTTGATAGCATCTTTGCTAAATACTAAGAAAGTATTTTCAACAATCTCAGCGACATTCAATAGCATAGCGTCAACGCATGATACTTTTTGAATATTGTTAGTTGATTTGATAACACTTTCATTTTTTCCATCAGTTACGATCAAAGTACGCTTATTAAGTCCGAAAGTCTTTAAGAACTCGCTTGCTGACTTTGTCTTGTTATCTGCAAATGCGATGTCGTCTAATACAACAACTTCGTTTTGTCTAATCTTTTGAGAAAGTGCACTAGAAAATGCTATATCGCGCATTTTCTTATTGATTTTTTGACTGAAATCGCGTGGCTTTGGAGCAAATACTACGCCACCACCATCGAATTGTGGAGCACTCTTTTCGTCATGACGCGCACCACCAGTGCCTTTCTGTCTATAGATTTTCTTCTTACTAGCATTCACTTCGCTACGAGTCAAAGTAGATTTTGTACCTTGACGGCCATTGTTGTGAATAGCAACTACAACTTGATGAATTAATGGTTCGTTGTAGTCAGCGTCGAACACCATATCGTTTAAATTGATAGTGCCGACTTCTTCCTTCTTCATATTGTAAACTTTAAGTTTCGCCATACTAATCTCCTACTTAAGCCTTAGCTGCGGACTTGATTGTTACAATTGATTTGTTAGGACCAGGGATTGCACCCTTAACAAATATCAAGTTCCTATCCGCATCTACGCGTACTACTTTAAGATTTTGAACAGTAACTGATTCATGACCATACTGACCAGGCATCTTCTTGCCTTTGAATACACGGCTAGGAGTTGAGTTTGCGCCCATAGATCCGACTTCTCTATGAACAGGTCCAACACCGTGAGTCATCTTTAATCTTCTTTGGTTCCAACGCTTGATAACGCCTGTGAAACCATGACCTTTTGTTACGCCACTAACATCTACAATGTCGCCAGCTGTGAACATATCTGCCTTAACTTCTTGACCTAATGTAAATTTAGTTGTGTCGTCATATTTGAATTCTTTTAAAACGCGCTTAGCATCTACATTTGCTTTCTTGAAAGCGCCTGCTTGTGGTTTATTAACATTCTTTTGCTTGATGTCCCCATAACCTAATTGAACAGAAGCATATCCGTCTTTGTCAATAGTCTTGATTTGAGTAACATAGCAAGGACCAGCTTCTACTACTGTAACAGGTACTATTCTACCGTCGTCAGTAAATACTTGCGTCATACCAATTTTCTTACCGATAATCGCTTTTTCCATTGTGGCCCTCCTTATAATTCTACCTTAATGTCTACGCCCGCTGGAACATTGAGTCTTGTTAAACTCTCCACAGCCTTTTGATTTGGAGCGTATACATCGATTAATCTACAATGTGTACGAGATTCGAATTGCTCTCTCGAATCCTTATATTTGTGCGTTGCACGAATGATTGTTACCACTTCTCTCTTTGTTGGAAGCGGAATAGGTCCAGATACCTTGCATCCAGACTTTGTTGCAGTATCAAGAATTCTTGAAACTACATTTTCGAGTAAACCTGTATCGTAAGATGCAAGTTTAATTCTTAGTTTTACTGTTGCCATTTTTCTCTCCTTTTTCATTTTAGTAAAGCCTTAACCAACTCCTTAGCACTAATCGTTACACTGCCACGCGCTGTATAAGATATTTCGCTCACATACGCGTAAACACTGAGCCGTGTGTTAAGTACTGATTCACAAAAATAAATTCGGGCTAACCCGTAATTTTGCGCTGGCACTCGTATGAGTTATGGTCGACATAAATTCCCATTCGTAGTTGCTAACGAATGCAACCTTATGCTTCTCCCCACATAAATCAGCAAGTATATTCTAACAAAGATTTTTTACTTTGTCAACGCTTTTTCAAAAATTTTTTACATATTTTTTACATAAAAAATCATTACATTTTAGAAGAGATTTAAACTATTTTATATGATTTTCAACAACCTTTCTCTTTTTAAAATATTTTGCAATTATTTACAATTGTTAATATGAAACATTTGTTATGATAATATAATATATAATAAGGTAAATAAAAATCAGTACTAATATCTAACTATAATCATTTACATTCAATCAAACGACAAATTATAAAGATTAAAAGTTTTAAGCGGTTATATGATAATAAAAATAAATAAAAAAAATTTTAAAAAGGTATTTACAAAATAAAAATTGTATGTTACAATACAATCGAAACAATTTTAGGAGATAAATATGGAAAATAAATTTAAAGCTGATGATTTCTATACATATAAATATTTTAAAGAAAAATTAGGCAATCTTTCTTCAACTCAAATTTTCGATAGATATTGGAGAAAATTAACCAAAGACGATAAACCTATGGGTCTTGCAAATAGAGATGAGAAAAGAAAATTTATTCAGTATATTACTGATTTAATGGACGATAAATATCCTATGATTAGCAATCTTCCTTATCCTGATAAAAATAATTTCCGTCTTCAAATAATAGCATTTTTAGCATATCGTCCGGATGGTTATGAAATTAAATATGACACTTTATTCCAAGATTATACTAATTTATTAACAGAATTGAAAAATACAGATGAGGAATCTTTCACTTCGTTTAATATGAGTGATGCAAATTCAACTTTAAACGATTTACTCGGAGCTTTCTTGGGATTTGCTAACAGACAAAAATTAGAATATTTCCAATCAGTTAAAAATGCAAGAAACAATGCAGGTTTATAAAAAATGACCATTTAGGTCATTTTTTTGTTTTTTTGTTTGTAAATTATAAATTTCTATAATGATTTAATTCTTTATTATCAACATCCTTTATCGTTTCTGGAATTTTAGTTTCAGTAGTGTTTTCAGATATTCCCTTATTATCAACATCATACATTAAATCTAAAAGTTCTTTGCGTTCAGTTTGCCCTAATTTAGACAATAAATTTTGTGTTTTAGAGTCATTATTCTCTTCACTTTCAACTACTGCATCTTCACTTTTTAACTGAGTAGCGCTCTTAACTATTGTGGGATTTGCATTCGCTCCAACTCTCGCTCCGCGTGAAGCACTATAACCCGCACTTGTATCATTCGAAGACTCTACTTTTTTAGTTTCTTGCCCTTTATTAGCACCACTCTTGTTTGCGCCTGCGATTTTCTTTGGCTGAGTTTTACCTGCTTTCCCTTTATTGCTTGCATCCGCCTTTACCACCTTTGCTCGTGGAGCGACTTTGCCCTTATTTTCATTTGCTTCATTTTTTTGTGTTTCTTTACCTTGACCTTGTTCGGTCATTTTAGGAATTATTTTATTTTCTTCTTTTTGTTCAGGTTCAGTCTTTAACTCTGCCACAATCTCTTGACCGACAATTTCTACTAATTTATCGTATAAGTCATCTTGAAAATCGTTCTCTTGCTCGCCTTTTTTCTCTTTATTATTAAATACTTCTACGCGCTCTTGTATATGTTCTTGTATCTCTTTTACTGCTTTCACGCTATCTTGCGCAAGTTCAATTAGTGATCTTTTATCTTCACCTTTCGTGTCAATCAATGTAACCTGAGTTGGAACATGTTCTTGAATACTTTCATTAGCAAGTTCACTCTGATTAATGTAGTCTTCGCTATGACTAAATTCCTTATTTTCTATTTTTAAATCAATGGAATCGCGCACTTTAATATTATAGTTTACAAACTCGTTGTGACGCTCTTTGCTAAATTCTTCTTGTTGTTCTTCGCTCAGTACATCAATGTTATTTTTTACTATATTATTTATAACTTCGTTTATTGTCTTTGCAAAATAAGGTTTATCTATTTTAATAAATTCTGCTTTTTCGGTTAATGTAGTTTTTAACTGCTCATCGAAAACTTTTTTTAATTCAGGATAGTGCGATATTACATCTATCATGCGTGAAGCATACTCCGATTCTACATTCTCAATCTTCTCTTCATTTTCTAGCATGATTTTGCTAGCCGACATAATGTACTTGAATCTATTGACAATGCCTAAATATTGACTTAAAGTCTCGTCGTCCATTTTAAAGACATCTAATATTTCGCCTTCAAACGGACTTATATTCCATTTCCTATAAACAATATTTCTATCTATCTCGCCAGATGTTTCAATGGAGTCCAAAATGAATTCATTTATGTTGCTATAACTACCGCTATTAATCTTCACATTTGATTCATAATTGATTTTTTCAATTAGCGAAAGCGTCGCACGATTGCCCTCAAATGTAACTAAAAAAGTTATCTGTTTTAGTAGTTTTAATTGGCTAACGCACAACTCTACATTATCGTCTGAGTCGACGATGTATTTCTTCATATCAATAAGTTCGCTCACGATCTCAGGGTCTACCGAATATATACCATTAGAGTCAAAATCCCCCATCATGCAACCTAAAACAGCATGACGCATATTATTAAATATTAGATAATCAATTTCAGCGTGGTCTGAAACATAACCTTGTTCACTATCTAGTTTTAAATAATTAGCCATAACAACTCCTTGAAAAAGTATATCACAATATAATTAATTTGGCAAATAAAACGCAATATTAGTCGTACATTGTCGAAAATTTTTTAATAAAAAATGCAATGGAATTTTAATACTCCACTGCAAAATTTTTATTCTTCTGTGCTTTCTGCGAGTTTCCTTTGTTGATCGGCTAGCGTCAACGCTTCAATCATTTCGTCTAAATCGCCATTCATGAAAGCGTCTATATTGTATAGGCTAAGTCCTATTCTATGATCGGTCACTCGGCCTTGTGGGAAATTGTATGTTCTAATTCGTTCACTTCTATCGCCCGTGCCTACTTGACTTTTTCTGTTCTGCTTATATTCAGCTTCTTTTTGTTGTTGATAATAGTCAAATACTTTTGCTTTAAGAATTGCAAATGCCTTTTCTTTGTTTTGCGTTTGACTACGCTCATCTTGACAACTAACGACAATTCCTGTAGGGAAGTGCGTTATACGAATTGCCGAATCTGTTTTATTGACCTTTTGACCACCTGCACCGCTACTTCTAAATATATCAATACGAATATCTTTTTCATCAATTTGGACATCTGCGTCTTCCATCTCAGGCAATATGGCGACAGTTGCGGTAGATGTGTGTACACGCCCTTGACTTTCAGTCTCTGGCACACGCTGAACTCTATGCACACCCGATTCAAACTTAAATTTAGAATATGCGTTTTTACCTTTTATGAGCGCTTGGACTTCTTTTACTCCGCCGAGTTCTGTCTCTTCAATATTTAATATTTCCATTTTAAACTTGTGACTATCGCAATACATTTGGTACATTCTAAGTAGGCTGTGAGCAAATAGTGCGCTCTCTTCGCCACCCGCTCCACCGCGTATCTCTAAGATAACATTTTTAGTGTCATTCTCGTCCTTTGGAAGCAAGAGAATTTTTAGATTTTCTTCGCTTTTTTCTAAATTTTCTTTTAAAGTTTGTATCTCTTCTTTCAACATTCCGCGCATTTCTTCATCTATCTCAACTTCCAAAAGTGCGTTAGCGTCGTTTAAATCCTTATCCATCTTTACATACTTATCATATTCTTCCATAAGCGGCGTTAGATTTGCGTGCTCTTTCACTTTCTGTTGCCATAATTTGTTGTCCGCGATTATGTCAGGATTTGAAATGTCTTTTGTAAGAGAATCAAATCTTTCTTTAATTGCTTTCAATTTTTCTAACATTGCTCCTCCTTTAACTTAAACACTAAACAGCGAATTATATCGTTATAATCTTTGTATTTCCCGACAAGTTTACAATCTGAAAAGATAGTAATAATATCGTTTGTTTGTCCCTCTCCTATCTCTAAAACACATAAACCATTTTTGTTTAAATTTCTCTTTAAATTATCATGTATTATACGATAAAATTTAAGTCCATCATCTCCGCCATCTAAAGATATGCGCGGGTCATTATTCTTCACTTCTTCTTCTAGGTTTTGTATCTCATATGATGATATATATGGCGGATTTGATATTATTAAATCGTATTGTTTGTCCACATTTTTAAACATGTTTGAGTGGATAAATTTAATTTTTGTTCCATTCTCTTTTGCATTCTTTTTAGCAATTTTTAGTGCTTTATGTGAGATATCCACCGCGTCCACATTTATGTTAGCATTTTTCTTTATAGCAATTGCTAAACACCCCGAACCACAGCACATATCAAGCACTGAATTATATTTGTTGCATTTAATTAAATCAAGTGCGGTGTCTATTAAAATTTCACTATCCTGTCTAGGTGTTAGAACATTCCTGTCTACTTTAAATTCTAGGCCGTAAAAGTATGCGCGTTTTAAAATTTTATCGATAGGAATATGCTTAAAGCGTTTTTTTATAAAAGCATTGACTTTTTTAATATCTTTTTTGCTAATTTCGTCAATCAATGCAAGTTCAGTACGCTGTGTATTTAACACATATGCAATTATGTAGTCTATGTCTACCGCGTCTATATTGTGCAACTTTGCCTCTTGTTTCAGTTGCTTCCTAAATTCAATCAATTTCATATTTACATAACCGCCTTTAAATAAAAAAACGCGCACCTATTCTGCCTATGCAAAAAAGGAACGCAAAAAACGCTAATTAAATTTATATTTCTTCTTGAACTTATCTACGCGACCTTCAGTGTCTACAAGTTTTTGTTGACCAGTGAAGAATGGGTGGCATTTGTCGCAAACTTCAAGTTTAACGATGTCTCCTTCTTTAACTCCTGGCTTAGATGTCTTATTTTTAAACTCATGACCGCAAGCGCAGACGAAAGTTACTTCAACATATTTTGGTTGTATATCTTTCTTCATAACTACTCCTTAAAAATTTTCTAGCGGTATGATTATACATTGAATAATTTATTTTGTCAACACTTTTTTTTAGTTATTTTGACAATCTTTTTAGCAATTTGGTCTATATCACCCGCTCCAACGAAGGCAATTGCGTCATATTTTTTTATTTTATCAACAACCGATTTTACGCTTGCAGAGTAGTGTACATTAGTGTTTTTCTTCTTTATTTCCTTATATAATTCGTATGCTGTCATGCCTGAAATGCGCTTTTCTCTTGCAGGATACTCCTTATAAATACATAGGTTTTTTACTTTTGATAGCACGCGCACAAAATCGGATAAAAAATTTTTTGTTCGAGAATATGTATGCGGTTGAAACACTATTAAATTATTTTTAAAATCTTCGTCAAAAGTAGATATAAATGCTTCAATTTCGGTTGGGTGATGCGCATAATCTATATATGTGCGAATACCATTATAGTCGCCTATAAATTCATATCGCCTTGGTATCCCTATAAAAGAATTGACTGCTTTTGCAATAATTTTATCATCAATTTTTAAATATTGCGCCACTGCTATTGCGAGCGATATATTTTTAAGATTGTGTTCGCCTTTTATCTTTGGCGATATATTAAGATCAGTTTTATCCACAAATTTAACATTCTTCACCCGCCTTAAAAACATATTACATTCGTCATTATACGCAAATCTAACTAACCCACGCTTTAAAAAGGTTGAAAAAGCATTGCGTAAATTAAACATTGTTTTATAACTATCCATATGCTCCGCTTCCACATTTGTAATGACAGAAATATCTGGATAAAGGGACAAAAAACTCTTATTATACTCGCACGCTTCCACAACCAAATAGTCATCGCCCAATTCAAATCTCGGCGAAAATACATCCGCACCTATATGACATGAAACATTGAATTTTGCTTGCCTTAAAATCTCATATATTAGAGATGAAGTAGTTGATTTTCCGTGCGTACCTGCCACTGCAATAACACACTTAAATTCTTTTGAGATATCTGCTAGAGCCTGTGCCCTGTCTATGACTTTAATATGCTTTAATTTCATAATTTTAACATATTTATTATCATCTTTAATAGCCCCTGTCTTAATGCATAAATCGACATTTGTAAACTCACTATTAAATCGAGTAGTAAAAGGGATTTTTGCCTTTTGACAAATTGTCGTGTATTTATTCTTTTTTGCGTCATATCCGAAGACCGCGTATCCGCTTTTTTTGTAACATAACGCTAATTGGTGCATACTTACCCCACCAATACCTAAAAATAAAATTGATCTTATACTTGAATCCATATTTTTTTATATGAATAAAAGATAAAATATGTAATTAAATTAGAAAATATATTTATATATTTTTTATTTTAGAAAATCTTGTTATTAAAAATAAATAATTACTAAAAACATTTGCCAAAACAATAATTTTTAGGTAAAATATTATTGACTACAAAGTAGTTAATCTAAAAAGGGGAAGGTGAACAGACTTGAAAATAGCAGACATTAGAATCAACTTGGTAACTAAGGATGATAGCAAGTTGAAAGCCATTGCCTCATTCACTATCGACGACGCATTTGTTGTTCATGACGTTAAGATTATTGAAGGCTCTAATGGTTATTTCATCGCTATGCCTCGCAGACAAAAACCTAATGGAGAATACAAAGACATTGTGCATCCAGCGAACACTGCAACCAGGGAAGAACTTAGTTCTTTATTACTAAGTGCTTACGAGCAAGAAAAAGCAAAAGGTCAAGAATAAACTTCAATAATTGTTAGTTTATATGACTAAACGAAGGCTATGCCTTCGTTTTTTTATTTGAACTAAAAATATAAATGTTTTATGTTTATAATTAATATGAAAATTTACATATAAAATAAAAAGGCGAATTATTCGCCTTTTTTATTTTTTGTGTTTATAAAGTTTATTAAATATTATATACGAATGCTAGATTAATTCCGTCAATCGTATTTGACCATGTGCCATTGAAATCAAATTTCATAGCAAATGAATAATCTGTTGTTTGCCACCAACCACTAAGTGCTGTAATTACACAATTACTTGTGTATGTTGTGTAGTTAATGAAATCTGCGTTATTTACAGTCTTAAAGAAACTACTATTTTCATCTCCAACATAAGAACAAGTAGAACCAAAATATTCTGTAATAAAACTTGCATTTATAGTAGATATACCATGTTCTCCAGCCTTCTCAGTGTTAATAACAACGCCTTGCATTTCACCTGCTGCTGAATTTACTGCAAACAAATTAAAGTTAGCATTTTTAGATATGCTTCCAAATGGTTTAGTTGAGTCATAATCCGCCCAAGTTTCGCGATAGAATGTACCATTTCCATCAAGTGTGCTATTAATTGAAGAATTATTCAATTTTGCTCCATCTGGGAAGATAAGAACTATAAGCGAAGTCCGAGTTGTGTTAGTTGCTCCAACCAAATTGCTTTGTGCTTGAACATTAGTTATAAGTCCT
The DNA here is from genome assembly GCA_949300385.1 of uncultured Christensenella sp. GTDB lineage: Bacteria > Bacillota > Clostridia > Christensenellales > UBA1242 > Onthoplasma. The sequence continues at coordinate 148,652 of CASGDZ010000002.1, read as the reverse complement.
GCAGATAAATCGTAAGCAACACCAGCGACATATTTATCGCCCTTAATTTCTTTTGCTGTTATTGTGTCAGTTGAAGTGTCAAATCCTGCTACTAAAACTTGATTAATTTGAGCGCTACGATTGTTCATTTCTACAACTACACCTGCGACCGTATTTCCGTATACATTAGAGCCTGCAATTACTTGTCTTATAGAAGAATTTTCATTTGAATTGTATACAGCGATACCGCCTACTACAAAATTTTTACCTTCATAATAAGTTCCGACACTTTCCATTAAGTTATAGCCATTATCAATAGCACCATTATTGTTTACTACCAATCCGCCAACATATACTGCGTCAGCAAGTACATTCTTTATACTGATTCCTTCACCAGTTAAAGTTATATTTTCTATTCTGCCATTGTTAGTAGTCGTAATACCAGCGACATTGATAACTTGATTTGTCATATCAATGTTAATGTCAATGACATATTCGCCACCAACAATAGAGCCATTATTTTCAGCAACTAAACCTGCAACATTGATATCACCTACGACATCATTTCTATTATAAGCAACTTTTATTGAACCGCTGTTATTGTTAAGTATACCATTATTAACTACAACCAATCCAGCCACACCATTTGTTGCATATAAATATCCGTCATTGCCAATATTTACTTCACAATTACTAATAGAAGATAAATTATCATTAACTACAGCAACCAATCCTGCCACATTAGTAATATTTGCGCTACTATTTGTGTTCATGTTTGCAACCGAACTATTTTCTATTATTGTTCCGTTGTCGATTCGTCCAACGAGTCCGCCCAAATTCTCAATAGTAGAATTTACAGAATCCGCATATGTTACATTAACATTTTCTATAGATGAGACGCCAAGATTAGCGTCAACAGAATTTACAACACCCGCCAATGCGCCAGCATAAGTTGCATTTCCGCTTATTGTTACTCCGTCAATTGTTAAATTCTTGACTGCAGAATTTTGTATTTTAGAGAACATTCCAAGCAATACATTTTGGTCTTCACCGCTAACGCCATTAGATAATGTCAAACCAGTTATAGTAGCACCATTAAAATCAATAACACTATTTATTAATGTTATAGGTGTCCATTCACCCATGCTTGATACATCAATTGTCAAATTCTCAGAAAGTGCATATTTCTTATTCTCTATAGTATTGCCAGATGCTTTTGCACTCTCTATTAATGATATAAATGCTTCTTGATTATTTACAATTTCTGTATTTAAATCTTTTCTGAAATATTCGCTAGATACTTGACTAATGGTAGTGTTACCACTATCAATTTTTAATGTTGGTTGACCGCTAGTTAATGTCCAATTCAACTCGCTCCAATAAGTCACTTTTCCATTAACTGCGTAGAATATAGGTAAAGCTTGAATATCCGACCATGACGTAATAGGTACAACCATGTAAATTTCTTTAGTTGAGTTGTATAACTCAAAAGTCTGTCCTTCTTCTGCCAATTCGTCTAAGTCGTTTACATTAATAATCTTGTCATTAGAAGTGTAAACATAGTTTCCTATTAAATATGTCAATTTATTCTTTTCGATATCAGTTCCTTCGCTAACTTTCATTATATTAGATATAAATGAAGCAAAGTTAATATAATCTGAAGAAGAATAAGCATAAGATTCTCTTATTGTACCACTAGACGCGCCAATTCTAAACGCACCAGCAAATCCACCAGCCATAGTTTCTGTCGCATCTTCTGCAACAATTATTTCTGTTTCTGCATAAGTAGATTGAACACTTGCTTCACTGATTAAACCTGCAAATCCACCAATACATACATCTCTTGTACCAGAAACTGTTCCTGTTGCATAAGATAAGTTTACATTTGAATTTACACCTTCAATCGCGCCCGCCAAAGCACCTACAAATGTTTGGCTTGTCATATTGTTTGTAATATTTGCGTCTATTACTGCGACCTTAGTAACATTACTATTTGTGATAGTACCTGCAAGTGCACCCGCTGTCAAATAACTACCATTGACAATAGGTGCATTAATTTTTAATTCACTAATTGTTGCACCTGTAAGTTTTGTAAATAGACCTGCGTTTAAATAATCAGTACCTGTTAAATTTAAACCAGAGATTGTATATCCATTACCATCAAATGTACCTGTAAAGCCATAATTAGTTTCTGCTCCGCTAGTAGTACCAATAGGCATAAAATCGGCGCCAAGAGTGATATTTGACATTAACATATAATTTTTGCTTAAACCAAATATACCTGTACCGATTGAAGCGAATTCAGTAGCATTTGAAATATAGAATGGATTTGTTTCAGAACCATCGCCAATGTGCACTAAAATCTTAAATTCGGAATAGTTTTCGTTAGAAGTTTTAATAACTAATTCAACATCTCCGCCATTTGTATCATTGACGACATAATATCCAGCCTTTTCATCAAACTGAATATGATTTGTCACTTCTTCTCCACCGGCGTTGTAATCATATGTAGTTTTATTAGATTCACGCTTAACTGATTTGCCGAGTTGTTGAATAGTGATTTTATCTCCTATGTTGCAATAGATTTCAGTTGTATTAAAACTGATCACTTCGTCGTTTCGCAAAAAATAATAAGTTGTAAGTCCTATACATACTACAACTACAATTGCGACGAGAACAGCTAGAAATTTTTTCATATCCTTCCCCTCCACTTGACTAAAAGTCATGTTTGTTAACTTTATTATACCCGAATTATTGATTTTGTCAATAGGTGATTTTAAAATTTCTTATATGAAATGTTTGATAAAGTTTTTAAATAGTTCATTTTAATTCATTTTTTTAAAAAAATTTAATAAAATATCAATTTTTAATGTATTCTTTAAACATTTTTTATCATTTTAAAATTTTTATGCTATAAAAAATTATATTATGTATAAATTCGTAAACATACCATATTAAAAAATTTTTGTCATATGAGTTTATATATATCGCATTTTCATGTTAATCTTAGAATTATAAATTGTGTCGTTATATTATCTTAGATTTAGATTACTTATATGTTTATATTTTTAATAAAAAATGTCGCCCAAAAAGAAACGACATATGGTTTTCGATAAGAAAGAAATAGTATAACAATTAATAAAGTACTTAACAAATAACAATACAATTTACATAAACATAAGAGATAATTCAAAATACAATATGATATAAATAATTTGATATTAATTTTAAATTTATTTACTTGAATTTTTCATATCTTTTAGCAAATCTCTAATTTCTGTCAAAAGTTGTTCTTGATTAGGGATTTTCATTTGATTGTCCGCTTGAACTTTTGCATTTTGCTCTGCTTTTAGTTTTTCTTCAATCATTTTTTGTTTTTCTTCTTTATATGCTTTAACAGCTTCTTTATTCTTTAATGATATACCCCTATTTTTTAATTCTATTTTATCTGCTTTAGTTAAATGTATTTTTTTAATTTCCTGCTCTGCCTTTTTAAATAGTTCGCTACTACGCATTGCTACACGCAAAACTACAAATAGGGTGATGGCAATAATAAAGAAATTTATTACAGCGGTTATAAATGCGCCCCAATCAATATAAATACTATTAGTTAAGTCGAGTACAGTTTGACCAGTAGCAGGATCGGTGGTATAAACTCCATGCAATATGGTGTATATGCTATCGAAGTTATTACCACCTATTCGCATAAGTAAAATTTTAATTAACGGCATAATAATTCCATTAGACAATGCTGTCACAATGCTTGTAAATGCGGCACCGACAACAACACCGATTGCCAAATCAAATACATTTCCTCTTTTTATAAATTTTTTAAAATCATCAAAAAACTTCTTCACAATTTCTCCTAATAGTACTTAACGACTTTCCTTTGTATATTTTCTTTCATTATACAAAAATTTATGTTATTATCCAAATATTTTAATTATGTTTTACAAAATGGACAAAAAGTAGTAGTATATTATAATGAAGATTGTTGGTTCGGTTGAAAATACAGTGTTTAGAAACGCGGAGAATGGCTACTCCGTTATTGTTTTGTTATACGAAAACAAACGACTAACAGCAGTTGGAAATTTGCCTGAAGTCTACGAAGGTCAGACGCTTGAATTAAACGGCGAGTTCGTGGTTAACAAAAAATTTGGTGAACAATTTAAAGTAGACGAAGCGCATGTCATTGAGCCCACCACACTGCCTGCAATAGAAAAATATTTGTCTAGCGGATTAATATACGGAATAGGTCCTGTAACTGCGAAAAAAATTGTAGACGAATTTAAAGAAGACACCTTATCCATTCTTGAATTCAACCCAATTAAACTAGCAAAAATACGCGGAATAAGCAAACAAAAAGCGGTTGAAATCTCAAACGCATACAACGAAATGAAAGAAATGCAAAACGCTATAATGTTTTTGCAATCACATCAAATTGGGACAAATTTAGCAATAAAAATTTATAATATTTACAAAGAGCGCACTATCGAATTAGTTAAATCTAACCCTTATCAACTAGTTGAAGATGTGGACGGAATAGGCTTTACTACTGCGGACAAAATTGCTTTAAAACTCGGAATTGATTTGTACGGAGAAAACAGAATTAAAGCAGGACTAATATATACATTAAAATTGTCTAGCGAGCGTGAGGGTCACACATATCTTCCAAAAGAAAATTTAATATTAAATTGCTTACAAATTTTAAATTTTAGCGAAAATGAACGAAATTTAATAGAAAAAACGATTGATTATTTACAAATTGAAGGTCTAACTAAAAATTTTACTTACCATGGCGAAGACATTGTCGTTTTAACAAAATTCTATTATCAAGAAAGATACATATCTCAAAAATTATACAAATTATCATTTAATATATTCGAAGATAAATTTGATTTTTTAGAGCATATTAATTTTTATCAAAAATTAAATAAAATTCAACTAAATGGCGAGCAAACAGATGCCGTACTCGCAAGTCTAAATAAAGGTGCGTCAATTATTACGGGCGGTCCAGGTACAGGAAAAACGACAATTGTTCGATGTATTCTCGATATGTTTAAGCAACAAAATAAGCGCGTTTTGTTATGCGCACCGACAGGGCGCGCCTCAAAACGCCTTAGTGAAAGCAGTGGCGTTGAGGCAAAAACGATTCATAGGATACTTGAGGTCAATCCCACTCATGAAGGTGAAGGAATTTTTCACAGAAATGAAAATAATCCGTTGGACGCAGATGTAGTTATTGTTGACGAAATGAGCATGGTTGATGTTGGGTTATTCTATCATCTTTTAAAAGCACTTCGCTCTACTACGCGTTTAATTATGGTGGGCGATAAAGATCAACTTCCAAGCGTCGGGGCAGGTAATGTACTGCGTGATTTAATAGAAAGCAAAAAAGTTCACACCACTCAATTAGTAAATATATATCGACAGGGAAGTGAAAGTCTAATTATTACGAATGCTCATTTAATTAACAGCGGTAAAATGCCGATAATTGATAATAGTAGCAAGGATTTTTTCTTCTCAGAAGGTAAAGATTTAGTCCAAAATAGCGAAACTATAATAGATATGGTTACGACTAGACTACCAAACTATTTTGGTTTTAAACCATCTGAAATTCAAGTGCTTGCGCCTATGAAATCAGGGCCATGCGGAATAGATAATTTGAATAGACGACTTCAAATAACCATAAATCCACATATGAGTGGCGTAGAGATAGAAAATGAATTTACAAAATATCATGTTGGCGATAAAGTTATGCAAATCATTAACCATTACGAGTTGCCATATGAAAAATACGAAGATAATGGCACTACTCTTACTGGCACAGGCGTATTTAATGGGGATATGGGATACATTACGAATATAACTTCTGAAACACGCGAAGTTACCATCCGTTTTGACGATGGAAAAATATGCAAATATTCGTCTAGCGAATTATATCAGATAACGCTAGCGTATGCGATAACTATTCATAAAAGCCAGGGAAGCGAATTTGATTGCGTTGTAATTCCGCTCGTTCCAGGCGCTCCGATTATAATTACTAGAAATTTACTATATACCGCAATTACTCGTGCAAAAAAAGCAGTCGTCTTAGTAGGAAGTAAACAAATGCTAGCAAGAATGATTCATAATAACTACACTGCTAAGCGATATACTTTGTTAAAAGATTTTTTAATTGAAGATTTTAATAAAAATGATTTTTAAAACGCTATAATTATTGAAAATATAATTAATAGTGTTTTTTTATTTTTTGATTTTTAATATTTTTATTTTATTGTTTATTAAATTTAAATAATTTTTATATCAAAAATTGCTTTATTTTTTATGAAATTTTTATTAATAAAATCATTTGAATATTAATTATTTGATAAATTTAAATATTAAATTTTAAATAAAATTTTCAATTATTTTAAATTTTCATTAAAATTTAATATATTTTTTATTATTATTTATAAATTTTTATAAATTTTTTAAGATTTTGAATTTTAAACAGAAAAATTATTATTAACTAATATTTAATATTATGTTGCGCGTGTGCAAAAGTCAAAATGTTTATTTCTTTTGCGCCAGCACTTTTTAACAATTTTGAAATTTCATTAGTTGTGGCTCCCGTTGTAAAAATATCATCTATAAGCAAAATTGACTTTCCCTTAATAAATTTTCGTTCGTTTTTCAACAATTTATAAACATCTTTAACATTTTCTTGTCTCATTTTATAATCTAATTCGGTCTGACTCGTATTATCCTTTATCTTTTCGCAAAGGTCTAAATATTTCATATTAAATTTTTTAGATATAAAGGTCGCTAATAATTTTGCTTGGTTGTATCCTCGTTCGCGTTCACGATTTATATGCAGCGGAACGGCTGTAATAATGTCAGGGGATAGATTGAGTGTAGCAAACTTTTCGCACATATACTCAGCAAATGGCTCATACAGAAATTTTTGTGATGAATATTTAAATTTATGGACTGCTGATATAATCTCGTCTTTATATTCAAAGACACTATGCGCGCTGATGAATGAATAATTTACTTTCTTACAATCATAACACACTAGATCGTTCCCTTCATTTATTTGTTTCCCACATCTTAAACATGGTCTAGTAATATATGGTAAATTGCCAGCACATTTGTAACAGGTATCAAATTTTGCCCTTTCGTCCAATTCTTCATCACAAAAAATACACTTAATATGTTTAGGATAAATTAAGTTTAATATAAATTCTTTTAAATTATTTATAAATTTATTTTTCATATTATAATTAACAATTTTAAAAAAATATTTTCAGTGGTAAATTATCTTGAAAATTATAAAAATAAATTTTTAATATTTATATAATTATAATTAAAAATTATTTTAAATAAAAAGATTTTTGGCTTATTTTTTTATATTATTTCAATTTTTTATTATTGTAAAATTAAAAAAATAAAAAAGAGGATATTTTATCCTCTTTTTATTCGAGTTCTAAATATAGTATTCCTTCTAAGATCGTTGCATTATAACCATTTAAGATTAATGTATTAGCAATATTTTCTAGTATTGCACTATCATAGCACTCGATTAACCATGTTCCACTAAACAATTTCCAATTTGCAGAATCAGAGCCTATTGTTATTTCTCTCACATAGCCATAATCTTTTGAAGTTAATGTTATTGTAGTATAATTATATTCTGATAGTATACTTCCATTAATTTCGACTGTCTTTTCTCTCAAGACTTTTATGCTTTCTGGAGAAACACTAGTAGTTGTATATTTATATCCATCACTACCACCTACATAAGTGAAATCGTCCGGACTATTAGTATTACTAAATATTGTATTTTCTTTGCCGTTCGCAACATATTTAAAACCAATGTAGAAGTATCCTTCGTCTTCCACTGATTTTGGAATAGTAACCGTAATTTCAGAATTTTTAGCGATAATTGTTTCATTTCCTAATGAAGCACTATTTGTAGGATCATTTACAGATATTATCGCTTCAATTCCCGACTCGCTTGATGTATCGATTACATATGCTTCAACAAACTGAAGTTCTATCTCTCTGTTGTTATTCATAACAATAGTTGCTCCAGGTACATTTGTTAAATCTTTAGCAACTGGAGAGCCAGTAGTTAGAACGTCATCAACATAAGTGTACAACAACTGGTATACATTTTGATCTGCGTTTGTATTTGTAGTAGCATTTATTAGTACTCTAAATCCTTCTTGGACTTTTACCGAACCATCGCTATCCATCATTGACTTGGTAATAGTTTGTTCTGTTTGTCCTTGTTTGTTTTGTATTACTAATGAATAATCATTGCTTTCACTAGCACCAACAACACTATATGTCAAATCATATAATCTTGCAAAGTGCGCTGAAATTGTCATCTCGCCTTGCACTTTTTCATTTGGAATAGTCCAATAATCAAAGGTATAATTTTCGCTAGTTGGAGTTGCTGTGACAGATTGTCCGCCGATAGTCAAAGTTTCCGTTCCGTTATCTATTATGTCAGAATCATAATTTACTGTAACGGTAGTTGGAGTTACTGATCCAAATCCTTCACTATCTTCTGCCACCACAATATTTACTTTATATTGTCTTATAGTAGCAGTGAAGTTTGCTGTTAACTTTAAGTTACCCTCAACTATGCCGTTTGTAATAGCCGAACCCGCTTCATTCGTCCAATTTTTGAATGCGAATACGAATTGAGCAGTTTGTGGTTTAGCATTCGCCGTAACAATTGTTGCGTTTGGTTTTGTATCAATTGTGAGCGTTCCATTATTCATACTAAATGCTGTACCATATGGCACATTTTCAACCTTAGTTTGAGTTAATGTTCCATATTCAGAGTTGTTAATTTGCAACTCAATTGTATACGTATTAACATTTTGAGCGAAGTTTGCTGTAATTATTGTATTTGAAGTTATTGTTCCGCTTTCTACTGACCAACCTGTAAATGTGTATGAATATTGATCTTCAGAATCTGTTGCTATGGCAGTAATTGTCTGATTATCTGCAATAGTCAATGTATTTTTAGTAGTTGTAAATGTTGTACCATAAGGTACAGTTAGTTTAACACTTTCAGCATTATTAACTGTTCCATAGTTGCTATTGTTTACATTAATAGTTACTTCATAATTATTAACTTCACGATCAAATGTAGCAATAATTGTCATGTTTGGAACAACCTTGTCCCCATCCTCAACTGACCAACTTACAAATTTGTATGTATATTGATCGTCCGCAGTAGTTGGATTTGCACTGATTGTGTTGTTCCCTATTGTTATAGATGATCCATTTACCGAAATGTTAGTTCCATATTCTACATCTTCTATTATTGTCTTGCTTACAGTTCCGTAGCCATCAGGTTTTGCTTCAAATAATACATCGTAAGCATTTGTAGTACGAGTGAAATTAGCTGTGATTGTTCTTTCTCCCGTTACGCTACCTGTTGCGTTAGTCCAATTTACAAATTTATATGTAAACTCATCTGTTGCATCTTCAGGAGTAGCTGTTATAGTTGTTCCGTTGATTGAAATTGTATTGTCATTTATAGTTATAGCGCTACCGAAAGGCACTTTTTCAATAATATTAATATTTACTGAGCCATAATCACTAGGATTAACTGCAAAGTGAATATCATATTCCCTTAATTCTGCTATAAAGTTAGCAGTTATAGTTGTCTCGCCTGTGATTGTTCCACTTGTACTTGACCAACTTTCAAAAGCAAAACTATATTGATCAGTTTGAGTATTGGCTGTTGCTGTAATTGTTCCATTTTCAACACCATTAAATACAAGTGTATTCCCTGACGCTGAATAAGTTGTATTGTAAGGAACACTTAAAGTTACACTATTTGTGTTATTAACTTTTCCATAAGATGTATTATTTACATTTATAACCACATCAAAATGATTTATTTCCCTATCAAAGTTCGCAACTATTGTCCTATTACCAGTTATATTCCCGCTTGCATTTGTCCAACTTTCGAATGTTGTAGTGTATCCTTCAATTGCTGTAGGGGTTGCTGTTATTATGTAATCACCGATTGTTAATTTATTTGCGTTTACAATTATACTTGTTCCATAATTTACTGATATCGATGTTCTATCTACCGATCCTAAATCTTCGTCATTAACATCAAATTGTACAGTATAATTCTTGATATGTCTATTAAATGTTACAGTAATAACTAGTCCATTATAAACTCTATCACCATCTTCTACTGACCATCCGCCAAATGTGTAAGTGTACTGATCATCAGCATTATGTGGGACAGCAGTTATTGTATATATACCTATAGTTAATACATCTCCGTCAACATGTATAATCTCATTAATATTTACATTAGAAATTGTATTATTGTCAACTGCATCATCTGGCTCAACAATAACTTCACCTAATCCATCTCCACCGAAAGACATCTCTATAGAACCCGTTTTTCTAGTTGAATCGAATTGGGCAGTTATTGTTCTTGCACCTGTAATTGTGCCATCAGCATTCAACCATTCAGCAAATGAATAAGAATATTCTATGTCGGAAGTATTAGCAATAGCAGTTATAGTCGTGCCATTAATAGTTATGTTATTGCTATTTTTTGTAATACTTGAACCATATGGCACATTATTTATAGAATAAGCGGTCAATGTACCAGCTTGCTCAGGAGACACATTGAATGATACTGTATATGTTCTTGTCTTGAAATAAGTAATAATTACTTCATCTTTGGCATTAATTTTACCTGTAAATGTCCAAGAAGATTGATCGCAGTCTGTTGACGTCCCAACAAAATATTGACTACTATTATTTACTGTAATTGTAATCTTATATTCTGTTTCATGAGGCCACTTTATATAATAATCGGTAACGTTTTCTGCAACTAACTTGAAATCAGAACTTCCTACTTCTTTTACCCACACATTAGCTGTCGCAATATTTTCTACATTGTCATAGTGTACACCATCAACGTTACCATTTAAAATGTCAAGATAATAGCTTTGCCTTTCCCAATGAGCATAAAGAGTCATGCTTGCGCCGTTATTTCCAAGATCTTTTATCCATTGCTTGTTACTATTCCAGTATGTTCCGCTTATTGCGTTACCGCTTGCGTCATATACTTGTTCTCCACCGTTGGCTTGAGTATACCAACCAGCAAATACATATCCTGTTGGTGCGGTTGTAGTCACGCTCGCAGATATTGCATTGTATGAGCCACTCGCGTATGTAGTAGTAACACTTGTTTTACCTGTTAATGTTCCGCCGTTTGCGTTAAAGTTAACCGTATAATTTTCCGCAGTCCATTGAGCAGTCAATGATGCAGCGCCTGCTCCAAATGTATATGCACTTCCAGATAATGCTCCTTTGCCTGATAGTGTCCAACCGCCGAATGTATATCCTGTTCTTGTTGGTGTTGCTAATGAATAAGTTGTACCATAATTTTGAGTAATTGTTTTGTTACTTGTACTTCCGTCATATGATCCACCGTTTGGATTGATTGTTAAAGTAGATTTGATCCATTTCATTTGTACAATTATAACATCTGTGCCAATTACAGTATAAGTATAAGATCCGTTATTATTGTTAGTAATTGAACCCGATTGCATTTTTACTTTATCTAATGTATATCCCGTTGCAGGCTTTATATCTGATATGGTTATTGTCGCGCCATATGGTAAAGATATTTGATCATTTCCCTCAGGTTCGTTGTTCATATCGTTAAATGTTTTACCATTTGAATAAGTAATATCAATAGTACCAGACGCATAGTCTTGACTACCATTTGGATTTAAAATATTTATATCCGTCCAGTAAGTTCTTAATACGAATACCGGTTTTACTTCAACATTCGAAGTTTGTATAGTACCCGTAAATGTATAACTAGATTGATCACAATCTGATGATGTGCCTACATAATATTGAGCTGAATTAGTTGCAGTCACAACAATTTTATACTCAGTTTGATAAGGCCATGCTTTATAATAATCTGTTACATTAGATGAAACTAATGTAAAGTCTGAGTCGCCCGGTTCCTTGATATAAACATTTGCTGTTCCGCCACCGCTGATATTACTTTGAGAATTACCATTTATAGTTCCATTAAGATCTAAATAATACTCATTTCTGCTGTATGTTGCATTAAATGTCGCTGAAGAAGTAGATGTCAATGTTGCATTGCTTCCAGACGCAGAAGCTCCTGAAGTACTCGTTGTCCATCCGTCAAATGTATATCCGGTAATTGCTGGCGGAGTGTAAGATTTTGTATAACTTGCATTTGCACCGACATTATATGGATAATAACCTTTTATTGTATATGTGCTTTCAAGATTCAACCCATATTTAAATGTCCATGTCCTAGTAAACACTGCATAGAAGCGTACCGTTATACTTTCTGATGGTAGTTTTGTACTATTACTTGATGCGACATAATCCGCGCTTGTACCTTCCGACTCTGTTGTCCATCCATAGAAATTAAACCCAGGCGTTATTCTACCACTTGATATTGTATATGTATAATATTCAGTATTATCATCAGATGCTGAAGTTGCATTGTAATAGGTTAATACTAGATCATTTCCGTTATATCCATAGAAATACCAATTTTTATAAAGTATTGCAGTAATTTTGGTTGACGCTGTTGTAGTTGAATAACTGGTTTTAGATGTAGATAATAAACTAGGTTTAGTTGTTGTACCATCTGTAATAGTTGTACCATCATTTACCCAACCTGCAAAATCATATCCGCTTGGAGTACCTACACTTATTGAGAATGAATAACTTGCATTCGCGCTCACATTATATGGATAATAATGAGTGAACTCATTCCAGTCACGAATATAATATGCAAAATATCTACTATATACAGCATATACTGTCATACTTGCACTTGCAGAAGTTACACTTGTAGATGTACTTAGCAAAGTAGGTTTAGTAGAAGTATTCGCAGATACATTACTTGTTGTCGTTAATCCTACATAACTATATCCTGATGGCGTCGTTATAGACAATGTCAATGTTTTGCTTCCATAAGTATTATAGGCATAATAATATGATTGCGTTTTTGATGTCGAATTGTAATAATATGTTATTTGCTTTTTATATACTGCATAATAATTATTCCAATCATTTTGTTTATTGTATGAGGTTACAGTACTACCCACATAAGTTGCAGTATTAGTAGGGGAGACTGAAGACCAACCATAAAATGAATATCCAGAAGGAACATAATTTGAAGGTAATGTGAAAGTTAAATTATAACTTAAACTTTCAATTCCAGAATTTCCTTTATAATATGTAATATAAGAAAATTCTAAATCTTCATCATAATCTTTGTCATAACCATAAAAATACCAGTATTTTGAATAAATAGCCGTTAAACTTAATGAAGCGACATTAGATGATATAGTTGTTTTTGATTTTGAATAGAATGATGGTTTTGTTTGAGTGTTATCTGTTACACTTGTAGTACTTGTTACCCAACCCTCAAAATAATATCCTGTGTAACTAGTTGGCGATACTGTGAAAGAAGTACTTGTATTAGCTGCAGTTGTGTATAGATGATAACTTGTTTGTTCGTTCGCATAGCCATCATAAGCCATTAAGTATCTACTAAACACTGCATATCTATTTAGTGTCGACGAAGATGTCGTTGTATTTGTATATGAAGTTACTTTATAAGATGAACTTGTACTAGATGAACTAGTGCTCCAAAATGCAAATGTAAATCCACTCTTTGACGCTGTTGTTGGGAAAGTATAAGTGTCTAAATAGTATACTTTTTCTGAAGTATAAGTTGAACTTGCTGAATATAAATTAATGGTTTTATACCCCATGCCATAAGTGTTGTTTCCTGCAACGGATGCCGTATTATTATATACAGTTGAAGTAGTCGCTCCATTTACAGTACCGCCCCCTTTATATATACCACCACCATATTGAGCAGTGTTGCCTGATATTGTTCCTGAACCTGAAATGGTCGCTGTACCCGAAGCAATGTATAATCCTCCACCATACCAACTAGCAATATTTCCAGATATCTCTCCTGAAAGCGTTACAGCAGAGCCTATTACATATGCTCCTCCACCATAATTTGCTGTATTCGAGGCTATTTTACCTGTACTCTCAACAGATATATATACTATGCCATCATCAGCAGAAGTCGTTCCATAAATTCCACCACCATTTGTTGCAGAATTACCTGATATTTCACCAGAAATAGTTATAGAAGTATCCTCTACTAATATTCCTCCGCCATAAGTTGCAGAATTATTTGTAATTTGTGATACTGAAGTTAAACTTAGCGTCGCCGATCCATCGATATAAATTCCTCCTCCATTTATCGAAGAATTTTCTGAAATTAAACCTGATACGCTTAAAACAGCCGTTGAACTTGCAGTAATACGAATTCCGCCACCATTATTTGTTGCAGTATTTCCAGATATTTCGCCTGTATCTTCTACTGTTATAGCTTTGGTAGAGTAGATTCCTCCTCCTTCTCCGTAACTCGACGATGTAGAGGTGGCATCATTGTTAATAATACTTCCCGCTATTGTTAGAGTCGTTGAACCAGTATAATATATTCCGCCGCCACTTCTTGCCGTATTTTCTGATACTACAGATGTTGAACGAAAAGATACCGATAGCCTTGTATTTGATACAGTAATATAGGCTCCACCCCCATAATAAGTCGCAGTATTATTTGTTATAGTACCTAAGATATTTATTGATCTTAATGTAGATCTCGAAGCATAAAGACCACCACCATATGTCGCACTTCCGCCTGTTAAAGTCGAAGTTGCTGGAAGATTATAAATGCTTAAAGTAACAGTCACGGCAGAGCTGAGTGTGCTTATTTGATTTGTTGAGCGGAGAGCAGATAAATTGTTTCTAACTGTTTCGACTTCATTGGCTTCTTCTTTGTCCAATATGGCTATCAACCCACCTTTGCCGTCCATATTGTTTACATTGTTACATATTGTAACATTATCAAACTCGCCACCGCTATTTCCATAGCACACAATGGCTGCGGAGGATTTCAAATTGTTAGCTTCGACATACTCTCTATTTCCGTCTATTATTATATGCTCGGATTCATCGTCTCCTAATGCGAGCTTGGCATTCTCACCCACTACAATCATTGCATCTGTAAGATTTTCACCTCTAAGCAAAGTCGTTTCTTTTGCAGCGTAAAAATTAACTCCAATATCTGCCGAGATTATTGTAGGCTCATCTACATAGATTTTTTCAACTACTATATTAATTTCACCAATTTGGTTAGGCGCGATTGTATCAATTGCACTATTTAAAGATTCTGCATTCCCGAACTCACCTGTAGTTTCATTATATATGGTATTCTCATAGAAACTACCTTTCATGAAGACTTTATTAAAACCTGTCTGTATTGGCAAATTAAAATCGCGTTTTGTGCTATTCTTCATGTATGAATAATCACACCAATCGAACGAAAGATCATACTCGCTCTTATATGTTGGCCATGCTACAAATACGCCGCGAGTTGGGTTAGAAAGCACAGTTTTGCTCTCGATAATCATATTTTCAGATTTATTCGCATACAAACTGCCTGCGTTTGTATAATATGAATATGTAATTGATAGTGTTATTTTGTCCACATCTTCTGTATCAGAAACATCTTGATCTGGCATTTCCAAATCGGTTGAATCTTGCTCTGTATTTGATTGTTGATCAAATGTTTGTGAATCAATTATGCTACCAATAAGTCCCGCACGAGTCGTGCCATTTAAAGTTGTGTTTGCGAATGAATTGGCAATTATGCCGCTAGTATATGTCTCTGTTATTAATGCCTGCCCTATAATCCCTGCTGTAGTGTTTGAATCTGCGCTTGAATTAATAGAACCGCCAAATATGTATACTTCACTAACAATAGGATTTTCTGCATAACCTAAAATGCCACCAGTATATTTTACGTCACTATTGATTGTGCAGTTATATAAACCTATATTTTTTATAGTTGCATTGCGAGTATACGCAAAAAGTCCATTACCATTTATGTTGGCATTGAATATTGTGTAGTATGATCCGTCGAATGTCCCTTGGAAAGTAGGTATACCACCTTCGCCTAATACACCTATTGAGTCAATGGTGTATCCGTTAAGGTCAATATTTTTATTGAGATAGACTGTATAGTCCTTAAAATAGTTATAATCTCGCGCAGCCGCTTCTGCATCGTTGACAATACTTATAAAATATAAGAAAGAATCGACGCTGTCTATCGTGTATGTCATATCTCCACGATTAGCAAAGTCGTTGCTTGACGAATAATCATTCTTTCCTTCTGTCGCGTCGTACTCGCCGTCAAAAACATCTGTCGACCAATCTAATGGGTTGACTACTAAACTTGATGGCTTCTTGTTAGCAAAATATATGCCCACTCCAGATAAAACAAGTACAGACACCATCAAAAACGCGATAAAACTCTTTATCGTGATTGTCGCAGTCTTTTGAGATAACTTCCTCATACTACCTCCCTAATTTAGTTTGCACTATTACAAAAATTTCTTCCGCTTATTTTTATTTTAGTTTAGAACATTTTTATTTTAAATTAGTCTAATATTTGTGTGAGAGATATCAGACCAGATTTAAGCAGTAGGGCAAACAAACTATATACATATATTGTATATCATTTCGACAAAAAAACAAAAGATTTTCATAATCTTTTTTTAATTTTTAGCAATATGAAAAATTGACAAGTGCTAAATGTGAATTTTTACAAATTAATTAAAAAGTGTTGAAATAAAAAAATTTCTGAAAATGGTATTAAAAACTTTTTGTTTAATTTAAAATTCTATAAAAAAATTTAAAAAATTATTTATTTTTATTAATTTTTGTGTATTTTTTTAATGATTTTTATATAATTTTTGTTTTTATTTTATAAATTTAGAAAAAAGATAAGGTCTTAATAATAACAAATTTAAAAAAATATTTTCGACATTTTTTATATTTTGGTGGCCATTTTATCGATATTTTTAGGTATATTGAATTTATAAAACATGTTGACAAATGTCAAATCGTGTGTTATAATGCTGAGAATTAAGAAATCGATTTGCGCAAAATGGCGAATTTAGTGCATGTCACATAGGGGTTTTATACGCAATTATCTCAAATTGATTTTAAAAAAATTGTGAGGTATTTATGGAAGAAAATGAAAATTTAATAGTTAAAACTAGAAAAGCTTTAAAGAAAGAAGCACATAGTTCTAAATTAAAGCGTGCTGTTGCAGGGCTTGCTGTTGCGGGTGCTATGGTGTTAAGCATGGGTTTGTCCGCTTGTAATTCTATGTCTAATAGCAACGATATTGGTGGCGGTAACACTGATATTATTGGTGGAAATACTGAGAGCAAGTATAGTGATATCTTAAACGATGTGTTATCCGACCCTTACTACGACCAAGTTATTGAAGATTTTATAGCAACTAATAGTGTCTATGCTGAAAACGCTGAGTCTCCAATACCATATACATTTTTAGAGCGTGAAGGATATGATGTAGACGCTATTAAGAATGATGAGTTGTCATGCGAAAGTGTTGCTTACATAATGAATAATGATGAATCTAAATTGTATTTATCAGTTAAGGCTGAAACGAGTGCAGGATATTATGGTAACTATGTATTGTCATATCCTTTGACAGAAAAAGAATATGACGACTTATATATGCTACATAATAAAGAATATATTCAATCAGCATTCTTTATTCAAGAATTAGATTCTCAAAAAAGAGCAACAGTTGAATCACATGTGAATGTAGATACAAAAACTTTCACATCACTACAAAATAGAATCAGTTATCTATCTGGACAGTATATAGGTAATGAAAATGTTAAAATAGATGTAGTAAGTGCTAATCAAGATTGTGAATTTACTTTAAATGTACGAACAGTAGATAAATCAAATAAAGAAATGATATCAAACAATAAAGAATTGCGTATAATGGAAAATCATACATTCCCTGGTTATTACGATTATTCTACAAATGTTTTAAAAATGTCTAAAATAACAATCGTCACAGATAACCTAGAAGAATTTAAAAACAATTATCAATCTATTACATATTTTGATAGTCAAGGTAAGATAAATCAGGGTAGTTATGAACTTAGCAAATAGTTTGATAAAAAAGCAGGATAATCCTGCTTTTTTATATTACATTAAAACTACCTATTGATTTCCCATTATTAGAATCTGTATTAGGAGCAACATAATCGCCTCCGCCACCTAATACTACTCTACAACCTTCTACAAGATATGTAGTATATCCTTGGTTAGGATAAGTAAATGTATTCCTGTACAAATTATACCCACTCCAAACATTATTATTAAAGTCGTCATCATATTTATATCTAGTATAGAGTTGTGTAGAAGCGTTCATTAAGTATTTATTTTGATTATAATTGCTAGCATATGTCTCATGATTAGGGTATTCAATAACAACAGTGGTTAAAATACTAATGCTGCCAGATTCTTTATCATTAATCTTATATTTAATCTGATTATCAAGGAAAGCGTCGTCATCAATCATGTATAATTTTCCTTTTGTGAAATAATCTTTGATTGAAGCATATACTTTTTGTGTAGAACCATCTTCTGCAGAAATTTCCTCAACAATAAAGTAATAATCGTCGCTACTATATAAATATTTCGATGCATTTGAGTAATTCATATTCCCCTTATAAATTTTATTTTCATCGAAGATTTCAATTTCATTAGTAAATAATTTATAAGTCTTTGTATCAGAATCATATTTATATAAATAGTCGTCATCTACATAGTCGTAATAATCTTTTAATAACATATTATATGATGATCCCGAACCATAATATTCACCATAATAATTGTCGTCACTTAAATAAGAGATAAGTTCATTTCTATTACACATTACAAGATTTCCAGAATTATCATAAATCGTATAATAATTTTCAGTACTTTCTCTTATGACATATGTAGTAGTCTTATTTGTGGAATTATCCGTAATTGTCCTTGTTTCGTAACCGCCATTAAAGTAATAGAATGTTGCAGATTTGCTTAATGTTTGTACACTACTAATATCTTCTATTGCTGATAAATTCGTTTCAACGAAATATACTTCCACATCTTTTGTTGTTTTAGTTCCATCTTCATTTTCTATTTCAACTTCAGTAAAAATCGGATATGAAGGGACATCTTCTTCTGATATTTGAATAGTATAAGGATTTGTAAACGATGTTGGATATAGGTTTACATATTTAGTAGTATTTTTATTAGTGACTAGATTAGGGACTCCATCTAAACTTAAATCTTGATAATCAGACCCCGAACCATCAGTAGATATACTTGTTAAAATAAAATCGTATTGATTAGTATTATTTTCATCATCAGTATAAGTCAGAGTAATATAATCTATACCCTCGGTTCCAACTCCATCGGCGCCTGTATATGTAAATGTACCTATTAATGGTTTAATGTTTGCGCCTGTACTTGCACCTGCATAAGTGATTTTTATATTTCCATTTGCAGTATAGTATACCTTATCTAAATATCCATAACCATAGTAATATGAAATATTGTATACATCACTTATTGTAAAATCATTACTATTAATTGTTAAACCATAAGTTTTAGACATATATCCATTTTCTACAGGAACAAAATTTAATTCTTTATCAAATGAAGCTTTAGTATTATATACTTCGAAGAATTCGCTTTCAAATGATTCATCATCCATTACATATTGACCTTCGCTGTCCTTAGGTATTAAGTTATTACCATATCTATTTGCATAACTATATTCGTCAGTATCACCATTATATGAACCTGCAACATAATAGTATCCTAAATTATTCGTATAGATAGGAAGAGTGATATCATCTCCCCATTGATCTGGATCAAAATATTTTTGGTAAAGAATAGTTTCCGTAGAGATAGTATCAGCAATTACATAATATACGCCTTTTTCATAGAAATAGTAATCATATGCGTAAACATTAGTTCCTTCCGAAACTGCTTGTCCATTTATGGCAGTGACTTTATATGCTCCATAATAATCGCTTGACGAAGATGTCTCAATGTCTCCTAATGTCAATTGCGATGCTGAGTATTTATGAGTTGTGACACTATCATCTTCAACGATATAAACGAAATATCTATTTATATAATAATCTGCTGGTCGAGTTGAAGAGTAATACATATAGTATATACCATATTCATTAGATATTGTTTCATCCGTTTGTGCATATACATGACCATTTGAATCGTATGTTATTTCCCGCATATAACTTGGCCCTAAATAGCCCATAGTTTGTCCGCGAATAGTCGAATAAGTCGCTCCTGTTAAACTTGCTGCCACTGAACTAACCGTTAATAACGCCAATATTTTTTTGGCACCAAATTCTATAGTAAGTCTAGCTATAAATTTAGCTGTACTTTTTATTGCTTGTTTTAATGCCGCTTTACCTATAAATTTAGCACTAAGAGCTGTTACTCCACCTGCAAAACTTAATGCTAATGCTAAATCTATAGCAGTCTGTACCCATTCCAACCATGGATAAGCCGAATCTCCTGATTTAAGTGCTGATTCAGCAGCACTTGTAGCAACTCCGTTTGCTTCAAACAATGATCCACTAGAAGCAGTGTAGCCATCACTTCCGTACGCAGTAGGATTTCCATCTTTATCATATTCTACTGGAACGCTTGAATTTTCATATATGACATCTAATTGGAAATAAGTTTTTTCTGGTTTCCTTTCTTTATATTCATTATTGTCATTGCTTACACTATTATCATTATCGTCTTCATCTATCAGTTGATAGTAATTATCTACTGAACACAATAAATATTTTAATTCTTCTGCTTTGGCTACAATACTCAAAGTATTTCCGCCATTTGTTGTTTTATAGCTGTTTGATTTATAATCCAAATAAGTAAGTCCTGGATCTGTTAATGCAATATCTATATAATATATATCAGTAGGAGGATCATTTACTCCAAATATTGCGCCAGTCCATTGCCAAAATCTGCTAAAATTACTTGCTCCATCATTATAAAAATCATCTTCATCAGCATAATTACCATCATCGTCATAATATACAGATGCTATTCCTAATGCGCAATATAATGTAGCGTCGCCTTCGACTGGTTCTACGATGGTATAACAGATATAATCTTCTGTATACTCTTCACCTTTTTTGGTCTTTTCCCCCTTATATAAGTCAAAGATATCCAAGTTGTCCATAGTGCCGACATATGTGATATATGATGCGTCGTATACTATTGATATTGCGTCCCATGTTGCACCTTTATTCTCAGATTGTGGAATATTGCGTTGCATGGTCTTAAACATAGTATAATCTTTAGCCCAACCGAATGTCTCATCTGGATTCAATGGATTATTTGGTGTATAAGTTATATTATTTTCACTATCTCTTTCCACTTCATAATATGTTGTTTCTGAAGTAGCAGAGATTGTGAAACTATCCTGATTCACATAACCCGCTATTGCGGTTAGATATATATTGTCTTCACTTTCTGTTGCGTCATAAGTTGTAGCTACATCGGCGTAATTACTATTTTCAATAGTATTTATAGTAAACGGATAATAATGTTCACCTATTACTGTTGCAGTAGTTCCTCCGTCCACTTCTCCAACTTTTAACATACCTACGAGTCCGCCAAAGTTATCTAACACTTCAGTCGAATTATATGAGACGACATTCGCTACACTATTGTCGCTCTTATTGTATGTGCCATCCTTTGTACTTGCCGTTAAATTACCTTCAAGTCTACCTATAAGTCCGCCGACATAGTAAGCATTTGTTAAATCAATAGTCACGATCGTTTTATTATTTGTATTTAATTTTAGATTTGTAGCATTTCCAACATATTTACCGAAAATTCCGCCGACATACATACCTGTAATATTTGTTTCCCCTTGTTTTTGCACTGATATTTTGCCTTCAAAAGAATTTATTGCAGTACTAAGGTCTTCAAAACTTTTTGCTGTATTTGAAGTCGAATGATAGCAACCGATAATACCGCCGATATTATATGCACCATTGACACTGGTCTCGCCATTGACGCTAGTCTCGCCATTGACGCTAGTCTCGCCTGATGTTAAAGTTGGAAGTCCTACATCTTTGCTTCCTGTCGTATCCGAGTCATAATAGTATCCGTAGTATGTACCTACATTTACGCCCAAACTTGGATTAATAGTAATACTATTAATTGTATTTGATGAAATGTCTTTTTCCTCTGTAACTCCTGTTGAAGTGATATCTTGATAAGTTCCACTTGTTGCCGCCATGTTGGCTGAACCAATAAATCCGCCAAAACCCGTAGTCATATCGTCAAATACCGCAATTGCTGTCTCTTCATTATATTCAAGAATGTTGGAATAATCATCCTTTTCACTGTCTGCTACTAAATAATGCGAATGCATATAGTTTTGAACAGTTGATATAACTTTTGAAGTTTCTTCATCAGCCTGCGTGTTATATGAAGTTCCTTCGCTTTCGCTTGTAACCGTCACGCTCGTTAAAGTGTTGGAATATATTGCACCTGAAACATCAGTATTTAGTTTATGTGCCGTTCCAATAAATCCACCTACGCTGGTTGGAATGTAATTATAATAATATGTTGATATATCAGAACCAGTTTGATTTGATTTAATGAGCGTATAATAAATACCTTTTACTTCGACATTATCGACGGAAGATTCGCCTACATATCCGCCCTTGTACATTCCTATTAATCCGCCGACATTTGAGTTACCATTGACATGTACTTCGTTGAGTGCTATGCCTGTAATTTGTGTTGTTGATGCTCCGTTATCAACATAACCAAACGCGCCACCAACATTCAATACTCCAGAAATAGTACCACTACTTGATGTTTCTGTAGTAGCGAGTGTTTGAGTATCATCTCCGCTCTCTTCACCATCTTCGTTCTCTTCAATCTCATTAGTTATAGTAATACCGCTCACATATCCAATGAGTCCGCCGACATTTTGATAGCCTTCAATATCTGCCATATTTTGAATGTTTTTCACAGTTAAAGTCATTTGACTATCACCAGTTTTAGTGATCTTACCAACTATACCGCCGACATTCACCGCATAAGTAGCGCTATTTGCATTTGTTCCTAATGATGTATCTTCTATTATAAATGAGTCTGATCCTGACTTGTATCCTTCTATATTTGAAATTGAATACGCTATCGTGCCTTTATTTAATGCATCGTCTATATTACCTTCAAGTCGACCTACAACTCCACCTATATTTGTATATGTATCAAATCCATTGATCTTGACATTATTATTCGCTATATAAATAGTATTTAAATTCTTAATTGTTGTGCCATTCGAATTATTATTTGCTGTACTTTCTACATTATCTTCATCTTCTGATTTAAGTGTTAAGTCACCTTTTAAATATCCAAATATGCCACCAATGTTGCCCTTATTTGTAGAATTATTGCTACCTAGTGTATATATTGTGGAATATGAAGTATTGCTTTGTAAATAATTATAACCGCTACCTACGAGTGAAGTCAAATTAGTTGAACTATTCTCACCTGTATCACTTGTATTTATTACAGCACTTCCAATATATCCGCCTACATTATAATCTCCATGAACAATAGTTGTGATCTGTGCAACATTTATATACCCCGAATCAGAATAAGTATAATTACCGATCACTCCACCTACATTTTCATGGCCATAAATTGTAAAGTTCGTAGTTCCGTCAAATACAATATCAACCTGTCCGCCTGTATACCAGCCTATTACTGATCCTACATTTTTAGAAGCACTTGAGCCACCTACAGTGTAAAGTGTTATCTTATTAAATGATAAATTATCTGTTGTGTCTGTAGTTGGTTTTATAATTCCGCCTTGAACTTCGCCGAAGAGAATACCATATGCTTGACTATAATTTATCATTTGGTTGTCGCCAGTATTATAGTTAATATTAATTTGAAAATCTTCATTTGCTTCAATGCCTGATAGAGACAATGTTCCGCCTTGAATTTGAGCAGCGATTATCCCAAATCTCGCTTGATCAATTAAATTTGCCGAAATATCACTATTAGCAATAAATTTACATGATGATATAGTTGCTGTTCCGCTTGTCATAGTACCAACAAATCCGCCTAAAGCAACGGCATTTATACCATTATTTCCAGTTATAAATGAGACATTTATATTAGAAATTGAAATCTTGTTAGTTTCTCCAGAAGTTATGTTACCTACTATTCCGCCTAATACATCGCTTGGAGCACCTGAATCGGCGTTAGCAACTCTAATTTCATTTGATTCGCCATTAATAGTTCCATTGGTCATTTGACCGATTAATCCGCCGTTAGTACTGCTACCATCGACTGTCACACCAGCAAAGTTTACACCTAATTCACAATCATCTAAACTTATTAACCCGCCTTTCATTGTGCTAGCAATAAGTCCATTGTTGCCATTTGCTTTTATCGTTATTTGATAACCTAATTCAGAATATGTAATTAAATTCTTGATTTCGATTGTATTTCCGCTGATTGTTCCAAATAATCCGCCGACATTTTCTCCTGTAAATTCCGCTGTGTTTTCACTATCTCCAATCCATATATGATCGACTAATATTCCGCTATTTTGTTCGCTATCGCTTGTTTCCGTCGAATTACTGATAACATTTACGCCAAGCGCTCCGCTTGAAGTCAAATTCATGTTGCCAAATTTTATGTATTCAAACTTAGCATATATTATATTGTCAAACAAGCCTGAGCCTGTCAATCCGCTTATTGTACAAACTTGTTCACAGCCATTATAATTAATTTCGTACTCATTAAATTCATAATATTTGTTCGTGATAAATCTTCCGTTAAATTGTGCATTTGCTCCATCATAAAAGCCTTCATCATCTGAACTGGAAGTTGAATTACTATCATAACTTCCAACAGCAACATTAGATGTGGAATAGTTTGAAGCGTCAATATCATAGATTAAAACATAATTTAGTTTAGTATAAGTAACATTACTATTATTACTATCAATTATGTTTGCTAAACCTTGAATTGAATGTAAAACTCCAAGATGCGGTATTCTATAATAGTTATTAGCTGTTGTACTATTAACAGCATCATTTACATAATTATTTAATATAGCACTTTCATCTATATTATCGCTAGTTGTACCATTACCTGTATATAGTTGATAGTAAGTTAAAAGATTTTGACTTGTACCAACTTTATTAAAGTCATAGATAGGATAACCATAATTATAACCGAATGTCTTGCTTGTCATATCTATATAATAAGTTGGTTTATCATTATATTCCTTAGTATTTATAACACTTGCCCATTTACCAGACAAATCTTTTGCGCGCATAATATTAAATGTCGATACACCCTTTATGCTATTACTATAATTGCTGTCAAAATTAGATAAATTGTCTATAAAGTTATTAGTGCCATAATTCTTTGTATTATCAAAATACGCAATAAAACTATTTCCATTTGGAGATACGCTTTCAATAACGCCACCCATGTATGAGTTATGGATATAACCATTAGTTGTTTCACTCTCTTGAGCCGAATATATCAATCCTGACGCTAAAGTTGTACTGCTTGTACTGCTATTTGAATTATTAATATATCCTGTAAAATAGCATGAATCCATCGCGCCATAGTTATTTACAACTATACCAGAAATTGCACCATTTGTAATATTGGTATTAATAATTTCTATTGTAGAATATGAATGAGAAATTAAGCCATTGTTTTCGCCCGCAATTGCGCCAAAATATGTTTGACTACTATTGCTATTCAATTCAATTCCCGTTCCAATTACAGAAGAATTAAATATAATTCCATTATTGTTGCCCGCAATCATTGATGCTACGAGTATTTCAGAACTTCCTGTTAATGCTAGCGTAGAATTTGCTGTGAATAAAACATGTAAATTTGATATTGCAGAATGATTAGCAATAGTAGGAATGAATGAACTATACGATCCAACATCTGTGCTTGATAACAAGTCTACCATATAGTTAGTTTCGTTCGCTATCATTATTCCATTCAAAGTAGAATTTGAATTTGTATTTAGTTTTAAATTATTATTCATATTAGTTGATAACAAATAGAATGTATAATCTTCTTCTAATGTAATAGTATTTGTATTAATTATTTTAGGATTTAATATATTAGTCCCATTCTCACCATATGGATTAGTTTGAGAAGATTTCATAATGCCATAATTTTGTAGCGTAGTATAAAGTGATGTGAGATATGGCATGTAAGTGCTATTTGTATACCAAACGCCTACATTTCCATTAGCAAACGCAGTATGCCATTCGTTAGTAAGGATAAATCTGTAAGCAGATAAATTGTATAATCCGTCACTTTCGCCATCATAATCTTCGCTAGCAAGTGCTATATCACTAGAATAGTAAGTTTGAGTTGACGAAATAGTACTATCTTTTAACAATCCACCGACAATAGCACCAATATTTGCTAGATTATAATTTATTCCGCTTATTCCGTCTGATAGAATTGAAGTTGCTGAATATGAATAATTTATTGTCAAATTTGAAGACAAAGCAACGAGTCCGCCGACATATATATGAATATTGTCCGTTGAACTTCCACTTGAACTTATAGCAACGATTCTACCTGTCGAACCACAATTTATTAATTCAATAATAGGAGCAGAAAGGGTTTCATTGTTTAATCCGCCTGCGCCAATAAGTCCACCGACATATAGTTGTTTAGTACCATTGTCTGCATCATCAGAGCCGACAAATATGTCAGTTGTGCTCATAACTTCGCTGAGAACTAAAGTATATCTATTCTTTAAGTCTACATAAGCGACTGCGCCACCTGCCCAAATATTTGTTGCATTTACTTTCTTTTCATCAATCGACGAGTCATTTGTAGCAACAATTTTACCTGTGAAAAGCGATTGCTCTATCTTAATCTTATCGCTTGTAGAAGTTGAACTTGCATAAGCAATACCAGTTGACAATCTTAGATTTGTGATATGATTTGCAGTTTCTTCGCCAACAACAATATTAGATTTGGTAGCATTATTTCTGAATGCAGATGTGGTCGAATTTGTACTTATGAATCCAGCAAATCCACCTACATTTACACTTGCGGTAGTCGTTCCGCTTGCTGTTTCCCCGCCTGTCACAGATATATTCGTCAAAGAGTTAATCGATGTCATTTGGGTTTCGTTGCTATATCCAACAAGTCCACCTAAATATATGTTGTCATTATTGTTCAGATCTAATGATATATCCACATATGGAGTTTCGGCATAACTATAACTGCCGACACTTACCCCACTAATCGCGGCTTTATCAGCATAACCGACCGCTCCGCCAATATTTACATTTGAACTATTTGATGACCCTAAGTTATAGAAATTAAATGTTGTATTTACACCATCTTTTCCTACATTTGAGTCAGTGACAATCATGCCTAATGTTTCTGTTTTAAGAGTGTTATCTGCGACCGCTCTACCGATAATTGCACCAACATTAATTACATTATTATTTTCCGTTACAGATAAATTTGCACTTATGTTTCCTACAAATGAGCAAGATATAATATTGCTATTAGTACCTGATCCAACTATACCGCCAAATCCTGAAATTTTAGGCGGATTGATAGCCGATATTTCTGACGAAATTATATTCATTGCATAAGTTGAATTTGGATTATTTATCATGCTTACATTTAAGCCATTAAATTGTGATCCAACATCTTTACAACTTACTCCGCCAACATAATCAATAGTTTTTCCATTTAAGTTAATACTTGACCATTCAAAATTAATATTGCTAATTCTTGCACCTGTAGTTCTATTGAAGAAACCTGTATCTCCGTCTTTAGTTGCGTTAACTGTTAAGTTAGAAATTGTTGGAGTTGAGCCATCATCTTTTTGACCTATAAGTACGCCAGTAAATCCGTCCCCGCCTATCTCTATTATGAAGTTGCCTGAAATAGAAATAGTTGAAAAGTCTAGATCTTCAACAATCTTGTAATTTCCATCAGGATTATTGATAATTACATTAATTGCTTCTTCTAAATTATCATTACTTATTTCGTAATAACCCGTTGAGTTCCTATTAAGCAACAATGGGAAGTATCTACTACTATCTAGTGTCCAATATTCTTCTGTAGACCATGAAGAGAATACGCGTTGGAAAGTCTCTGCTTGATTACTTGCATTCTCTGTGTTGTATAGCGCATTTAATTCTATATTATTTGCGCGTGATTCGGTAGAATTTTGAACTAAATTTATATTGTTGTCGCCAATTGCTTTTTCTGAATAATTTATTTTACCTGCATAGACAGAAATTAATGGAGTTCCGCCACCCGTTCCATGTAAATATCCATTAGAATTACCTAAATCTTGACCATAATAACCTGCTATATAATCAAAGTATTTTAGATATTTATCACTTACAATTTTATCAGCATTTTCAACTAATTTATCGTTATCTACTATCAAGGTTGCAAAGGCAAAACTTAACTTCGAATAATCG
Source organism: uncultured Christensenella sp. (assembly GCA_949300385.1). Lineage (GTDB taxonomy): Bacteria > Bacillota > Clostridia > Christensenellales > UBA1242 > Onthoplasma. The sequence continues at coordinate 120,147 of CASGDZ010000002.1, read as the reverse complement.
TTTGAACCTGCTATTGAATTAAACGCACCAACATAACCAGAAATATTATCTGAATAATATCCTTTTTCATATGTTTCCCCGAGCATTCCACCAACATTCTCAAAGTATGAAATGTTGTCCAAATTGATATAAGGAACAGCATATGAATATTGGATATTAGGAGATATTGCTAAACCTATTAATCCTCCTACGCTTCTACCTGAATATACCCCAACTTTAGCGTAACTTGATCTTATTAAAGAATTTAATCCAACACCTACTAAACCTCCAGCATAATTATATCCTTCTAATAGGTTGAGATTTCCTGCCTGAGTTGTATCCAAATCGCTTGATTCTGATCCGATAGACATGACATATTGTCCAAGCGTTGTGTCGTAATTATATTGTTCATCTTCTTCGGCAGTCACCTGAGAAGCGGTTAAATTACCTAAGAAAGCACCAAATAATCCACCAACTGCCTCTTGACCGCGTATGCGATTTGAATTCCCAGTTGTGAATTTTATTTTGAACGCATTGACTCCACTTCCTGCATAACCTGCAACACCACCCGCATAATATGCTTGAATGTTTGCATTATAATTTGCACCAATGCTCATCTCTCTACCATTTATTTCAATGTATGAAAGATTATATTCTTCATTCTCGCGTGGAGTGATGTCAATAAGACCTGCTATTCCACCAGCAAATGACATATTAGAGTATGCTGTGCCTGTATAGAAATCGCCTGTCTCATTGTTTGCAACCGCATTCAAATTTGAATTAATGCCATAGATTAAACTATTGCCAGTAATTATTCCGGCAAGTCCACCTGCAAAACTTGTACCATTAATGGTTGTTGCATTGCCAGACAAATTGATATTTATGATAACACTATTATTAATCTTTCCAGACAATCCGCCCGCATATGTGATATTTGCTGAACTAAATTCGCTCGCAAACTCTAGATTTACATTTTTAACATAAGCGTTTTCGATATTCGCAAATAGTCCAATAGATGAGCCGACATTCTCTTCAGCGTCAAGGTATATTCCGCTAATCGTCATGCCGTTCCCTTCGAAACTAGTGATATATTTATTTGAACTATCACCTAATGTAAAATTCAAACGAGTACTTACTGCTGTTGTATCGAAGTATAAGTCATTTATAAGTCTAAAATATCCATAAATAGAAGTTGAACCTTCCCCTGTCATTATGCTATTGAACTCTTGTACATCTTGTATTGTATATGGATTGTTCGCGCTTCCTAAATAGAATGAATATGCATAATCATAATTGTTACCTTCTTCACCTACGCCAACTAAATACCTATACGATGTAGCAATCGTATTCGCTGTCATTAATTCTGGTAAAATTCTATAACTAGAATTTGTTGTATAGTACGACCAAACACCTAAATTTCTACTAGTTAAAGAATTGGATAATACAAATACAAAGTTATTTAAGAAATTAGGATCCTGAAAGTTTGTTTCACTAATAGCAACTGCTTGATCTTTATCTTCTGGACTAGGTATTTTGCTTGTATCAATAACTGTTCCGTCCGATATTATGTAGTAGCAATTTTCAATAATACCATATGATAATAATTCCGCATTGCTTCGGCCGACAAATGGTTGTTCTGCTGTTGTATTTGCGCCAATAAGTTTGCCATTATAAGTACATGCTGAATATGATTCAGTTATAATACCGCTAGATGCATTATTATACACAAATCCTGACAACACATTTGATTTAGACCTTAATTCAGTGTTTGCGTACGAATTTGAAATCGTACCAGCATTGTAGTTTACAAAACCTGCTACAGTACCATTAGTTAAATTCTCTATATACGTGCCAGTAGAATATGGATTTGTTGATGTAACAGTGCTCTCTAATGCCTTAACATACGAATACATTATGCTAGCGCCCGAATTATTTTCACCAACAAAACCTGCCGTCATACTTTCATTTGGCGCTGTCGAACTACTTATAATACTTGTATTTGCAACATATGAACTTGATATCTTTCCATTATTTGAGCCAACAAATCCGCCGACAACCGCTACAAACCCTTGTCCATTAACACTTGGATCTCCTATGTAGAAATTAATCGGCCTAATCGGTCCATAATTATAATTTACGCTCTCATTACCACTAGAAGATACATATACTCGTGTAAATGTAGAACGCCCAACGCGTGAATTAGTGATAACTCCGCTGTTCTCGCCTACAAGTCCACCAAAGTATACATCTACATCGCTCGAATTGTTTATTAACAATGTGACATCTTTACTGTTAGCGCTAAAGTTCATAACATCGCAGTTGTATATTATTCCGCCGTTGTTTCTTCCAACAAGTCCACCAAAATATATCTCTGTAGCATTGCTATTTACAAACGAGATATCAGAGTTTAGTGAGCCATAATCTACTACAACATTTTTTAGTATTGTTTGATATTCTTCTCCTGCAAGAGTGTATGTGCCGATATTTGCAAATAAGCCATACTCAACCGCCTCTTCACTTTCGAGCGCAGAAGCAAACGAAGCAATTGTGATTATCTTATTATTACCATCAAGACTACCAATATTTACTTCAATAGGTACTAGATTTTCTAGCGTTATATCATTCATTAAGATATAATCTTCGCCTTCGTTTAACAAACATTCGTTTGCATTTGGATCGAAAATATCGTCTGCTGAATAGATAGGAGTAGCATGTTCTGTGGTTGTACCTGGCAAGATTTGCAATCTAAATGTAAACGACATTCTATACGCACCTGCACCCGTTGTGAAATGCAATTTATATCTACCGCTATTTTCATCTATATTAAATTCATAATTAATTGAGAAATTAACATTTACATCTAATGTAGCAAGACCATTTATTGCAATTCGCTTAAACTCAGAGCCATTGACTTCAACATATGAGATTGTGAATGCACTATTTTCATCTGAAAGTTTATATGTATTGCCATTTAATTGATAACTGAATAAACTTGCTAGATTTTCAACACCTATATCTGTAACTAATACATCATAAATATTTTCACTATAATCATAATTAGTTGATTCGGTTTCAAATACGAATTCTAATGTACGATTTTGATTAATTGTCATCTGCATTATGCCGTTGTTAATACGCTCTAATGTAGTTTGAGTATTATCCACAATATAGTCGGTTGGGTGGAAGACTAATGCTTCCTCACTGCTAGAAATAAGGCCAGTATCCGTAGTCAAAGTCATCCTTGCCGTCAATTTAAATGAAGCAGGAATATTTGCTCGTACAGACAAAGTCACACGCATCGTATACGAACCATCAATATTTGAAATTACTTGACCTATACTATAATTTACATAATCATAAATGTTATATTTTTTATTATCAATAGTCAAACTAGTACCCAAACCTCTTTCGCTATTAGGCAATACCCATTCAAGTCCGATAGATGGTTGTGAATTAAATTGATATCCATAAATATTTAATTCAACTACATTGTCATACGAATTTTCTTGTATTAAGTATTCATTATTACCAACTGATATTCCGTTAAAACTTAGACTTGCGCCTGGAAGATATTGTGTTAAGAAAGTTTTTGAAATTGACTTTTCCACATTTCCACTTGTTCTAACATCTAAGTTTACGCTTATGCTACCTTCTGTACCAGAAAAATGTTCAAGGAAAACTCGTACATAAATTATTCCTGTATATTCATATTCTTCTCCGTCATAGATTGACGCTAACCGTAAATCTAAAGCACCCGTTGTCGAACTATTTGCTGGATACATAGATTGATAGACATTTGCTTTTGCATTGTAAATCAATTGCTCAAAACGCAATGATACATTTTTATTCAAACTAGGAACATAAAGTGTTCCACTAGTCAATGTCGCTGATAAAACATTTGAGTAATTTGGTTCCAAATATATGGTCATAAGTCCGCCATATCCGCCTGGAGTAATTATGTATGAAGATGTTGTACCGCTACTAACTAAATTTGTATAACCACCTGTTGATGTTACATTTGATGCCGAATAGTTCTCTAAACGAATTGTTGAAACTTGAGTAGGTTCATATGTTATATTAGCGACTCCGCTAACTTGATCGTCCGTCTTTGAACTTACAGTAAATATAAATTCAATAGGTTCAGTAATATACCTATAATTAAATCCTTCTTTTAAACTAACATTTATATTATATTTATATCCTATAATAGAACTTTGTTCACGCAATGCAGTGTATGAGAAATTATAGTTAAACAAATCTAATATACTATCTACATTAGCCTGATTTAAAAGTGTTATAACTTTATTTTCATCTTCGCTATTGTATGATACGGATAAGTTTATACTATCCTTATCTGATTCATTTAATTCAATCCTATTTAGGTTGTAATTTTTATTGAAACTTACATAATTTGATTCTGTACTAGAAGAAGTATAACCTGTATACAAATCTGCACTAAAGTTTGCAGTTGATGATGTAGATATCACTTGCTGACCATTATTCATAACTATATAGTCAGCAGATTTTTTAACATTTACAATTAAATTTACTGTTGCTAATTCTATTCTTTCATTTAAGAAACTATCGCCATAATAACTCTTAGCATTGAAATATAATGTAAATGTAATTGTTTCGCTATAAGTGTCGCCATCAAAAGTTAAATCTTTAACATTAATTAAATATTCGCCTATCGCATTGCCTGTTGCAACAATTTTTATTTTTGAATCTTTTGGGCTAGTCTCTATTTTTAAATATTCTGATAAATTAGTGTCAAATATATTTTCAAACATTCTATCAGTAAGACCAAGTTGCCCACCAAATATATTTTCAGCATCAATTGTTATTTGTTTATCATTAGCACCCGTATATGTTGTGATACTATATGTATCTTCGCTCTCTAAATAGATTTCACTTGAATCTATTATCAAATTGCTAAGTCCTATTTGCGTATAGAATACAACATATTCTTCTATCTCGCTATTAAATACAGAGTAGCAACGAACTATTATTCTATTTGTTCCGCTTACACCTGTAAACACAATCTGATCATTAGAATTGATATAAGCGTAAGACGAGCCTGATATTATAGAATATCTAACCCCACCTAAAGCGTCTTCTGGAACTATTGCTAAATTAATCAAATCTTTAATGTCATATGTATTATATTCAATGTTATTTGATTGATTATTTATATCATTATGATAGTTAATTATTGCGACTGATGTGATCTCATTTTCGCTAAATGTATAATTATCTTCATAGATTGAGTCAATAGATATTATGTAATCACTATCTATCTCAGCGCTTATACTTGTAGGTGCAATAACCATAATAGGTTCGCCATCTTGAACCAAATAAGGTAAATAATAAGTATATGTGTTAGTAATTTCACCTTCTAGCACATTTATTTTTATTAAATTGTATTCATTATTTATCTTCCAATCAGAACTTGAAGTATATTCGATATTTAAAAGTGTCGAACTAGACCAATTATCATAGTCTGCGATCTCTGTCCAACTGCCTTCATAATTATAATAATATATTAAATCATCAGTATAAACTACTGCATAGCAAGTATCATCTTGTACTGATATTAATTTTGTTGTATCTAAGTTATCAACTTTTCCAACAAAATACGAATTCTTTGCACCTGTTGTTACTAAAAGTATTTCACCGCTAGATTTAATATTAGCGTTTACAAAACTTTTATTTATGATAGCGTTTCCTTCCGCTATAATCGCACCTGTATTATTATTTAAAACGCCTGTATTATCAATTGTATAAAAGTCTCCTGTAATAAAATTCTCTACACTTGAATTTGTAATATTGCTTTCTGTAGAAGTTGCTATAATACCTGCGACATTATTTTGCCCCGTAATTTGACCTTTTGATTCAAATCCATCCGTTATAGTATTTCCATTAGAATTAGTAATAGCATTAAATTCCACATTCGCTGACATGAATTTTGTATTTGTGACTTCGACGCCATTTGCATTTGCTACAATACCTGCAACATTACCACTCGCACCATTAATAACATCAAGACCGAGCGCATAACATGAACTAATCTTAGCGCCATTATTGCTTGTTCCGTCTCCAACTCGTCCTACAAAACCGCCGACATTACCGTTTGCATTAACATTTGTGCCGTCATTTACAAGTTTGATTATACCACCTACAACTATATTAGATATTGTACTTACATTTCCGCCATAAGCATAACCAACTACACCGCCAAGATTAATCTGAGAATTTTGTGCGCTATTCTTTACAACTAAATTAACTTCAATAGAATAACTTACACTTGTTAAATCGACATCTCCACTTGTACCACCTATTGAACCTGTGTTAATGCCCGCAATAGCACCTATATTTGTATTTGATTTTGTTAATATCGTTGCATCAAATATTACGCTACAACCATTTAAATCTATTATTGCATTATTAGTTCCTACAACTAAACCAAAATTAATGCTTGATGAAACCTTAGTTAAATCGATTCCGCTATAGTCATGCAAATAACTAACATTGACATTTGTAATAGTCGCGCCATTATTTAACCCCGCAACCGCACCTATATTTAAAGTGCTATTAGCGGTCAAGCTTGATGTATTAAATTTTACATAAATATCTAAATCAGAAATTACTGCACCATTGCCTAGAATTGCAAACAAGCCCGCATATGTATTTGTATCGTCTTCAATCGTTTTTGAAATTTCCACAGTTATTGAATTTTTTGCGGTTGATACGCTTGAATTTACACCTTTTAGACTACCTGTAAACGCATTGACTACATTTGAGCCGTCCGTTCCACCTATTGGTGTAAAATCTGATATACTAAAACTTTGTATTAATTCATAGTTTGCGCCCATATCGTTCGCAATATTTTTCAAATCTTCCGCATTAGATATAGTATACGCATATATATCACCATCACTTATGCGAAGATTTAGGCTAAATGTAGTTTTATAATCGCCCAAAATATCGTCGTACGAGTCTAAGGTTGCCAATTCTAAACGATATATTCCGCCACCATAATATTTTTCTGCTGTAATAGTGACAACACCATCAACAATAGTTACGCTAACACCACCGCCAACAACTAATTCTTCTGTTTTTTCACCTGTCAAACTAGTGCTTACACGATATAGTCTATATGTCAAATCATCAAATCTTAAACTACTTGAAATATTATTTGCATATTCTGCACGCGCATTAAATTTCGCAATATCCTGTCCACCGTCTTCCACTGACAAGAAAGACATATATATCCAATAGTTGTTCAAGCCTTCTTCGACTATTTCATTACCTGAAACTACTATGTTATCAGCATATTCATAGTCCGCTATATTAATAGTTACATATCTATTAATACCGGACTCAACGCCAAATCGCAAAGCGCTGAATACAACAGAAACAGAATCAATCGCTATATTCTGAGTTAATCTAACGATTATTGTACCACGGAAGATGTTTTCAGAATTAAGCGAAAGCACTTCTCCTGATTGAATAATTTGCTCACTTTCGGTCGTTTTAATGGACAATTGAACAAATTCTCTTAAACTAGGGTCTGATAAACTAATTTTTATCTGATTTGCGTTATCGTATTTAATATCATCAGTAAATATTACACTATCAGATACTATGCTAGAATTGCTTGTTAAAGCGTTAAAATTGATTTCAATTTGAGAGGCTTCTTCATATTTTGAATTTATATATGTAATATCCTTATTCTCTTTTGTAGCGGATATGCTATCGATTGTGTCATAAACTGCAAACAAAATTGACTTTTCTGTGCTTTTTAATTCGACTTTTACATTGTCGTTAGTAAAATAATGTATCTTTAAAGTGAGTTCAACTGCATAGTTAGTGTTAGAAATTCCCGTAATAATAAATTCACTATTTGACATACGAGTAAATTGAATTTTATTTGTATTATTGTTGTCTACTCTTTCAATCGTTTGAATTGGATTAACGTCGCCAATGTAGTTATTTTTTACATCTGCAAAAACGCGGAAGCTATTGCTTGTACCTCTAATTATCGCGAACATCAACTCGCCATTTTGTGAGAAATCATTAGCATTTTCGTCATCAGTATATATTTCAATGCTATTTTCGTCTGCTAAAAATACACTGTTGACATAAACATAAGTGCTTACGCCTACCGCGCCTTCACCGGCCAAAATGTCTAGTCGAACAGAATTAAGTTGTTGATTACAACTAGCAAATTTGACTGCATAAACATTATACTTTGACGAAGTCTGTATTAACCTAACATTTGCTGTGTCTGATAAATTTATGCTAGATAACCCATTGCCAAATTTTATAGGGCTTGAATCAGGCAGATTTAATGATATTGTGCTGGCATCGAGTGCAGTTCCTGTAAAGGCTACTTTAACAAATATTTCACTATTTCCGTTAGCGTCAATGTATATCTGACCTTCATTTATGCTCGTATTTGCATCATTTTCATCATACGAATCATACAAGTCTATGCTATCCGCTGTTATAACTTTATGAATAGTATAGTCCACTTCAATGTAATCGGCAGATGCGTCTAAAGGAGTTGAACGAACTTTAAAAGTTATTGTCTGGTCAGTAGTCGCTGTGGATATTAATCGCACATATATCGTTTCCCCATTTGTAACAGAATTTAAATTTGTACTATAATCTTTTCCATTTTTTGAAAACTCTACATTATTATTAGAAATAATTTCAATATTATAATCACTAAGTTCGTCTGCTGGAGCGACCTCTAATGTCAATTCAATACCTGGATATGAGTTGTTGCTTGTAGAATATTGTGTGCCATATGTAGAATCGCCGTCATAATAGTTTTCGCCGTTAATTAAAATTGAATTTGGCAAAACTTTTCTATTTACAGAGATCTCTTTATGATAATATGGCTCATTGTTTGCAAAATTTAAATAATTTTCAATACTATATACAAAAGATATCTCACTATTAGTGTTAAAATCTTGCGAAGCTGTTAGCATTATTGAATATTGTCCCCCACCCAAATACTTTGATATAATTTGTAATCCATCTATTTGAGTTAGATTATTTAAATCGTATTCCTGTCCATTGATAAGTACTTTTAATTCATAATTGATTTGTCCATCTATAGTTTGAACATTAGACGCATATACGCTAGAAAATGAACTTACATCAACTATAATTGTTTTGCTAGCATAAGGATTTTCAACCCCTGCGCTCGTCGTATATAAAGTAATATCTGAAATTTGATTTTTTAAATCTTCATCATAAACAATTGGAGAGAAGATTGTAGTATCGGCATTTTTAGCCACATCTACAATATAGACATCAAATTCAGCATAAATTGTTTCGTCATAAATCGAAGTAGCACGAATACGCGCAACATATGAAGTTGCATTCATCGACACAAGTGATGTAAATATGTTTCCATTTAATGTAGCATAATTTGATAAATTTGAATTTATTGTTGGTCTGTAAATAGATTGATCATAATAACCAAATGATACCAATTCGAAATTTACACCCGTTTGTAATGTCAATCCATCAGGGTTGTACATTAAATTGTCTATTTGAGATAAATCAATTGAATCTCCCACTACTAACGCTGGTTTGATTGAATTGTCAACACTAATACTCTCTAAAGCAGTTGATGCTTTAAATGATATCTCTTTTGACTTTCTCGAATTGTTTTCTATAAATTTAATTGTTGTGTTATATGCAATATTTGGGTCTATGCTAATTGAGAAAACTTCGTTCTCTCTTACGCTCTTTGCACTCATGCCTAAAGAGTCGCTTGTAACGGTAATAATGTCAATATATTTTGCTTTAACATTTAAGATGTCTACCTTAAAATAAATTGTAATAAAACCTTGAGGATTTAATTCTAAGTCTTCGTCATCTATGCTATGGAAAAATTCAACGCCATTGTTTGCGTCATACCACTCATTAGAGTTTGCACTTAATGAATACTCAATCTTATATTCAAAATCTTTATATTTGTCTCCACATCCTGTTAAGAATACTCCGACAAACATTAAGAAAATGCTGACCATTATGCCGAAAATCTTTTTCTTCATAAACCCCTCTTTTTAATTTGCGCTTGTTTGCAAAATTTATTTAATAAGCGCGAATTTTGTCATTAATTTAATTATATAAAATAATTAATTATCAGTCAAATAATTATGAAAAAAAGTCGGATTTATTAATTTTTAAATATGTATTTAAACACATTATTTTTTTATTTATTTTTTATCAAATAATTTATTTTTTAATTAATTTCATTTTAATTTAAAAAAATTTTAAAAAATATAAAAATTTAATAAAAATATTTAAAATTGTTGAATTTTTTATGTATTTTTTATATAATTATTAAAATTTTTTAATTTTATTAGAGGAAAGTATGCAAAAAGTATTAAGCACATTACGACAAGCAGTTCAAAAATATAATCTGATTCAAGATGGTGACAAGATAGCAGTAGGCGTCTCAGGCGGTAAAGATAGCCTTGTTCTTCTACAGGCTTTATCCGATTTTAGAAAATTTGGCTTATTTCATTATGAATTAGTGGCGGTATTAATAGATATCTATTCAGGCAAAGAAGATTACTCTCAAATTAAAAATTTTTGTACTGATTTAGGAATCGAACTTGTAATTGAACAAACCGATATAAATCAATTAGTATTCGATATTAGAAAAGAAAAAAATCCATGTTCATTATGTGCAAAAATGCGTAGAGGTGCATTAAACACTGTATGTAGTAGACTCGGATGTAATAAGTTGGCACTCGGACACCATAAACAAGATGTCATAACTACATTTTTCATGTCTTTATTATACGAAGGCAGACTTTCTACAATGCTACCAAAATCTTATATGTCAAATGCAGGTGTCACGCTTATTCGTCCATTATATCTTACAGAAGAAAGTAAAATTATAAATGCGAGTAAAAATTTCCCTATATTAAAAAGTAAATGCCCAGCAAACTATGATAGCAAGCGTAAAGATATTAAAGAGTTTGTTTTAGAAATAGAACGATCAATTCCAGATTCAAAAAAGCGAATAGAACATGCAATTTTATCCCCAAAAAGTTACAATTTGTTAGATAAAGTAAAATAATAAAATTTAAAAAATAAAAAATATGGCGTTAAATTAATATAAATGCTATATTTTTATTAATTTTTTTATTTTTTGATAAATTTTTAATGTTTTTTATTAATTAAATATTTAAATAAATAATTTTATTATTTTTATTATTTTTTGTTTTTAGATAAAAAATAAAATTAAAAAATATATAAATTATTTTTCGTCAAAATTTTTCAAATATTGACATATTCTGCAACTTAGACAAATAGATTAGTCTAAGGAGAAAAAATATGACATATAAAGATTTAGATGACAGAGCTATCGAACTAGCATATTACATCTTAGACAATCACACAACAATAAGAGCAACTGCAAAGCAATTTGGTATACCTAAAAGTACGGTACATCACGATTTAAGCGTGAAATTGAAATATATTAACTATAGGCTCTACTTAGAAGTAAAACAACTTTTAGAAGAAAATTTTAGTATTAAACATATACACGGAGGCGAATCAACGCGACAAAAATATGCTATGCTAAAAAAAGAAATAAATAAAAACGATGAATATGATTCATTTTATATAAATCAATAATATAGATTTTAATAATTAATTTATAAAAATATTTTTATTAAAAAAATTTAATAAATTAAAAATAATGAATTAAAATAAATTAAATTATTAAAAATTTCAATAAAAATACAAAAAATAAATAAAAATGCTTAAATTTTTATATTTTTTAAGCATTTTTTATATTTATCTTAATTTTATATGCAATTCGCGTAGTTGTGTTTCGCCAACTTCTATAGGTCCACCCATCAATAGATCTTGTGCTTTACTATTCATAGGGAAAGGTACAACATCACGAATATTTGTAATGCCGAGCATTAACATCATTAGACGCTCAAATCCTGGAGCAACACCAGCGTGTGGTGGAGCACCATAACTAAATGCTGTATACAAAGCACCAAATCTTTTCTCTACTTCTTCTTTACCATATCCAACAATTTCAAACAATTTAATCATAGTATCGCTATCAGTATTTCGAACAGCACCAGATGCACACTCATACCCATTCGCTACTAAGTCGTATTGGTATGCGACTACATCTAATGGATTCATTGTTGTAAGCGCTTCCATACCTCCCTTAGGCATATTAAACGGATTATGGCAAAATTCTATTTTACCTTCATCGCTTAATTCAAACATTGGGAAATCTACTATCCAACAGAACTCAATACGAGATTTATCGATAAGATTTAATTTTTCGCCAACTTGTGTACGGAGCAAACCTGCTAACTTATAGCATTTTTTCTTATTTGCATCTGCTACGACAAAAATATCATCGCCTATTTTCGCATTTGTCTTTGCAATTAAATCAGCACATTCTTTTTCTGTAATAAATTTTACGATAGGTCCTTTTAGTGTGCCGTCTTCTTGTACGCGCACCCAAGCCAAACCTTCTGCGCCTTGTTCGATTAAATAGGCTTGTAATTTATCAAAGAAACTGCGCGGTTGTCCATTTGCATTGATCGAAAATCCTTCGATTGTCTTCTCTTTAAATCCTGCAAATGTTGTATCTTTAAACACATCACCCAAATCTGTCATTTCGATAGGATTTCTAAGATCTGGTTTATCTGAACCATACTTAATCATCGCTTCTTTAAACGGAATACATTTGAATGGACCTTTGTTAAATGGAAACTTACTAAATTTAGAGAACAATCTGTCTATAAGAGTTTCAACCACTTTATGGACATCTTCCTGTGTTGCAAAACTCATTTCGCAGTCTATTTGGTAGAAGTCGCCCGCAAGTCTATCCGCACGCGGATCTTCATCTCTGAAACATGGAGCCACTTGGAAATATTTATCCACACCACCGCACATTAAAAGTTGCTTAAATTGTTGTGGGGCTTGAGGCAAAGCGTAAAATTTGCCCTTATGCACACGACTTGGTACTAAATAGTCGCGCGCACCTTCTGGACTAGGGACGGTAAGTATTGGAGTATTAACCTCAATAAATCCCAAATCACGCATGCAAGTACGAACTTCGTATGCCATATCTGCACGAAGTTTTAAAATCTCTTGCATTTTTTCGTTTCTTAAGTCAAGATATCTATATTTTAAGCGCAATTCTTCGCTCACCTTCATGCTGTCTTCTACTTCAAACGGCAAGATGTTGCGCGCCTTTGACAATACTTTTAATTCTTCAATCTCAACTTCAATTTTACCTGACTTCATCTTAGGGTTGAAGTTATACTCATCACGCATAACAACTTTTCCCTTAACTGATATTACGCTCTCGCGCGTAAGGCTTGTAAGCAAACTATCGTCATGTGTGGTCAATTGCACTAATCCATATTTATCACGCAAATCAATAAACACAATTCCGCCATGGTCACGCATTGTGTTGACCCAACCAGCAAGTTCAATTGTCTTACCTACCATATTCTCATCGACTTGTCCGCAAGTCATTGTTCTATACATAATTTTCTCCTAACAATTATTTTCTATTATATTATTTTTTATTTTAAATTTAAAGGTTTTTGATATATTTTTTATATATTTAATAAATTTATTTTTAAGAGTTTACTATCTCTTTAATTTTAGACATAACATCGCCAGCATTGGCTTTCCCACGCGTTTCTTTCATAACTTGTCCTACTAAATAGTTTAATATCTTAGGGTCATTTTCTGCCTTGAATTGTGCCACAACGCTCGGATTTTGCTCTACTACTTTATTTACAATTTCATCGAGTGCATTTGTGTCTATGTCTATAATCAAATTTAAGCGCTTTGCTTCGCTCTCAGCACTCAATTCTGTCCCCCAAATCTTAGAAAGGACATCTTTTGCACTAAGACGATTTATCTTCTTGTTATCAACATTTTTCATCAACCATACTAAATTATCTTTAGATATCAATATTGGACCCGCGCCCGTTTCTGTCTTTATTCTCGCCATAATCTCTGTTGTTATCCAATTGCATACTGTCTTTGGTTGATTATACATCTTTACACATTCATTGAAGAAGTCGCTCACATGTTTAAATTGCAACAACACATCTGAATCGTATTCGCTAAGCAAGTATTCATTCATATATTTTGATTTTAGTTCACTAGGAAGAGGTGGCATAGATTTCTTAATCTCATTAATTTTTTCTTCATCTATACTAACCGCTAACAAGTCTGGATCAGGGAAATATCTATAATCTTGACTATTTTCCTTTGTTCGCAGTGTAAAATTAATACCTTTGTCGTCGTCCCATTTTCTAGTTTCCTGCTCGATAACTCCGCCGTCATCTAATATGTCGCGCTGGCGTTCAATTTCATACTGAATAGCGCGATAAACAGATTTGAATCCCATAATGTTTTTCATCTCTACCTTAGTGCCGTATTTTGTACTACCCTTTGGTTTCAATGAGACATTGACATCGGCGCGCATTTGTCCTTTCTCAATAATGCAATCTGCAACACCTGTATAGATATAAATTTGGCGCAATTTTTCTAGAAATTCTATTGCTTCATCTGCGCTTTCTATGTGTGGTTCTTTTAGCGCGTCTGTAACAAGTTCGATAAGTGGTACACCACCACGATTATAATCTACAAGCGTATTCCCGTCCGCGCTATGGACAAGTTTACCTGCGTCTTCTTCTAAATGAATTCTATTTATAGGTATATCCTTATCTCCCACACGCAAACTTCCGTTTACACAAATTGGTTTAACAAGTTGTGAAATTTGATATGCTTTAGCAAGGTCAGGATAAAAGTAATTCTTTCTTTCAAATATTGCTGTTCGATTAATTTCAAAACCTAATGCTAATCCCGCACGGATAGTCTGTTCAACAGCAAATTTATTAAGAACAGGCAATGCTCCAGGTAGTCCAATACACACTGGGCAACAATTTGTATTCGGTTCATCTCCCGCTTCATTTTTACATGCGCAGAAGCATTTACTATTTGTTTTTAACTCAGCGTGGACCTCTAATCCTATAACTACATCGTATTCCATTATTTAGCCCTCCTTTCAATGAAGTCAGCCACACGATATAATCTGCCTTCCTCAAAATGCGGTGCAATAATTTGCATACCTATAGGCAAACCATCTTTACCGACCCCAAAAGGTACTGACATACACGGCACGCCAACAATATTTGCACTTACGGTGAAAATATCTTCCTTATATGCGTCTACAGGATTAGATTTCTCGCCCAATTTATATGCTTCCCCTTTTGCTGTAGGCATAATAATAACATCGCAATTATCAAAGGCGCGCAAATATTCTTCCCTAAGGTCGGCCTGTATAGCGCGTGCCTTATTGTAGTAAGCATCAAAATATCCGCTACTTAGTACATAATTTCCCAACATTATTCTACGCTTTACTTCGTTGCCAAATCCTTCTGTGCGCGATTTTGTATAGATTTCTTCCAAATTCTTTGCATCTTTTGAGCGTCTTGAATATTTTACACCATCAAATCTCGCTAAATTGCTAGTTGCTTCCGCTGGCGCAATTATATAATAGACAGGGAGAACCAACTCCAAATTTTTAATATCAATAGGTACTATTTCGGCACCATTTTTAACTAAAAAGTCTTTAAACTCATTATAATTTTTCTCAACATCAAGTCCACGAACAATATCTTCAACAAAAGATATCACGCCTACTTTCAAACCGCGAATGTCTTTACCTAAATAAGTTGTATAATCTTCAACTTCGCGCTTTTCACAAGTTTCGTCATGCTCATCAACTCCCGCCAAAACTTGTAGCAAAATTGCATTATCTTCAACACTCTTAGTAATAGGCCCAACTTGATCTAATGAACTCGCAAATGCTATTACTCCATAACGCGAAACTCTTCCATAAGTAGGTTTCATACCTATAGTTCCACAATATGCGCTAGGTTGACGAATTGAACCTCCTGTATCTGTACCGAGTGCACCTGCGCATAGATTTTCCGCTACAGCGGCCGCACTTCCGCCTGAAGAACCGCCAGGCACTCTTGTGTGATCATGTGGATTTAAAGTCTTGCCATAATAACTTGTCTCTGTGCTTCCACCCATGGCGAATTCGTCCATATTAGCACGCGCCAATATTATTGCGCCCGCCTTAATTAATTTATCAGCCACAGTAGAAGTGTACTCTGCGATATAATCTTTTAAGAATAATGAGCCTGCGCTAGCATGTTTGCCCTTTACTAAAATGTTGTCTTTTATAATTATAGGTACACCTGCTAGTAAACCATTAAATCCTTGTTTGATTCGTTCGTCCATTTCCTTTGCCTGTTCGATGGCGTCTGAAAATATTTCTAAAACGGCGTTAATTTTACTATTTTTAATTTTTTCGATATATTCACGAGTAATTTGTTCGCTTGTTATCTCACCCTTTTGTATTTTTTCTCTAATATCTTTTATACCTAATTCTACCATATGTCACCTAATCCATTATTCTAGGCACTACGAAGCACCCTTTCTTTTTTAATGGCGCGTTAGAAACAACTTCATCTTGACTTAGTCCTGACTGCGCCACATCTTCGCGCAAATCTTTAAGCGGAATAGATTTGATAAAAGATTTATTTTCAACTTTTGCGCTGTTTATCTGAGATGCGAAGTCTAATACCGAATTAAAATCTTTAATAAATTTATCGCGCTCTTCATCACTAAACTCGAGTTTTGAAAGTTCTGCTAAATGTTTAAATTCTTCGTTTGATATCATAATGTCTCCTTAAAAAGAAAATTCAAGGTGTGCACCTTGAAAATCATGGCAAAAGGTACACACAAAGTTTGTGTTAATCTAAATTATTGTCATTATTATTCAATATCAACATGATTTTATTATTGCATAAAATCTAAATTTTGTCAACTAATATGCTATATGAAAAATATTCGCACTCGCGAATATTTGTTGATTTTAACTTATATCTTAAATATTTTCACTAAACAATATAATTTTTAGTTTGCATATTTTAATTATATCATTACCTAATATTTATAATTTAAGTTTCTAGAGATTTCTCTTTTTCATTCAATACTTTTCGTTTTAAATAGATTTGAACTAATAGTTCATTTAATTCTTTATTATAAAAACCTATTAATGTTCCATACCTTTCAAACCATTTTATTAAATCAGGTTCTTTCTTCCTTATCGCATAAAAATTTTGATCATTGTCCAAATATTCAATGATTTTATTAGCATTCTTTTTAAACCCTTCAATGTCTTTTATCTCTATCATGTGCCCTATTATAATTTAGTTAGTAGAAAAAATCAATACTTTTTATTATTTTAAAAATCCTTCAATTATTTTATCTTCCGCCTGCTTTTCAGTTAGTCCTAATGTCATAAGTTTTATAATTTGATCGTTTGCAATTTTTCCTATTGCGGCTTCGTGCGATAAACTAGCAAGGTTAGAGCGTGCACTTACTTTAGGTACAGAATCTATCCGTGCATTTTCTAGCACTATTCCATCACATTCTACATGGCCGAACACATCATCTCTGCCTATTAAATTCGATTTAAAGACTTGTTCACTCTCACCGCGCGCAACACTTCTCGATACTATGTTGCATTTACTTTCTTTCCCGCGCAAATCTACTTTAAAATTTGTTTTTGCAACATTGAATCTATCCGTTAAAATTTTCTCATTGACATTGAGAGTTGCGCCCTCTTGCAATGTGGCTATAGTTTCACGATTAGAATAATCAACACCTCCAATTTGATTAGTATTCATGGTCATAGTAGCCCCGCAACCAAGTTTAATAATGGTCTTAGGATTCATTGTTTTATTTTTACCTTCGCCTATCGCCAAATGATTTTCTACGTATGTAACAGAAGCATTTTCTCCAATGTGAAATGTATGAATACCATCATGACTTCCCGACCCATTCGAGTGAACACCACAACCTGCGACAATGGTAACAATTGCGCCCGGCTCGACATAAAAGTCGTTATAGACTAAATCGTGTAAATCGTCTGCATTAACAACAACAGGTATATGGCAAGCCTCATTCTTACAACTTGAATGTATGATAACATCTATTCCTGGAAGGTCGGATTTTTTAGATATTTCAATATGCGCAGTAGAACGAACTAGTTCTCCCTTTCCATTAAGTCTAAACGACATGGCGCCATTTGGTATTTCGTGAAGTCCTGCGATTTCTGCCAGTAAATTTTTAGTTATATTATCTAATTTCATCTTTTCCTCCACGGGTTCTTCCACATTGTTCTAAAGACAATTGTTTTAAAATATCTTTAGGTTTGCCCGATTTCACAATCTTTCCGCCGTCCAATACAACTATTTCGTTTGCACGCGACAAAAGTCGCTCTTGATGACTAACTACTATGTAGCACATTTTATCAGAAAAAATTCCACTCAGTCTATCAAAACTCCACAAATCAATGCCTGCCTCTGGCTCGTCAAATATTATAACTTTACCTTTCTTTGCTAAAGTTAGCGCAAGTTCTATTCTCTTCTGTTCCCCGCCTGACAATGTGTTATCGAATTCTCTATTAATATATTCGCGCGCACATATACCGACGCGTGAAAGATATTCACATGCTTTTGGGATAGAATTTTTCTCTGAAGAGGCAATGTCTATAAGATCTTTAACTTCAATGCCCTTAAAAGTGATAGGCTGTTGAAAAGCATAATTCAATCCTAAGCGCGCGCGTTCGTCAATTGACATATTTGTGATGTCTTTCCCATCAAAAATAATCTGCCCGCTTGTCGGCTTAATAATACCCATGATTAATTTAGTCAATGTTGATTTCCCGCTACCATTATGTCCAGTGATAGCAGTTATGCAATTGTCTTTAAAAATATATGAAACATTATCTATAATGTTTTTTGTAATTCCTTTATCTTCAACTATATATGATACATTTTTTAATTCTATCATTTACTCTCCGTTAAATTTTAATATATTTTATCAATTATAACAACAAATTGCAATTATTATCATGAAAAAAGAGTTTTAAATTAAACTCTTTCAAAATATATGTGTATCTCCATACGGAAATTGTCTATATTTAAACTATCTTCATATTGTGAGTCAAACAATATACCACTGCAAAGCAATATCGTATCGTTATATTTGAGAGTTATGGCACTTTCGCTTGTAAAACTTGCATTTGTACCCTTTATGAATCGACTATCAAAATTTGGTACATCTAAATTTTCTACTCTTGTATCACCTTGATAAACTTCTATTACATATCTAATATTAAAAGTGCCAGCTTCTTTCATCTTGACTTCAATATCTATATCTAGCAATCTATTTCCCTGTACATCATTAGGTGTTCTAAATTTATCCGTCTCTTTACCATCTACTAAATATACGGCGTCTACACCACCATGAATATAAAGGAACGAATTGTTCCGGTAATATGTCATAGTTAGTAATATCGCTATAGTAGCCACAGAAATAGCCAAAAGGACAGACAATATAACAATAAGTGCTTTATTACGAGTATTTCTCGCTTTATAATTTTTTATATTTTGCTCGTTAATCTCTTCTAGCTCCATTAATTCTATAGACTTTGATTTTAATTTTGTTTTAAGACTTGGCTGGGATTTGATTTTGTCATTAGAAAGATTGGCTTCGGTTTTTTTATCCGTAGCATCTAACTGATCTTTCATCTTTTCGCGTACTATTTCGGCGAGTTTTTCTTCGTACTTTGACATTTCACTCCTAATAAGTTTCCACTGATACAACAATCTTTAAATTATTGCCATTTAATATAGGTTCTCCGTTTGAGTCTATAAATGAATTATATGGAATCGTAAATCCTGTTATAATGTCCACTTGAGAACCAGAAGGGAAAGTCTGCTCATTCCCGTCAAGTGAACTATAGACATAATAATTATCTGTATTAGAATATATAAATCCGTTTGAATCATTAGTCGGGTTAGTATATCCTATAATTTCACTATTAATAAGTTGGTCTCCATCACTCGTACTGATATAAAACTCAATGCTAAAGCGCAATTTCACAGATGTAGCGCCTACATCTTCATTTTTTAAAACCAAATGAAGCGAATATTGCTCGTCCGGTAAAATCTCTAAATTCTCACCGCCATTCGTCAAATCAATATAGGTTGGGGTATCACTTTCAATATTAGTTTCATTGTTTTGATCATCCACTTGATATAATTTTATATTGATATCAGCAATGTGTGCAACAATTTCAATGCTTTTGCCTTCTCCTGCGGTGAACCATGCTTGAACTACCATCATAGGTACAAAAACACAAGCACATATTAAAATTAGTGCTAAAATTAATATTGAATTTGACTTGTACCTATTTTTTAACATTTATGTCCAATACTCCTCGTTTAAATATCCCCACCCGTCATTAAAGACTGATTTATAAGCCTCGTTAGATGCTTGTACTGCTTCAAATGTGATTGTGATTTTTACATCAGTATTTAGTATTTCGGCAGGTGCATTAGTTAAAAGTGTCATGCTATTAGCAAATGTATATGTGGTATTACTAGGCAGTGCGCGTGTAACATAATAGATTGTATTTGTCTCTGAATTGTTTGTAATTGTGTTATAGGTCACATACGCTGAACCATAGTTTAATCTAAAATACTGACCATAATTAGTATTATTAATTATTTCCCCTGATGAATTCAATATGTAAGCATTTACTCTAAAACGAATATATGCAGATGTTGAATTTGCACTTGAACGAAATTGCAAACTCTCTATTGTATCAGTCGCAACACCATTGTCGTTCAACTTAAACAAAAATGTATCTCCTCTCTTTATTTGTGTGCTGTCTGGTATAAGGTTAAGTGTATTGCCACTCACTGCGACGCTCGCACCCGAAGTCATCGTTCGATATACATAATTCACATTAAGTTCACCGAATGTAAATATTCCATTTGCACTGCTCCTTGAAGTAAAGTAAGCCAAAACGACATTTATTGCGAGCAAAAAGATTAACACCATTGTGGCGAATAACGACAATATTAAAATCCCTTTGCTCTTATATCTCAATTTATTCTCCTAAAAAGTAAGTATCAAATGCGTCTAAGACTGATTGACTAGGCGACCAACTCGAGAGGGTGGAAGATGTGAATGTCTCTGGCACTAAAATGTATTCGACATTGATTGTTCCTGTAACGCTAGACATTGGTATCTTTTGTATTTGTCCTGCACGAACTATACCTATAAAATAATTCCAACTTCCGTCTGTTAGTATACCAGTATTTTGCATTGTCGTGCCTGTAAATCGTACGAAATATGCTGAATCTGAATTGTTTATTATATATGCATTATCCGTTCCTTCGAACATAATATCAATAGTATCGTTATTTGATGCAGAAGCGTTTACGCTTGGAGTAGAACTATCTAAATATTGCATTGCATAACGCACATATCCATTATTTATAGTGAAAGTAAGTGGCATAGTTGCAACCAGAATCGTTTCTCCCGGCTTTAATTTTGCGCTCGAATTAGTAAATGTATCCCCTGAACGAGAAAATCCATTATAACTAGTTGCATTATTAAACGAGATAGTTTCGTTATTAATAGTTAATTGATAGAAATTCCTTGCTCCCGCACTTTGATCAGAAGTAGTATTTCTAATATAAGTTCCACTTGCGCTGTCATAAACATAATATTGCCAGTAATCATTAGCCCAAGTTGTAGGGAATGTTTGTAGTGCAGTGAACTCATAATTGATTTTTTGCAGTTTTAAACTAACTGATGTAATATTCAAAACTGATGTTGTATTATTTTTTAAATAGAAAACACCTAAATTGCTGTCTTCATCCACTCCAAATTCAATGTCTGATTGTGAAATATTGGACGAAATTGTTGAGATTGACAAATTCGGAATTAAGTATACATAACAATCATAACTGCCAAAATTGTTTTCAATTAAATCTGTTTGGAAATTGGCGGAAACTGTTATATATGTTGAAATATTTGTTGTACTATACGCCGGTATATAATTATTGCTTGACTCTCTGACCGATATATAAGAAGAACTTGCACTATCTTCCCATCTATACCAATCTGTCGAGCCAAAGTCATCACCTAAATATGGGCTATTGTTACCATTTGAAACATAATAACCCAATGTAAATGACAGCGAATTCAACTGCATGGCGTTTGCAGTATTATTTGTAACACTAAGGTTTATTTCATATACTTGCTGACTCGCTGTGTTATTATAAGTGTATAGTAGAGATGAATAATCCGTCGAATTTATTATTGTATAATCTTCTTGACTATAGGCGGTATTGACTGAACTAACTAAACTTGAATTCGAAGTTTCAATCTCTCCAAATGAAATACTACTATTTTCTATATATGTAAATACTGAATTGTCTTCGTTCAGATATAACGAAAATATTACCGCTTGACTATTTGAATATACGCTAGTATCAAAATTTGAACCTCGTGTAGTTATTTCTAAATTATCAATTATCTCGATATATACTGCACTATGCGCAGGTATTTGCATTGTATAATAATAAGTTGGGAATATCTCGTCCGTTTGAGTTGAATCTATTTGCCAATTATCTGCATAATTTAACTTAATATTGTTTTCATAGATTTGTCCAGACTGCCCACTGCCAGAAGATATCCACCTAGCACTAACCTTCGCAGTCAATTTTATAGGACTACTACCCGTTACAATATATATACCTACACCTGCGTAATATTGATTTCCACCCAACCAACGATAATTATCACTTAATTTTGAATATGCGCCGGCATTAATAGGGTGTTTTGCACCATATTGACCATATAGTTTGTTGTATGAGATAACAAATGCAGACGAAGAACTATCATTTTGCTTGTATTTTAACCACGCTTGTGCTGATGGATAATTGTTTAAATTTATATCTTTTACAAGCGCATGTTCGCTATTATATGAGTCTTGTGCTTTATATACTTTTACTTCGTCGATATTTATCGTCAAATACGCGCCGACATAATTTAAATCGTTTGTATCGGTAAAATCAACCCCTGTAAAAATTGTCAATTTCCCTGTACCTGCGTCTATTGTATCGCGAACATATATATATGTATCATCTACCATGAAGTTATCACGATTAGCATAATTCAATATTACATTATGAGTATCTAGCCCGTCCGACCAAGATAATGAATATTTTATCCTTACATCTATATCGTAACTATACGAATATTGTATCGCTACTTCATAGTTATGCGCACCTGATCCAAAAGGAATTGGACTAGTCTTCGTATCATTAATGATTGCGTATTGTTGTTTCGCGACAAATGTAGAAGTCGAATATCCGTTGCTCCCGACATTGAGTAAAAACGCAGAAGCACAATATGTGACCCCTATTATAAATGCAAAAACCACGCCAAGTATGGCGAGTAAACTATATGCTAATTTAGTTTTGGTTTTTGCTCTATACATTACATTAACCTCAAACTTCGCTTAATTTCCGTCTCGTTTTGTATTGTCTCCACAACGCACCAAATTGATATTACTATCGCGATAATTAAAACATTGTGTTCTTTAATAAATTCAAAATATGTTCCCCATCTAGAAAAACTTGTAACGGCTACACCTTCGACCTTGTTTTCTGATACAACTTGAGCATTAATTCCTAATTGTGTTTCAATCTCATTTGGTGTCATACTCTCAATATCAATATTATCTTTATTATTTATCCACTCGACATCGTCACGCCAATCTTGATCTGCGTCACTGCCGTCTAAATTTTGTACATTATCACCATGACAAATATAATAGATAGTGCCACTATATTCAAACTTTGCTACACATCTATGAAGTGTTGGTGTGCCATTATGGTCAAATTTTAAAGTATCGCCTACATTATAATCGCTCTGCGGTTTAATTACAACTAAATCGCCCGCACCATATACCGGATACATACTATTTGTTAAAACATTATAAGGGCGAAAATGAAAGCCGTATACAAGGACTAAACAGCCAACCAAAATAATGATTATAGATAAAACTATATAGTATAAGCCTTGCTTAAACAGATTGAATAATTTATTTTCTAATATGCTATCCGAATAATTCATTTTCTCCCCTATTTTGTTAAATTCTTTCACATGTACCAGTTATGACATCGTTTGAACGATAGCCATAAACACCGATATTCATATTATTAGTTGTATAAGTTGTTGCGCCATTAATGAAATCATACCCAATATTGCATAAATCATAACTGCACTCTATGTTGTTGATTGTATTTAAGTAACCCGCAAGTGCTCCGATATATAGAGCGCTCGTATTTGCGATATTGAATTCAAATACTAAGTATACATCTGACTCTGTGATTCTAACACTTGTTCCCATACCTACAATACCGCCAATATACTTGCCGCCAGTGAGATTAGTATTCGCAAACCTGCCACTAGTCTCGCTTGCTGTAATATCAATATTTCTAGCCACACCCGCTATACCGCCGAAGTATACGGTATATACATTTGACATTGTGACATTTGCGTTAGATTCATTAATCGCGTAATTTGAATCAGTTCCTCCGTTTATGAATCCTACTATTCCGCCCACATATGTGAATAGGTTGCTCGATACACTTTGTGTGAGTGTAAAGGTTACATCAATTGTGCTGATATCTGTTGTTTTCGCTTCTGCTACTGCGCCCGCAAGATAAATAGTTGATGTAGCGCTAATAGTTGCATTAAATTCAATGTTTGTTTGAATTGACGATTGACTTATCGTTGTATTAACCGCTTGGGCGAACATACCGCCAACATATATTTGTGCGCCACTAATAGTTGTTGAACTATTAATTATAAAGTTCATATTATAAATGTTAACTTCGCTAATATTAGAATTCTCACTATAACTTGCTAACAATCCTAATTGTATCACTGCTCCTACATTATTTGCAAATGAATTTGTAATATTTATATTGCTATCCTGCGAACCAATCATAAGATTTTCAATAGTAGCACCATTTAATTTCTTGAATAAACCAAATGTTTGTCGTGAATTTAGACTTATGTCCCCAATTCCAATAATTGAATAACCGCCACCATTGATTGTACCACTAAATTCGTCACATACTATAGCACCATTTTCATTTACGCGTGAATCAATATCAACTGATTGCAAACTAATTGAACTATACAATTCGTATATTGCGTTAGGTTTCGATTTTATATTTAACAAATGCGTATCCGTTCCTAAACCATATGGGTCTAGACTTGTACCACTGCCGTAAGCAAAAATGTTGAAATCAAGATCATCACCGCGACTCGCACTTGAATATAGACTGCCCGTTCGCTCTATTTGTACAACTACACTCGTATAAAGTCCCATACGAGTAGGTTGATAGAAATAGTATAGACTATCGCCTATCATTATTTGCGCGTCCGACTGCCCGTAATTGATATAAACTTCCACTTGTTCACTTTCCTGAGAAATCGTATATCCATTAAGCGTCTTAATGTATGGTCTAAAGTCGTAACTTACTAATATTCTGTCGCCTGACGAGAAATCGCTTGCTGTAGCAAAATAATAGAAATAATTTGTGCTATCCCATTGAACTGCACCAACCGCTTGTGGCTGATCAGTGCTACTTGTGAACGAACCATATGTTCCGTTAAGCGTCTTTCCTTCGCCTTGTGATAATGCTCTAACTTTTATAGTAAATGCACCAGACATTCCACTAGGCGCAATACATGAATTAGTTTGTACATATTGTGTTATAGGCTCATTTTCTCCATATGTGAATATGACCTCATATCGCGTTGCTTTGCTTACTTCGTCCCAAATAACCGAATTTAAATTATTTGGATCGATTCTAATATTACTTACTTGTGCTAATCGTGTAAATTCTTCCGTTTTATTAGACGCGCGCGAATTAAGTATTTCATCGCCCAATGAGCGAATAGATATTTTATAATCTCCGCTTGGAAGGTATCTGCCTTGCTCATCTAAAGTTGTTTCGAAATCAATTGAATTTGTATTAACCTTAAATGTGTATGTGTCTTCTCCTGACAATGTAACAATATATTCTTTACAATTTTCAACAACATTCCAAGTTAGAATTCCGTCCTGTGATTTTATATCTGCCGTATCAACTCGTGCAAGTCGTGTTGCTATAATTGATTGACTATAATTGCTATTCAAAATAGCAGTTTCTCCATTCTTTCCTAATACTTGAACTGATACATTATAATCAATTCCTGAATCGAGTTGCATGTTGCCCAATCCGCCTTGAATAGGATAAGTCGAACCAACTGCATAACTGAATTCATAATAGTGGTATTGATAAATTCCGTCCTCAATATATTCATTAGCGCGTGTTGTGATGAGTACAATACATTCATTACTTGTAGAATCTAGGTATGTCAATTTAATTCGTGCCTGACTGAAATTATCTCTATCTATAACGACAAATTTTAATACGCCGTCTTCTATTCTAACATTTTCCACACCTGATGAACGAGTAAACGATAACACTATATCTTCATTATCTGATTGAGCATATGTACCATTTATTCTATCTTGGCTATTGAAAGCAAGTGCTCTTATTTTAATTGTATAATTTGCCGAATTGTCAATTGTTATAATCTCTTCTCCGATTTGTATTGAATCTGGAAGTTCATATGAAATGGTGTGTGCATTGTTATCTATTGTAATACCTGAAGTATTTTCATTTATTTCAAACACATATTCTTCTTGTCCATTACTTAATGTGATTTCATAATTATAAACATAGTTTATAACATTATTGTCATAGACATACGCCATATCAAAATTCAATACACCTAAATTTGCTCTGAATGTTGTGTCGGTTATTTTCTTAAATACTGTACTATTGATAGGTAGGCGCGCATTTAATAAATAATCTGAATTTTGTGAGTCGTTACCTAATCCTGCAAGTGTCTGAATAGTTACTTGATATGTGCCTGCTGTAAAATATTTTGACATATCAAATAGTACGCTATCAGGAAGTGTCTTAACAAATTCTGCCTTTACATATATTGCATTTTGATCATTAACTACTTGTCTAGCATCTTCTTCTGAAGTGTAGTAAACATATATAATTTTACTTTCAACTTCATTTAATGGAGTCACAACTAAACGATAAATAGGATAGTCTATCACTGCTCCAAGATCATCTTCCGGCATCAAATCATTGAATTTAATTAGACCATTGTATGCTGTCAAATTGTTGTCGCTATAACGTACAAATGTATTAGTCTGTATTGCGTTTGAATTTATATATGCTATATGCGAGATTATACTACTTTCATTGCTCTCAATGTTGCTATCTCCACCAAGCAAGTTTATAGAAATTACAAACGAACCACCCGATGCTAAGTCAATATAAGCGCGTTCTCCACTAGAAGTATATATGATTTCGCTATTTGACTCATCTGTAATTATATCGTAATAGTATAAATAGTCATAATCGCGTAAATTAATTTCATTATTTTTATATACATTAAAATACAGACTTCCACTCTGACCATCAGTACGCGTGTAATTGTATTTTACATACGCATATAATCCGCCAAGATTATCTTGATCACTGAAGATAAAATAATCGGATTCATCTAATAGACTATAATATTCATTAAAATTATTAAAATCTATAGCATATATATAATGTTTTGCGCTAGAAGTTTCTAACAAAACACGATAAATCTTTACCTGTTCAAAGAAAGGCGAAATGCCTGTTGAATTGTTAAAATTAAAATTTAGATTAATTCCGTCATAGTTCTCTAAATAATTATAACTAAATACACCCTTATTAACTTCTACTAATTCAACATTAGATGCACTTTGACTAAGTTTGACGACATTTATTTGGCTAATATTTTTAGTCGTCTTTGAATTTATTACGCCAAAGTCATTATTGCTATTACCAATTAAACGAACATTGATAGTGTAACTTCTTCCTTGTGTTATATTTAAGATATTGCTATCATTTATTTTTATAAGGATTTTCTTAACCGACTTAATTTCGTCTTGATTATCAATGTAGTCTAACCAACCGCTTTCTTCTCCTGATTTTAAAGCGTCTATGTTGTCATTCGCGATGTCTTCATAATTGAAGTATATATATTCTTTTCTTCCTGTAGTATTATCCACAAATTCTATTTCGGCATTTGTGAAATATTGATTTGCTTCAAGAATAAGGTTGCCGTCATCTACTTCTATTGACTCGGCTTCATTCGATCTAAATACATAAATTCCTTCGCTTATTTGACTATTTAACACATTGTTTTTGGTACTAATAGATTGTACTTTTACACCATATATCCCTGTAAGGCTGTCAAAAGTTTGTCCACTAAAATCGAAGAAATTTTCGCTTGCTGTATATGTGAAAATCGGTGTAGTATTTAATTCCATATTTTGGTCAAAGATTGATACAATGTATCCTGTCGCATCGTTATCTTGATCCCAAGTTATTTGTCCGTTTTTAATAGTGAGAGAAGGTGCAACCATAATATTGACAATCAACTCGTCCGAATAGGCCGATGATACAATATTTACTCCATCTATTGAATTAGGTACTGCTTTTACTGCAAAATAGTAGACTCCTGCTATAAATCTTTCGTTATCATTTATTAATCCATCTCCGTCTAAATCATAGCCGTATGGTGCAGGAATTGATGTTGAAGTAATGACATTGTCATAACTTAAGAACTTGTCATTATCTGCATATTTTAAGTTGATATCAGTTGAATAATATATATTATCCCCAACTCTAACTCTCAATACATATCCAGCAGTTAAATTCGTATCTACATCTTGAATTGTCATATGATTTAATTCACTTTCTTTCCAAGATATGTACTCAAGTTGCTCATTGCTAGAATCTGCTATTTTAATTAAATTAGTAGGTCTTAATAATCCATAAACTCCAAGATTGACAGCGTTTGAATTTAGATAGTAGATTGTTTCTTCTTCAATGTAATTTGTAATAAGATTAAATTTCAAATTCTCTAACTGAATATTATCTACACCATAGTTTAATAATTTACTTGCTTCAATTATAAATTTATTATCTAATATTTTAACCCCTTCACTCGTCGAAGTAAAATAGTAAATATTATTTCCATTAATAACTCGAACAAGTACACCGTTAAATGTGGATATGTCAGTGTTTGCATCAACCTCAGTCGTCGATATCAAACCGATTGTTGTAGGATCTAAATTCAACACCAAATCCCCATTTTCCACATTCACAGACTGGATATTAAGTTTATTTACTTGTATCTGAGCACTCAAATCTGAGTTAGAATATATTAAATTTTCATCTGATACTGCGCGTACGAAAATCTTCATATTCCCGCTCATATCGGCAAGTGAATAATGATTTTCAATAATTAAATTATTATTGATTTTTACTAAATTTGAGCCGTCTAATTTATAGACATCATAACCCACTGCGTTTTCGACAGGACTAAATGTAAGTTCGCCATTTTTAATCTTAATATCGCTAACCGAATCTAATAAAGTATAATTTAATTCACTAGATGCTGGCGAATTGAAAATATACACCGTTTCGCCATCTATTATATCGGTTGCATTTGATTTGACATATAATCTAACGAAGATTTCAGAACTTAACATTGTATCATTTAAATTAGAAGAAATATAATCATCTAAATATAACGATATTACACCATCTAAATCAGTATCATTTTGGTCAGTAAATGTAAATTGTCTAACATTGATTGCTTCTTCATTCGATTTATTATAAATTTCAAGTACATATGATTTTGCATATGTTGTCTCAAATAAATTAAATGATAATTCTATTGAATTGTTGGATTGTGTATTATCCTTTTTGGCGTTAAGATCCACGAGTTGATTTCGTGCAATTTTTATTGCCTGTCCAACCTTAGAGATAGTAGGATTTTCGGCATTACTTGAATTATTTAAACTTATTACTGCGACGCTAATGACTTCAGTATTTTCTTCAATATTTTCATATATGTATGCGACTTTGACCTTTATAACGCCGGCGTCTGCATCTAAACTTACAGAGTCATTAGTCAGGGGCAAAGTTTTGTTTCCATCAATTAAAAGCGCATATTCAGTATAATTTTTTGCTAAATTGCTAAACGCTATGTTCTCATCATCAAACTGCTCGACATTAAATGTAGTCGGATTTTCAAACTCTATTGTTTTACTTTCACTAAGAGTACTATTTGCCATACCCTCATCATCTGCTAACAATTTTACTTGTACATAAAATTCTGACAAAGTAGAGATTTTTAATGTATAATCATTATTTAAGATTTCCACATAATATACACCATTATCAAAAGTATAATTTAAATTTATATCTTTATTCTTATTAGATAATGTACCTTCTCTACCTTCAAGTTCAATCCTTTCATCGTTAGAAATAATATTAAGCAATAACGCATGTTCATTTAAATCTTGCGACTTAATCACTAAACGATTTTGAGAATCTATATAAATCTCTGTTTCGCCATTTATCACATTTATCATTAAACTTACGCTGTCAGAATTTAAATATGAAATGTTATTATCGGTATCCGCATCGCGCGCTATTAACATTAATGTGAAGTTATTTTCTCCCGCGCTAAATTGTGTATACGGACTATTAAAGTCGTAATCAATGGTTGTTAGCATGCCATTAATAACTTGCACGAATGAATATCCATTGACCAACTCGGCGTCATTATTATCTATTTTTTCTATAACATCTGTTGTGTTGTTGAAACTTAACGAAGGAGTGTTCAATTTAATAACTTTGTGTCCTTGAGATAGGTTTGAACTTAATGTATTCGACCCATTTCCTATGGCTTGAACGAAGAATTCAATAGTCTGACCGGCTGAAATATCAAATTCATAACTATTTGTATTTAGTTCAATTTGTTGCTCGTTAAATAAAAGTAGATAATTTTTTGCATTCTCTATCTCTGAGAAAGAGATTGTTGTACTATCTTTATTAACGAAATCAAAAGTTGGAGTAGCCAACACTTCAAAATCAAGTTCTGATTTTTCTTTGCTAGAGAATGTTTTACTTCCGTCACCTAATGCTGAAATATACAATTTATAATTTCCGCTAGGCAAATATCCTTCACCCGCTTGCTCAGTAGTGTTTATATTTAGACTTAATCCTGTTGTCGAATAAAACGATGATTGCCCATTGTAAATTTCAAATAATAATGTTTCAAATTGAAGTGATGAACTTGCGCTGGCTACACCATTTTCTATTTGAGCATTATCTAATAGCCCCAATTGTACAAATGTTATTAGCGTAGCATTACTGCTAGATGAATTTTCGTCTCCTAAATGGCATACCGAAATTGAATGTTCGCCAACATTAAATTCAATGCCTGTTAGGTCGTATTCTGTTATATTGCTATCAGCGGTTATCGTTATTGGCTCATTGTCGTCAATTTTAACTAAATATTTATCTTGTATAGTTGAATTTATGTATAATTTATAATTTTCAATATAAATGTCCGCTTCATCTTCTTTAAATACTTGAATTGAAGCATAGTCAGAATCTAAATAATATATGCTTGAATTTGTAGTATTTATGGCTTTTACTGAAATTGTATATTCAATGTTCGATGGAAAATTATTTGCACTAATATCTATACTATTATTGCTAATAGTCATGCTTTCTTTTTTCGTCTCGGCATTTAAAACATAAGATATCTCAACGACATATTGAGTCGCATTCTCAATATTGTCCCAACTGATTAATCCTGCATTATTTATGACAATAGGTGTAGACAATTTATTTATGATAAGCGCTTCACTTTTAGCGTTAGTTCTTAAAATATTTTTGCTATTTTCATATAAAATCGGATCAATGGTAATATTATAACCGCTATCATTATTCACGATTGTACCATAGTCTGCAAAATCACTAATAGAAATGAAATTATCCTGAACATTTGCTTGCAATTTTGAATCCATATAAATGTTATATGAACCCGCGTACATTACATTATTCCAACTCAAAACCCCTGCTTGGACATTCGCACTAGCAACATCTAATACATTCACATTTAATTCTGTTGGTTGTGAATTATAATATTGCACACCTATCTCTTCACCTTCTGTCATTGCAACAACACTAAGTTCGCCTGACATACCTGCGTATTTTGCGTCCAAAGTTAAATCTATAGTCGTTAGACTTGTCGAAAGAATATTATCATCATTAAATAAAATAGCGTATTTATCTGCGTTTCCGCTATAAGACAACACTCCATTCGTGATATCAGCATTTGAAGGGGCACTTGTCTGATAGAACATGATTGCTGACGACAATTCCGAATTCTTATATGCAGAAGTGTTTGTATTAGCAACCGCTCTAACTTGTATGTTTAATTTTGTATCAAAAACATTTCCGTTTATGCGTGTACTTAAATCGGCTAGTGAATAATTAGTCACATTGCCTATATTTATATCTTGTCCATTCACCCTAAGGATATATGATTGCGCATATTCTACAGCACTAAAACTGATCGATTGATTATCTGAGTTATATGTCAAATTTCTAGGAGTATCT
This sequence comes from uncultured Christensenella sp., assembly GCA_949300385.1. Taxonomy (GTDB): domain Bacteria; phylum Bacillota; class Clostridia; order Christensenellales; family UBA1242; genus Onthoplasma. Next base: position 87,586 of record CASGDZ010000002.1, on the reverse strand, counting down.
AAGGTTATAGTTTGCACAATTACATATACGCGAATGATATCTGTTTTTAAATTATTATCGCTTGATGTTACTTGCAAATATACCGCGCTATCGGTCACTTTGTTGGCAGTAATAGTATCTCCGTTTACTGATAAGTACTGATCATTCGAACTAGAAAGCGTATATCCTGTATTGTCCGCATAACTAGGTTGAATAATTATGTTTGGCTTATAACTTTCACCAACTACTAAAGTTATAGATTCTTCAGCAAAATAAATATCGTCAACGCGAAGCTCCTTCTCACATCCAAATGCAAAAAATGAAAGGAACGCTAAAATTATTAAAATGTAAATTCCCCTATTTTTTACTTTTGACATACAAACCCCTTTTTATGTCTAATCTTGTCTAAAAATAGTTTAACACATTGTTGAATTTTTATCAAATAAATAACGCATAAATTTTAAAATTATATTTTAATATAAATTAATATTTTTTATATTTTGCGAATTTAGATTTTCCCTAAATAAATAAAAAAATTGTTGTTGATAAATTAAATAACTAAATTAATTACATATTTTAGCAAAAAGTTTATTTTTATTTTAATTAAAAAATTTTTGTAAAATTAATATTTTTAATGAAAATTTTAAAAAATTATATAAAATTTATTAAAAATTATAAAAAATTAAACAAAAATCAATTAAAATTAATTATTTTTTAATTTTTTTATTTTATTTATAAAAATTTTAATCGACCTATATTGTTGACATATTTAACATTTTTCATTATAATTTAATAAATAAGAAGGTAAATATGGAACTTAAAGTTTTTAATTCGTTAACAAAAACTAAACAGGCAGTTAAACCAATCAACAATACTGTCAATTTTTATTTTTGTGGTCCAACAGTATATTGGTTTCAACATATAGGCAATATGCGTGCTTTTTTTGTCATGGATAGTATGCGTCGCGCTGTAAAGTATTTAGGATACAACATAAATCATGTTATGAATATAACGGATGTAGGTCATATGACTAGCGATGAAGATAGTGGCGAAGATAAAATGGAAGTTGCCTCTAAGCGTGAACATAAATCTCCTGAAGAAATAGCAAAATTTTATTGGGAATTATGCCACAACGATATGAAGGAATTAAACATAGAAGACCCAGAGCACATATGTCCAGCGACAAGCGTCATTCCAGAAATTATTGATTTCGTCCGAAAGATTTTAGACAATGGATATGGATATATCACAAAGAATGGAGTTTATTTTGACACTAGCAAATATCCAAAATATGGCGCATTGGGTGGAATGAATCAAAATGAGAAGCGTTTTGGTGCGCGTATAGAAGTAGATGAAGAAAAAAGAAATCCAGCCGACTTCGTTTTATGGGTTATTGCAAAGGATAATCATATCCAAAAATGGGATAGTCCATGGGGAGTAGGATATCCAGGTTGGCACATTGAATGTAGCGCTATTGGAAATAAGTTCTTAGGCGAGCATATTGACCTACATGGAGGCGGAATTGAGCATAAAACCGTCCACCATGAAAATGAAATTGCTCAAAATTATGCCCGTTGTGAACACGAAGTTGTAGACATTTGGTTCCATTTAGAGCACCTTATGTTCGATGGTGGCAAGATGAGCAAATCAAAGGGCGCAATTTATACTTTAAATTCGTTAAAGGAGCAGGGCTACGACCCAATGGACCTTAGACTCTTCTATTTATCCGCACATTATTCTAAGCCACAGAACTTCACTTTTGAAGCCTTAAATAGTGCAAAAGAAAGTTATAAAAATTTAAAGCGATTATTATTAAAACACAAAACCGGTACAAACAAAATTGATTCTTCTGAATTAACAAAATTAAAACAAAAATTTAGCGAATATGTAGCAGACGATGTCAACTCTCCTCTTGCATTATCGGTTATGTGGGACGCATTAAAAAATTATGACGATAGTCACGACATTTACGACCTAGTTATTGATTTTGACAAATTCTTAGGTCTAAAATTGTCCTCTGTCGAAGCAGAAAAGTTAGAAATACCTGACGAAATATATAAACTTGCAGAAGAGCGAAAACTAGCGCGCATAAATAGAGATTATGCAAAAAGCGATATCTTACGCGATGAGATTTTATCTTTAGGTTATGTCATTGTTGATAAACCAAAAAACGAATACGAAATCAACAAAAGATAATATTTAAAGAGCAATAGTAAAAATACTTTGCTCTTTATTTTAATAAAGTAAAAAATATTTAAAAGAAGAAATTTAAATAATTAATTAGCAATTTAGGGAATTAGCTTGAATTGCATAATAACTTTTCTGTTAAATATAATATGTAACCATAATTATACTAATTCTTATGACTCTTATTCTAAATTTTTAAAATTTAACATATAATAGCATATGGATTATAATAAACCATATTTTAATGACTCTCCCATCTTAGATGATGACGCATATCTAAGGTTAATGCGCGCATATCAAAATCGCCCTACCGAACGAAATGTAATAGTTAATAAAATTTATTTTGAATTGATCCATTGCAGACAATTATGTTTAGGAGTAGATGAAAATCTTAATAAAAAAATAAAAGATGGCATATCATATGCAAAATCTGAAATAGATAAAATAATTGAAAATTTTGAATCATCATTTTCTATATCCGTAAAAAGCGATGAAGTAAAAAATTTTAATTTATTTACATTCATAAAAAAGATTTCTGAATGCATATCTTTTGTTTTAGAATGGCAAATTCACGAAGAAAAACCATATTACAAAGCACTAGCAAATTCGACCATCTCGAGTTTGAATATGATTATTACAAAAATTATTACAACACTAGAACATATAAATGTTATTATATTTAAATATTTATAATAAACAAAAATAATATAAATTTTTAAAAATATTATAAAATTTATAATAATTTGGTAAAAATAATGCGCTATTTTATAATATTTATAAATATTTTTAATTTTTTATTAATTTTTGAAATATTTTTTATACTATTAATAAAATTTAAATCATTTTGAAATTTATCAATTATTATAACTATATTTTTTAATTTATTATCAATTGTAAACTCAACCAATTTAGAAAAATAGAGATTGAGATCTTCGATATCACTTTCATTTGGAAGACATATGATGGATAGATATTTAGCATTAAGATTCCTTCCTTTAACTATTGAAATACTTTTGTTCGATAAATTAAAATTGTTTTTCTTTTGTTCTGTATAAAGATCTTGCTTTAATTGCAATCCCGCTTTTAAAATAATTTTTGAATTAACACTATCACTATTGAAATCTTCACTAAAATAACTATATGTTATTAAAATTAGCAAATCTGCATTTGAATCAATAAGCGATTCTTCCACAATTTTTATTCTTCCAAAGAATTTTTGTTTTGATAGATTTAATAGATTTGACTTGTTTTCACATGATAGCAATTTATCTTCGAGCGATTTATATTCTTCACTTACATTGAAATCAGAACGCATTAAAACCAACTTTTCAATCATGTCCCTATATTCATTTGGTTCAAATTGGTTAATGTCTATTTTTATTTCGCATTCTTTCAATAATATTTTTAGCATGGCGCGCTCAATCTCTTCACGCTCAATTTTCATATCTTTAATTTTCATAAAATAATTATATCTAAAATATAAAAAAATTGCAAGTGTGTAATTATTATTAAAATAAAAAACAAATTTTATAAAATTATAAAAATTTATTAAATATTTATTAAAAATTATTCATTTTTGCGATTTTTTATTATTTTTTTAATAATTTTTACACATTTATTGTATTTTTATAAAATTTTATTTATTTTTTAAAATTTATTTTTAACAAACATTTTAATTTATTCATAAAATTAATTATGAGTTATAAAATATGTGTTTACGCAATTGCGAAAAATGAGATGAAATTTATAGAACGCTGGTACAACAGCGTTAAGGAAGCCGATTATCTTTGCGTACTTGATACAGGGAGTACTGACGGCTCATTCGAAAAATTTAAAGAGTTGAATATTATCACCGCGCAAAAAAAATATGATAAATTTAGATTCGATTTAGCGCGCAATGATAGTATGGAATTAATACCAGACGATACTGATATTTGTGTTTGCGTGGATATAGACGAAATGTTTGAACCTGGTTGGTCAAAAATATTACGCGATAATTGGCATGAAGGTGTTGGGCGCGCCAGATATAGGTATACATGGAATTTTAATGCGGACGGAAGCGAAGGTGTGGTATTTATGGCAGATAAAGTCCACAAACATGGCATGTTTAAGTGGATATATCCTGTACACGAAATTCTCGCATTAAAAGATGGATATGATCCAAATTACGAAACATTAAGTTTCCCTAACATACAATTAAATCACAGAGCAGATAACACTAAATCACGCGCAAGTTATCTTCCTCTTTTGGAATTATCAGTAAAAGAAAATCCAAATGACGATAGAAATGTCCATTATTTAGGACGCGAATATATGTTCCATAGAGAGTATGATAAAGCAATAAAAACACTAAAAAGACATTTAACTTTACCGACTTCTAATTGGGATGCTGAGCGTAGCGCTAGCCTTAGATACATTGCGCAATGTTATTCATACAAAGGAAACACGAAAAAGAAAATTGAATATCTTCACCGCGCCATATTAGAAGCCGACTATATGCGTGAACCATACTATGAACTTGCTACCACTTACTATGAAAAGAAAGATTATTTAATGAGCGCTTTCTACTTTAATGAAATGTTTAAAATAAAAGAGCGTGTACTTAACTATATGTCTACACCTATTTGTTGGAGTGGCGTTCCTTACGACTATCTTTCAATGTGCTATTACTATTTAAGTAAATATGACAAAGCAATAAAAGCGGTAGAACGCGCTATTGATTTTTCACCAAACGACGAACGATTAAAAAACAATAAACAAATTTTTATAGATTTATATAATAAAATAATTCATTGAATAAGTTAATAAAAAAAATAGTATAAAGTATAATTTAATATAAACACTAAAAATATTCTAACTTCAATTATATTGACTAAAAATATTTAATATTTTATAATTTATTAATAATAAACTATCTAAGGGGTTTTATGGATAATTCACACAACAACTTTAACGATAAGAAATCGAATGAAAATGAAGTTATCAATGCGGATATCGTTACAAATAAAAATGACGAAGAAAAAAATTTGAGTCCAGATTTAAAATACGAAAATAAAGCGCAAGTTGCAAAAGGTGGAATATTGGGCTTTTTCATTGGACTAGCCGTCATCGTGCCTGGCGTGAGCGGTTCGGCGGTTGCCATAATCTTTAAAATGTATGAAAAATTGTTATATGCAATTGGCAACTTGTTTAAAAAATTTAGAAAATGCTTAAAGTTTTTAATTCCTATTGGTATTGGCGCGCTTGCAGGATTTGTTATTGGTTTCTTCGGCGTACGCGCACTTTTAAATATATTGCCTTTTATTGTGATCTGTTTGTTTGCTGGACTAATGTTGGGCGCCTATCCCGCTGTTACTGATCAAATAAAGGGTAGCAAGCGAACTACTAAAAATGTATTACTCTTTATTGTTGGATTATTAATTCCAATACTTATATCCCTATTTTCAATCTTTGGAAATGTTACGCAACACGACTTAACTAATCTACAATTTTATCACTATATTTTGTTTGTTATAATTGGATTTTTAATTGCAATAACTCAACTTGTACCGGGATTAAGCGCTACTGCTTTGCTTATGTCATTTGGATATTTCACTCCATTAATGAATTCAGTAAGTTTAACTAATTTTAAGGAAAATCCATATATATTCTTAGTATATTTGTGCCTTATAATCGGTTTTGTTATCGGTTTATTTGCAACTTCAAAAGGGCTTTCATTTATGATAAAAAAATACAAAGTTGCCACATTCTTTACAATTGCAGGTTTATCTCTAGGTTCAATTTTAACAATGTTCTTCAACCCTGAAGTTATGGCAATATATACATTTTGGACGACAAGTGGAATCATTCGTGATTTATCAATAGGAATAATCGTATTTATTATTGGTCTATTGTTATCATACTGGTTCGTAAAATTTGAAAGAAAAAAAGATATAGGCTAAAGTCTAGCCTATTTTTATTTTGTAAATTTAGATTAAATTCTTTTGTCTTTGCTTGTTAGCGAAATCGTGAGTGATAAATTCTTATTTACTAATCGACTGAATATTCGTTCATCGTACCTTGATAACAAATCTTCTAGCGATAAATTCGTTGATATGATTGTCGCTAAATTTTTATTTTGCCTTGTATTAATTAGATTATATAAATATTCTTTTGTAACATTATTAAGCATTGGTTCAGTGCCTAAATCGTCAATCAATAAAACTTCCGAATTTATGCAATCCATAAAATCATATGACTTCCCTATGTGATATAAACGCGCTAGTTCGTTCAACTCAAAAGCAGTTTTAAAACAAATTATGCAGTCTTTTTTTATCAAACTGCCCGCAATACACTCTAATAAAAATGTTTTTCCACTACCTGAAACGCCTAAAATGTTGATATTCTTTTTTTTAACATTTGGATAACTTTCACACCAGTCTTTTAACTTTTCCATCGCCTTTTTATCCACATCGTCCATAATGTTTAAATTGCAATTATTAAAAGACTTAAAATTAGTAGAACTTGAACATTTCTTTGAAATTTCGCTATTTAATTTTGAAAGTAAGCAACTGCACACTCGTCCGCCTACCACACCTGTATCATTGCAAATAGGGCAGTCGTATTTTGGTGTTAAAAGTGACTTATCTATATTTTTGTCCGTTAAATATTTATCAATTTTTAACTTTAAATCTTCGACATCGTGCTTTAAGACGATGTTGTCTTCATCATAACTTTCTCTCCAATATTCGAGCGATTTCTTTGAATATTGAGTGTAAAGGTTGTCAAATTCGGGATCCTTTTTTAAATGTTCTATAAAATCATCGACCTTTTCTTGTGCCCGTATGCGTTTTAACATGAATTCTTGTTTTATATCTGCGATTAATTTCTTTCTATCCATGTTATACCTCCACTTCGTCAAGGTTAGAAATAATGCTTGCTATTTGCTCTTTTGTGTAATTATTGTGCATAAAGTTAAATTGAGTATTTGCTGTATCTGGCTTTGTCTCTTTTACTTTCTCAATTGTCTTTAAGCCATTTGTATTCCAATTTGATAAAATTTTATTTAAATACTGTACAGCATTCGCCTTGCCCGCACTAATAGTTGCACCATACATGACAATCTCATGACTAAATCCCCAATCTTTTGTCCATACTGAATAGAAGTTTCTATCCGCATTATTGACTTTTCTCTCCACTCCTAAAGTGGACAAAATCTCTTGAATTTTGCTATCCTCTGCTATGCTATCGTTTAAATACTGCATATATCCATTCATGGTAACAATGCCTAACTTAAACAATTTGTTTAAAATATTATTATATCCTTCAAGCGTACGGATAGATGATTTAAAGCAATTGTCCGCCACCATTTTTAAAGTATCTATATCAAAGCCCATATTGAGCCATGTAACGACATATGTATCAATCTCTTTTGTTACATCTTCGTAGAAAATGCCGAGTTCCTTATTGATCGCCATAGCGATAAAATACAAGTTTTCTTTCTCATTCTCATAGTTCTCTATTTCAGCGATGGACATTAATTTCATTTCGTAATATTTTGTTAAGTAGTCGTCCAGTATATTAACATCCATTCTGCGCTTTTTAAATTTCCACATTTTAACCACATAAATGATGACATTTAATTCAAATCCATATGCTTTTAGCCATTTATTAATAAGGTCTTTATCTTCAATTTGAATTTTTCTTTTGCTACCCATTGCAGATAAAATGAGCATCATTTGGTCATCAACAAGTCCTAATTCTTTTATCTTCTCTTTTACTGCCTCTTGCGTTAAAATACCTTCGCGTATCCAATCGCGAGCAACAGTCAAACAATAATTAGGACTTAAATTAAATCCTTTATATTCAACGCAGTAGCGCACTATTTCAATTAATGCAGATTGCTCTATATGATTGCGCTCAATGAGTGAATAAAACTCGCTAAATTCGTTTGGCATAATCATACGATTTTTAAACATCTCTTGCACTTGTATGTTAAAGTCGGCGTATTTATCCACATTGTATTTCTTCACTTTAGCGCTAGATTCATTAATAGGTAGATATCTAACTTCTATTGGATCGGTGGAAAGCACTTGTACAAGCCCTTGCTCCTCCCAATACTTAAATATGGATATAACATCATCGTCACAAATCTTTAATTTTTCAGAAAAATATGACAATGTGTTATCGCTATCATCTGCGTTGTTGCACTTGCTTAACCCCATTATATACACTTTTACACATAAATCGGGTGCTTTAGGCAAAAATTCATTGATAAAAACATTATCAACTTCCGTTTTATTACGCGCGCTAAAATTCGGACTATACTTACAAAATGCCATGCCTATATATTATCACAAAAATTTTCATTTGTCTATTATTAGCGACAAAAAACGAATATTGCTTTTAGTCCAATTTTTGGCGTGTTCTTTTTATCAAATGTGCGACATATAATCAGTTATGAAGAAAAAATTTCCCATTATATTAGTTATTATTAGTTGTTTTGTCTGCATTTTTTGTTTCACGGGATGTAAAAAGTCGGACAATCTAGATGAATTAAGTGCTAATTTAACAAATTACACATTAAATATTGATTATGATGACAGCAATAAGAGTGCGCAAGTCAAAGAAAGCGTAGACTATATTAACAATACGGACAATATACTTAAAACAATTAAATTTCACTTATACCCGCAATTTTTTGAAGAAGGTTATACCGATTTTGTCGTTTCAAGTACTAAAATGAATGAAGCGTACCCAAATGGTATGTCGTACGCAAAATTTGAAGTATTGAGCGTAAAAGTTGACAATAACGATAGCGCGATTACATACGAAGGTGAAGCGGACGGAATATTGTGCGTAAATTTGCCTGCAAGTTTATTGCCAGAAGAAAGGATTACGATTGAAATAGAATTTTATTTTACATTCCCTAACTGCGAACACCGATTTGGTTATGGAGAAAATACAATTAACTTTGGCAATTTTTATCCTATAACTTGCGTTTACGAAAACGGAGAATTTAACACATCGGGTTATAACGCTAATGGCGACCCTTTTTATAGCGATATGGCTAACTATTCTGTCACGCTAAATGTGGATAGTGCTTTTAAAGTTGCACACACAGGATATTGCACTTCAAGCATTACTACTAACAATGAAAAAACGATGACAATAAGTGCAAAAATGGTACGCGACTTTGCTTTCGTTTTAAGTAAAAATTTTGAGATAAAATCAACAAATGTAGATGACATAAAAATTGATTATTACTATTTTAATGATGAGCAGGCAGACGCACACTTAAACGCAGGAGTAGATGCCATTCGCACTTTCTCTGACCTTTTCGGCGACTATCCATACGCGACTTTCACAATTGTTAAAACAGATTTTGTCTACGGCGGTATGGAATATCCTAACCTTGTTATGATAAGTGCAGATGTAGAAAACAGCGACGATTATATGAATGTGATAATACACGAAACGGCGCATCAATGGTGGTACAATATGGTTGGCAATGACGAATATAAATATCCATGGTTGGACGAGGCGCTAACTGAATACTCGACATTGTTATTCTATGACAATAATTCAAATTATAACTTAACACATGATCAAATGGTGGACGCATGCAAGGCAAACTACACTTTATTTGTTTCAGTTTATACTGATGTGTTAGGCAATCTAGATACGAGCATGCGTGCAGTAGACGAGTACAATACTGAACCTGAATATACATACTGCACATATGTAAAAGGTGTGTTAATGTACGATAGTTTATATAACTTAATAGGCAAAAAGACTTTCATATCAGCATTAAAAACTTATTTTAATAATAACAAATACACAAATTCAATTCCAGAAAAATTAATTGAAGCCTTTTCAAACGCAACAGGCAACGATATGCACAGTTTCTTCGATAGTTGGATATCCGGAAAGGTCGTTATAAGATAAAGGATAAAATTTCTTTACTATATCTAAAATTTTTGATAAAATAATTATGAGGTACATATGATAGAGATTAAAGTAAAATATTTTACAGATATTGATGAAATTAAATTTATTGAAGATAAAAGCGACTGGTATGACTTACGCGCAAGCGAAGATGTCGAATTAAAAGCTGGCGAATTTAAACTAATTCGTTTAGGGGTTGCTATGCAACTACCAAAAGGATATGAAGCGATTGTTGCGCCTAGAAGTAGTACTTTTAAAAATTTCGGAATAATACAAGCGAATAGTATAGGTATAATTGATGAATCTTTCTGTGGAGACAATGATGAGTGGCGATTCCCTGCAATTGCATTAAGGGACACTGTTATACAAAAAAACGATAGGATATGTCAATTTAGAATTCTTGAACACCAACCAAAACATATTATCACAAAAGTAGAAAAATTAAACAATGCTGACCGCGGTGGAATAGGCTCGACCGGTAAAAAGTAATTAATTAGAAAAAAGCATATATTTTTATTAAATAATTATAAAAAATCAGTGAACTAAATTATCACTGATTTTTATTTTGCTATTAAATATATTTACTTTTAATATAAATCAAAAAATGACCTATTTAGGTCATTTTTATTACATAGAATATGCTACCTTTACGCTAGGTCCCATAGTCGTTGCAACATAGCAAGATTTTATATAAGTTCCTTTTGCTGCTGCTGGTTTTGCTTTAATTATAGCGTCCATAACAGTTGTTAAGTTGTTATATAATCTGTCTGCACCGAAACTTACTTTACCAATACGAACATGGATAATGTTTTGCTTGTCCAAACGATATTCAACTTTACCAGCTTTAACATCGTTAATAGCCTTAGTTACATCCATAGTTACAGTACCGCTCTTAGGGTTAGGCATTAAGCCCTTAGGTCCTAAAATACGCGCACATCTACCTAAAGCACCCATCATATCAGGTGTTGTGATGCACACATCAAAATCTAACCAGTTGCCAGACATGATTTTAGCAATAATGTCATCATCACCAACTATGTCTGCTCCTGCCTTCTTAGCCTCTTCTGCTTTAGCGCCTTTTGCTATAACAAGGACTTTAACAGATTTACCAGTACCTTCTGGCAAAACTACAACGCCACGCACTTGTTGATCTGCATTACGGCCATCAACACCTAATTTAACATGTAGTTCAACTGTTTCGTCAAACTTTGCTTTGCTAGTACTGATTACTGCGTTCATTGCGTCTTTTGGGTCGTATTGCTTAGTTTTGTCAACTAGTTTTATGGCTTCTAAATAATTCTTACTTCTTTTCATTGTAGCCCTCCACTGTAACGCCCATGCTACGGCAAGAACCAGCGATCATGCTCATTGCAGATTCAATACTACTTGCATTGAGGTCTTGCATTTTAGTTTCAGCGATTTTCTTAAGTTGTTCGACTGTAATTTTTCCAACTTTGTTACGAGATTTATCTGTACCTTTCTCGATACCTGCTTCTTTTTTAATAAGGTCGGCTGCAGGTGGTGCCTTTAGGACGAAATCAAAACTTCTGTCCTCATAAATAGTGATAACGCAAGGGATAATAAATCCTGCTTGGTTAGCGGTTTTGTCATTAAATTCTTTAACAAATCCAGCGATGTTAATTCCGTGTGGTCCGAGTGATGAACCTACTGGAGGGGCTGGTGTAGCCTTACCTGCTGGGAGTTGAATTTTAACGACAGATTTAACTTTTTTTGCCATAAATTCCTCCTACTTTTGTGAAATATTCACACATGGCGTGGTTAGTGAGCGTTCTTGGATTTCGCTCTCCCACGAAGTTACTCTCTCTTTTCGGCTGATTAGTTTCCGTGTCTATAATAGTAAAATTTATAAAATTTATCAATATTAAGTTCTATTAATTTTGGATATTATTTTGCTTGATTACAGAAAACAATTCTTTATTGTACGCTTCATTGTCTTCAAATAAATGTGAATAATATAAAATTGAGCATGTATCTAAATTAACTTTTTTTTGTGAACAATCTATTGCTGAAAACATGTCAAAAGTAATCCAATCACCATTGTCAAATGTAAATGTTACAAATGGCGGATACTCTGAAGAAATAAGACCCTTTCCGCTAACATAAATATCAGTTAAACCTTTTGCTTTCTTCTTTTTTAATTCAGAGTTTATCATATTCATTAATTTGACCGCTAATGAACCCCATTTGTATTCTTCCATCGATTTTAGAATATTAAGTCTATATAAATATTCGTCACCAATTTTATTGATTATCTTTAGTTCCACAATATCTCCTTTTTATTATCAAATTTATACGCATTTTATTTTATATGCTTTTTAATTATAAATTGAGTAAATAAAACAGAAAATATTAATTATTGCTTATTCTAATTTGGTTGAAACCTAATTCAACATCGCTTTCTCTTCCGAACATTTCAACAGAAACTGTCACTTTTTGATTTTCATTATCAACAGCCTTAACCTTGCCGACAAAACTAGAAAGAGAGCCTTCAATTACTTCAACTAAATCTCCTACTTTGACATCAATGTCAGTTTTTACGCCATTGTATGCCCCACTATCAAGCCCTAATCTCCTTGCTTCTTCATCTGTTATAGGTTCAGCGCGACCTTCTGGTCCAACGAAACTGGTTACATAAAGCGTACGCGTAACGGCATGCCAAATGTCATCACCATAAATCATCTTAACTATGATATAACCCGGCATAATCTTTTTAGGAACAAGGACTTTTTTCCCGCGTTTTTCAACAAGTTCGTCTTCCATAGGGATAACAATTTGGAATATGCGGTCTTGAAGACCATACTTTTCAATGGTTATTTCAAGATTTTGCTTAGCAGCGTTCTCATAGCCGACATATACTCTTAATGCATACCACTTTGGTTCTTTGTCAATATTTTTATCTAATACAGCCATTTATTTCTCCTCAAATCTATCAAAAACTAAACACATTAAATGTGCTTAAAATAGTAAACCCGTCAACCATGAGCAAAGACGATCAAGCCCGAATAGTACAAGTGTAAATACAATTACTACGACCAAAACAACACCAGTCTGTTTAACGACTTGGCTAAATCTAGGCCATGTAACTTTCTTTAACTCGCCACCTGTATCTTTTAGTGATTTGACTAACTTATTAGGCTTTTTTACTTTATCTTGCTTTTTCTTAGTCTTGACATCTTTTGCCTTGACTTCTACAACTTTGTTTTTGCTTTCTTTTGTAGTAGGCTCTTTTCCTACCAACTGTTCGCTAGGTTCATTTTGAGTCAAGTCGTCAATACGCTCTTCTTTTGTGACAGATTTTGCCTTCTTCTTATTCTTAGACATAAATTCTCCTATCTAGTTTCTTTATGAGCGGTAGTCTTTCTGCATGTTGGACAATATTTTTTGAGTTCCATTCTATCTGGATCATTAGCCTTATTCTTAGTAGAATTATAATTTCTATTTTTGCATTCAGTGCATTCAAGAATGATTTTCTCTCTCTTTGTCTTAGCTTTCTTTGCCATAATAACTCCTTTTGTTCGCGCTTTTGCTTAAAAAAACACCGCGCTTCTTTGGTGTAATTATATGTTAACATATATTTACTTAAAAGTCAACGGTTTTTTTATTTTTTATTTAATTTTGTTTTAGAGCGATTTTTAAATTTAATTTTATTAATATATTCATTAAATTTTCATATTCGATTAATCTTGATAAAATAAATTTTAATAAAATTACTCTTCTTCAGTATATTGATTTTCTTCATTGTCTGTATCAAATTGATTGCTTATATTATCCTCTGATTCATCCGTCTCTTTATCAATTGAGTTGTTTGTTTGGACATGATTAGGCTTTTCTTCTAAAGAGCCGTTAGTTAATTCTTTATTCGCTTTTGCCTTTCTCTTAATCTTTTCGTTGCCTAATATTATTTCTATAAATTTAAATTTTTTGTTGGACAATTCGCTAAAGAATCTGAACAATACATATGCAAGATAGAATATTGACAATATTGAGATGACATGCTGATAGGTTAAGAATTTACTCAAACTAGAAGTAGTGTACCAACCAAATTCAAAGGCACAAAATACCACAAATTCAAGTATTAAGAATAGGCACGCAAGAACGAAAACATCCAAAATTCTAGAGCGCGTATCTTTATCGATAACGATAATATATGATAAAATTCCTACAATAGTCATTATGGCTACAAAACTTATTCCAGCGCCAGAAAAGAATGTTAATAGCGTTATCCATGCAATACAAATAGCATTGAAAACAAGTAATAGAATAAACGATAATTTTAGGTTTTTAGACATTGATTCCTACCTTTTAATTGATAATTGCAAGCGCAATATATAGTATATATCATGAAAATTATACACCAAATTGTGCAAATAATCAAATCTTTTAGTCAGATTTTTTCATGTTTTAGAACAAATATACAAAAATTTAATTAAAATTTGAAAAAATTAACATGGAGAGATTATATGCAAGACAACTATGAATTGATTATAAAACGATTAAGTGACTTAGAAAGGCGATTGGAAAGGTATTATCAACTCCTTTTAATTCGCGACGAATTGGACTTTATATTAAAAGGGAAATATATTGTAGACGAAGATTTACAAGAAATCATGAATGGAACATACCAAAATTAAAAGGAGAAAAAATGTCAAATTTAAGCGAATTAAAACAAGAATTAATATCTCAAAAGTCAGCAATTGAATCCAAAGGCGGTTCAGTCAAAGTATTAAATACAAATCCAAGTCCTGCCGAAATCACTGCCGGTATAAAAAGTATAACTATTCCTGATTTAAGTTTAGCAACAGCAACTGAAAACGATGTATTGATTGGAAAAACTTTCTATGCTTTGGACAACACAATTAGAACGGGAACTTTAAAGGCGGTTGACGAATCAGAAAGTTTACTTTTCTGGGCTGGATATGATGATAGTACCGAACCTTATGAGATAGTTCTACCTTCTGGCAACACTACTATTCGTCCGTATTTTATTTATAACATAACTAGACCAATCATTTTAACTCTTAATGAAGAATTTGAAATCGCTAGTAAATATGCTTTCAATGGAACCGATGTTACTATCACAAATTTCCATGATATGAAAAATTTAACTACTTTACAGGATTATAGTTTTTCAAATTGTAAAGGAATAGATTTAGCGAATTTACCTACTTCTATTACCTATTTGAACTCATATTGTTTTGCAAATGTTGACTCTACATCAAGCAAACTTGTCATTTCCCCAAATGTAACATACTATGGTGGCTATGTCTATGGAGGAACGTCTGACAAAGTATATTTCACTGATTTAGACATGTCCGCATTGCCACTTTCTACAACTCCAACAGGATTATTTGAAAATTCTATTTTTGACTGCGATTTAAGCTTCCCTTCTACTGTTACCACAGTAGGTATTCAATTTAACTTTGGGGGTTCATTTAATCATGTTACATTGCATGAAAATATAAACAATGTTAAAGTTTATGCTTTTTATGCAAAGCCGACCGACCCAGTGGAAATTTTCAAGATGAAATCATTCACATTCTTAAGAGAAAAGCCGCCGACTCTTAGCACTCAATGGCTTGCTTTACAAGTTTTAAAAACTGGTTTCCACATTTATGTCCCTGACAATTCTGTAGAAGCATATAAATCATTAGTAGAAGATGTGTATAAAGATTATATCACACCTATAAGTGAAATGGCAGAATAATTATGCGACCCATTCTAAAAAATTTAAAATTTCATTATTAAGCGCGCTATTTTCTGCGCGCTTTTTTGTTCCGTAAACTTTTATTGCATTTTGTGCCTTATATTTGTCCGTACGCAACAATTCGTGTGAAATCAACTTACCTTTTACATATTTATCGCGATATGATTTTATTTGCATGCCACGATTCCCCGTCTTTAAGTAAAAATATTCATCATCATATTGTACCTTATCTATATATTTGCCTGACTCATCATATTCTATCTCGTCAATAGGTTCTACTACATCGCTTATCTCGTTAGTCAACTTGTATTGCGTGTCTCCCATATCTTCGCCAAAAATTCGTATTCGCGCACGCGTGGACGAATAGTTAGTGATAATGGTTACTCGCTCATTTGTATTATTATAAATCTTTAAATCGCTACTTCCATAATTGACCATAGCGTCAAATCCATAGCGGACATAACTTACTTGTTTGCTATGTTTGTTCGCCTCCTTTATATCTAGTCCCGCCAACAATGCCGAATTGTATAGCGTTGTGGATACTTGACACACTCCGCCACCAACACCATCTACATATTCGTTGTTTACAATGATTTTTGCCGTCCTATATCCATTTTCGGGCGTTCTTCTGCCTGTCGTTTTATTAAATGAAAAGGTGCTATTTGGTAAAATCTCTACCTTATTGAGTGCATTTAACGCGGTCTTAACATTGTGTTTTCTATCCGCACTAGAACGCGATATATCGGTCGAAAAATCTGCTCGCAAATGTGTATATTTTTCATAGTATTCCGCTCGTATTGTTGGATATGTAAATTTTATAGGTACATTTATAGATAATTCTTCATTGTTTAAATATTTTTTAGCAATTAAATCGAAGAGTTTATTTCTATCTACATCAATGCCTACTACTTCTGGCGAGATAAAAAACACTTTATTTGTGTTGCTGTCAACTTGCATTTTAGCGTCTTTTGGTAAAACTTGAATATTTTTTTGTATTGATGAAATTAATTCGTTTAAGTTCGGGAACATGTATTCTAACGCTACATCTTTATCAAACCCTACATTTAACATATGATTTAGTAAATTTTTTCTATCTTCATAATTTGAAAATCTTTTATATTTGTTTATCTCAAAATTTAAATCAAAGCGCTCACTCGACTTAATATTGTCCGCTAACTCATAACTAAAAACTCGTCCGTTATAAATGAATTCTATTCGCTCATTATCGGTCGCATAAACTAATCCAATACTTAGTGATAAAATCCAAAATAGCGAAAAACATATACATAACGCTACGACTTTTTTCTTCATACGCATATTATGTGTAATAAATTAAAATTCATGCAATATATGACTATTAATAGAAATAAATTATTCACTTTTAATATGCTTTATTATTTAAATTATTAATCTTTTTAAATTATTAAACTTTATTGTCTCTTATTATAAATTTTTATGATAAAAATAACTAAATTTTTTATATAAAAAAGTATGAAGACTCTTCATACTTTTATTTTATTCAATAAATCCGTCTGCGCCGTTGTCGTCATCTGAGTCGTCGTAATCAATGCCCACTACTTGACTAACATCGCCTAGTTTTTTAGCAATTTTTCGCGAAGATTTAGTTGCTAATTCAATAGTGCTGTTTGCTTCACCTAGTTTTGTTTGTGTCTTTAAAAGTAGTTGAACAAATTTCTCAAACTCTGTCTTAAATGTGGACAATACTTGCCACAATTCGCTACTTCTCTTCTCAATATAAAAGGTTTTAAATCCTAATTGCAAACTATTTAATAGTGCGGTCAATGTAGTAGGTCCACATACTACAACTTTATACTGATTTTGTATTGTATCCATGAGTTCGACATCGCGCACAACTTCGGCATACAAACCTTCTATCGGTAAGAACATTACGGCAAAATCGGTAGTCTCTGGTACATTTATGTATTTTTCTCGTATTGACTTTGCTTCTTCTTTAATGCGCTTCATTAATTGTTTTTGCGTCTTTTCGATTAAATCCTTGTCCAAAGTCTCACTTGCTTCAATTAGTTTGTTATAATCTTCAAGTGGGAATTTGCTATCGATAGGAAGCATGATTTCGTGGTCATCTTTGCCTGGCATAAGCACAACGAAATCTACGCGCTCTTTACTATTCTTCTTGACCTGCACTTGTGCTTTATACTGATTAGGTGCTAACATTTGTTCCAAAAGAGTGGATAGCATTATTTCGCCCCAACCACCGCGTACTTTTACATTTGATAACACCTTTTTTAAATCGCCAACGCCATTAGCAAGTGTACGCATCTCGCCTATACCTAAATTGACGCTCTCCAAACTCTGTTGAATTTTTGAGAAACTATCATTCAACCTTTGTGATAGTGAAGTGTTCAATTTTTCGTCCACTGTCTCGCGCATTTTTTCAATCGCTTTCGTATTCTCTTGACGCATATTGTTAAGTGAAAG
The DNA here is from genome assembly GCA_949300385.1 of uncultured Christensenella sp. GTDB lineage: Bacteria > Bacillota > Clostridia > Christensenellales > UBA1242 > Onthoplasma. The sequence continues at coordinate 69,309 of CASGDZ010000002.1, read as the reverse complement.
ATTGACATCGAAAGTCAACTTCTCTATTCTCTGCTCATTTCTGGTAGTCAACTCGTCCACGCGTTTTGAAATTGAATCAAACTCTTGCTTTTGAAGTACTGTCAAATTGTTTATTGTATTTTGAGTGGACACCTCGCTATTTTTTAATGCCTGCATAAGCATGTTATTTAATAAGATATTTTGCTCTTTTTGATTATCCACAACCGTTTTAATAGACTTATCGTCCGAAATAGTAGGCTGTTTTCTTTTATATAAAACCACAAATGTAACAAGGGTTATTAACCATATAGCCCCAAATATTGATCCTAAAATTATGTATTCCATATTAATTTATCCCTAACATTAGATTTACCGCATTATTCGCTTGAACATTGTCTTGCTGAATTGCCAAAACTGTAATATTAATGCTAACCGATTGATTTTGATAAGAATTCCCATATGTATCGCCGTCTAGCAAATAATTAAGCGAAAATGCAACTGAGTTTTGAGTTGTCGCTGGTATAATTGTCGTTTCGTCTGTGTATTTTCCTGACAAATCTGCTACCAATTCCGTTTTACCATCTGCGGTATAGTAACTTGTATCGACAAGATTATCATTGACTTTAACTTCAAATACAAGCATGGCATATATTGAATCTGTACCAATATTTTCTATTGCACCGCTAAACCCTACACTATCGCCCGGCTCTAACGCACGATTGTCCACTACTACTGCACTGCTGGATAAAATTTGCTCAGTTGTGTCATCGCTAAATCCCACGCGTATGATAGCGGTTGATACATTCGCAACTTGTTCTTTTGCAGTCGCAGTAAAATACGCATATGCTGAGCCAAAAGACAAGCAAAACAAAAGGGCTAAAATAATCCCCCAACTCAAAAATGATTTAAAATATACCCTATTATATTTTTTCAACTGCCACCTATATTTTGATTTTAAAATCTAGTGCGATATTTGTCAAACATTTTTTGTAAAATGTTAAAATCGATTAAATTAGATAACTATAATTACAAAATTATATAATTTATTTAAAATCATTGCAAAAATTTTTAAATTTGGTTAATATATAAGTATGTTAAATATATTAGTCGCACCAGATAGCCAAAATCTAGATAGCGAGCAATACGCAAAACGCGTAGTCAAATATTTGAAATCTATTAAAGCGGAATATTCCGTGTATTTTTCAACTAGTATGGACGATTTAACAGCGAATGCTGTTGAATTGAAAAATATGAATGAGACCGATTTTGTCATTATCGGTGATGATGTCGCAATAAATTATCTATTAAATACAATTAAAGACCTATCTAAAATTAAACTAGGAATAATTCCTGCTGGCAAAACAAATGATTTTGCTAAATTTATGCGTATTAGTTTCAATCCCGTTCAAGCGATTAAAGACATAATGGAAAAAAATGTTGAGAGTGTCGACTACTTAATAGCCAACGACATGATTGCACTAAATCATATTTTGATAGGTGCTAGCGCGGATATATATGAGATATATAATCAATATAAATTTAAAAACTATTTTACAAAAAAATATGTTCGTATGAAGTATGGCAATAAATTTGAAGGGATCGAACTTTCGATTGATACTAAATCTTCTCGTACTAAAAAAGAAAATATTTTTGATCTATCAATTTCTAATGGAGTCTATCAAGATGGCGAACCTTTAAGCCCATTATCCAATATTCATGACGGTCTATTTAATTTAAATTATTCAATATATACTTACGGGCAAAACAAATCTAAATATTTATCTTTATTTAGATCGGGCAAACAAATATATGAAGACCAAACAAAGCAATTTTGGTTAAAAGCAGTGAAAATAACAAACCCAAATAACAAAATTAAGACTTACATTGATGGTCGAGTTATGACTTTGGACGAATTAGAAGTAAAGATAGTAGAATCTGGACTAAAACTCTATATGCCAAAAAAGGTATACACATCAAGTCAAAATAAAGTCGAACAAATAAAAAAGGATAGCGAGCAACAAGCAATCCCCACAAAAAAAGAGTAAAAGCACTAGAAAATTCTAGTGCTTTTTAAATAGAATTATTTGTATTTAATTTCTCCATAATATTTGAAAAATGCCTTTCACAAAATCTATAAAATTACATAAACCACTTGGTTAATTATAGCAAAATAGTTCATGATTTGTAGTTGTTGTTTTGAATATTAGATTAATACGAGATTATTTAATTTTTAGAATAATTCTTTCTCATAATTTATTTTGAAGAATTGATGAGTGTCGTCTGTCACTTTGACTTCATCGGCGATTTGTATGTCTGCTACAATCAAGATTTTATTGCCGTCTGCTAGAACTGGTATCTCTTGACGCATACGCGCAGGTATCTTTTTGTCAATAAAGTAATCTTTCAATTTTTTACTGCCGTCCATACCAAGCGGAGAAAATACATCTCCCTCTTGTCTAAAGCGCCATACTGCCGTTGTAGGTATACGCCCAGCGTCCACTATGTGTTGGTGAATTTTAGGTTCTGTCCTTACCTTGCTCGAAGTTGTTCGGATAACGCCATATCCGTCAATTGGTAATTTTCCACTTCTGAATGGATATGATCCAGTAATCTCTTTTTTCTTAACATAACCTATTGTTAGATAGTCATATTCTTTGACAACTTTTATCTTAAAAGGAAGGCTAATCATTGTGCCATTCTCTGCTTCAAGCGCGAACGAACGCACCATATTTATATGTTTGCTTTCAATGTCTTGTTTAGAGAATTTTGAGAAAACGCGTTTTAAAATCCTATTGACAATCGCTTCGTCTTGTAAAAAATATGTTAGCGGAAGTTTAACATAATCAGTCGTTTCAATCATGGTACTCATATCGATTTGACTATTTATGTAGTTATCGTCCTTAGCGCATATCTTTGCAAAATTAACAATATTTCTATCTACCGACTTAAAATGTTTCCTAAGTGCTGGCATAACAATGTTACGAATGTAATTGCGCGAATAAGTGATGTCGCTGTTTGTTTCGTCTTCAACAAATTCGAGACCATTCTCATCTATGTACGACATAATCTCTTCACGCGGAGTCGTAAGTAACGGACGAATATATACTCCGTCGCGAATTGCGTCCATACCGCGTGCGCCAGACAAACCTGAACCACGAATAATATTTAATAAAACTGTTTCTGCTTGATCATTTAGATGATGTGCTAGTGCAATTTTGTCTACTAACCCGCGTTTTATAACAGTGTCAAAGATCCCATATCTAACCTTTCTAGCCGCTTGCTCGATAGTCAATTTCTCTTCACTAGCGACTTTTAAAGCCTCACCTTTAAACTTATAAGCGCGAATATTATTTTCTTTACAAAAGTTCATCACAAATTCCGTATCAAATGCACTAGATGGTCGTATTCCATGATCAACATTTATTGCAACAATCTCACAATCAAGTTCCTCTTTAACGCTATTTAAGAAATGTAATAGCGCTATGCTATCGCGCCCTCCTGAACACGCAACACCGATAACTTCACGCGGTTTAATAAGTTTATTTTCTTTAATGTAGTCTAAAACATTTTCCATACTTATCTCCTAGTAAATTTCTTAAGTTGATTATACTACATCAATGTAAAAATTGCAATAGGGAATATAAAATTTATAAAAATTTTTATTTTTTGTATAATTTTGAGTATTTTTAACGAAATTTTACTATATTTATGCGAATTTTTTGATTTTAATCTTTTAAATAAGTGCGCGCGACTAACACTGTCATATCGTCTTTTGCTGACATTTCGTTTAATCGTAAGGCTTCGTTTAATATTGCTTCCGCTATTGATTGTGGATTATTGCTCGCTAACTTAGATACATATTCAATCATATTTTCTTGCGTTATAAAGGCGTCCGTTATTCCGTCCGTTGCCATTATTACAATATCTTTAGTTGAAACTGCCGTTTTATAGGTAGACGGACTGACGCTATCTAGCGCGCCAATAGGCAATGCTCCACCTTGCACGACTTCTACATTACCATCTCGCTTAATAAGCCCAAATGGAGAGCCTACTTTAATAAAATCTGCTATTTCATGATTTAAGTCCAGTAGACAGACATCTAGAGTAGAATATGATTCTTGATTATTTATAGCAAGCAATTTATTAACGCTCTCTAAAATAATATCGTTATCAAAACCTACCTTATAAAAATTTTCAATTAAGCCTAATGTCATGGCACTCATTTTGTGTGCCGACTTGCCGCTCCCCATTCCGTCGCAAAGTGCTAGTAAAAATCGATTTGAACTAAGCCTTATTATGCTATGGCAATCGCCACATTCGTCATTGTGCGCCTTATTACAACTTGCAAGTCCAAATACGCAATCAAATTTTGCACACTTCTTTAAACTAAATGAATTATATCCACTTTCTTCGACAGGTGTTATGTCGACTACTCTCATTTGCGTTTTAAGACATTCGCTTACTGCCTTTTCTATAATCGGACTATTTGTTGGATTTGTCTTAGATATGACGACGGCGGACAATTCGTTTTGTTTCTCTGTATATAATAAAACTTCCTTGCAATCTATATTTAAAGACAATAGGCGCGATATAATTTTGTTTTCTTGTGCGACATCAAAAGTCGCATTTGTATCAATCTCTTCCCCAATGTCAAGGAGCAATTTCGATACAGCACCCATTTGATCCGCTAGCAAAATTTTCACATTATTTATATCTGTAAGCATTGCTTTGTATTGTGAATATTCGTCTATTAAGTGATTTGTTAGTGTAATTAAATTATTTATCTTCGCACAGCGATTCGTTAGCCCTGCCGGAATATCTAAAAGCGTGATTTTCCCTTTCGTTACTGCCACCTCTATTAGATATTCGAGATTTGATTTGTTATCCATGCCGATTGAGCGCGTACACCTATTTTTATCTAAGCAGTCTTTACAACAACTATTAGTTATCTCGCGCGTTAGCATCGATATAAGTTCTTCTTTGTTTAGTTGGCGTTTAACCATATTTAGATGTATCTCTTTCATATCGTAGAAGACATTGCTTAATTCGCTCATTCTTCTTTTAAGCGTTTTTCTTGTACTATTAATAAGATTTCTTGTCGACAATTCGCTCCTTTTTACATATACAACATCGGACAAACTATTTAAAACCTTTCTAGGTATAATTATAAATATTGCGCCTGCTACTAAAATAGGCAATATCGAGTAAAAATTGTTAAGTCCACTCATGTTGAAATACAACTGAATGAACACTTCGGCAATCATCGACATTAATACAATCTTAAATTTATTAGGCAAACCAAACACACTGGCAAAAAGTGCAATAAGTGAAAACTCAGCCATAGAAGAGAGAGAAAATTCGGCAACACTTACTCCTAATGAAAAAGCAAGGGTTAGTGAAAATGTCAGAATAGGACTACCTATCGCAACACATAAGAATATCATCATGGCAAGGAAAAATCTATAAAGCGAAAATTCAAAGATATACACTCCGCTTAATCCAAGCCCGATAACAGCCACTACAAAAAGTACGCATATGCTTTCATCAAGCGTTAATTTAAAACAATTTTTCTTTTCGAATACCTGCATTACAACTATAAACACATAGAGCGAAATAATGCCAAGCAAAATATAGAATATAAGATTTTTTATATCAAAATAGTTATAATAAGTATAAGTAGCCAAAGATAGTATGTACGATACAAACATAGTCAATAGTCTAAGTTGTCTTTTAATTAATCGGTGGAAATAATAGACTATAAGACAGACCGCGACAAATGTTATTGCAATATAAAAACTTTCTAAAGTTGGGTCAAGAACGAGTGCACTGACAAGAGTAAAAATTGACATAAGTTTTTCATCTAAGCCCACATAAACGCAAGCGAAAAGGAAAGCAAAAAGAAACGGACTCAACCCACTTATCTCGCTATTTGCAAACACCAAACATAGAAAAAATAGCGCAAAATATTTTAAAATAAATTTAGTATTGATTTTTGATTTCATCTTAACTCCACAAAACTAATTTAATTTAACATTAACATATATAAATTTTATGATTTATTAAAAATTTTTAAAGATTTTAAGAAATATACGCTTTTTTGCTATTTTTTTGTAAATATTTTTGGATATTATAATATTTTGCAAAATTTTTTATTTTTTCAGTCTTGCATTTCTCAACTATGTGTGTTACACTTATAGCATGAAAATGGGAATAGATATAGATCAAACAATAATAACTAATAAATCGAAATCATATGCTTTTTCGAATAAATTTTTTCCGATTAAAGTGTCTTATAAAAAATTAAAGTATGAAATTGTGGACAAATCAAAAGTGAATAAAAGCAACCTTATCCTAAGGCTTGTGCTTAAATTGTTAAACCTTGATGACGTTAAACATTATTCTGAAATTGCAGACTCTTGCAGTATTATTCGACAACTATATAATGAAGGGAATGAGATTTTCTTGATTTCTAGTAGACCAAATTGGCATGGGCTAACAAATGCTGTACTAACATGGTGCGAACAAAATAATCTATCTTTTACACATTTAGTCGTTAATTGCAACGATAAAATTAAATTTTGTAATGAATATGATATTGATGTATTAGTCGATAATTCATTAAGAATATGTAAATATGCGAATAAAAGCGATATTGATTCAATTTGTTTAAAAAATGCTAAAAAACATAAATCACATGATAATATATTCTTTGCTGTTAACTGGCAGACTATATACGAACATATAAAAGATAATCTATTCGACATAAAACCGCTATAGGTCTATTTATCGTGAAATATCGTTTGACAAATTATTTTTGATTATTATAATAAAATATATGGAATAATCCATTAACTTAATTAAAGACTATGACGATGTGTGCAGTAGGATATACATTTCATAAAGGGAGAGTATCCGTTGATTGAGAGATACTTATGTTCAGTGTAAATCACGAATTTCAGCATCTGAGTTGCGCATTGTTGAAATGCGACAGATAAAACTGTGAAAATGTAATAAGGCTTATAAACTGATTTTTCTTTTAATCGTAACGCGTTAAATTCTATCAAACGAGAAAAGCGCAGTACACTGGGTCCCCATGAGAACTGGTTTCGATATGGGGTTAGCGAACAAACAAGCATAAACCGCTGTTTGCGCCGTGTGTACAAGCAAACGAGGAAAAGCGCAGTTTGTGAGCGAATTTAGGTGGTACCACGAGACCCGCTCGTCCTAATAGCGTGCGGGTTTTTTATATGCAAGGAGAGATTATGAAAGACAAAATCAATGAAATTTTAGATTATGTTAAAAGTGAAATTGAAAAGGTTGATACGAGTGCTAAGGCGCAGTCATTAAGAGTCGAGATTTTAGGTAAAAATGGAAAGTTGACTGAATTGTTCCGCTTTATGAAACAAGTGCCAGCAGAAGATAGGCAGACTATGGGGCAATTATTAAATAGTGCGAAAACAGAAGCAGACAATCTCATTAGCGCAAAAGAAGCATTTTTGCAGGACGCCGAATTAAACGATCGTTTAATGAAAGAGAAAATTGATGTTACCCTTGACCTTAATAACGATGAAATCGGCGCACTTCATCCTGTAACATTAGATTTTATGCGAATTACTGAGATCTTAACAGGTATGGGATTTAGTCAGATTGATGGTCCCGAAATTGAATATGACAAATACAATTTTGAACTTGTGAATGTACCTAAGGATCACCCTAGTCGCGATATGCAAGATAGTCTATATATAACGCCTGAAATTCTTATGCGTACGCAAACAAGCAACACTCAACCACGAGCAATGGAACATATTCGCCCACCATTCAAAGTGTTTAGTTTCGGTCGTGTATTTAGAAAGGACGATATAGACGCAACGCACACCCCTGCTTTCTACCAACTAGAAGGTATTTATATTGATAAAAAAGTTAGTTTGGCTGATTTAAAGCACGATTTATCTTTAATCCTTAAAAAATATTTAGGCGAAAGCACAAAGACAAAATTTAGAGCGTCATATTTCCCATTCACTGAACCTAGCGTTGAAGTTGACGCTGAATGTAATATTTGTAAAGGAAAGGGGTGTCCTGCATGCAACGGCGCCGGACAATACGAAATTTTAGGTGCGGGAATGATACATCCACATGTCCTTGAAATGAACGGAATTGACCCTGAAATTTATAGCGGATATGCGTTTGGATTCGGATTTGACCGCTTCCCTAAAATGCGCTATAAAATACCTAATGCAAAGGTTATGTTCGAAAACGATATACGCTTTTTAAAGCAATTTAGATAATTGATTTAAAAAAGTATGAGTTTCCTGGCAACCCCCGTTGACAGCTTTCGATATACGCTTTTTAAAGCAATTTAAATAGTAGGTTAAATTGATTTAAAAAAGTATTAAGTTTCCTGTCAACTTGTTTGGCAGTTAATAATATACACTTTTTAAAACAATTTAAATAATAAGCAATTAAATATAGGAGAAAATATGAAAGTTTTATTATCATGGATAAATGATTATGTAGATTTATCTAACTTAACAACACGCGAAATTGCAAAAGGTCTTACAGACGCTGGTTTTGAAGTGGAGGAAATTATCGATAAGTCTAAAGGACTAGATAAAGCGGTTGTAGCGCGAATAACGAGTATTACAAAGCACCCTAACGCAGACAAATTAGTCGTTTGTCAAGCTGATTATGGATTTGGAAAAACACAAATTGTAACTCACGCAGACAACATGAAAGTCGGCGACAATGTTCCACTAGCGCTAGACGGCGCGGTTCTTCCAAATGGTACAGAAATTAAGAATGGTATGTTGCGCGGTGTAAATTCTAACGGAATGTTTTGTTCGGGAGACGAATTAAATATTGACAATTCTATCTACCCAGGAGCAGAAGTGAACGGCTTGCTCATTCTTGATAGTTCGCTTAAAGAAGGCACTCCTATGGCAGATGTTTTGGGACTAAATGAAGTCGTTTTAGACATAAATGTTTTACCTAATCGTGCTGACTGCAACTCAATATATGGAATAGCAAAAGAATTGTCTGTAATATTCAATCGACCTTTAAAACCACTTGATTTATTATACAAAACAAATGGCACAAGAAAGGTAGATGTAAAAGTTGAAGATTTTGAGTTATGTCCACGCTATGAGTCTGTTGTCGTGGAAAATGTAAAAAATGGCGCTAGCCCAAAATGGATGCAAAAGCGTCTAACTCTACTCGACCACACTCCACACTCGCTATATGTAGATATAACAAATTATGTACTACTCGAAGTCGGTCAACCTATGCACGCATTTGATTTATCACGCATTGCTGGCGAAAAAATTATTGTTCGTCGTGCAAAAGCAGGCGAAAAATTATTCACATTAGACGAAAAAGAGCATGAACTAAATGAAAACAACCTTGTCATTGCTAACGCAAATGAACCTATGGTTATCGCTGGAATTATGGGTGGTGCGGACTATGGCACATACGAAACTACAAAATCGGTTATGCTAGAAAGTGCAAATTTCCATTTCGCAAACATTCGTAGAAGTGCGCACGCGCTAGGTATGAGCAGTGATAGTGCGATCCGATATTCAAAAGGTGTAAATATTGAAAACGCAGATATAGGACTAAAACGCGCACTCAATATTATATCAAATTTAAACGCAGGCGACATTTCGTCCAACATTGTTGATGTTAGCGTTAAATTAGGTGAAAGAAAGGTTGTTACTTCGCGTGTAGATAAAATAAACGAGCGTTTAGGTCTAAATATTGACAGCACGACAATGATTGATATTCTTAACCGATTAGATATTATTACAACTGAAAAAGACGGCATTCTTACATCTATTGTTCCACCTGAGCGAACAGATATATCGCGCGATTGTGATATTTGTGAAGAAGTGGGAAGAATATATGGCTTAGATAAAATTAGTATCACAGACAGCACCGCAACCGACTTTAATACAGTCGGCGAACTCACTATAGAACAGAAAAATATAAACAGATTAAAATTAGCGTGCACACTCGCAGGATATAGTGAAATCATGACATGGCAGTTCGGTAGTCCAAAACTTATAACAAACGCGGGACTAAAACTGGACGAGCATATTGTCATTGCTAACCCTATCGGTCAAGATTATAGCATCGTTAGACGCTCGCTCATACCTGCTATGCTCAACACAATTTCGTTTAACTTAAAGCAAGGTAATAAAAACCTACATTTATTCGAACTTGCCCGCGTATTCTTAGCAAAATCTCTTCCTTTACGCGAACTACCGGACGAACATAATAATCTATGTCTATCACTAACGGGCGAATATAATTTCTATCAACTTAAAAATGCTTTAAATATGATTATGTCAAGCATTGGCATAACTCTCGAATACCGCCAATCAAAAGACGAAATGTTACATCCAGGCATATCGGCAGATATATACCTATATAATAGAAAAGTCGGAATAATAGGCGAAGTCCACCCTAAGATTTTAAACAATTTTGAAATAAATACAAAAGTGTTTATCGCTGAAATAAATTTAAAGGATATATTGACACACGCAAATGATAGGCATGTAGGCAATGCGCCAGACAAACTACCAACTATCTCGCGTGATTTGGCAATACTTGTGGACAAAGATGTCCCAGCAAGCAAGATTATTGAAGTCGCAAAAAAGGCGGACAGACATAATATTGTCGATGTCAAAGTGTTCGATGTCTATACATCAAACGCGCTTGGTTTAGACAAGAAGAGCGTTGCTTTCTCTGTCTATATCCGTCAAGGCGATAAGACATTGTCTGAAAATGAGATTACTCCTATTATGGACAAAGTTTTAAATGAAGAAATAACTCATCTTCAAGCAAAATTGCGTTAATTTATCCGCATTAAAAAATAATTTAATTAATTTTAAATTAAGTCATAAAGAATACAAAAAGGCATTGTAAACATACAATGCCTTTTATTTTAATATTCACTTCGCACATTTACTGTCGTTTCAAATCGAATATCGTCTAAATAATTTTCAATACCAACGCGCGATAAATATTCTTTAAAATCTTTATGTTTTAATGTGTTAAATTGCATATAAGCGTCTATAACATCTACATTATTTTCTTTGCAAAAATCTTCAACTTCTTTCATATCATTTTGCACTTTTTCTTCCACTTTTTTTATAAGCGCGTCCGTTATAAACTCCCTATTTCGTTTCAACATATTTAATGTTGGGTCATAGTCGCCCACTTCTTCAACAAATATGGTCAAATCTATTTCTGCTTTATATACAGGAGTTTTGCCGTCAAACATAGGTTTAACTTTTATATTCTTTTTAACTATCGATAATGTTACCTTAGCGTTGTCATATAAATAGTCGTTTACGCCCTCTACTATAATGCTTCCCTTTTGTGATTCATTCAAAAAGAAATTGATTTTATGCACCATTTCGCTATCAATATCAAGGAATTTTTTGCCATTTTTAAATACGCGCATTGAACCATCATTTACTAAATACTTTTTACTATTTTCTTCGTTAGAATTTGCATTTCCACTCGCGCCTGTTCCTGATTGGTCGGAACTAGCAGATACTTCTATGGCGTTTGATTGCTCGCTATCGCTCAATTTGATTATCGGCATTATTCCTAATGAAATATCGCTATAATACCCTATATAAAAGGTTTCAACATTACTGTCAGACGCGACGAAAAATCGCTCATCATAATTGATAATCTCTTCTATCTTCAATGATTTATCCATTGAAAGTTTAGTTACAGCACTGACAAAATCTGTTATATCTCCACTCGCATTTATGAGTGTGGTATTTCGTCCTACTTTTTTAGTTCGTGTCATGAAGTCAAGCACTTTCATGACCCCATCTTCACTTAAATTATCTCCTATACCTAAAATCTCACATTGTGCAAATCCCATATCTTTACCTATGGATAGCGAGACATTGCCGACTGCTTCACCCAGTGTTTCACCCTCGCCCGAAAATACTTCATATTTTGCGGTTTTATCTTGCGCGGGAGCTATAACCGCCACCGCAACTTGAATATTGTCCTCTTCCGTTTGATCTACACACATGATTGTAACAATGGCAGAAGTTTGACTCATTGCGGGTTTGTTTGCACTAGGCAATGTGAGCACTAGAAGCAATATGAATAGCCAAATGGCAATTTTCTTCGGACTAAAAATTGATTTCAACTTTTTCATTGTCTTTCACCCTAACTCTTTGTTTCTTTATTTTTTTACTATGCACCGCATATCCTAACCAAATTATTAGCGGGCTAACATATGCACCCATTATAGTTATTATTGAGGCGATAGGATGATAGAATATTTCTTCCAATCGTACTGTAATTTCGCCCAAATAACTCCACGAGAAAATAAAGATTACAACTAACAATATAGGTATTGTGTTATTTTTTATATTAAACATATATTTAATCGCTTGAACGAGTGCATATGAATATAGTGCAAGTTGTACAGTCTGCGCGACTATCCACATAGAAACAACGAGCCAACTCAATTCGCTTATACTTGAATCTCCACCTGAAAATTGACTTATGTCGCTCAAACAAAAATCATGTGTTGGACTGGTTACTTGAAATAGTCCGTAAAATACCAAATACATTAATTGGACAAGAATTATGGCAAAGAATAAATATTTAAAGAGCGTAAATTTCTTCTTATCCTTAAAATCAACAGAGCCAAAAAGCATGAGCAAGAAAGTCCCCGAACCGAACCATGAAACATATTTGTATGCACTGCTAAAAATCGGTTCAACACCAGATGAAAACATGGGTAAAAATGCAGATTGTAAATGTATCCCACTAATCGCTTTAATCATAATATATATACAACCTAATATGACAGGAATGTAGACTAGTTCGCCCACTCGTCCAATATTTCTAACGCCTTTGTAGACCATGAAAGCAACAAGTATTGCAAGTGGGAGCGCAAATATGAGCCAATTAAATTCCTTGTACAGATTTTCAACAACAAAAATTTCCATACCCTTAGATACATTTGCGACAACAAGCGCATACTTTAATATTAAAATTGCTAAAATGACGCGCGTCAAAACCTTACCTAAGCAGGCGGTCATAAATTCATAAATATTTCTTTCTCCACTCTTGTGCATAAGATTAACTATAATAAACACATATATGCTGTCTACTATCATCAATATTAGAGCGGATAGCCAACTCATGTTAGCGCTAACAGTATACATAAGACTTGGCAGTGCGGAGAATTTTAATGTTATAAAAGCGAGCAAAACCAATACGGACATTTGTCTATAACTAATTTTCATCTTCCCCTCTCCTTACACTATTTTTGCGATTATTTGCTATCGACTTTGGTCGTTTCTTCATATCACGAATAGTTTTTCGCATAAAAGTGTCTTCTTGGTCTTGCGAAATAAACGGAGCAGTTGGCGCTAGATATGCACTCTTATAACTATCAAAACTTGAAAGGTATGATAGTATGAACAGGCAGAACAACAATATTCCATATAGTCCTATACACGCTCCTATCACAAGCGCGATAAGTCGCAACATACTAAACTGTGCTGCCTGACTTGGTATGATATAGAACACAATACCAGAAAGCGCCACTATCATGACAGTCGGCGGACTGACTAGTCCGGCACTTATGGCAGTGTCGCCTAAAATTAGCGCACCAACAATCGACATCGCCATTCCAAAATATTGTGGCATACGCAAATTTGCTTCATATAATATCTCAAATAGAAGAATAACAAACAGCACTTCAACAAATGGCGCAAATGGTATACCTTTTGTAGTGTTCATGATAGTAACCAAAAATTCGGTTGGCAAAATTTTATAGTGATACAACTCAAGCGCAACATATACCCCGGGGAGCAATACTGCCATAATAACACCAATCAAACGCAATATTCGTATGAATCCAACGCGAATAGGTTGACTATAATAGTCATCACTATTTTGCAAATCTTCTATCAAAATGAAAGGTACAGTGAGCGCGATAGGACTGCCGTCAACTAAAATGCCAATACGACCCTCTAACATTTTCCCAACTAGGATATCTGGTTTTTCTGTATCGCCCACTTGCTTAAAGAGTGATTTTGGATTTTTTTGAAGGTATGATACTAAATAATGGCTATCTAATACTCCATCGATTTTAATAGATTTTAATCGTTTTAGCACCATGTCTACAACCGACTTATCCACAACTTTATCTAAGTAAATCACACCCACTTGAGTTTTTGTCACTTCGCCTATCTCAAACATTTTTACAACAAGGTCATTCGTCTTTAATCGTTTGCGTATAAGTGCCAAATTGAATTTAATGCTCTCTGTAAATCCTTCACGCGGACCTTTTATTACAACAGAAGTCGGCGGTTCAGATACCGCGCGGACGGTTATCTTTTCTACATCACAGGCTAAAATTTTTTCTGCTTTATCCACCAAAACAAGAGTTTTTCCACTTAACAAATTTGTTATTGCTTCGTCTAGTGAAGTGCAATCTACTGTTTCTATTGTGGATATAACTTCATTTTTTAGTGTAGAATATACATCTTTTGTTTTCTGGTTTGTATACGAACATATCGGATATATGAGTGCTTCCGTGAGCAACACATTGTCCGTTATCTCCGCTATGTAACAAATGTAAATTTGCGTGCCAAAAAACTGCACACTTCTTGACTTAAGGTCAGTACTATTGTGCAGTCTAGATTGTATTTCGTTTAAAGTTTTATCTGCATCAATTCTCATTAATGCTAGTTTAACTAATGAAAATAAATTTATGCTTTAATTTGCAAATTGCATTGTAAATATAATGGTTATAGTATTCGTAGAACTATCATAAACTTGATAATTTTGAACGGACAAGTTAGTCTCTGTTACTCCATCAATGTCGCTTGTCTGTCTAAAATAGTTGTTCATAGTGTTGACTATTGTAGTTATATTACTTATTGGCCAACTACCCGTTCCACCTATATCATTATTATTCAATCTGATCTCAAATGAAGCAGACGAATCGCCATTCTTGATTAAATTGTATTTTGTATAAGTTAAGGCATTAAACACATATGCTTGTAATTCGCCAAAGCCTGTGATTGTGTTATATTTTTGATATTGGTTAGTGTTGATAAATGTTAAAGCATAATTAATGTCTTCTGCTGTGCTTATGATTTCATTGCCTTGCTTTATATCCACATTTAGATCGTATAAGGTGTCTAATATATCCTCTCTTGTCATGCTGAATGTAGAGTTAATATAATAGTTATACGAACTTTTAATCATAGGTAATGGATTTAATTCAACTGGATTTAATCGCTCATTCAATGTCACATTGATTGAGCCTACCATACTATCGCTAGAATAACTAAAGCGCATGTTGCTACTTAAAAATTCGTCGCTAACAAGGTAGAATAAGTGCGAAGCCATGTTATATGAAGAATCTAAATTGCCGTTATTAATGTTGTAGACAGGGTGATAATCTGAATATGTGATATCCACATTGTACCACATCTCTCCACTATTGTCGCTAGAAGTGTCTACATAAACTTTATTCCAACTATGCTCTATATTAACTTGACCTAATTTATTTGTAGAATATGTTAAATCGCCGTTAACTTTTCTAGTCTCAATGCCTTCTATTGAGCACAACAAAACAAATGCTTTACTAAACGACTGACTCGTCGCATTTTTATTCCCTAAATAGAACTCGCCATCATAACCGCCGTGTGCACTATCGCGTATATCCAAGAAAATTCCTTCCAGATAAAATTCTTTTCTAACTCCATAATCAAGGAGCGTTCCTTCCACTTCAACATTGACTGAGTTGAAGATATTTTTTGCGTCAATATTGTAGTTGTACGCGTATATTAACCAATCGTATATCGCGTTGACTTTCTCTAAATCGGTCATGCTTGCACTAACTATCGCCAAAAGTACCGATTTCGCATTCTCGTACACCTGCTCGGCAACATCACTATCGCCAACAAATATTGGTTTTTTACCATACTGGACAGCCATTAATAATTGTTCAGTGGTGCTAACTTCCATCTCTTGACATGAGTCAATCGCGAATACGACATTGCCAGATCGTCGCATATATTTATCTAAATATTTGTAATCATTTGCATAGTCATTTGATATTGAAATAAATGCTTCTTCACTATCCACTTTCTCGATATCTAGCATATTTTCATAGTAAAGTTCGAATTTATATCCACCGATAATTGCCGATTGACTAACTTCAAAAGTTTCTTCATCAAGCACTGCCATTTCAGGATATAGATTTAAAAGTGTCTTACACAAATAAGCAAAGAGTGAACTATCGGTAGATTCTTGAATTAAATTATTCCACTCGCTATCTTGCGCAAAATTATATATTTCGTTTTCTTGTGCTTCGTTCGCCAATCGAATAATAGCGTCTTTTATACTTTCATCATCTATTAGTTCAATATAGATATCTAAATTATATAATTCATCTATTCCAAACAGATAGTGGTACCACAAAACATTTGTCAATTGTTTAACATTCGAAATAGACAAAGAATATTCTCCGCCATTCATGAAAACTACGCGTCTAGAAAAGTCATATGGATAAGTGTATGTATAATTGAAATTTGCTATATCACTATACGGACTCGATATATAAGTAGGATTATCGCTAGATATAACGGCCTTAATGCTTACAGAATAATCGCCTTCAATAGAGATATAATCGGTTATATCCATAGTTCGACTAACAGAGTCGTATGTCCTTCGCTCGTATATATGTCCGCTTGGATCGGTTATTCTTACAATAAAATATTCTGCATTTTCATCGCCTGTCCAAGTTATACTGAATCCTGACTCTCTATCATTATAACTCTCAAATATTGGCGTTGATAAAGTTTCAAGTTTGTCAATCACTGCATAAGTCGAAGATTCAACAGACGAAACATATAAACTTCCTTCGCGTGCTAGCGCTGTAATGTATATATGATATTCGCCCGCTTGCTCTACATATGGTGTTATTTCACTAGATCCATACACTTCAAATGTGTTGCTAAGTCCCATGCTTTCCAAATATTCATTGTATCTACTATCATTTAACTTAACTATTCGCACTTGATAACTATATGCTTGATCTTGCAATGCAAATGAAAGAATATATTTTCCGTCATTTTCGCTAACTACAATGTCTGTTACTTCAGAAAGTTGCAATGATTTTTCATAGATATAACTATTTATTTCACTCTCTAAAATTGCACCATTATTGATATCCGGCAACGCTTGTATTGTAATTGTATATCTATTTGCGCCTGGCACATAAGCGGTTATATTAATGCGATACATTTCCTCACCTGTATCGCGTACCGGTGGCAAATGTTGACCATTGATTGCTATGTCATAACTTGAAGCGCCGTCTACTCCATAGAAATTCAAATAATATGATTGAGTAGATATATCATAACTTACTGGTGTCAACCCATTTTCGCCCGATACAAATTCAGGCATTTCTAATGTAGGTGTGTGTACTATTGTCAATTCGTTAGAAAGTCCACTATCACGATATATTGACAAACTATCTGCTAGCGCTTGTACTTGCACGGTATATTCACGATACTCGCCCTTTCTAATAATGTATAAACTTAAATCAATTTGTGTTGATGTAAATACATTATCTATTGCCGTCTGAACGCCCTGTGCGTCTTTAAGATATACCTTATATGCTAGAGCGTTTGCAACAGGCGAGATTTGTAAAAGATATGGATTAGTTTCATTTGCAAAATAAATATATGGTGATGCTAATGTTACGCTATAATTTGATATGTTACCCGTTACTGATTTTGGCGCATATCTATCACTGATTGCGGTTATTTTAATCGATTGAACAGAATAATCTATTGTTGAGATGTCAAAAGCGTTTGAGCGTTGTATTAAAACTTCATTTCCTATTTCAACTATGTACTGAGCGTTGCCCACATTCGTCCAACTAATTATTTGACCTACACTGCTGACATTGAGTTCGCCGACATCTTCAGTATTCTTTGATATGACATTTGACATAGGCGAATCAAGATAGTTGCCAACTCCGATCGCCTGTGCGCTCACTGCAATGTAGTCACTAGGTAAAGCAAAATTGCTAACGCCTAAATTTAATTCATATTTTTGACAACCACTTGAAGTAAACACATATAACCGTACACCTGCACTAACAGCATTAAGATTTGTCCAATTCGCTATATTGTTCTCAACATTTAATGTAGGACTATCTAATTTCAATGTATTTTCATATACCGACGGACTAGATATGTCTGAATTTATATAAAATGATGTCCCAGTAGTTATGTATAATGATTGCGCCGTAAATGAATATTGTTTTAACTCGTCAAGCCTAACGCCTTCAAAAACTTCAGTTAAATTAAAGTCATATAGATTGCTTATTGAATTTACTACTGAAAGAGAATCCATATTTAGTGGTAAAATGCACTCTTCGCCGTTCGCCTTTAAACTTACAGCATTAGCATTCGCGTCTACAACAGCAAGCATATGTAAATTAGTCTTTTCATCAAGTTGGATAGAACCTAATTTAGGAGTAGCAAGTTTAGTGATATAGTTGTAAACTACTTTGGACGAAAATTCACTAGAATTTCGTGTATTGTCCGCACTGACACTTGACACATAAAATTTATACTCGCCCGCGCTACTTAGGATTGAAGAAAAATCAAAACTATTTTTCGTGAATTGATAACTGCTTAAATCATCATTATCTGCTATGCTTGTTGAATCATCTGCTAAAATATTGTCGTTAGGTGTAACCACTTTTACTACATATAAGCCCGCGTTCTCAACCGCGCTCCATGTAAGCGTCGTCCCGCTAATTGATACATTCGTTGGAACTTCCATTGCCGGTGTATATGTATATGAATAAGGATTTGTATAGTTGCTGTCCGCTTTATCTTCTCCGCATGCCTTTAAGCGTATAACATAACTTTCCCCGATTGAAAACAAACGTGTGGCGTCGTATTCAAGATAATTAACTCCATTAAGTGTATAAAGTGTGACATAATTATAATTATCATCGGCCGTCCTTTGATTAGGAAAAATATTGATAGTCGATCCGTCAATATCTAGCACATAGTAGTCGTCATTATCTACGCGCGCAAAACGAATAATACCAGAAGTTATGGTAAGTTCGCTTGGAGTGGACATTTTATCCTTGCTAGAATTTAAACATCCCGTCATAATTAGCGGAATAATTAATATAAAACTAAGCAAAATTGCTCTTAATTTTTTCATAAAACCCCTTAAAATTTAATTAATAAATAAATTAATTAAAATTAATTTTAATATTAATGTTATTATAACCAAAAATTCCCTATAAATCAAATATTTTCGATAAAAATTGTATATACAGAAAATATTCATAATTTTTAATCTATCGCATACATTTAATTAAGAGGTAATTATGTATTATTCTAACGACATAAAATCATTAAATGTGCTTTCATTATATGAAGGTGAATTGCTCGGAACTGTGGACAAACTTTACTTCGATAAGAAGATGAAAAAACTTTTATTTTTAGAATTGTTATCTGATAACGATAGCCGACTTCTATTGCCAACCAAAAACATTTATCATGTCGGTAAAAATGCTATCACTGTGAAGAATAATCAAGCAGTGAGTCTTAAAGTGGAAGATGTTGACTTATCGCTTTGTCCTGTCGGCTCAAAGGCATATACAATTCGTGGTGAATATCTCGGCATGATAGTGGAGATGAGCATGAATGAAAAGTTTTTAACAGAGAAATTTTCGCTTGATAATAATACTACTTTGGATGTTAAAAATCTTGCATCTTGCGGTAAAAATACAGTCATTTTCTATGATAAAACAGAACATGTAGATGTAAGTAGATTCGTTCCAAATAAGACGCCTAAATTCTTTAAAACAAAGACAAGTGAACCACAGACAGCCGAAATTATGCCAGTCGAAAATGAAATAGATGTCAGCGCGCAAGCAGTACCCGTTGATAGCGAAAAAAAATCAAATACTCAAAATGCTGATTTTCTAATCGGTAGAGTTTGTACAAAAGATATATTTAATTTCAATAATGAATTGCTAATAAAAGCGCACGCCATTATTAACAAAAAGAATTTACGCGAGATTAATCGTTTTGGAAAATTGCGCGAACTTATGTTATTTAGTAAATAAAAATAAGGGGATTATTCCCCATTTTTTATTAATTTTATTTTATTTTTTTAAAAATATTTAAAAATTTTTTATTTTTAATGTAAAAATTAATAAAAATTTAATTATTTTTTATTAAATTTTTAATTTTTATTTATATTTTATTATATATTTTTTCATATTTTTTAGATTGACATAAATGATACATTATCTAAAATATATTTAAATGCCTTTTTATGTAATTCTTCATCTTTGATTATACGCGCAAATAGTTGTTTTAGACTTTCATTTTTAACTCGCAAAATTGCTTGATTATATGCGTCAATAGCCTGCTGTTCTCCGCGAATATTATTAAGTAACATCTCGCGAAGTTTCATTGTGTAATTAATGTTAGTTGTTGCATATGGGGTACCATGTGCATCTTCATATTTCGGAACCCCTCCAAAATCCGTTATTGCATGCATAAGCATGTCTAGATGCGTCATCTCGACTATACTTATCTCTTCGAAAATTTTTGCAATATCTTCTTTTGTTTTATCGGCTATTACAGACTGATATGTATAAATAAGTATTGCATTTAATTCGCTATCTCGCGATGTAGCCAAATTTTTTATTACGGCAACAGTATTTGGGTCGTCTGTTGCATCAGTAATTTCTGGGTAGGGCGCATCAACCCTTAATTTTAAATCATCTAAATCCATTGTTCACCTCGTAAATTTATATGCAAATTACACAATCTTTGTTAATTTATTCGCAAATACAAAATTAATATTAATTAATTTGTTAATTAATTTAAGGGATTATGCTGAATATATAAATACTACAATTTCTATCAACATAGGCTTTGTCCAACATAACAATTGACAAAAATTATTGCTAAATCATATTAATAATATTAAAAATTTCTTAATATTTTATTTGATAAAAATATGATATTATGTTAATATATAAAATATATTAATTTATTTATGTATATGTAAAATAATTTTTATTGCATAATTAATTTACAATACGTAATAAAAACATAAGGAATTATATGAAGAAAAAGTTTATAGAAAAATCTAACACAAAAATTGCCCGTTTTAATCCTGACCCAAACATAGGACTTGACTCAAGTCAGGTACAGAAACGCGTTGAGCAAAATCTTGTGAATGTATCTAACATAAAAACTACAAAAAGTATATGGAGCATTTTATTTAAAAATATATTCACTTTCTTTAATATTGTTTGTCTAGTTGTTGCTGGTGCATTGATAAGCGTGGGTGCATTTTCTGATCTTATGTTCTTAGTGATTGTAGTACTTAATACCGCGATAGGAATAGTGCAAGAAGTCCGCGCTAAAAAGACTATGGATAAATTGTCCTTAACAAATTCAAATTTCACAAAAGTTGTGCGCGACGGCGAAGAGGAAGAAGTCTATAAGACAGAAGTCGTACTTGATGATGTGTTAGTTCTTCACCCTGGTGTACAAATCGCGTGTGATAGTATAGTAATGGATGGTGAAGTTGAGGTAAATGAAAGTTTACTTACTGGCGAAAGTCAACCTGTAAAGAAGAAAAAGGGTGATAGCCTACTCGGTGGAAGTTTTATATCTAGTGGAACCTGCCATGCTAAAGTAAATAAGATTGGTGATGACAATTATATTGCTCAATTAAGCGAAAAGGCAAAAACTTTTAAACAAGCAAAAAGTGAATTGCTACGCTCATTGCGTGCACTCATAAAATTCATATCTATATTCATGATCCCTATCGCTATAATCATGTTGTACAATAATTATGCGCACTACTCTACTTATACTACAGACAATTCGCTCGCATACGATGTCATCACAAAAACGGCCGGTTGCATAATTGCTATGATTCCTGCTGGAATGTTCTTGCTAACTTCAGTAGCATTAGCGGTAAGCGTCATTAGACTAGCAAAACAGCGAACATTGGTTCAAGAATTATACTGTATTGAAATGTTGGCACGAACCGATGTCCTTTGTCTTGACAAAACCGGAACACTTACTAACGGATCAATGAGTGTCAAAGATGTAGTTATGCTTACAGACAAAAAAACAACCAAAGATGTGGACAAAATTGTAGCGTCAATGGTCAATGCTTTTCACGACGCGAATCATACAGCCATCGCACTCAAATCATATTTTGGAAAACCATGCTATGTAGCCGAAAAATCTATTCCATTCTCAAGCGAAAGAAAATTTATGGGATGCAAATTTAGACAAACTGGCGCATACAAACTGGGTGCATATGAATTCGTGATTGATAAGCCTACACAAGAAATTAAAAAATTAGCAGAAGAATATTCGCTTCAAGGTTTTAGAGTATTAATGCTTGTAGCATGTGACGCGACTTTCTCAAATAAGGAAAGTAAGCCAATTGCATTTATACTGCTTCAAGACAACATACGAAAGGACGCACCTAAAACGATTGAATGGTTTAAACAAAATGGTGTTGATATAAAAATCATTTCAGGCGACAACCCTGTTACTGTCAGTGAAGTGGCAAGGCGCGTCGGCGTACAAAATTATGATAAATATATTAGTCTATATGGACTAAATGAAAATGAAGTCATAGAATGCGCGGACAAATTTTCAATATTCGGTCGTGTCAGTCCTGAGCAAAAAGCTATCCTTGTTAAGGCACTAAAAGCACAAGGAAAGACGGTAGCCATGACGGGCGACGGGGTTAACGATATCTTAGCGCTTAAAGAAGCGGACTGCTCAATTGCTATCGCCGCGGGTAGCGACGCCGCTCGTAGTGTCAGTCATCTGGTTTTACTCGATAGCAACTTTAGTTCTATGCCTAGCGTTGTTGCGGAAGGTAGACGCGTTGTAAACAATATTCAAAAATCAAGTTCACTCTTCCTTATGAAAACAATATTTGCTATAGCAATATCTATATTCGTACTGATATGTGGAAAAACTTATCCGTTCAGTCCTATACAATTCATACTACTAGAAATGTTTGTTATAGGTCTTCCGTCCTTCTTCTTAGCACTACAGCCTAACACAAATAAAATAAAGGGTAAATTCTTGTCCAATATAGCGCGGACTACTCTCCCTGCTGGATTATCGTTGGTGGCAGCAACTATCGCTATATATGTGTTCCAAATGTTTACGGGTATATCGGATGATGTGCTTGCAACAATGGCATCTTTGGCTGTACTAGCAGTAGGATTCATCGCTCTATTTAAAATATGCAAACCGCTTAACTGGTTTAAAACAATTATGTATATTGCATGCTTAGCGATAGCAATAACATGTGTGTCTGTTCTACCAACATTGTTCAAATATGTATCCCTTTCATACGAACAAATATTGTATTTAATAATAGTATGTGAAAGTTCGTATCCTCTATATGTCGCACTCAATAGTTTAGCGAATTTATCACATTCTATTAATAAAGCAAACAAAACTTAATTTATCTCTACAATGTTTCTAATAGATAAATTTTCAATCTCAAACTTATAAATACCCGCAAGGGTATTTTTATTTATAAGTGCTGTTAAATTATTATCTATTATATAATAATTATCGAATTGTGGGAAAAACTTACCTATATTATTTGCGTCGTCATTTGCAATTTCACTATCCAACATAGAATTTGCATATTTGTAATTTTTAACACGCACGCAATCAAGGAATACACATGCAACAAATTCGCGCTTTAATTTTAATTCAAAATCATCTAAGTATACTAGATAAGTCTCAACTTCTTTATCCTTAATGTGGCAGACAGATCCATGATTAATTATATCGTAACATTTACACATAAAATATTTTTCATCTTTTTCCACATTACATTCGTCATAGTATGAATCAAACTTTAATTTTTTATTATCTATAACAACTACATAATTTCGTTTGCCTGTAAAATAAATTATTAAGATATTCCCTTCAATTTCAAAATGTGAATATTTTATATCGTATAACTTTCTATTGAGAACACACTCGCCCGAAATTGAAATATCTAACTCGCTCGACAGACTTACAATAACATCGGTTGATAAATATTTAATACTTGTTACGAATGGTTTAAGTTCACTCGTTTGAGTTAGAATTAAATAAGTGTCCTTGCCATATTCAAATTTTAATACATATTTATTTGTAGCATTCAAATAAATAAGTGAATAAAAGTTAATAGCGTACGCTATCTCGCCCAATTCTGAAAAGACAATGTAGGTTTCGTCCGATATATCATCAAAACAATATTTCGCCATTGGTTTTAGCTTTAACTCTTCTTTACCCTTAATAATACACGCGAACCTTGATATAAGATAATTCATACTTATATTTATGATAATCAGACAAAAAACTTTCAAAATTCGATAAACTTTTATTTTTCGTCAAATCTCACTTATTATAATTTATTTAATTGGAAACTATTATACTATGATAAAGAAAAAGGTCAAGATCAAAAAAATCTCATCAAAGGCACACATACAAAAATGTCGCGTTCATGTTATGCCCGTTAGTATCACAGACGAAGATATCTCAGCACTATTCAATGGTATTTTAAATGTTATGAAAAGAAAAATGGAATTGGAAACAAAGCGTGAACTTATTAGTATGAATATTCACAGAGATAGGCTACTCGTTATTCTAAAAGAAAAGCAAGCGGAAATTAACAGATTGAAAAATGAAATCTTATATTTAAAAACAAAATTATCTAATAATTAACTTTCTATAATTTTTATTGATAAAAATTAAAAAAGTTGTTAAAAATTACATAATTTTAAAAAAGTCAACCATTTTTAGTGAAATTTTTAAAATTTTTAAAAAAGTTTTTAATTTTATTTGCATAAAAATTTTAAAATTGTTATATTTTTTAAAGATAACAATTATTTTTTTGTTGGCGGGGTCAGTATGGAAGAGATGGTGTTTTTTGATACAGCAAAAGAAAGCGTGACTAACTTCTTTGAAAAGGAGTTTCCGTCCTTCCCGCCACTGCTTATGTCGCATTTTTTAAATAAATTTAATGACATAATGAATTATACAGAGGAAGGAATTAAAATCCGTCCTAAAATTATTTTTACTGATAACATAGAAGTTGTAGCGAAAAGTTTATTAAAAACAACCATTATAACAATTTTCGAAGACGCTGAACCTATTATGTTTAACTCGCGTATGAAAGCGCTACTTGCAATAGCAAAACAAGATTGGTGCATATTCATAGATATTAAAGAAAATAGAATTTCGTACGGACTTGTTATGTCTTTTAGGTCAATTAAAGACAAAGGCATTCTACAACTTCTAGAAGAAAACACAACTCTTCGTGATCGAGCAGTAAAAATTAATTGCGTCATTGCTCGCCCGCTAAACTTCTATTCAATGCATCTCCATTCAATATCGGGCAATGATTTAGTAGTGAACTTCTCTTTGGATAAATCAAAAAGCAATGCAATAGCAGTAGCAATAGATTCTTTTGTAAATACAACTTTCTCGAAACTTCGCACAACACAGCGCAAACTTCAAGATATGAAAAACATGTATCATAACATATTTAACAGCGTACTAAACGATGTAAATGGTGCAATATGTGTTATAGTAGATAAAGATTATGTCGACAAAGGATTCTTTGAAGATGGAATTTGGCTTAAAGAACCGATTAGTTTTAGCAAATTGTTTACTCAATCTAAAAGTTACAGCGAAGAAAAACTTCAAGCATATGCCACAATGTTTATAAATATGTTGAATTTCGACGGGATTACAATAATAGACAACCAAGGCAGAATCCGTGCCTACAATGTCTTTGTTGAACCGAATGCAAAAAAGGTAGGTTATGTAGTAGGTGGCGCAAGAAAGCGCGCAGCCTTCCACATATTGTCGTCAAAGCGAAAGGGAATAATCGCGGTATATTTTCAGTCCCACGAAGGTGAAGTATTCTTCCAAGAACTTAAACACAGAGAAAAAGATGAAGAAAAACCTAGTTATAAACAACAAGTTTTCTTCTAAATTATATATTTAAAATTGAGATTAAATAAGGATAAAAAATAGATGTTGTAATATTACAACATCTATTTTTCTTTTACTTTTTCTTTGCAAACTTTAAAACAGATCTAAAAATGGTTTTATCTTTTACTTTGCCTTCAATATAATAATATCCTGCATGCTTCTTTTTATATATATCGATATTATCACCCTCTCTAGATTCGTTAACAAAGTAAATTTCATATTCTTTTAACCGTTTATCAAGCAATTCATCGACAGTAAAACAATCCATTGCCATAATATTATATTTTAAATTATTTGTATGAATGTTTACATCTATGTCGCTATATCGAATGGTTTTCGTATAGCAATAATCGGATTGATCAACATCTAATTTTAAATTCGTAAATGGCTTAGTCTTGCTTGTCTCTAAATTTTTATCAAAATCGGGATAATTTATAGAACTAAGTTTGCGCGGTTTTCTAGTTGTTGCATCTAGACAACACCATTCGCTTGTCGCTCTTACTTTTGTCTTTCTACTAGATTTTATAATGATGTGCCTGTCCACCCTTAACATAGTTGGCGGGTTAGTCCAAGTAGTTACTTTTATCTTTTCGCCCTGATTAAAGTCATCTGAGATTGTCATCTTCATCTTAGTGACAATCCAAAAAGCGTTGCTATTTTTTAACATGCTTTCATGATCCAAACCTGCGTTGTCGCTATGATTAAAAGTCGCGATTTGTAAAAATCTCATAAGTTCATAAACTGGCACATTCATATTAAAGTCAAAATCTGTATCGTTTAATGTAAATTTTTCGGTATACAAGTTATCCATTATCTTATCCTCATTTTATGCCTTAAAACTATGAATATTGTCACCACTGCTATAACAATTACGCTTACTACAACAATAATAATTATTGCCCATGTATTCAATGGCTCTTCTATAGTAACTTTGAAAGAACTAATCACATTGCCAGACGAACTTATTAATTGTATATAATAATCCCCTGCGCCATTATTATCGAAAGTGAAAGTCCTAGTGTTGATTTGATTAGAAGATTCTGAATTAATTACTGCAATCAATTCGTTATTTATGTACAAATATGAATCGCCCACTTGACTATAGATAATGCCTGCATTGTAATTTATTGAGAAACCGTCTTTAGTTGTATCTCCTGCAGAAAGTGAGCATTCAATATATGGTTGCTCATTGTTTAATGTAACGGCAAATGTTACTTCTCTATCTGGGTATATTCCGTCACTTACGACGTAAGTAATGTTAAATGTTTGTTTTCCTGATGTTACTGCAAATAGATCCTTATTATTAATGATTTTATCATAAGTTAAGGTCATGCCGTTCGCTTTATTCACAATCGACTTAAAGGCTGATGTTATATCCTTCCCTGCGCTATTTGTTACTTTTGTTATTTCATAATTCGATAAATTTGTTAAATCAATAGAAGTTCGTGCTTCGTTTGGATTAATTATTGTAAATACTACTGATTTATACAAAGTATGCTCACCTTCGCTATCATTATACTTTGCTTCGAAACTTACTCTAAATGTACCGAAACCTGTGAAAGTGAATGTATTTTGTGCGCGGGTTGGAGTATAATTATTGCCATTTATAGTGCACGATGTTATCGATAGCGTTCCATTATACACAATAGAATTATATGCAGATATAACAATATCGCCATTGAAATAACTATAGTCCACAATTTGCTCTGAATTCATAGTCAAAATTATTTCTCTAAGTGTTGCAATCTCTATGCCATCTTTAACAACATTTGTAGATGTAAATAAGTGAGTATTTCCTGCAAGGTCTAAGAAACGGAATTTATAATATCCATTGCCCTTTATCGTATATGTCATTATATCGCCAACGCTGGTCAATTCTATTGTATCAACATAAATGTCATTATGCCATATTTCTAACAACAAACTATTCTTTCTAGTTATTATATTATCACTCGATTGAGCAATAAGTTGTTTAAATGACAATACAAATTCTGAATTAATCTCTCCATAGAAAATATTATCACCCGTGTTATTTAAAGTAAGTTCATTAGGCACATATTGATTAGTTTCACTATCAATTGTGTATTTAGTAAGTCCTAAGTCACTTATTAAGGTGTATCCGAAATCTTCATCATTTGGCGTCTTTAATGTCGCTAAGAATTGTGAATATGTCGATGTATATACTCTATAAATTGTGAATATATATCCATTGTTAAAATTATATTCATGCCATACCATACTAGCGCCCTGATCAGATGATGCAGAGACAAGAAGGTTGTCATTAGAAATATATAAATTATGTGAATAATTTAAGTATACACTTAATTCATCTGCACTTATTGATAATGCTGACGCAATATTTTCAATAGTTATATTTGTGTTATTATTTGGATCTATTAGTTCTTTGAAAGTAAATGAAGAGTTGGCTCCCGCTATACCTTCGACATAATATAGTTGTCCACTTACAATATGTATAGCAAAAGTATAAACTTTGTTACCCAAATAATATCCGTCTGCTGTAAAAATTTGAAGTTCTAATCTATATGTACCACTTTCACTTAATGTTATGCGCGTACTATTGTCTAATTCTATATCGTCACTTACTCCGCTATCTAATGTGCGGTGTAATATGTAATTATATTCAAAGTAAGATCGCTCAATAGGACGAATTACAAGCGTCATACTACCCACGAATGAATTTGTTATATCGGTTGTAGAATAGTCAACATTTACTTTCGGTATGATTGTTTGTGAGTTGCTATTTATGTCTCGGATTGTAACTGCTTCGCTCACCGTATCTGTAAAGACCACATAGTTCACAGTTTCGCTATCGTCCTTTGCTTGAATCGTAACATTTGCTTGAATAATAGCACCGCCAAAATCTTCTCCCCAATAAGGATATATTATGATCACTCCGCTATTTCTATCAAAAGTTGCCATAATTTGATTGTTGAAGATAACTTGATTATTTTCTCCAACGGCAATAGGCGTATTGTTGATATTTAAATTCAAACTTGCTGTATATAGAGCCGTGTCATATGTTATAGTAGTGATATTATATGTATAATACGCTACACCTGATCCATATGTTTCTGTATAATAATTTCTCTCACTATCACCATCAAAACTAATCGAATAGAAGTCTTTACCACTTGTAGATATATTCCTTGTATATTCTCTACCGAAAGCATCTGTCATGATTATTTTGTAAGTAGAATTTTGATCGAGTACAATTGAAGTATATGTAATGTCTTCATTTCCGTTTATATAATAACTATAATTATTGCTAGGATCGCAAACATATGTGATTGAAGTTTCTCCATTTTTTATAATCTCAATCGTGCTGGCATAGTATACAATGTTGTTTACTACGACATTTGCTCCCGCAAAAGTGACAATATAATTGCCATTCTCGTTTACTTCAAAAAGTTCTTCTATGTTTAGATTAACGATTTCATCATAAACATAATAATTTAAATATGCCATATAAGTGTTAGTTCGCGTGTAAATAGTCAAAATATAGTTTCCTTGATTAGAATTTATTAAATTGACAAATTCTGCACCTAACCCTTCATTAGTAAACGAAGTCGTTGCATTCGTAGTAATACTTTTGATTTCTCCAGAGTTTATATTCTCTAGTTCAAATCTATAGAACATATCGCGATTATTATTAGTTGTAAATATATTTTCGCCTAAAGAAAGTATTGAGAAAATAGTGAAAGTCATAACATTTGTAGATGAAGTATCTATTGTTAGTTTTGAATTTGTATTTATTTCGCCATTTGAAGCCAATTGTGTCACAGGTAAATTCATGACTAATTGTGTATCTGAACTATTTTCATTTTCAAAATAGTGAATAATGTATTGCGTCATATTCCCTGCAGAATCAGCCTCTATTATAACGACATAACTTCCGTAATAAGAATTGCCTAATATAGCACCATAGGTCGAATCTGCCGAACTTGTAGTATGAATCTTGTAACCTGTATAATAAGGCAAATTCATAGTTATGTCGCTTAAATTCTTGTATGGATCACTATAATACACATAAGCGACATCGGTTGTATCAAATTCAGTATTAGCATATACTCTAAAAGCGTATAAATCAGACGCTTGTTTACCTTGATTATAATACGCTGAATATCTGTTTACATAATATGTTCCGCTCGCTTCTTCTAAAATTGCATTCTCAAATAAACTTTCGCTATCATTCTCTTCATTAAAATAGCCGATAAAGTTGTCGCTTGCTTGCAAGTTCTCAATATTTGCACTCGGTGGAACGCGATCGACAATCACTTTATATGTATTTTCATAATAACTATAATGTTGATTTGAATCGGACCCATTATACGAATAATATGCATTAATATACGCATCATTGTCGCTTTGACTACCTAAATCATAACGAATATAAATTGTATACTCTATACTATCTGTTGACGCAAAACTTGAATGGTCCAGATATAGCGTTCTAGAAACAATCTCCCCGTTTTCTATTGTGTTTTTAACATACATGCTATTTGCTACATCGTCATTTATATTAATATTACCTGTAGTATAAGGATAATTAATATAATATGTCGCCGTTCTGCCATTAATTGAACGAGTTATAACTATGTAATCGATATCAATACCCGCGCTTGTTGAATTTTTGTCATACTTAGGTAGTTCGATTTTAACATAGTTCGTGCTTGTTGTAAGCATATTCGAACCGCTTGGCATCGTTTGAGTTGCTTGATTTATATTGTCTTCTCTATCATTAACGGCATATATATCAACATTTGGAAGTGTAGGTTCAATGCTAAATCCGAATGTTTTAGAATTATTAGTTGTGCTACTCTCAACTTTATCTTTTATCACAACAACATAATCTCCAGGTAAACATAACCATGACCCATCATTGTCTGTTCGCACTAATTTAGTTAAAAGTGCAGAATCGCTATCGCCCAAATATTTTGTGATATCCACTTTATAATATGTTGGTACACCATTTTCATATATATAGTTTTCTGTATCAAAGCAATCCATATCGTCTATTTCAAAGATGATATGCGCTCTGCCGTCCACTTGGTTCTGTCTATCAACGAAGTAAAGCGTGAATGTTAATAGTCCCGCGTCATAGTTAGACCCATTGCCATCTAAGAAGTATTTACCGACAGGAATATTTAATACTGCAGGCATTTTGTCTGTTGTTAAATAGTTGTAATAGAAAACTTGTTGACCATTATTTGCATTATCTATAAACGATTGTTGCGTCATGTTTATTCCGCTAAAATTGTTGAAAGTAGTTTCATTTTCTTTAAGACCTATACTAATCTCACTACCATTAATAGGATTGCTGACAAGGTCGGAATTGATTATCCCATTTCTATCAACAATGAAATAATAACTTAAACTTTCATTTGAAGTATAGGTACGTGTGATGACATATAGACCTTCACGCGTTTTATTCGATACAACATTTAATAATGCAAATACTCTCGTTCCATCATCATTTTTTACTGCACCATTCTCCACTTCGCCATTTCTATATAAATAAGTATTTTGTGAAGATAAAACATAATAATATAGATTGTCTGAATATTCATTTCCACTCATATCGAGTTCGTAGAAATCATAATATACACTTTCAACTTCGTAGTCACCATTACCAATGTACCATGTAAATGCAAGGTAATTATCGCTTGTAGCACGCGTTCCTATCATGCCATCAGAGGGCAATCCAGTACCTGAATAGTACAATCTAGTAACATTATCCGACTCGTCGTCTATATCTGATAAACTAAATTTATCGTTGCTATAATATGCCATTCCGCGTGAATTGTCCGTATTTATTTCAATAGTCATAAATGACGACGAATCTCTTGCATCGCGGTCACGCTGGTTGGCACCCAAAACATAAATAGATTGCAGGGTGCTAGCCGTATTCTCATTGCTAACTATAGTCACTGAGCGGTTATTTATTGATATATTATTTATTTGTGAAACTATGCCATTATCGCCATAAACGGATAAAGATTCATTTTTTACACGAAGATATGTAGTATTAGAAATGTTTGTGAATAAATCTTTTATAGCGTTAACATTATTATTAGTTCCAATATAGTAACCGATTGATGAGAAACTAGATAAATCTGAATTGCTAGAAGCCAAATTTAATAAGGTACTCAACTCTCTATCAACATTTGACATACTCTCACTATCAAATAGTGAAATTACCTTGTGTGTTCCAATGGTAAGCGTAACCGAATCTGAGAATATAACCGATTGTCTAGTCATCATTTCAGGATTTACACTCTCAGCGCTTTGAATCATAAAATAGTTTTCACTATTATCGTAGACAAACATATATTTACAACTATTTCCCGCTTCGTCCGTCAAAGTGAATATGTATATTCCCGCGCGTTGTAAAATACTACTATAACTAACTTCCGCACCTAATGCGGACGCTTTATTATACTGGAATGGTCCTACTGTTTTGCCTAATTTATAGTTTGTTGAGAACCATGCCTCACTTGCGGTTGTTCTAACTACGCCTGGTTGAATTGATGTGTCAACAATAAATGGTGTTAAAGTATAAGTCGCGGTTATTTTTGCTCCGCTCGATTTATTGTTCCAAAATAGAGTGGCTAGGCTGTCCGTTATTGAACTATCAATTGTGTTATATCTTCCATTGCTTGAAGCAAATCCATATGTAATTATACTGCTAGAAAGTGAAGTATTCATCTCCACTTCGTACATATTTACACCACTAATCGCCTGTCTATCTATCGTAAATAAATGATAACTTCGTCCTTCACCCTCGCTGATGATTTCAATTAAATAACTAGCACCTTCCCCTTCGCTTAATTCTTCACCTAATGTTTGACCACTAGTAAGCGAATATGAAGTTGTATTTAGTAGTTGATTTGCGCTATAAAATTGATTTTTAACAGAATAATAGCATGCGGTTATCGTTCGTTCAAATACACCTTCTTTCGCCCACGAGATAGTAACATCGTCGCGAGTGAAGCCATTATCTCCTAAGATATTTCCATTTTTGAGTTGTAAATTTACTTGTGCCGTCTCGCTAATAAATCTAAAAGCAAATACTTGATAGTAATCACTAATTCCGTTGCTGTTGAGCGTTCCGTTAATATCAACTTTTATAAATACTAGGTAATAGCCCGTTCTATTAAACGATGTCTGATTTGTGTATGTACTATATGTGATAGTCTTCTTTGCCTCATCTGACAAAGTTAATACACCATTAGCAATATTTACATCGCTAGAGCCAAACTTTATAGCACTTTGTGAGAAGAAGTAGAAACTACCCAATTCGCCCGTACCTGCAGTACTCGTAGGTATACTCGTAGGTATAAAAGCGTCATTCGTTGACAACCATAATGACCCTTGATTCGTCTTAGCATAATCATCAGTATTTAATGCTTTCGATATATCATATATATTTTTACTAGTTAGTGAAGTGGTCAAATCTAAATCTTGAACTTCACTTTTTATTATATTATTAACATTTGCGTCGATAGTGTTTTTATCGTTAGTCAAATTTTCAGTACTAGTTAAAATCGTTCCAACTTTGCTACTATCTTCAACAAGCGCATACGCAATACCTAATGAACTCTCATTTGGTGTAGAGCCATATTCATAGCCATTTGGAATGACAATATCTACTTTGTCCCCTTGGCCTTTTGATATTAATAAATATCGCATTTGTGCTTCTTGATAATTCGCTTTAGAGTATTTTAATTCAAATCCATGTATTTCAATTGACTTACTTGCAACGCTTAGATTCATACTAGGTGCATTTTGATAGTTATATCCCGCGTAGATATATTCAAAATTAAATGTATAACTACCCATCTCTGTCAATACTATACTTATAAGATTTCGCGCGGTATTTGAATTGTTATAATGTGACAAAACGCCTAAATTTTTAGTAGTGGTTTGTCCTGATTGAGTAATATCACAATAAAGTGTAGCCGTTGTTCCACCTAAGTTTGTAGATGTAGATATATAATATCTATAAGTTGTTACCCTACCATTTGCAGTATATGTGTAGTTCATTGAATATTTAGTGTAATCATAGGTAAGTACAGGATAATTGTCACTCGTATTTCCTAATAGATAATGATAAGTCCCGCCGACCGATGTCATGCTTCCACCCGCACATTCAATTGTTGGGTCTATGCGATAAGTGTTCGAATTGTATGTTACAGAATCATTGTATGAACTAGCAAAAATTAGGTAAAAACTAAAATTTTGATTATATTCTACGCCATTATAAAAATAATTAACATCTATAGTATAATATCCGTCATAACCGCTTTTTTGTGGAATGATGTATGCAATATCTTTAAATAAATTACCATTACCAAAATTACGGATAGGGAACTCACTTGAAATATCTTGACCATTGCGCGTAGCACTAATATTTGCATATACCAACTCACTTCCAGTACTACTATCTGCTATATTAAGATTATCGTCCTCGTCCATGTAGTATGTACCAAATGTAATCATTATAGCTTCCGCCATGTTTACATTTTTTTCTTTTTGTTGAGCAGACATTGATACATTGCGATAGTAAGTAGTACCATCTTGATAATAAGTTGTATTGTTTAGCATAACAAAACTGCCATTTGAGACAACATACTTGTCATACGAACCATTTACAATGTTTTGATAATAATATTTCCCATCCTTTGTTGGCATTTGCTTGATTTCAGTTGCGTTTGAAGTTAATGCCGATTTAAAGACCGTATCATTGATGTAATTTTCGCCAGTTGAGATAACGCCCACTTTCTCTACAGACAAAATGATATTATTTTCATCTCTTTGGCTATAATCTCCCCCATTGCCCGCGTATGTTACTGCATACACTTTATCATCTAAGCGCTTAAAATTAATACCAATGCAAAACATAGCCGTCATCAAAGTTAAAATGACAATAGCAATTCTAATTAAATTTTTTGTTTTCCCCTTCAAAATACTTCCCCTTATTATTGTCTACATTTTAAGACAAAATTATTTGTATAATGCGATAGAAAATTAATTATTGAAAATTAATTATTTATTAATTTTAAAATTTTAATTTCCCTACATTTATAATTAAAATAATTATAACATAGAAAAATAATAATTTCAAACATATTAATACAATTTTCAACAAAAAAGAAAATACAATAATAATTAATTTTTTTGTGATAATAAAAAACAATTAAAATTAATTTTTTATAATTTTAATTTTGTTTTTATATTTTTTTAAAAAAATTTCAATAAATTAATAAAAAATACGCAATTTTTAATTAATTTTTGCGCATTTTTATAAAATTTAATTATTTTTTATTTTAAACTAATTTTTGCACTCCATTGATTGACACTAATTTCATAGTTTTTGCAATTTCATTAGTATTGGCGTTAATATAGTAGAAATACATTCCATCTATCCTCTCAACAAAGAACTCATATGCTGAAATTTCCTTTCCGCTGTCTAAACGAATGACCGTTTTAGATGTCTTTATTATTTCGTAGTCAAATCCCAACAACTCTTCTGCGTCTTCAATTGAAACATTGAATTCAGGATTTCTGTCCACATGGTTAAAAGCATAGTTTACCGCCTCAAAACCGATTATCTCTTGCGAAGTTAAATCTACTTTTACTTTTACAAGGTCGGGATAATATATTACATCATTTTTTACAGGTGCTAGATTTACATATGCTACATTGTCATGAATCTCTAACCAAACAGCACTCATGCTGTCAAACCCTATATTGTTAGCAAAAGTCGTCGCTAATTCGCTTGCATATTCACCTGACATTATAGGATCGCCACTCTCTGCATATCCTGAAAGTGTCATTAATAATCCACCGCGTTTGCTTACCTGTGCTGAGAATCTTTTTCCGTCAACATTTACATTGAAATCGTATGTTGAAATATCTCCATTCGTCTCTTTGCTATATTCAATCTTTATATCATCTCTATTAGAGTATACCTTATTTATAAGGTAATTATAGGCATAATCTTGATCAACTTCCTCTTCTGGTAATCCGTTTACATGCTTCGTTTCCAACGCTGACGAGAATGGCCCATCAAATATCATTGCAGGATAGTCAATGCTATCTTTGGTAAGATCGCCTAATCCACTTGATAGTTCATTCATACCTGTATTATCGAAAACTCCCGCATCAATGAAATTAAAATTCGAATCATACATACTCGCATTTTGCTTATTAAAGTTAGATTTAATTCGTGATACAACTATACTAATTTCATCAAAAATCAACTCTTCTTCAATCGTCAAATTTTCGCCTTTATTTAAAGTATTTATATAGGCTTCACATAGTCCACTAACCTGGTTAAAAAATTTTGTAACACTTGTAACATTCGCTTCATCTATGGGCAAAACGCTTAATCCAGATACGATATAATTACAGTCTTGAACCATGTCTTGAAGAGTGGATAATTTTGATTGTCTAGTCGTAAGATTTGAATACTTATCCACATCGACGGATAAGTTGTTCACATTGTCCACCATTGAATAATAACTCGACGCATAAATTCCTTCAAGTGTATTTGAATTTTGCTTGCTTGAATTATAGATTTGATAATATGCGATTAAAACACATGTAAGGATGACAATTAAACTTACTATCGCTACTATTAACCATGGCAATGCTTTTTGTGCATTACTTTTCTTTTTTGTTTGATAGTCTTCATTTACATTCGATTTATCAAAATTTTCACTAGTTATTTTTTCTTTTTTCATAATATTCCCCTAATTAATTTTAATAAATTTTGATTTTTTATTAAAATTATTCAATTTTTTATATTTTTTTTATTATTTTTATATTTATTTTAAATTTTTAAAATTTTATTTATTATTTATTTCATTAATTTTATATCATTTACACCGCGAATACATGGTTACCTATTTGTGTTACATAGGTTGTTGTATAGATCCATGAACTAGTGGCAGTCTTAGGGTTGTAGTAATAAACAGAACCATATGTCGGATCCCACCCATTGAGCGCGTCATCTGCCGCTTGATACGCTGTACTATCAGGCTCAAGATTGATTTGTCCGTCATTAACTGCTGTAAACGCCCATGGCTGATAAATAACCCCCGCTATAGTATTTGGGAATCGGCTATCATCTACACGATTTAGTACAACTGCGCCGATAGCGACTTGTCCAGTATAACTCTCTCCGCGCGCTTCCGCATATATAACTTTTGCTAGCAAATATCTGTCATTGCTATTATATGAAGATGAACTGCTCGACGAAGATAACGATATCCCCATTTTTGCGGCTGTCAAAGGTCCAACTATTCCGTCTTGAACAAGTCCATATTTTTTTTGAAAACTTTTGACTGCTGCAATTGTTTTTGGTCCGTTAATTCCGTCAACATTCCCTGTATAGTATCCCCATTTTTTTAGTCTAGTCTGTACTTCTTTAATGTCTGCAGTAACCGCATAGACATTATCAATACTAGCGGTAGTCTCTTGCGCCCTAATGCCTTTTTCGGAAAGCGAAATTGATATGCTTACCGCTCCTAAAAGTACAAAAATACTTATTAATAGAGTAAGCAAAGATATTGTTAATTTTTTCATACATCCCCCACATAGTCGAAAGGATTAATCAAATATAGATTTAAACCATTCGACAATCTTAGATTTGTAATTAATTTGAGTAGAGTTTTCAAAATTATTCACAAAACATAAAGGAGGATACATTACACACCACCAATTATCTCCTACAGCGTCGCCTAGTTCAACAATAACAGCGTCATAATAGCCCGATTCCAATGTTGTATTAGCGTATGTGCGAGTAGGAAAATATTCATTATTTATTTTTACATTTACTGAATAATCAAAGCCTTTTTCTTTTAATAGCGACTCGCAAATATTTATCATATTATTTTGTAGTGTTTCAATAATAGATATTGCTTCTTCTTTACTTTTTACATCACATAAATATGGAGTTAAATAGTCAACAAGTTCGTCTTTAATCTCATATTTTACATTTTGGTCAATGGTCGAATTGCTGTTCGCTCTAATATGTAATCTTAAATAATCATATTCTTCTTGTTTTGGCAAAAATAAAGCGCCAACAACGATTAAAATAAATATTGATAATATACATATAAATTTTTTCATAATCGAATATTTGACGTATTTGAATAAAAAATACGCAATTTTTTGCGTAAATTTTAATATTTTTTAAAAATTTTGTGATTTTTAATTAGGATTTGGTCTACCAGTAGACGACAATAATTTTGCCCATGTGTTTTTGCCGACTATTCCGTCCGCTACAAGACCATTTTCTGTTTGGAACGCTTGAACAGCACGCTCTGTCTCTGGGCCAAATATTCCGTCTAAATTTGTTATAGGATAAAGGAATGATAGTAAAAGTTCTTGCAAACACAAAACTGCACTATTTCTACTACCGCGCCTTAATATGTTAGCCGAAGGATTTAGATTAAGCAATGCAGTCCATGTATTTTTACCCACTATGCCATCTTGCGTCAAATTGTTGTTCTTTTGAAAATCTATTACTGCCGAATATGTTTTACCGCCAAAAATTCCGTCTGTTGACAAATCATATCCATATTCGTTTAAAAGATATTGAAGCATTAATACTTTATTTCCCCTATCCCCCTGTCGGAGCGTTGGATAATTTTGTATTTCACGCGCAATATAAGGAACATTTAAAAATTCGCAAACCCCTGAACATGCACCTTCGCCTACTTCTAATACATAATTTGGATTTAACATTAACTTTGCCTCTTCAAAGTTGGTCATAAATCCCGCCTCAATGAGAGTTGCTGGACAATTTACGCTAGACAACATGCCTACCGAAAGCGTACCAACAAATCGTCCTTGTCTATTCGTAAAATCTAATATGTTATCATAAACATCTTGACTTAAAGCTCTACTTTGAGAGACTTGTGGATTATATAAACTATAATATACTTCCAAACCTTTTGCAGAATTAAAACTATTGCCATTACCTGACGCATTATATGCAAATGTCACCACAAGCGTTACGCCCGCACGATTAGTTCGAACAACGCGCGTTGAAATACTCGTATCTGTCAACTCTGGGTGGACATCGTACACATTAAATCCGCATCTAAGGCAAGCAAGTATAAAATCTATTTTTGCTTGTCGGTTAAATTCATTTTCATAAAAACTACGCCCTATATACGGCATTATAGGCGTGCGTTTACCTGCTGTCGGTGGGTTAATACCATGTTCATCATTTGCTCCAATTAAAAAATTACTTGCTACCGCCATTTTTACCTCAATAATTTTTATGTATAATTGCAAATAATTGTTAAAAAAACAAACAAGAATAAAACTTGTTTGCTTTAAATTTAATTTTTCTTTTCGTCTATAAATGTTGCCTGTAAATCTGCAATATGTAAAAGTGTGATAAGTGGATACATATACATGGCATCATTTAAATCACTTGCAAATAAATTTCGCGGATCGCTATGTCCCATATGCCAGTTTATCGCCATTGCTTCTTCGCGCGTTAGGCGCATAAATCCACTAATAATATACACTGACTTTTCTCCATGTCCATATGGAAGTATATTATTATATGCAAAGTATGGTACTTGCTCCCATTTT
The DNA here is from genome assembly GCA_949300385.1 of uncultured Christensenella sp. GTDB lineage: Bacteria > Bacillota > Clostridia > Christensenellales > UBA1242 > Onthoplasma. Next base: position 29,596 of record CASGDZ010000002.1, on the reverse strand, counting down.
CCATCTATCTTTTGATTCCTATAATCGATAGTGTATGTGTTCGCTTTGCACAAATCATGCAAAAGCGCACATATCGCAATAGTTTCATCTGCGACCTTTTCGTTATAATTTTCGCCATATTCACTTATCACTAAACGCTTTAATCTATAGTACACATTTAGCGAATGAAGACATAGTCCACCTTCGAAATTAGAGTGTCTTCTTCCTGAAGCAGGTCCAACGAAAAAGTCGCTAGAATTAATCAAATAGTCTAATAATTTTTCGCTTCCATCACGCTTAATATTTGTCTTAAAAATTTCAATAAATTCTTGTTTGTTTTTCTCGATATCGACTTCCATATCTCTCCTATTATTACAAATTAATTATTTTAATGCAAATTCTATTTTTTAATTTTATCCGATTTCCTATTCGTATAGTTTGTATGTAAATATTTTTTTGCTTTATCCGATAGAGGTGCAATTAAAAACTCGTCATAAATTGTTTTTAGTATTGAGTTTTCATAACTAGATTTTATGGTCATTTTCTCATCTTGTGTGAACAATCCGTCCGCGCGTTTTACAACTGCGCTATCGTTGTTAAAATGTTTAGGTTGTCCGCCACCGCCAACACAACCATTAGGGCATGCCATAACTTCTAGCATATCAATCTTCCTTGACTTTAATCGCGACAAAATTTCGCGTGCACGCGCAGTGCCGAAAACTACACATAGTTTTAAATTGCGATCAAGCAATGTTACATTTGCTATTTTAACATCTGTAAACCCACGCAATTTCTTAAAATTAAGAAGATTAGCCGGCGAATTTTCTCCCGTCGTTAAATAATATGCAGTACGAACGGCTGCCTCCATGACACCGCCACTTGCACCAAATATGACACCCGATCCACTCCCCGTAGGAAATGCGCTATCGAAGTTTGATTCTTTAATTGTTTTAAAATTGATATGTTGCTTTTTTAATAATTTTCCCATCTCTCTAACTGTCACTATCAAGTCAGTGTTTTTCCCATAGAGATCAGCAAGTTCGCTTCGCTTTATCTCAAATTTCTTAGCAACGCATGGCGTAAGTGCAACAACAAATAGATTCTTAGGATCGATATTTTCTTTTTTAGCAAAATATGATTTTATAATACTCGCCTGCATAGAGATTGGACTACGGCAACTAGATAAATTCGGTATATATTCTGGATAAAATGTTTCAACAAATTTAACCCATGCTGGACAGCAACTTGTGAATTGTGGCAAAACACCATTATTTTTTATTCGTTCTATCAGTTCACTTGCCTCTTCCATGATAGTCATATCCGCACCAAATGTTACATCAAAGACATAATCTGCACCCAATTTTTTAAGGCTAGCAACCATTTTACCTGCGATAAATTCGCCCGCAGGCATATCAAACATCTCGCCCAAAGAAACGCGCACTGCAGGACTTGTCATGATGACAACTTTTTTATTTTGGTCATTAATTGCTTCCAACAAAAGCGCACTATCGTCTTGCTCTACGATAGAATCGACAGGACACGCATTTGCACATTGTCCACAATTAATACACACTATATCTTCACTATCGTACTTCCAGTATCCTGCAACGCCTATCTTCTTTGCGCAAACATCTTTACATTTTCCACATTTTACGCACTTGTTTTCTTTTCGTCTAATGCTTGGGTTATCGTGTGCAATAGGCACGCGTATCTCTGCGAATTTATCCATATTTTTTCCTTAGTCCTAAATTAAATTTTTAATCTCTTTATGGTCAAAATAATCTTTTACACTAGTAACACAATTTGCCACTTCCTTTGCTCTTTCATAAAATATTTTCATATTTTTAGGGCGAGAGAAGATGGATACATTGTATTTATTTTTTAACTCATTCTTTACTTTAAATATATTTAGGATATCATCGTCTTGATCGTATAATAAAATGAGATTTTCTTTATCGTCGTATTTTATTTCTCTTTCTTTTATAAGCATAGTAACAGGCTCAAATCCTATGCTACAACCGACAGCAGGAGTAGGCAAGCCCGTTATTTTTTCAATCATTTTGTCATATCTTCCGCCACCGACTATTGCTCCGCCAAAACCATCTGTATATATTTCGTAGACTGTGCCCGTATAATATCCCTGTCCACGCACAATTGATATATCAAACTTAATGTCAAATTTATTCAAAGTAAGGGCATTTAGATTGTCAATTAAATATTTTACTCGTTCAATTACGCTTTCGTCTACTCCGTAGTTCTTAGTTGTTTCTATTCCGCTAGTTAAAACATCGTCTAAGATTTCGATCAATTTATTTATACAACCCGTATCAAAACCCTTTTCGATTAATTCCATTGTTACGCCAGTCAACGAGATTTTATCAATCTTGTCTAGCGTAATGCATACACTTGAAATTTCTTCTTTTTTAAAGCCAGCAAATAGAACTAAACTATTTAAAATCGCTCTATCGTTAATTTTCACTATCAATTTGTCAAATCCTAAACGATTGAGCGTTTCGATACAGGTATTAAGAAGGTCGAGTTCAGCATTAATAGAACTATCGCCAAAAATATCTATATCGCATTGAGTAAATTGCCTATTTCTGCCCTTTTGTGGACGCTCAGCACGAAAAGCCGAACCTATTTGTATCGACTTAAAAGGTGAAGGCAATTTATCGCGATTGTTTGCATAAAAGCGCGCCAAAGGTACTGTTAAATCATACCTTAACCCTTCTTCAACAATGTCGTTTTCGGTCAAATTTGGTTTTGTTAAATCTAATTTATCTCCGCGCTTTATTGTCTTAAACATAAGACGCAAGTTGTCCCCGCCGTCGCTCGAATTAAGATAATCAAGGCTCTCCAATATAGGAGTATCAATTAGATTATATCCATTCTCTAAATAACTATTTAAAATAATGCGTCTTACATTTTCTCTAACTTTTGCGTCCTTAGGTGCATAGTCATATGTCCCGCGCACAGGATTAAAATTCTTCATGCGTTCTCCTTTCGCTATATAAACCAATATAATTATAAATTAATTTAAGTGAACATGTCAAATATATGGCAAATCTAAAATTAAAAAAGACCGACATATCGGCCTTAATCATTAGAGATTTTTACTTCCCCGCATAGTATATCATTATACGAATACGTGTTTAAAGCACCAGAATCAAAAGGACATTGCTTTACTGTAAACACGCTTGGATATACATCTTCTATACGCGCGCGATAACTTGTTATTTTTCTTCTACCGCGATTAATGTATAAATTAACTTCTTTACCTTTTAATTCGATAATTTTTTGCTTAATGCTATCCACAGTGTTAGGCATCTTTTTCATAGTTCACCCCTAAATATTTTTAGCAAGTAAACTATAAATAATCAAGCATGACAAAATATGACAAAATTATTTAGTCGTCGTCTTCGTCATCATCGTCTTCGTCGTCTTCGTCGTCTTCGTCATCATCATCTTCGTCGTCATCGTCGTAGTCGTCATCATCGTCCATGTCTTCCATGTCCATATCGTCTTCGTCGTCGAAATCTTTGCCTAAATCGTCGTCGAAGTCAAAGTCGTCTACAATACCTGAATTTTCGTCAGAGTCAGAATCGTCGTCGAAGTTTTCATCTTCGTCTTCGTCATCATCTTCGCCATCATCATCGTCAGCGATATATTTGTGCCAATCGTCTATCTCTTTTTGACCATTTTCTTCGTCATTATTGATCCCAAGTTCAGCACGGCATGAATCACAGATATCTTGATTGCTTTGTATAAAATTGATTTTACACATAGGGCATAACTCTAAATCGCCTATGTCATCTTCAGATGCAGCGATAAGCTTCATCTCCTTTTTGCATACATCACAATATTGATCCGACTTCTTGATATAGTTTAATTCGCATCGTGGACATAAGATCCAAACAGGTTTTGTAGACTTTGCCATACATACTCCTTTTTAAATTCTACAATAGTATACTTATAGAAAAAAATTTTGTCTACTAATTTATAAAATTTTTTGTAAATATTTTTTAAATATTTGTTCATTTTATTAGACTGATTATTTAACAAATACATACATTTAATTGATTAGCAAAAATATAGCCTTATCTTAAAACCTAAATTTTGCATGAGAAAAAAAGGACTATTGTTTTTTTAGTCTATTTTATGCACCTTCAATCAACATTTTGTCCGCTACAAGCGCAATAAACTCGCCGTTAGTTGGTTTTTCGTTGCTCGAATAAACTTTTATACCAAATAGGTTGTTTATATTCTCAATTTTACCCCTGTTCCAAGCAACTTCAATTGCATGTCTAATTGCTCTCTCAACTTTACTTGCGCTAGTGTCATACTTCTCAGCAATTGTTGGATATAATTTCTTTGTTATAGAATTGATAATTTCAGGATTTGCTATCGCTAATTTTATAGCTTCGCGCAAAAATTGATAACCTTTAATATGCGCAGGTATTCCAACAGTAATAAATATGTTTGTAATCTTTTCCTCTATGTGATTAGGTGTTTTGGCATTAAAAAATACTTTAGTGTTGCTTGTGTCAACATTTAGAATGTCGTTAACTCTATCCTTTAATGTAGATACATCAAACGGCTTTATGCAATAATATTTTGCACCTAAATTAATCGCTTTATTGATAAATCCATCCATAGATAAAGCGGACTGAACTATAATTTTTGAACTTTCATTCTTTACTGCTTCTAATACTTTAAATCCATCTAATCCTTGCAAAACAATATCCATAATTACCACATCTGGCTTTTTTGTTTTTATGATATTAATTAACTCTTCTCCGTTATTTGTGCTCGCTATAACTTCAAAATATTCATCATTAAAATTCTTTTGTAATTCATTTAAAATTGATTGATCTTCATCTGCAAGTGCTATCGTAGTTTTATTCATAATTTCCCCTTTTTTAGTGTAATTTTAACACATGAATATAATAACAAATTATTGCTAAATTTAATTATAAAAATTATCCATAATTTTAAATATATTTGCTATTTTATATGTTAAAAATAGTTAAAATGTCGAATTTAAAAATAGTTTTAAAATATTTTTAATTATTTTATTTTTTAATAAATAATTTAATTTAAATTTATCGATTTTTGGCTTAATAATTTATTTATTTTTTCGAATTTTTTGGAATATTTTTTTAATTTGTCTAATATGATTTTTTGTAATTAAATTCGATTTTATCATAAAGTCGAAAGAAAAATTATATTATAGGTTAGGGGGTTATATGGCAAATAACGAAAGCGTTAAAATTACTTATGTAAAAAATTTAAATAAATTATCTTTTAATTCAACAATCAGTGTTGCAATCGATTCAAATGTAAATATTAAAACAATATTGAATGTAGATAGTTACTTGTTTGACACAAAGATTGATGCGGGCTCAAATAAGGCAGTTGTGACTGGTAAAATCGGAGTCAATGTCCTATATGTGGACACGGACAACATTACAAACACAATAACTGATTCTCAAAATTTCAGCGAAACTTTTGTGGACAATTCTATCACATCAGACTCTTTTATTAATATTTTAAATTCAAATGTTCTATCCAATGTTTTGTCTTCAGATGGTATTTTAAAAATTAATTGTGATATCTCAATTCAGCCTGTAGTATATCTCAATTTGAGCATGCCAAATAACCTTGTTAATTTTGAAAATATGATTCTAAAAAAAGATGAAATCAATACTAACACAATTGCCAGCACGATTAATACCAGTTTTGACTACACCACCAATTTAGAGACAAATCTACCTGTAAGCAAAATTTTATGTTACAATGCACACTTTTGTGCTGAAAATGTTACACCATATCAAGATTATGCAGTAGTGGAAGGAAAATTGGTTTCAAAACTATTATTCGAAAGTATGAACGGAGATGAAACGGAAGTTAAAGAGATTATTAAAACTGAAAATATAAAAAACGAAATAAGTATACCTAACCTTACAAGCGACGCAAATCTCGATTTAATGTTTTGCTTAGATAAATCAAAAACAAACATATCAACCGAATCGGAAGACGGCGAGAATATTATAACAATACAAAACACGATATGTGTTTCTGGTGTTGTACTTAAAGAAATATCTTTAGATATTATTGATGATATGTACAGCGCAGAAAATGAAATTGAAATTACAAAAACAAGACGAGAGTTTACCAAATCAATGAGTTGCGAACGCGTAAATGACATTGTCTTGGGCGATATAACTTTGCGTGATGACGAGACGGCTATTGATGAAATAGTATCCAATCTAAACTCTCAACCTGAAATTACTAACACATATATCAAAGACGAAATGGTGTATGTCGAAGGGATAATTACATCGCACTTAATATATATAGACGAAAATAAGGAAATAAAACAAAAACAACTCGAACTACCTTTTGTTATAAACACTAAAATAGCTTTAGACAAAATCGATTGTACTCACGCAAGTATAGAATTGTTAGACGGCAAGACGCGAGTAAAGCGTGGCACTATTATTGAACTTGAATATACGCTATTTATCACAGTATGCTCATACATAAAATCAGAAACTGAAATGATCGACAATGTTACAATCGGTAAAAGCCTAGATTTTGGATCGGTAGATTTCCAAATATTTATAGCACGCCCAAATGAATCAATGTGGGAATTATGTAAACGCATAAAAGCACCTATGGAAGAGGTCGCGCGCTATAATAAAGACCTGCCACTCGTCATGGAAGGCGGAGAAAAGATAATTATCCGCAGATAATATTGCTTTATAAATTAAAATATAATATTTAAAAATTAAAAAATAAATAGTCTAAAAAAAGAACATATTATCAATATGCTCTTTTTTGTGTAAATATAAAGGCTATACACTAACTATCATTAAGATTTATTGCTACCACAAATAGTTTTGTCTATTTTACTCTATTCATAATGTCGAATATATAATCTTATAAATTTAGGGCGTCTGTTATTTTCTCTGATATGTAATCGCCCGCATCTTTTAGTTCAATCTTGCCTTTTACAATGTCATCAACCGCGCTAGTTATTGGCATTTTTACACGCATATCAGTGTTTACTCGCTCGTTGTATCTTTTTTGCAATTTTAATAATGCTTCTGCTGTCTTAATACCTTCAACCGAGTCAACATTTATAAAAGGTTTTAATACTTCTTTATCTAGCGTATTTTTCTCAACTATCAGTCTACCAAATGTTAAATTTTTGCTTTGACTATCAAAAAGTGTGGCTTGAAAATCGCCTAAAAAAGCAAGTCCGGACGCTGTATCTGGATTACCACCAAACGCGTCAATGAATTTCCCAATCTCTTTTACAGACGCGGGCATAAGTGGACCTTTCTTTTGAGTATAACCGCTTCCGTCAAGAATTCCCGCTGCAATACCTATGACATTTTTTGCTGCTGAGCCAAATTCTGCACCAATAATATCATTAGTGTGTGAAATGTCCACAAAATTTGCACTGTTAAAACTTGCAATCAATTTTTTTGCATACACATTATTATAGGCTGAAATTAGCATGTTAGTAGGTTGTCCGCTTAAAAATGATTGCACATGCCCTGGTCCAACCCAAACTGCAATGTTTGTATTTTTAACACCATTATCTATCAAAATCTCGCTAAGTCGTCTGCCCGTGCTTGCTTCTACACCCTTCATAGCAATGCAATAGTGCTTATGTTCATAATCTTTTATCTGTTTAATTTGTTGCATGAGATTATCTAATTGCTGACTAAGTATTGATATTATTATCACATCGCCATAGTTTATTGCTTTCTCTAAATCGTGTGTAAATGTCACTCGCTTTGACAATTCAACATATTGATTTCTATGTGTAGTAAAAAGCGTACTTTCGCTGTTATCTGAATGCGCTCTCTCCCACATTAAAACATTATATTTCTTTTTATCCATGCAATAGGCAATACAAGACGCCCATCTTCCAACGCCTAAAATACTAATCTTCATCTTTGTTGTCTTTGTCCTTATCGATAGGTTTTGTCATAGGGAATAAAATTGTGTCTCTTAAATTTGGTAAATCAAATATCATCATAATAAATCGGTCAATACCAAATCCCAATCCAGACATAGGTGGCATGCCATGTTCCATAGCAAGTAAGAAATCTTCATCCACATCCATTGCTTCGTCGTCTCCCAATTCTTTATCCTTTAATTGTGAAACAAGCGCTTTTCTCTGCTCAATAGGGTCAACCAACTCGCTGTATGCGTTCAAAATTTCTGCACCATTTACTACAATTTGGAAAACATCTGTAACGCGCGCGTCTTTATCGTTGCGCCTAGCAAGCGGTTTTAAGAAAGCAGGATAATTGTATAGAATTGTTGGTCCAACGATATTCTTTCTAATCAATTTTTTATATGCATAATCTATTATTGCTCTACAGGAATTGTAGCCTTCAAGTTCGCTTCTTGTCAATTTGCCACTAGCAACGACCTTGTCTGCCAACTCTTTATAATCGGTTATATCAAGGAAATCAAAGCCTAAAAGTTCGCGCATACGCTCGATATAGTTGATTCGTTCCCACATTTCTTTGCCAAAATCAACTTCGTTGCCTGCAACGACAATTTTAGTAGTTCCGATAGTATACATCATTAATTCTTTGATAAACTTTTTAAAGAATGTTATATTGTCTTCAAAGTCCCAATATGAAGCATACCACTCTACTTGCGTAAACTCTTGAAGGTGAGTTGGGTCCATGCCTTCATTCCTAAAATCTTTGCCTAATTCGAAAACTTTATCGAATCCGCCCGCAACTGCCATTTTAAGCCATGTTTCAGTAGCAATTCTAAGATTACAATCTAAATCAAGCGCATTGTGATGAGTAAAGAATGGTTTAGCACTAGCCCCACTGACTGCTGTTTGTAAGACTGGAGTTTCAACTTCGATAAATCCATTTGCTTCCAAAAATCTTCTAACGAAAGATACCGCACGACTACGAGCAATGAAAACATTTCTGCTCTTTTCATTAGAGATTATATCCAAATAACGCTGACGATAACGCGATTCAGTATCAGTTAATCCATGGAATTTCTCAGGAAGACCGCGCAATGCCTTAGACAATAATTCAAATTTTTCAACTTGAACTGTTAGTTCGCCCGTCTGAGTACGAACGAGTTCACCTTCTACACCTATAAAGTCGCCAATATCACAAAAATCTTTAAAATATTTTAATCTATCTTCACCGACTATGCTCATTGATAAACTTATTTGAACACTTGTCCTAATAGGTTTTGAAAAATCTACATCAAAATTATCTCCGATAGCATAAAGGCGCGCAAAAATAAGTTTACCGAAAGTACGCTTAAAAATCATTCTTCCTGCAATGCTTACATGTGTACCCAATTCATAATTTTCTAGATCATGGATTTCATGTGTTTTATTATATTTAGTCTTATAAGCCTTTTCTCCTAATTCATTTAACTTGTTTACTTTTGCGACCTTGACATCAAATTCGCTTAATTCATTTTGTTCCATAAAATACCTCTTTGCTAGTATAACAAAGGCCAACAAAATTGTCAATTAATTGTATTGATATTAAAATATAACCTGCAATTTTATGCAAACCTAATAAATGAATTTGACAATAAAAAAATATTATATTCATGATTTATTTTCATAAAAAAAATTTGGCATAGCCAAATTTTATTTCTTAAATATAGGTTTTACAACGACATGGCGCTTTTCGCCTTCGCCTGTTGATTCAGTAGTAACATCATCACGATCTTGCAATGTTGTGTGGACTATTCGTCTATCGTACGCACTCATTGGGTCTAAGTGAATATTACGTTCGATTTTAATTGCTTGCTCAGCAACTTTGTTGGCAAGGTCGATTATTGCTTGATTTTTATTTTGCTTATATCCGTCAATGTCTACGAACATCCTTATTGGACGCTCTGCGCGTAATTTAAGTCCACTAAGTAGCATTTGAATAGCCTGCATATTTTCGCCATGATAACCAATTAATTTCCCTACATTCTCGCCCTTTATTGAGAATGAAAGTTCATTTTCTTTTGCTTCACAACTAACAGTCGCTGTCTTATCTACGATTTGTGCAAGTCCTGTTAAAAACTCAATGCCACGCGCTTGAAGTCTAGAAGAATCTACTATTCGTTTTGGTTTCTCTTCCACTTTTGGCTCTTCAATCGTCTCTTCTTTTTTTTCTTCAAGATTTTCCGTTTTAGTGTCTTTGATTTCACCATTTTCAATTTCAGTAGAATTTTCTTCTACTTTTTGCTCTTCCTTTGGTTCTCCCCAAATTAAAACGACTTTCGCCTTCTTAAACAATCCACCTTGCTCAATGACTTGCACTTCAACATCTTCACGCTTCATGCCACACTCTAATAGACCATTTTGGATAGCGATTTCAACACTTTTCCCCGTTGCTTCTAATTTCATACCTTCCTCCTTATGTTATTTTTTATAGTTTCTACTATATTCAACAACCTGAATATCACGAGCTTTTTTTAGAATATCGTCGTTTGATAATTTACTATTTCTTTTGCGCATGATTAGAGAAAGTATTGTAGATATAATAGCGGACATCACTGAGTTTGTAATGATATACAATGTAAATATGACATTTGAAGTCATAGCAAATATAAGCATTGATATAGGTATAATTGCCATCATAACCTTGTTCGCAGTATTGAGTTTTTGACCTTTTGGTTGCAAGATTTTAGCGCTTATAAATTGAGTCAAGAAGGACAACACAACCGCTAAAATGATAAGGATATAATAACCATTTTGATCACTATCTCCAACGATAACAGAAGTTATTGCATTGTATCGTTCAAGTGCTAGTGCCTTTTCTTCTTCTTTGCCTTCTTCGTTTAGACCCATATACGAAGCATAATCTTCAAAATCTACAAACTGACTTGTATTTGTGTCCGACTTCCAGACATTTTTAACCCAAAGCCAACTATTTTTTTCTTTTACTTCTTCATATTTCTCGACAACTACATTTACAATGTATTCGTTTTGTTCATCTTCACTTAAAGATGTGTCAACTTCGCTTTGCGCCGTTTGATAAGTGGTATCCAACTCGTGATAAGATGAATATAACTTCTCAACACCATAATTTCGTATACTGCTATATAAGGTAAAGAATATAACCAGCGTTATGACCATTGTAATAAGCATGGTTAAGCACATACCGCCCATATTCACTTTATATTTTTTGTAAATTTTGTTAGTCTCTTGATTTAACTTTTCTTTGTCATTAGCATATTTTTTATTTACAGCATTAATCTCAGGTTGCATTGCGGACATAACGCGCTGTTGTTTGCCTGACGCTATACGCTGAAAAATATCTAATGGACTAAGCACTAACTTTAAGCAGATAGTAAAAACTATGATTGCCCAGCCATAGTTGACAATCCAGTTTGCAAAAGCATTGATAATTATCGTCCACAGGTTGCTACTTAGTAGCATACTTGTACTATTTAACATTTCCATTTATAATTTCCTAATAAATTTAATTTAGGTATATCAATACCTGATTCGTGATTCGGGTTGCACTTCATTAGTCTTTTCAGGGATAAAAATCCGCCCCAAATTGCACCAAACTCACGAATAGAATCCCACGCGTATTTGCTACATGTAGGAATAAAATTACAACTTTTCCCGCCTTTCATATGCGTCAATAATCCGCGGTATATTCCAATCAGACCTAAACATAGTAATGTTAGCGGATAAGTAAGAATATAGTATATTCTAAACATCTTTTTCTCTCAATAAGTTGTATTTTTTAAGCATTTTTAATAATTGCTTTTCTATATCTAAAGAGGATTTGTCCTTTGCACTCTCTTTTGCCGTAATCACATAATTTTTAATCGCAAATTTGTCAATATTTTTTCTACAAGCCTCACTGATTATACGCTTAACTCTACTGCGCACAACCGAGTTTCCCACCTGCTTTGAAACGGATATACCAATCTGCGGATATGGTTTATATGCCCGAACAAAATGCACGAAAAAATCGTCTGCATGTGCGATTTGACCCTTCTTATAGATATAATTAAATTCTTTACGCTTCTTTAAGCGGTTAGTTTTATTTAACATACTATGCAGTTAATTCTTTTCTGCCCTTATTTCTACGGCGCTTTAAAACTTTGCGACCAGATATAGTCTTCATTCTAGCTCTAAATCCATGCACTTTATTGCGCTGTCTTTTCTTAGGTTGATAAGTTCTCTTCATAATTTTCTCCTTTTACTAGTATTACATAGGCTGCGTATAGGATAATTGCTCAAAAGCAAATTTTAGGATTGCAATAGGGTCGCATTATGTAAAATTCATAATAAAAAACGACCCAATTCCTTATGTTAAATCTATTTTAACAACAATTGGACCGATTGTCAAGTCTAAATTCATGTTTTTATATTCATTTAATGTTTTTAACATTATTCGCCAAAATTATATAATATCTTCAATTTTTTTATTCTCGATTTCTTTTGTTCTACTCTTTATGATATAGTCTAGCAACTTTATTTTCATTTCGTCCACAACTGATTGTAAGTCCCGATTGCTATTTTTTATCTTTTCAATCTTAGGTAAATTCGAGGTTAACAAAATTTGACTATTCTCATAATTTGGATCTTTCTCAATAGCCATTTCAATCGATTTTTTAAAGAAAGTTAAAGTTATCATCGCTTTATCTGTTATCAATTTTTGATAAATTGCGTCATATTGACTAGATTTCAAGTGTATGCCTATTAAATATCCTTTATCACACTTAATCCCTTGTTGAAATCCAACAAGAGTGAAAAAATCTTTCAAATTTGGATAACTTATTGTACGAAATAATTTTATATCATGCCCATTATCAATTTTTCTTCTTTCACAAATGCGTACATTTATCTTATTAGTGTCTAGTGAGTTGTATTTAGGTTTTATCTCAAACTTTACCACCGAACCGCTATTCCACAATTCTTTCAATGTTGGATCATCAAAATTTTCTTCTAAGTGTTTTTGGTATGCACGCTTTACTAAATTCTCCTGAGTCATGTTTCCTCCTTATTATGAGTATATAAAAATAAAAACCCAGCACTAAACTGAGTTTTTAAAATATAAATTAAAAGAAAGGTTGATTGTTTGTATTTTTGATTTAAAAACAAGACCTTTCATATATACTCCTTTTTTTAATTCTACCAAAAAGGCAATATTATGTCAATACAAATTTTAAAAATTTATCTTAAATTTAAAAATTTTATACGGACATATCTATCTTTTTGTCAACTCCTAGAATCGTGTATATGTCGTTCATCACTTCAATATGTACTGGTCTAAGTTCGCGATTTTTTGCTACATAATCTAGTATTTCAATCGTCTCATTAACCAGTTTATTTCGCTTTTCGACTGTTAAATTACCCATATCCATAATGTTTGCCATTCTGTCACACAATTTAACAAAGAGCGCGTATGTAGACATTATCGCCATTCTAGTTTTTAAATAATTGGCTTTACCCATAAAATGCGAAAGTGAGTCGGCTGTTGTAAGTTCTATGACAATGCTTGCCACCATTTCTCCAAAGTTGTCCATAAGTTCAAGATATGAAGTATATGTATCTTCTAGCGTGTCATGTAATAATGCGGACGCAACAAGCGAATCAATATTTTTAGAATACGGCTTATATTTCTTTACCAACTCGGCAACTAAGATAGGATGATTTATATATGGAGTAATTCCGTCTGCTCTATATTGTCTTTCGTGCTTTGTACGCGCAAAATATAATACATAATCATAGTTAAGGTTCATATTTACCCCTTTAAACCACGCGATTGTCTTTCCATATCTTCAACAACGATATCATAAATTTCACCCAAACTTGCACAATATTTAAGCACATCCCATGGCTCGTTTGTATGAAAATGAATTTTGATAAGTTCGCTATCTCCTACCGCTATTAAACAATCACCTTTAAAATTTTTCAAAAAATAATCTCTAATTTTGTCTTCGTCTAAACCTTTACCTTCAATAAGTAATTGTGTGTCATATCTAAATTCAATCATAACCTCTCCTAAAATGATGATATATTATGACAAAAATAAAGAAAAAAGTAAAGTCTTTTTCTTTACTTTTCTTTGTTATTAAAATCCTATCCTGTTAGCAGCATAAGTAAAATCTTCTTCTTTAGGTGTCGGAGTATTAAACATTCCCAATCCCTTATATCTTAAATGTTTAGCAAGAGTATTTATATCAATAGGTTTAGGGACTACATAAAAATCATCGTCTGTCTGAGTATAATAACCATTTTGTAAATTAATATTTGCAATAGCAACCGAACGCGATTTCTTTTTAATTTGTCTATGAGTTTTTGGATCTTCCATATATTTGTCATCTTTTAGATTAAATATGTAATCTTTTCCGTTGTTTGTTAAAAGTATGCATCTGTCCACAGTAGATTCTGCCATTATATAAACATCATTTTCCGGTATAAGGGTTTTATTGTATGCAGAATATACTTTTTTCATAGGCGCCTCTTCTGTTAAAACTTTACCCTTATATATCGTTGTTTGTTTAGTGGTATATTGCTCTACTAAATTATCCACTTCTTCAAGCCATTTTGATTTCTCACTTTCGGTCATCATTTTGTGCATAAAACAATTATATTTTATGAAATTTACAGCATTTGGAAGATGCTTACTTTCATAATAAACTTCTTCTGTAATATAAATTCTTAATTTGTCTTTTTTGCACAAAAGGTAGATATAAAATAAATTGCGTGCGTTTTTTATTATTGCCTTATCTCTTAAATCTTTAAAATCTATAATATTAGAAAAGTCAAAATTGTCATCTAATTCTAAATAACTAAAATCTGGATTTTTCTTTTTAAACCTTATCATTATTTCATCAAAAAACACAAATGTACGCAAAATGTCCGAATCTATAGAAATATATTTATATTTATTTGCCATTTTTGCCTCCACGCGTTTTGCACTTATTTTTCTTGACAAAATCTAAATATTCATCTAATCGCTCTTTCCTAGTTTTGTTCACTTCTTGTTTTAACAATTCGTCATTTTGTTTAATTTGAGATTGAAGTTCTTCATATATTTCATCAATTTCTTCTTTACTCATTTTTGGCATTGTTTTTGAAGTTTGCATATTTCCCTCCTAAAAAATTATATCACATGTTTATTTTTATTTCAAGTCTTATCAATTTACATATCTTATTCGCGCTCTAAGTCATGACATATATTTATAATTATATCTTCCGATTCTATTGAAGATAGTAATTCTCTTATCATATCTAAAATATTTGTCTTGTATAGTGAAATGAATAAAATGTTAATTTTTAAATCATATTTTTCCATTAATGTTTGTAACGCGTTTATTAAGTCTATCTCAAGGCATTTTTTTATGGCAGGTAAATGTTTTCGTATGTATATCCAAAGTATCGTTTTAATAAGGTCATAGTCTATTTCACTATCTAATAATAACTGATTATAACTAACTTTTATAACTTTGAGTTTTTTCTTATCAAAAATTTCTTTAATTATCTTTGCTAAAATGTATTGTTCAATTATATTTTTTACTTCTTCTTGTGAACTTAAATTCTTACAAACATTTGACAAAATTTTTTGATCTTTTTCTGTAAAGATTACTTTTATTTCTTCTTTATCTTTAGATCTTAACTGTTGCGAATTTTTTTGTTCAGTGTTTTTATTATTTTTAATAAAATTTAAATCTTTATTATTTCTTATCATATTTATATTATATCACAAAATTCTAGTTTTTCAATAGCAATTTAAAATCTTGACAAATCTTTTTGTTTGAAATACTATTATTTAAGCGTTTATATCATTAAATTTTGTCTTAATATATAATCTTAACGCTCTCACGAAAACTTTTGTTTGAGTGAGAAAAGGAGCAAACGATTACAAGACATAAATTTACAAATTACAATTTGTAAATTATGCAATAAAGCGAGTTGCGACGAGCGGGCATCGCGAAACTTTAGACGCGCGCGTCATAATACGCCTTTTAGTCAATTTGCTTAACTCAAATTTGACCTTTTGGCGATTATTCCTTCTCCCTATTTCGACTTTGTCTCATAGGGTACCCGTATATGAATCTAGCGCTTAATTTACTTTATTTTTATCTTAATATATATAACTACTTCGTATGGGCGGGCATGGCGAAACGGCAGACGCGCTAGATTCAGGTTCTAGTGAGGAAACTCGTGCAGGTTCAAATCCTGTTGCCCGCACCAAACATAGATGAAATAGTAAAAATTTATTACAGTTATTTGTTTTGATTTTATTTTATTTTGTGTTATACTGAATGTGTTTATAATATATGGAGAGTTGTCAGAGAGGTCGATTGTGCCGCTCTCGAAAAGCGGTAAGGTGAAAGCCTTCGGCGGTTCGAATCCGCCACTCTCCGCCAATAAAAAAGCACAGCGATTCTTGTGTTTTTTTATTAAAGTACATATGTCACGAATGTGTAAAATATTAATCATTAATTGTTCTTGACAAGATATTTTTATAATCTATATATGAATAATCGTGCGGGCATTCAATCAAATTGTTGGCGGTATCAAGATATGTCGATAAAATCTCTTCAGTAGATATTATTCGTACTAAATACGGCAATCTTGAACATATAAACATGTTGATATTAGATTGAATTGTATTGTCAACATCTGCAGTCAATACAAAATTTAATTCATATTCATTTTCATCATATTTTCGTACTATTTTTTCTATTATATCCGGTAATGGAGCATCTAGATAATATTTTATTATTTCTTCCCTATTTAAACTTTTAAAACTTTTTAGTCCATTTTTTAATTCTTCTAAGGTTAAAGAGTATTCAAAATTATCTATATTTAATTTTTCATATAAACTTACTAGTATTTTTGTAACAATATAAGTTCTAATCATTATTGATTTTTTCCATTGTTCATTAAACAAATTTTCTACTTTAGTTAGTATGTCAATGGTCTTTTTATCAAATAACAATGTACATGAAATAGTATTGTTTATGTTTTTATCATCATTATATAAAACTTCATTTACAATATCATTTGAACAATTCATAATAATTAAATTATCACTAGATGGTCTAACGCCTGGATTAATATATATATCTACAAAATCTTTTTCATTCATATTAATATTATATCATATAAATTTATATTTTCAATAGCAAATAAAAAAATACCATATAATTTATACATGGTATTTTAACCTAAAACTATTCTTTTACTGCGTAATCTTCGTCTTTTGTGCAAAGCAAGAAAATTCCACCAAGCAGACTACAGAATAATAAAACACACACGCTTATACCAACTCCTGGTTTTTGTGTTTTCATTTGACTTAAAGCAACTCCACCAAAGATAAGTGGAAGAATTGTCCAAAAGCCACAAATCATTCCTATTATTATAAAAACTTTTGCTGCAATCTTCACCTTAACCTCCTTTGAAAATTAAAAACTTTTGTTTTTATTAATTTTATTGTATATTATATAATATTGAGTTGTCAACAAATTAATACTATTTTCGACAAATTTTATTTAGAAAAGAAAATATTATAATAAAAGTGTTAAATTTTGTAATTTTTATAATTGCTTTATATATCAAAACTTTTTATTATGTTTTAGTCTTTTTTCAATATTTAAACAATTTTCTTTATCTTGCTTTAACTGGAAGTATTAAAAATTCAAAATCATTACCTTCGCAAGGCGTTATTACGCAAGGCATAATTGGGCTGTTAAAATTGATTTTAACATAAGGGTTATCAATAACGCGCAAACAATCGCTAAAATACTTAGAATTAAACGAAATGACTAAGTCATTACCTTTAACTCCAACTGTAATATTTTCCTTAGTATTACCTATCTCACTATTAGAAGTCAACATTAAATTTTTCTCTTTAATATCAAACTTAACTAAGTTATTTTTATCGATTTTAGACAAAACGCTTGCCCTGTCAATTGCGTCTTCTAATTGCTCTTTATTAATAGTTATAGTAGTAGAAAAATCTTTTGGCACAATTTGTCTATAGTTTATAAATTGACCATCAATAAGTCTATTGATAATAATTGTGTCGCCAAAGTCTACCATGATGTTATTCGAATGAATATATACCTTGATAGTACCCTCATTGTCCATCATACGCGCAATTTCATTTAGGTTTTTACCTGGAACTATTATTTTGAAATCAGCAGTTGACATAGTTAGCGGTTTATTAGCAATACTTAATCTGCACCCATCAACGGCCACTGCTCGGATTGTGTTTGCACTAGCGTTTGTCTCAAGTAAAATACCTTTTAAAATAGGCCTACTATCGTCTTGTGCAACTGCATAAAATACATCATTAATTAGTGTTTTAAAGTTTTCTTTTTCTATCTCAAAATAATTTACTTTTTCTATCTCTTTAAGTTTAGGGAATTCACTAATCTCCATACATTGAAGTGTGCCCTCACTATCAGTGTATGAAATTTTAAGTTGATTTTTCTCATTTAATTCACATTCAATTTGTTCATTTGTGAGTTTCTTAATATATTCACCGAACAATCTTCCAGGAACAACTGTTTCTCCTGAACTCGTTACTTCAGCCCGAATTGTCTTTTCTATACTAATTTCTAAGTCAGTGGCAGTTAAAACAAGTTTATCGTCCTCACAAACCATCTTAATACCTTCGAGTATTTGAGATGTTGTCCTATTACCGATAGCTTTTGAGACGACCATTATTGATTCACTTAATTCAAGCCCATCACATCTAAATTTCATAATTCTCCTCTTTTCTTTACCAAAATTGTTAAACTTTTAAATTATCTTAAACTAGAACTTTCTTCATATCTTAAAATTTAAAAGTACTAATTTAGACTATTTAATTTAGTTTGTTATCAACAATTATGGTTTTCTTTGCGTGATTTTACTACCCCCTGACATGCAAAATCATGATACAACACTATATTAGCAAATGGGCTTTAATATGTCAAATAAAATTTCGTATTTTGTCGAAAAATTTTTACAATTTATTATCAAAAATTTATTATAATTCTTAGCACATTAATCAAAAAATTAATATTGAAAATAAAATTTATTTTTGTTTATTTTAATATATTTTTTATTTAAAATTTATATTATAATAGTTATATATAATTACTACTATTATTATCAAATTAACTCAAAAAATAATAAATTTTTAATCAAAAATATTACATTAAAAATTAAGTTATTTTATCAAAAAAAATTGTTTAAAAATTAGAAAAAAATTTTATCAAAAATAGTTAAAAAATAGTTAAAATCGCGCACCAGCACACGAGCATGCACGCTGTTTTATTTTATTAAATTTTAATTTTTTTGATAGTGATTTTTTTATTATGTTCGGTGGAAATGTGGATAACTTTTAATATCACAAGATGTAGTGGTACAAGTTCTTAATTTTTCGAAAATTGGCACAATTTTTATACACATTTTATGTTGATAAGTGTGTAGAATTTTATGTAGATAACTTAAACTTAGTTGTGGAAAAGTCTAAAAATTTAAATTCTTTGTTAGGATTGACATTTTATATCTTTTGATATATAATAGAAAAAGTAGGAGATTAATATGTTTTTACTTGATCAATGGAAGAAAGTTTTGAACAAGTTAGAGAACGAAGTTACGGCTGTAACATTCGATTTGTGGATAAACACTCTAACTCCAATTCAGTACGCAAATGATGAACTAATACTGATGGCTCCTAGTGTTACTGCTAAGAACCAAGTTAATCAACCAGGGATATTTGAGAAGATTACAAAATGTGTTAGACTAGAATTTACTCCTTATACATATGTACGCGTTACAGAAAAGCAGGAATATGAAGAGGATATAAGGAGACAGGATGCAGAACTTGAAAAGATTATGTCCGAAACGCCTCAGATAAAATCTAAGTTTAATAAAAAATACACTTTTGAGAATTTTGTTGTCGGTAAATCAAATCAAGTGGTATGTGCAGCCATGCAGAGTGTTGCTGAGCATCCTAGTGAAAAATTTAATCCACTATTTATATATGGTGGTGTTGGATTGGGCAAAACGCACTTGTTACACGCGGTTGGCAACTATCTTAATGATCATAGGCCAGACTTAAATGTTTTGTATGTAACATGCGAGAAGTTTACAAATGATTATGTTGATTCAATTCGTAATGGTAAAGATAAATCAAATGGCGATTTTAGAGACAAATATAGAAATGTAGATGTCTTAATGATAGATGATATTCAATTTATTAGTAACAAAATGGGTATTCAAGAAGAATTCTTCCATACCTTTAATGACTTATATCAAAACAATAAACAAATTATAATTGCATCCGATCGCTCACCAAAAGATATGAGTGCATTGGAGGAGCGTTTGCGAAGTAGATTTTCAAGTGGACTCATTCAAGATATCCAAGAACCAGACTATGAAACAAAAATTGCAATTATTAAGAAAAAATGTAGTCAAGAGGGTTACCTTGTAGACGATGATGTTGTAGATTTTATTGCACAGAAGACAAGTACCAATGTCCGTGAGATGGAAGGTATCTTATCAAAAATTGTGTTTTATTCAAGTTTAATAGGAAAATCGCATGCAAGCATGGAAGACGCACACGAAGCGCTTAAAGATTATGGCGAAACAGAAAGAACAAATTTGGACGCTGAGAAGATTATGAACACAGTTTGTGATTTCTTTAAAGTTAGCAAAGAAGATTTAATTGGAAAGAAAAAGAACAAAGAAATAGTAGAACCTAGACAATTGTGTGTTTATCTGATTAATGATATGCTTAACATTCCTTTGACAGCAATAGGAGATATGTTTGGAGGAAGAGATCATACGACAATAATGCACGCAAGAGATAAAATAAGTAATCAAATAAAAGTTAATCCACATGTTAAAACTCTAGTGAATGATATTAAATCTAGATTGTTAAAGTACTAAAAATTTAAAAAAGTATTAAAAATTCCACCAAGTTTGGTGGATTTTTTGTATTTTTTATAAAAATTTATTATTTTTTTTATTCAATAACTTTTCCATTTTTTATTTTAATTGTATTGTAAGGTATGTCTATTTTTGGTATATGTGTACAAGTAATAATGGTTTGATATTGTTTTGTCATATTTAACAGGCGCGACTGCCTATCTTCATCTAATTCGCTTAATACATCGTCGAGCAATAATATAGGATATTCACCAATCTCATCTTTTATAATTTCCATAAGCGATAGTTTTACAACAAGCGCCACTGTACGCTGTTGACCTTGACTAGCGTAAAATTTACAATCAAGCCCATTTATATAAAATATTAAATCATCTCTATGTGGGCCGATTGTCGTATATCCTAGTTCTAGTTCTTTTTCTATTGAGTTTTCAAAAGTGGTAACTAAATCATCATGTATAGACATGTTATTTTTTTTGTTATAACTATAAGAAATTTTTAAATTTTCTGATTTTGTTATATCTAAATGTATATTTGGCGCTATTTTATTTAATTTTTCTATAAATTTTAATCGCTTTTCAATAATTTTTTCTGCTGTATCAATTAGTTGTGGTGTAAATAAACTTAATTGTTCTTTCTTTATTTCATTTGATTCGTTAGATTTTAATATAGCGTTTCGTTGTTTTAATATCTTTTCATACTTTAATAGATTGTATAAATAGTTTTTGTCAAATTGACTAATAGATACATCTAAAAATTTTCTTCTATCCTCAGGAACTTCTTTTATAAGTTTTAATTCGTCAGGGCTAAAATATACGACTGATAGAGTACCTACTAATTCGGTTAGTTTTAATATATTTAAATTATTTATCTTAATTGCCTTTTTATTAGTTTTATTTAAATACATTTTTATATTTTTATTTCCAACGCGAGTAGAAAAATCAATATTGATTAAAGAACGCTCACTATCAAATTTTATTATTTGCTTATCTTTGCTATTTTTTGGACTTTTGCCAACACTTATTAAATATATACTTTCTAATAAATTAGTTTTGCCTTGTGCGTTTGATCCAACTAAAAAATTAAGTCCATCAGAGAAATGGATTATTTCATCATCATAATTGCGAAAATCTTTTAAAACTAGAGAAGTAATATTCATTATTTATATTATATATTAAATTTATAAAATTGTCAATTTTAGATTTAAAACATATAAAAATTTTTAAAAATTGATAATAATTAATAATATTTATTTAAATTTTAATTATATTTTTTCAATTTTTATTTTTTTATTAAATAAAAACAAAACATATTATAATTTTTTTATTAATTTTTTTCGCGCGCGCGTGCGCGCGTACGCGTATATATAATGATAAGAAAAAATAATTTATGCAAAAATTATAATTAATTAAAATATAATATTATATAAGATTATAAATAAAAAAATAATTTAAATATTTATAAATTATTTTTATTTGCTTAATTTAATTTTAATTTAGAAATTATATAGGATTTAATTTTGGTTTATTTTGACCTCTTGGATAAATTAAAGGGGTAAATTTAATTTTTTTAATTATTATAATATTTCTTTCCCCCGAATTATTAGGAAGATAAAATTTTAAAGTAGTTATATATTCACCGCCTAGTACAGATATTGCATGCTTTGATTCTTCAAGTTCGTTCTCTGCATTTGTCGCTTTATAAGCTAGGACATAGCCACCTATTTTAACTAATGGTAAGAGATATTCAAGTAGTGTATTAAGTTTTGCCACTGCTCGGGCTACAGCAATATCAAAACTTTCACGATTAGTCTTTGCAAAATCTTCTGCTCGACTATGAATGCAAGTGTATTCGATATTTAATAGTTTTTTTACTTCGTTTAAGAAATTGATTCTTTTATTTAAACTATCAACTAAAGTTAAATTAACATCATCGCGCACAATTTTAATAGGAAGACCAGGAAAACCTGCGCCTGTTCCAACATCTACTATTTTTGCACCAGTTGGAATATAATCAATAGGTAATATGCTATCTAAAAAATGCTTAGTATATACTTCGTTCTTTTCTACAATTGTAGTTAAATTTACTTTTTCATTGTATGAAATGAGTGATTGATAATATATATCAAACTTTTTATTATTTTGTAAAACTAGTTGTTCTAAATCATTAATATTTTTCATTTTTATTCTTAATCATTAGTCATATAGAATTATAGTGGAGATAATTTTTTATTTAATTTCAAATATAAATAATTACATTTTCCCTTTCATTTTTAAGTAGACTAAAAGAACATTTATATCACTTGGGCTAACGCCATCGATTCGTTTTGCTTGACCGATTGTTGCAGGTTTAAACTTATCTAGTTTTTGTCTTGCTTCAAGGCGAAGACCCGAAATTGAAGAATAATTTATGTCGGGAAGAGATATATTTTCTGTTCGCTTTTGTTTATTAATTAAATCTTGCTCGTTTTTTATATATCCTTCATATTTTATTTCAGTATTTACATAATCTAGTATATTGTTAGGTATATTTTCAAACAAGTTAAAGTATTCTTTTACATCAAAAATATTAATATTGTTTCGCTTAATGACATCTTTTAGAGTTAAACCTGACTTAGGTATGCTTTCGTTTTTGTCCGTGAATAATGGGGTAAGTTCTTTTGGATTTTTCATGCAATTTAGTGTAGATTTCACAAACTCGATTTGCTTCAATTTTTCTTTAAACTTTTTATATCTAGCGTTGTCTACAAGACCTATTTCATGCCCTAATTCTGTTAAGCGAATATCGCAATTATCTTGACGAATAATAAGTCTATATTCAGCGCGACTTGTCATCATTCGATATGGCTCGATTATATCTTTTGTAGTAAGGTCATCAATAAGAACACCAATGTACGCCTGATCGCGACTGAGAACAAAAGGCGACTTGTTATCAATATATCGTTCAGCATTAATTCCCGCCATTATTCCTTGTGCGGCAGCTTCCTCGTAACCGCTTGTTCCATTAATTTGTCCTGCAAAAAACAATCCGTATATTTTTTTTGATTCAAGGTTGTTTTTAAGTTCAGTTGCATTAATGCAGTCATATTCAATAGCGTATGCAAAGCGCATAATTTTAACATTTTCAAACCCTGGTATTAATCGGTACATATCGCGTTGCACATCACATGGCATACTACTTGAAATACCCTGAACATAGATTTCATCTGTGTATGCGCTCTCTGGCTCTAAGAAAAGTTGATGACGCTCTTTATCGCTAAAACGCATAATTTTATCTTCAATACTTGGACAATATCGCGGGCCAATGCCGTGAATTTTGCCTGAATAAAGAGGTGCGCGCGAAATATTTTGTTTAATAAGGTCGTGCATTTCTTTTGAAGTGTAGCCTAAGAAACAAACTTTTTTATTTTTTATTTTCTTAGTTTTGACAGAGAATCCGCCAATTAAATCATCGACCGGCTGGACTTCAAATTTTGAATAATCTATTGTTTTTCCATCAACACGCGCGGGAGTCCCCGTTTTGAATCGTCTAATTTCAATGCCTAAGTCCATTAAAGATTGTGTAAGATGTGTGCTTGCTTCGTAACCATTGGGACCGGTATTTTTAGTATAATCACCAATAATGATTTTTGAATTTAAGTATACACCAGTCGCAACCACCACCGCACGGCAAGAAAATATTTCGCCCATGCTAGTTTTAACGCCGACTACGCGCCCGTCTTCTACTAAGATTTCAGCCACTTCGCATTGTAAAATATCAAGATTTTTCTGTCGTTCAATAGTATGTTTCATTTCGTTATGATATACGACTTTATCGACTTGTGCGCGCAGAGAATGAACTGCAGGACCTTTACCTGAATTTAACATTCTGAGTTGAAGCATTGCCTTGTCCGCATTAATGCCCATTTCGCCACCTAAGGCATCTACTTCACCTGCGAGTTGACCTTTTGCTGTACCACCAATTGATGGATTGCACGCTAAAAAAGCAATACTGTCAAGATTTAAAGTTGTTAAAAGCGTTCGCTTATTTAGGCGTGATAAAGCAAGGCTTGCTTCACTACCAGCATGTCCACTTCCAATCACTATTGCATCATAATCTGCCACTGCATTTATCATATCGCTCATTATATCACATTAAAAGAAATTTGCATAGTTATTTTTTAATTTACTAAATAAAAAATTATAAAATATTAATATATACTATTTAAAAATTTCTAAGATAAAAGGAAATCAAAATAAATTGATACTCATTACTATAATATTATTTTCCTAAACAAAACTTTGAAAAGATTTGGTCAATAATTGCTTCGTCACTTGTAATTCCGGATACTTCGCCCAATTTTGACCATGCCTGTTTTAATTCATAACTAATAATATCCATTGTAGTAACATTAAACATATTTTTAGCTCTGTCTAGTGCTTCACAGGCGTGTTTTATACATTCAATATGTCTTGTATTGGTTAGATAAAATTTATCTGAACGAATATCGGATTTTACTGTTTTACTAAATATTAATTCTTTTAATTTTTCTAGATTCTCGCCAGTTTTTGCACTTATGAAAATGTCAAAATTTTTATTATTTTCAATAGATATATCAGACTTGTTAAATACGGATATACTAGGCTTGTTTGTCTTGATTTCACAAATATTGTCTTTGTCCGATACAAGGAGAACTATATCGCTATCTTCCAGTGTCTTTTTAGCCCTATCTATGCCAATTTTTTCTACGATATCACTACTTTCATGTATGCCGGCAGTATCATATAATCTAAAAATAATTCCATTATATTCGTATTCTGCGTCAACCACATCGCGCGTTGTTCCCGCTATATCAGTAACAATCGCCTTATTTGATTTTGTCATCGCGTTAAGTATACTAGATTTACCGACATTAGGTGCACCAACAATTGCTACATTTACTCCATTTTTTATAATAATACCACTCTTGCTATCCGATATTAATTCTGAAAGTTTGACTATCAAAGATGAAATCCTATTTATAACATCGGAAGATTCTTTCTCTGAGTATTCATATTCTGGGTAGTCGAGTTTTGCTTCAATTTCTGCGAGTAGATCAGTCAATTCGCTTTGATAAGTTTTTATCATATCAAACAATTTTCCTTGCATGAGTGAACTGCTCATCTTTGCCTGCATATCGCTTTCAGCATTTATTAGATCCATTATACCTTCCGCTTGATCGATAGAAAGTTTTCCATTAATGAAAGCGCGCTTACTGAATTCGCCAGGAGTGGCTAACACAGCGCCTAATCTAATGCACTCTTCTATGATTTTTTGAGACAAAAAATATCCGCCGTGCGATTGTATTTCAACTACATCTTCGCCAGTATAACTCATTGGAGAAGCAAAAAATACGACTAAACATTTATCTACAATATCGCCAGCATATACATTTTTTAGATACATATGTCTAGGAGTAAATTCAATGTTTAAACGAGTAATTTTTTGTAAAATTTCCTTTGCTTTTTCTCCGCTTATTCGTACAACGGCAACCCCACTATTTCCGGGCGGAGTTGCTAGTGCTACAATAGTATTTTCCATGCTTTTATTATAACACTCTATAACAATATTTTCAACTATTAAAAATAAATAACAAAATAAATTAATGATTAAATAACAAAATATTTTATGATTTATAAAAAATACAATAATGAAAAATTGAAGAGAAATCTAACTTTTAAGTTTGCCAATTATCTCGTCTAAATTTTCTTTGCTAGTTGCAGTTATTGTAAAATCATCAAATTGTTTAGTTTCACATTTGGCTTCATTTGTTAGTATAATTCCAGGTAAAACATCCCAAGGGTTACAATGTCCAATATCTAGTTTTACGCCAAGTTGTCCCTGCGCCAGTGATGTATATATCTTGCATGAAGCACCGCAATCTCTAATATCTAATACACTTTGCGTTATGTTTCTATATTGCTTTTTATTAAGTAAAGAAAGGTTAATATAATTTATTTCGGCAAGGGAGTATTTTAGTTCGCGTGCAGTAGTGAAAAAACGCTTACCATTTTTGAATGCGCCACAATCTTTGGCTGCGTAAAACCCACCAAAATAAGGCATAAATATTGCACTAGCAATAGGAATATCATTTTCAATATATGCAATTTGAATTCCCCAATTTTCATTCCCGTTTGCAAAATTTTTAGTGCCATCTATAGGGTCAATCGTAAAAAATGTGCCCTCTGCCTTTACAGAAGAAAATGATTCTTCGCTAACAATCTTTGTATTTGGGTAAACAGAATGAATTTTATTTAACAAGAACTTTTCAACATATAAATCACAACTAGTGACAATATCATTCGAACTTTTATCATTAATGTCAAATTTAAGTCCTTTGATTTTTCTGTAAGCCTGCTTTTCAATTTTTAATAAAAACTTTGCTATCTTTAAATAATTTTTTGATTCAATTTTCATGTGATCATTATAACAAAATATTTTAAACCTATCAATTAAAATTAAAGTTTTTATGTATACTTAAAAAAAATAAATACTAATCAATATAAAATTTTATATTTCTAAACCTAATAAAAAGTCGGTGCTAACTCCAATAATTTGGTGGGCGACAAACTGCGAAGATAAAATCGCACAACTTAAATTTTTAGTTTCAAATCGTGCGGATGTTTTGTGGTATGATATAGACGGAAAAACAGCATCTGACCACGCTAAAGAAGCAGATAATTTTGAAGCTCATGAGTTTTTAGTGAAGTGCGAAAACTTGCAAACGAAGTTTAATGAGCGCATAATACACATTTCTGAATTAAAAGAACATGAATTGAAAAACAAAGAAATTAAATCAATTTATTCATGGATAACGGAAAAGATATCAAATGGTATATATGTTAGTCCTGCAATAGCAGAAAAATTAGTAAAAGTTGCTACTATTTATGAAGATTATGAAACGATAAAAACTCTTAACAATTTTATAAACAAAAATGATGATGCTAAACGCTATGCAAATAGGAAGTTTGCTCAAACTAGAATGTCAAAAATTCGAGGCAGAGAAAGTGATTAACAAAAAAGACTTTTGTTATAAGCAAAAGTCTTTTTTCTGTATCAAATTTTATAAAAGTAAAATTCACTAAACTAAAATTTATTTGTAAAAAACAGATTATTCGTCATTCGCAATTTTAGTAATAATTTTTTCAAGTGCGCGTTTGTAGGTTTCTTCATCGATGATTCCGTCTTTCTTTAAGCGCTTTAGTTCTTCAATATTATGAATGTAATCGTCTTTATTTTCTATTCTTTTTTCAGTTTTGTTGTTATCAAGAATATGTTTACTTATTAAAGGTTCGGTTGGTTTTTCTTTTGGTGTGACTGCAGGTTCTTTAGAAGGCATAAAGTCTTTTGAGCAAAGCACAGCAATCATTAATCCAGCAGAGATCCAATTTCCTGTTAATATCATAAAAATCAACATGGTGATTCGTACACCTTTTCTATTTTTTAATGTACCATCTTTTTGTAACGGAGAAGGTATAACTTTTGAAGAAAATATTATTCCGCATATTGCAAAAATTAAAATGCAAATTCCTAATAATATATATAAAATACCAATAAAATTTTCAAAATTGCTTGTCGCGGAATAGTAGGTATCAGCGTAATAAGTATCGCTATAAGTCGTTTCGGTCAATTGTGAAGTATTAAAATTTAATAAAAACCCTATAAATACTATTGCAACAGCATAAAAAACAGTGAAAGAAGAAGATATTATTCCCAATATTCCCGATGCTTTTTCTAGTGAGCGTTTACTTTTATTGTAATTCATTTTATTCTCCTAAATTGATAGTAAAATTATAGCATATGATAGAATTCATGTCAATAGTTATACTATATAATAGTATATATGCAGTTAACAATTGACAAAATGTTGGAATTATTATAATAAAAACTTTTATAAATAAAAAATCTAAGGATTAAACCTTAGATAGTTTTGGTGCGTCCAGAGGGATTCGAACCCCCGGCCTTTGGTTCCGTAGATAACTGTTATTGATAAAATAGGTTTTCTTACCTTTCTAATGTGTGTTATTTTAGTAGGTTTTGCAAAATTAAGTGATAAGTTTTCTAAGTTATGTAAATTGTGAGAATTGTGTGTATGCTACCCACTTTTGCAACTTTTAGTGAAAAACTTTTATAAAAATTTTTATAACGATTTACTTTTTGAGTTTTCATTAGTCAAATGAAAGAGAGATTTATTTTAATAATAATCTAATCTCAAAAATTTTATATTAATAATCTTATTATATAATATATCTTCCTATTTAATATAACGAATGGTTTGTGTAAGTTACGAGATATATGTTCTTATGAATAAAATTCCCAAGTTTCGATTTAATATTATCTTCGTTAAAAAAATTTTACACTAAATTTATTATAGGGATAAAAATATTTATTATTTATTTTTATACCCTAACTCTATCCATTTTTAAATTAAGGAGGGAATATTATGACGTAATAACATTTTACACATTTAAGTTTTTATTAGTTTTTCATATAAAACTAAAATTTATATTTTATAAGTGAGGATAAAACATGGAAGAAAAAAGAAAAGTAAAAGTTTCGGTTTATAATAACCGACTTATGATTAATATTCATCCTTATAATCCATTTTTAAGTGATGAATATGTGTCAAGCCTGCCTCCTACTCCACAAAAGGTAATAAAGAGAGACCAACCT
>CASGDZ010000001.1 GCA_949300385.1 uncultured Christensenella sp. | reverse complement strand
AGAATTATTATAAGAGAAAGGTAAGAGAGTGCCTGCTAATTGCGATACCATTATCAAAGTGTTCAAGTTTAAGGTTATCAATTTTTTTCATATGCATAATTAATAGGAATGATTTTTATTTATAACTTTAATATATTGAATTATTATTTGTCTTTATTGATAAGCGAAATGTCTTTCAATTCATAACTTTTTATTTCGAAAGAATCTTCTTTTTCAAATTTGACATTGATAGTTTCTTTGAAAATATCAACAGAATCGACTATGCCGTTTCCATCTGGAGTAGATACTATTGAATTTAATTTTGGCATTTTCTTTTTCATTTCGGCGTAATACTCATCTTCATATTTTAAACAACATAATAATCGTCCACACATTCCATTAATTCGTGTAGGATTGAGTGCTATGTCTTGATTTTTAGCCATTTTGATAGAAACTTTATCAAAGTCGTTTAAGAATAATTTACAACATGTTTCGCGTCCACATACACCAATTGCGCCAATAATCTTTGACTCATCTCGATAGCCAATTTGCTTCATTTCAATTCGTGTTTTATATTTAGCGCCTAAAATTTTGATTAATTCTCTAAAATCGATTCTGCCATCTGCCGTATAATTAATTGTTAATTTAGTTCGGTCTAAATTGTATGATACATACCCAATCTTCATATCTAGACCTAAGCGGTCTGCTTCCAACTTTATTTCAGGCAGGACATGTCGCGCATCTTTACAATTATTACACATATTTTTAAAGTCTTCTTCGGTCGCTATTCGTACAAAATCCACAAAATCAGTATTTTCAATGTCTTGTTTGCGTTTAACTTCGCCCAATTCTAAATAACCATGATCATCTACGACAATTCTAGTATTAGCATTAATATTGTCAATATTTTTACAATATACATTGCTGTTTGTAGAAAACTGATAGACTTCTACTGCTTGTTGCATAAATATTTCTCCTTTAAAATTTTAAATAATAGATTGTCTAAGATGTATGTAAAATTCACATTAGACATCAATTTTTTATAAGCGTCTTCAATATGAGGTAAACATTTTAGAATAGTCTTAGCATTAAATTTACTATTAATAATAGTGATGATATCGTGATCGAATTTTTGCTCACTTTCATCTAATAAACTATCTAAAAAAAGTTCTTGTAAAATGTTTAGGTAAAGAGATTTATCAATTGAATTTAAATTTGATACAACATTAGGTATATCAGCAGATGAATTTAGCATTTTTAAGCTATTAGTTACTGCATCAAGTGTAGTAATATAATTTTCGTTTGTTGTAAAATTTATAATGTCGCTAAGATTATCCAGTTTTATATAATGCGATATGTCAATTCCTTGATTCATTAACTCATTCGAAATTAAAATCTTGTCTTCATTAGAGATTTTAGGGACAAATATTTTTGTCAGCCTACTCATAATTGTAGTTAAAATTTTATCAGTTTTACAACTTGTTAAAATAAATATATTTGATTGATTTGGCTCTTCAAAAGATTTTAACAATTTATTCTGAGATATCTCATTCATGTTTTCAAAATTTAAAATAACAAATACTTTTTTATCGCCAGATATTGGTTTAGTATCTAATTTTGAAATAAGATTGTTAACATCTTCAACTTTTATGGTTTCTTGATCGATTATAAAATAATCGGGGTGAGAGTGTGTGTCAACCTGCTTGCACATATTGCATTCATCATCGCCAGAGTGATTTGTACATAAAATTGTTTTAGCAAAAAACATTGCAATCTCATTATTGAGTATTTTATCAGAAGAATAAAAAAGATATGCATGTGATAATGTTTTATTCAAATTTAGAGATTTATAGACAGATGTATCTTTTATACTCTTTATCATGTTTGAATTATACCACATTTCTTATTTTAAAACAATTGTTTTAATTAAGTTGACAAAAACTTGATGAGTCTATAATATATTAATTAGGAGGGTTTAATGAATAAAACAAAAAAGGGTTTTATGACTGCTGGTTCGATAATTTCGTTAATATCAGTTTTCATAATGATTTTAACAGGATTTATTTTAATAGCGGTAGGTTCGGTTATAAATGAACAACAAATGTGTAATGTTTATGATGCAGATTCTAGTTATGAAAGAGTTGAAGAGGTTGGAGGAGATTACTATTATATATACACCGATCCAGTTGATGGACAACAATATATTATAACTAGTACAGACATACAAGCAACAGTAAATATTACAAAAACTATTATTAACTCCATGGCTATATATTTCTTAGCATTATCGATTGCAATTTTAGTATTTGCAATTTTAGTGCTAAAACATGCCATTAGCGAAAGTAATAAAAAGTTTGCAATTATCACATTGCTAGTATTAAGTGTGTTTACTTCAAATTTAATCACTATGGCATTTATGATAGTGGCTCTTTGCTTAAAAGACAAGCAAGTCGTACCAGCACAAGAACAGATTAATATAGAAAATTAAATACATTATTATGTCAATTCAAAAAAAGTAGGTTAAACCTACTTTTTTTGTGTTATATAAATATACACCAGATTGTCATCTGGTGATTATTTATTATTTAATCTTTATGATTTTGTAAGATACTATTCCTGCTGGTGTTTTGATATTGGCAACTTCGCCTACTTTTTTATCCATCAAACCTGCACCGATTGGGGAAGAGTTGCTTATAAGACCTTTTAATGGGTTAGAATCAGTATCGCCAACGATTGTATATTCCAATGTTTGATTTGTCTTAACATTTGTTATTGTAACCTTGTTTCCAACACCTACCTTGTTAGTAGAAATCTTTTTAGGGTCAATAATTTCAGCCGATTTTAATTTATTTTCAAGGTCGAAAATTTCTGCTTCAACTAGCGCTTGTTCATTTCTAGCAAGGTCATATTCGCTATTTTCACTTAAATCACCATAACTTCTTGCTTCAGATAGTTTGAGCGCAATCTCTTGGCGCTTTGTAGTTTTTAAAAATTCTAATCGCTCTTTAGTTCGTTGAAGACCTTCTTGAGTCATAAAAGTTTTTTCGTCCATAATTTCCTCCAATAGTGAGCATAATGTCACTTTAAAAAATAGCAATAGTTTCCCATCGCAATACTTATATTATATCATAAATATTTAAAATATGTCAACGGAAATAATATTTTTTATAAAATTATTCTTTATCAGGCAAATGTTCAAGCGTAAATTTATCAAATACAACCGCTTCGATGAAATCACTAGGCTTAAAAGTACACATATTAAAAAGATTAAAATCATAAACATGTTTATCTAATAAAACAGGAGTAGGAATATTTAAAATCGCACATAAATCTTTTAGCATATCGAAAAAAGTGGTGTTTGACGCATCAACTTCGATTGTCTTGCTCTTTACAACTTTGTCATTTGTTATTAATTTTCCCCAAATTTTAATCATGTACATGATTTTACATAAAATGATTAAAAAAATCAAACAAATTAGACTAGTCAGAAAAACTAAAATGCAATTAATTGACAAATTAGATTAAATTCATTAGTATAATAGAGTATGAATAATGTCGTATCAATAAAATATCTTGATAGTTATGATATTTCTAAGGTAGAAAACGCTGTAAGGCAAATGTTTGCAAACTTAGATTTTTTTAATAAAATTCGACCAAAAATGAAAGTAATGTTAAAAATTGCATTGCCATATAGCGCTGATCCAGATAGTGCAGAGATCTCACATCCTGCAATTGTCTGTGGTATAGTAAATGTCCTTAGTGAAATGGGTATAAAATGCGTATTAGCAGATAGTCCATATGGAAAAATTTCTATTAATCGTATGGAGTCGATATATTTAGATAGTGGTATGCTAGAAGTTGCAAATATGACAAAATGTGAACTCAACCGCAATTTAAAGGCTACCCAAATAGATCTAGAAAATGGCTTAAAAACTAAATGTCTCACATTACTTGACGCGATAAACGATGTTGATGCAATAATTAATCTATCTAAAATAAAAGTTGATGAGCGTTTGGGTTTACTATCATCTACTGCTAATCTTTTCGGATTATTGCCCGGGCATGAAAAAGATTTGGTATTAAATCGATTATGTTCAGTTAGCGATTATAATGATTTTCTATGTGATATAGTAATGGCTCTAAAAGATAAATTATTATATAACATAGTTGATGGAGTGGTGGCACTAGAAGATAACAAAACACAGCATATGCTTTCTGCACTTATAGCAGGTGAAAACACATTTAGCGTAGATGCAGTAGTAGCAAAAATTGCAAATAAAAATATTAATGATACAATTTGTTTTAATGCAAATAGGCGAGGGATGTTCAATATTGACAAACCATTCGAAATTGTTGGCGATAAATTAGAAGACTTTGTTGATAGCGATTTTAAATTAAATAATGTCAATTTAAATAGCAAAATACATAAATCGAAATTTAAACAAAAACAATATTTTCTACATAATCAAGAAAGGATAGATATACCTAAAAATTTATGTAAAGGTTGCTCTATATGTAGCAAAAATTGTCCAGCAGGCGCAATAATGATGAAATATGACAAAAATGGAGAGTTGTACGCTAGCGTCGACTATTCAAAATGTATATTTTGCAATAAATGCTACGAAATGTGTCCGTACAAAGTAGTGAAAAAGGTAACACCTTATCATTATCGTAAAATAAAATCTCAAATGAATGATAAGCAAAAGAAAACTAATAAAAAATAAATATTGTAATTTTTATAGTTACAATATTTTTTTGAATAATTTTTAAATACTTCCTTAAAATAAAATAAGGTGAATTATGATGAGATT
The DNA here is from genome assembly GCA_949300385.1 of uncultured Christensenella sp. GTDB lineage: Bacteria > Bacillota > Clostridia > Christensenellales > UBA1242 > Onthoplasma. The sequence goes on along the minus strand of CASGDZ010000001.1, from coordinate 270,974 downwards.
AATTGCGTTTATATTAACATGTCTTGGCGGATTGAATTGGCTAATGATTGGCGGATTGCAATATGATTTTATTGCGGGTATTTTTGGTTTGCAATCAAATATTTTTAGTAGAATAATATATGTAATAATTGGTGTTGCAAGTTTATATATTTTGGTGGTGACTGTATTTAATAAAGGTAGATTAAAACTTTTTGGCTATAAGAAAAAGAAACAAAAGCGAACGGAAGAATTAGAAGATTTTTAATAAAAGATTTTAAATTAATTGTTATAATTTAAAATAATTATATTAATAAAGATTAAATTTTTAATTACTAATAATAAAAAAGAGTAGATTATCTACTCATTTTTATACAATTACGATATTTTCTTTGTCTAAAATTGTCTCCAATTCATAAAGAAGGCTTTCACGAATTGTTACAGATATATTGAGTTTGTATGCTTTATTAGAAGCCGTGTCTTTAATAAAGACTTGGTCAATACCATTATGTTGCGACAAAATTTTCTTTACGGCATCGTGTAAAATGCCATCTTGCATATTATATCTTAAACAAAGTTTCCTTGGCTTTACCACTTCTATTTCAGTTTCTTGAGTATCTTCATGTGTGCTATTTTCGTTTTCGTCCTTATTTTCGGTCAACAATTCGACACTAATAGCCGTGATAGAAGGTCTATGACCATCTCTTATTGTAAATTTTCCTTTTATAGCAATTAGTGCGTCTTTAACCAATATGTCACGATATTCTTCGTATGCTTTGCTAAAGAAGAATACATCGAATGTCCCTGTTAAATCTTCAACGACAGCGATAGCCATTCTGCTTCCATTCTTTGTCTGTATTGGTTTTATGCTATCAATTACGCCACCGCATGTTACTATGTCGCCATTTTTTAATCCGTTATATAAATCTTCATCTTCAAAAATACTAGGTTCATCATCTTGAAGCTCATTATCATCATCAATAGATTCATCAGGTAAGAAACTAGAATCGAAAGTGAAGTTTTTAATCTCATCAAGATAACTATCGAGTGGATGACCGGATAGGTACATACCAGCAATTTCTTTTTCATACTGCAATTTTACAGTATTTACATATTCGTTAATATTAGGGTATTCATTGTCTTCGATAAGTTTAACATCATCGATAATGTCGCCAAATAAATCCATTTGACCAGACATTGATTTTTTCTTTCTCTCATTTGCTCTATCTACCATAATTGAATATATTGCCATCAATTGACTGCGTGGTATTTTAAAGCAATCAAAAGCGCCTGCTTTAATGAGCGATTCAATACAGCGTTTGTTTAATGCTTGAGAGTTAACTCGCCAAATGAAATCTTCGAAATCTTTAAATTCCCCATTTGTATTACGCTCTTCAATAATGTCATTTATTACGCCTACACCGACATTTTTTAATGCTGCCAAACCAAATCGAATTGTTTCCCCATTAGTGGAGAAATAAGTTTTACTTAGATTAATATCAGGTGGCAAAACTTGAAGATTCTCTTTTTTTGCGTATGCTAAATATTTAATGAGTTTATCCGTCTTAGTGATACGGTTGTTAAGGATAGAGGTGATAACTTCTGGTAGATAATAATATTTTAGGTATGCTGTTTGATATATTATGATAGAGTAGGCAGCAGCGTGTGATTTATTGAAAGCGTATGAAGCAAATCCTTCCATTTCGTTCCATATTTTGTTAGCCACTTCTTCGCTTACACCATTTTTTATAGCACCAATAATTGCAGGATTATATTTGCCATGGTCGTCCGTGAACGCTTCACGCCCGTTAATGAACGCTTCTTTCCACTTTAACATTTCAGCGAGTTTCTTCTTGCCCATTGCACGCCTAATACTATCTGCTTGTCCTAGAGTAAAACCTGCCATTGCTTGACAAATCTTCATAACTTGCTCTTGATAGACAATACATCCATATGTTACGCTAAGTATAGGTTCTAGAATAGGGTGGTCGTATGTCGTATCTTCTGGGTGGTGTTTGTTGTGTACATATTTAGGTATGCTATCCATTGGCCCAGGACGATAAAGCGATACCGCCGCCACAATATCTTCTATACATGTAGGTTGAAGGTCTTTTAAGAAGCGTTGGAAACCACCTGATTCTATCTGGAATATTCCTTCTGTGTTGCCCGAAGAAATTAATTTGAAAACATTTGGGTCATCATAGTTTGATTTACTAAAATCAACTTCAATGCCATGATTTTCTTTAACCATGCGGATAGATTCTTTAATATCGGTCAAGTTGCACAATCCTAAAAAGTCCATTTTAAGATGACCTAAGTGCTCCATGTCAGCACCTTCGTATTGAGTTGTTATATCTTCGCCATTTCTAGATAGTGGAACATGTTTATCAAGTGCTTCTGCACCTATTATAACTCCACATGGGTGAGTGGTAGTTTGTCGTGGGAAATCTTCCACTTTCATTGCAATATCTACCATTTTCTTCACTTGTGGGTCCGAATTGTACATCTCAATAAGTTCAGGTACGGCGTAAACAGTGCCAAAATCTTTATCCCCTTCTTTTGGGACATGAAAACCAAAGACTTTTGGTAAAATTGGACTTTTATAATTCGGAATTATTTTTGTAATTTTATCACATACAGCATATGGCACACGCAAAACACGACCGACATCTTTTATCGCATTTTTAGCTTTCATTGTACCAAAAGCAATGATATGGGCAACTCGCTCGTCGCCATATTTTCTTCTAACATAATCAATCACTTCATCGCGTCTATTATCTTGGAAGTCAACATCAAAGTCGGGCGCAGATACACGCTCTGGATTTAAGAAACGCTCGAAGAATAGTTCAAATTTTAATGGGTCAACATTAGTAATTCCTATTGTATAAGCAACTAAAGAGCCCGCACCTGATCCACGGCCAGGGCCAACCGAGATATCCATTTTTCGTGCCGCGTTGATATAATCCCAAACTATAAGGAAGTATTCAATAAAGCCCTGTTTTTCGATAATGGACATCTCAGTTTTAATACGCTCACGAATTTCGTCTGTATATCCGCCATATTTCTGCATAACACCCTTATCGATTAATTTAAGAATGTATTCTTTTGGAGTAGAACCAACTTCTTCATTATATCCGCCTTCGGGTTCATAGTGTGGGAAGAGGTAGTGGCCATATACAAATTCATAGTTGCATTTGTTTGCTATCTCGATTGTAGTATCAAGTGCTTCTTCATCATTAGGCAAACCTTCTAGCATTTGGTCATATGTTTTAAAATAAAGTTCATCAGTTGGGAATTTCAATCTATTTGGATCGTCCACTGTTTTTTGCATACTTACGCACATAAGTACATCTTGCATTTCAGCATCTTCTTTAAATAGATAGTGAACATCGTTTGTAGCGACCAATTTTATATTAAATTTTTTAGAATATTCGCGTAGTTTTGCATTAACAATTTCTTGTTCGCGAATACCATTATGTTGAATTTCTAAGTAAAAATCTTCATGAAATAAATTCTTGAACCACAAGATTAGTTCTTCAGCCTTTTCATATTGCTCTTGTAGTATTAGTTTAGGAATATCTCCCGCTAGACAAGCAGATAGACAAACTAATCCTTCATGGTGTTGTTCAAGTGTTTTGTAATCGATGCGCGGTTTATAGTAAAATCCATCTCTAAATGCAATAGTGTTAAGCATACTTAAATTTTTGTATCCGACCTCATCTTTTGCTAAAATAATGAGATGGGAGAGGTGTTGTTTACCATTTTTTATTGTCAAGTCAGGGCAAACATAAAATTCTGTACCGAAAATTGGTTTAATACCGACTTGTTTACATTCATCAAAAAAATGAGTTGCTGCATACATGTTACCATGGTCAGTCATAGCGACAGCAGGCATGCCATATTCTTTTGCAAGTTTTACCATTTTTTTAATTCTTGCAGCACCGTCCAAAAGTGAGTATTCAGTATGAACATGTAAATGAACGAATGGTTTCACTTTATTTCCCTCCAATAATAGATTTGTAAATATCTATAATTTTATCTAGTCTGTATTTAATTCCGGCTCTACTCAGTCCGCCCAAAATTGTTTGTAAATCTTTTAGCGATATATCAGGGTTTGCGATACGAGCCATAGCGACATCTTTTAGATTATCGTCAAGCATGTCAAAATAGTTGTTGTCCAACAAATAATTTATTGCTATTAATTGTTCGCTACTTGCATTTAAAGTTTTGTTTAAATTATGGTCAAAGCAGTTATTTTGCCTGTTTGTTGAATTTCGTATTTCGCGCATGAGAAGACTATTTTGTATGTCTAAGGCGGTTGTGCTGTCGCCCAATTTTACCATCAAATCGGTTATTATTGTACTATTTTTTGTATAAATCACAATGTTATTTTGGCGTGTAGTAGATTTTAGGTCGAAGTTGAATTCTTTTAAAAGTTCTCGACAAATTGCACTTAAGTTTTCTTTTAAAACAAATTCGAGCGAATATCCTTTAGTATTTTTAAAATTGTCTTCATTGTAGTATAGTGCTCCATACATAATAAAGAAAGTTTTTAATAAGGTCAATCGGTCGCATTCATTTGTAAATATTGAAAAATCATTAGACAGAGTGTCGTCATACCCGCAGTCAATCAAAATTCTATATAAATTGCCATTTATAAATAAAAAATTTTCCCGCAAATCAAATTCAAGTTCGGGATAGAAATTTTTTATAATAGCAATGACCTTTTTTAATACTTCAAGTTTTGCATTTATCGCTATTTTATTGTCAATTTTATCAATTTGAGAGTTGGATAAAACGACAGCCATGAATGATTGACTGCAACAGTTGTTGTCCGGTATTGTTTTTAAGATCTGCTGTTTGCAGTCCGCCATTTTAACTCCTTTTCTTTCGTCTTTCTTTTTTAAAAGTTGGAATATTATTATAATTTACTATGCAACTATCGGGCAATCTAAGCCTCAATGCAGCCTGAAGACCTAAGTGGCAATCACCTACGCGGTTAGGGGTGTGAGCGTCGCTATCTATAACGAATTTACAGCCACATTTATAGCAGGTCATAATTTCTTCATCGCTCATTCCTAGACGTTTACCATTTAATTCAATTAAGGTGTTTGTTTCTTTAGCAACGCGTGCCACTTTTTCAACATCAACTTTGCAAGCGTGATTTAAATGAGTGATTATATCGATATCGTACTTTCTCATTGCATTTATGTATGCGTTTGTGTTACGCTCAATCTGCTTTTTGCTGGTGTGGTGGAAGAATTCACAAATAATATTTTTATTTATAAAGCGCATTCTTTCGCGTTTAGATGTAGATTTAACTAATCTATGAAAACCGCATAAAAGAATATCAAGATCTTTATAATCTTCTTCATTAATATCTATATCGCCCTGAGATGAAATAATATTTGCTTCAACACCTAAAAGCACATCGATAGGGTAGCGCTCTTTTGCGTCTTCTATATCTTGTCGTAAAGAAGGAATATCCTTTCGCCTTATACCGAACATAACTTGATTAAAGCCATGGTCAGTTATTGCAACCTGTCTAAGACCTTTTTCGTATGCCGAGCGAACATTTTGTTCTACTGTGCCTTTTCCGTGATGATTTCGTGAATATTTAGAATGAGTGTGATAATCTGCTAATAGTGCCATAATTTCTCCTATAAGTATTATATCACTATATATAAAATAAATCAATCAAAATATTATTTTGTTTTACTTACTATTTTTTGAATAGCCTACAAATTCTATTTCTTCTTCGATTTTTAAATTATTCTTTTTAAATTCATTTTTTATAAATTTAATTAACACTTTTACATCGCTAGCTGTTGCGTTGTCATAATTGATTATAAACCCTGCATGTTTATTAGAAATCATGGCACCGCCTATTTTAGTTCCCTTGAGTCCCATTTCGTCAATAAGTTTAGCGGGAGAGAAGAGAGAACGCTTGAATACACTTCCAGCACTATAATTGTTAATTGGTTGGCTATTTGCTTTAAGGTACGAATAATAGTGCATTTTTGATAAAATTTCCGTTTTAGTCGACTTAAATAATTTTAATTTAACACGGAGTATAATATATTCGCCCGATTTAAACAAACTATTTCTATACGAGAAATTGCATTCGTCATACTTTAATTTTAAGCGTTTATTTAAATTAGATATTTTTACACATTCAACGTATTCAACAAAATTTGAAAAACTACAATCAAAAGCCCCTGTATTATTAACAACCGCACCACCGATAGTAGAAGGTATAGAAGCTAAATTTTCTAACCCAGCGAGTTCATGTTTAGATAAGATAGAAAGAAAAGAATTTATACTTAAACCACTATCAACATATACACAATCTTTTCTAATATAATATGAATGTGAACGATTTACTATAATAGCACCATTATATCCCTTATCTGAGAATAAAAGATTAGAGCCGAAGCCTATAACTTTATACATTATATTGTGTGTTTTACAAAAAGAACACACATCAAGCAGTGTGTTTGTAGTTTTAGTTATAAACAGATATTTTGCTTTTCCACCTATATGAAAGGTGGAAAATTTTTTTAAATCGGCATTAAAAATTATTTCACAATCTTTATTTTTTAAGGATAAAATTTCATTCTTTGTATTCATAAATTAACAAAAACCCTACCTATACTACATTTAAATAAGGCATTTTCCATATCATTATATATTCCACTAAAATATATTTTGTTATATTTCGTGCTAAATAGTGCATAGTCTACTAAAGAGTTTTGGAATTCATCACTTAATGCCAATTCACAAAAACGATTTGTTAACTCATCATCTTTTATTTTTCCTAGATATTGGACTAAGTCAGTATATGTATCTATTGGTGTAATAGTCGCACTTGCGCGTCCTACTTTATTTAAATTATCCACGCGGAAAACATCGCGCGCACTGCCTAATAGAAAGACATTGTCGTTATATACAAAATCTTTATACGCTTCGTATTGACTTTCTTTTTCAATAGGGTGTAATGATAGGGAAGAGTAAATATTTTCTGGATTTGTATATCCCGTATAACCGCAATGAAATTCATCAGAAAGTGCGTCGTGCCTAATGATAGCGTAACCACTCAAAATGTATGGCAACGCATATAATTCATCATTAAAGCTCGCGCTTGCTAACAATTCGTCGCGTATGTCGTAAGTTTTGTCGAACGGTGATAAACTATCTAATATAGTTTGACCGACTCCATAGCCGAAAGATATTAGATCGGGCTTGTTTTCTTCAAATGCTGATTCAAGTTCATTTGGCTCAATTGTTTTTATCATAATGTAAACGCCTGGATATTCTTTTTCAACGGCGCGTGCAACTGATTTTAAATAATTAACGCGGGATTGCTTGCCACCTTCAAAAGTTTCAATATGCCAAACAGTATAGATTTTAGTTTCAATTTCTGGTTTTGAATAAATCTCGTAATTAGTTGCGCGTTTTATAGCAACACATGGTACGAATATTAGTAAAAAAATAATAAGCAAAATGTTAATTAATCGAATATAAAATTTCTTATTTTTAAATATTTTTTTCATATATAAATGTATGTTAAAATACGAAAAAATAGACAAGTTTTATTGATATACTTTTATCTTATAAAATTAAAATTTTAAGTTTAAAGTGCTTATTTAAACTATTTATATAAAAATGATTATATTTTTTATAAAAATTTTAAATTATATGGTATAATATTTTCATGGATATAATCTTAGATAAAGTTAAACGCCTTCCACAAGAGGCGGGTGTTTATATTATGAAAGATGCGGACGAGAATGTAATATATGTTGGCAAAGCAAAAGATTTAAAGAAGCGCGTCAGCCAATATTTTTTGCGTAAACAAGATCATATTAAAGTTAGAAACATGGTACAAAATGTGCGCGATTTTGATTTTTATGTCGTAAATGATGAAGTTGAGGCGCTGGCGCTAGAAAATAATCTTATAAAAAAACATCAGCCTTTTTATAACATACTTTTAAAAGATAGCAAGACATATGCGTATATCAAAATTAATCTAAAAGAAGATTTTCCACATTTTGAGATAAGTCGCAGACTAAATAAAACGGACAAATATTTTGGACCATATATGGCGGGAGTGTCAGCAAAAGATGTGCTTTCTATTATCGATTATGCTTTTCCGCTCAGGAAGTGTAAATTGCCGTTATCTGAAAGCAAACGAGCAATAAAACCATGTTTGTTTAAAGAAATGCATATGTGCATGGCTCCGTGTGCTAAACTTATTTCAAAGCAAGATTATCACGAAATTGTTATGGACGCTATTAAATTCTTAAAAGGAGATACTAAGCGAGTAGAAGAAATTTTAACTGAGAAGATGAATATAGCAAGCAAGAATGAAAACTTCGAAACAGCACTAATTCTTCGTGATAGATTAAAAATGTTAGATAAACTAAAATCAAAAGTCATAACAAGTTTAGGTTCATTAGTTGATTATGATGTATTTAGCCTAAATACGAGCGGAGAGTATTCTGCGATGTGCGTATTAAATATACGCGGTGGCAAATTGCAAGGAGTACAAACTTTTGATATACTTAATTTTTTAGACAAGAATGAAGCATATACTCAATTCATTATGCAGTATTATACGACACATCCAATAAATGTAGATGAAATAATAATGCCTAATGTAGAGACGAGCGAAATTGAAATATTTTTAAACAATAAGGCAAATAAAAAGATACAAGTTACAAAACCTATTATTGACAGCGTCAAGTACAAACTACTTGAAATGGCTGAGAAGAATGCGCATATGCATATAGAGAAAAATCTTGAGCGAACCACTAAGCAAGTTAACGCCAGCATAGGCGCAGTAAGGCAATTAAAAGCCGATTTAAATTTAAAACACGAGCCAAAGCGAATTGAATGCTACGATATATCACATACCTATGGAACATATACAGTGGCGAGTATGGTAGTGGTGCAAAACGGGGAGAAAGCCCCTAAAATGTATCGAAAATTTAAAATCGAAACGGTGCAATTTATCGACGACTTTGCTTCGATGCGTGAGGTATTGACGCGACGAATGGAAGAATACAAAAAGGGGACAGATGTAAGCTTTTCATCTATGCCCGACTTAATAATAATAGATGGTGGTAAAGGACAATTGTCGGTGGCGGTTGAGGTGCTTGATAAGTACGGATTCCCAAATGATTTAATTAGTCTAGCAAAGCGTGAGGAAGAAGTCTTTAAACCACATCAATCGCGACCTTATATTTTGCAAAAGGGCGGTTATTCGCTTAGACTTATCCAACTAGCGCGCGATGAAGCGCATAGATTTGCAATAACATTTAATCGCTCGCTTAGGGCAAAAGGTATGTATAAAGGTGGGCTTGAAAGTATATCAGGTGTGGGACCAGTAATTAGACGCGCACTTTTATCGCACTTTAAGAGTATAGAAAACATAAGAAATGCGAGCATTGAAGAATTATGCTCAGTAAAAGGCGTTTCAAAATCAACAGCAGAAAACATCTATAAGCGATTTAACAAAGACAAAGATGTATAAAAAAGTTGTTATTTTGTCGTAAATTTGGTAAAATAATGGTATGTTTTCACGACCAGGCACATATCAAGCAGTTGGATTATTTAGTACAACACACATTATATCTATATTTGTGTGTTTTGTTTTAATTGCAATTGTGGTCGTATTAACTAGACATATGACTAGTAAAGTATATTTTAAATTGTTAAAGGTATTGGCAGTTGTTATTACGCTCTTAGAAGCATTTAAGATATGTTGGTCATTAATCAATGGTATTTCGAATTTAGACTCATGGTTGCCACTATACTTTTGTTCATTGTTCATTTATTCACTATGGTTCAGCGCCAGCAATAACAACAAATTGCGCGATTTTGGTTTATCTTTTATAGCATTGGCAGGAATAGTCTGTGGAGCGATATTTATTATTTCTCCGTCAACTTCGTTTAGAACTTATCCAATATTCCATTTTCAATGTATATATAGTATGATTTATCATTCAATCATGGTTTATTGTGGTATAATGTGCTTTATTACTAAGAGCATCAAGGTTGATTTAAGGGTAGTGTTAAGATATGTTATATTCTGCGCTATATTTATGACTATGGCAGTGATTGTAAACTTAGTATTTGATACAAATATGATGTTTATCTCTAATCCTTATGCAATACCTTTACCATTCCTTGCTACGATTTATGAATTTTCGCATATATTGTATTCAATTTTGATTATTGTAGCACATATGTCAATTGGATTTATAGTATGGGGAGTTTATAGTCTTAGCGTTAAAATTAAAAAATCACACCACAAAAACGAAAAATTGTCTCATTTATCATTAGATGATGAGGAAGAGATGAAAGAAAAACACACATAATTAATTTAGAGAGCATGCGCTCTCTTTTTAAAATATCCATAATTTAGCACTCTTAATAAAAGATTGCTAAAAATTTTTAAAATTTATGCAAATTTTGTTGACATTTGCATAAAATAGTGATAAGATATAGCAAAGGTCAAAGAAAGTCAAAGACCTTAAAGGAGGGGAAATGTGAATAAAAGCATAAGTGATATTATAGAAGAATTCATAAAGTCCAGCCTTGATATGGACGACTTTATAGAGCTATCGCGAAATGACCTTGCAAGATTCTTCTCATGTGTACCTAGTCAAATTAATTATGTACTAAATACGCGCTTTACTATCAATAATGGATATGTAGTTGAAAGTCAGCGCGGAGGTAGTGGATATATTAAAGTGTCTAGATTACATGATAGTGATAGCGATTTTCTAAAAAATGCCTTGCAGTTGACTAATAAACCGATTAGTCTATTGGAATCAGGACAGATTTTAGACCAAATGCTGTCTCGTGGGTTAATTAGTGAGCGCGAACGCGGATTGATTAAAGCCACGATTAGTACTAAAGCGCTAAATAATCCTATAAATATTGATAATAATATACGGGGCAACATTTTAACACAGATTATAATTGAATTAATGAAAGAAGGGAGGAAATAATTATGAAATGTGATAGATGTGGAAAGCCAAGTGTTTATCACTCGACTTTAATTGTAAACGGTGTTAGTCAAACGACAAATTTATGTCGTGATTGTGCTATAAAAGAAGGAGTGTTCAACGATTCTCCTACAAGCTTATTCGATGATATGTTTTCAGCCTTCGTCGACTTTTTACCATTCTCTAAGGTAGAGAACATTGTATGCCCAGTATGCAAGATGAGCCTTAGAGAGTTTAAAAATAGTGAACGCTTAGGTTGTCCTAATTGCTATGATGCATTCAGAGAGGAAATTGAAAACATTGTTAAACGAATTGCACCTAATCAAACACACAAACAAGAGAAATTAAATGACTATATCGCTAAAAAATCTAATAAAGAATTAAGCGTAGAAGACAAAATCGCAAATTTAAGACAAGAGATGGCGCAAGCTGTCAAAGAAGAGCGATACGAAGACGCAGCAAAATTGAAGAAAGAAATTAAAAAATTGGAGAACAAAAATGACTAATGTACTACAAACTCGCGTTCAGTTTTATAGAAACTTAAAAGATTATAAGTTTGTACCAAAACTAACCGAAGATAAAAAACAGGAGATAATTTCAAAAGTTGATACTGCGTTAGACAAAGAACTCTTAAAAGTGGATGTCAATACTTTTGACCAAAATATGCGCGACTATTTAAATCAATTCAATATTGTCTCAAATAAGTCAAATACCATGTTTATAACAAAGGACAATGTTGCAATAACCTTATTTGATGGTGAGCATTTAACCATATGTGCGGGCGGTGCAGGACTAGACAAATCAGCATATACTCGTGCAAAAGCGTTAGAGCACATAATATCTAGCAAAATAAGCCTTGCTTATAACGATATGTATGGTTATCTAATGAGTAATTTAAAGAAAATTGGCTGTGGACTACACTTTGAATGTGACTTAGATCTAAACGCAATCAATACGCTTGCTAAAATAAATCAAGTGAGACAAAATATTAAAAATTTAGGTTTTATGCTTACTCCTAAGGCCGGCCAAATATTCACTTTATCTACTGTATGCAATTTAGGTTTTTCAGAAAGTGAAATTGTAGACGACTTTATGAAAATGGTATCAAAACTACAAGATTTGGAGATTGAAAGTGGCAAAATGCTAGCCACTACAAACTCTGAAGAACTTATGGATAAAGCATTCAGAAGTCTAGCCACCCTTCAATCTGCATATTTGTTAGCACCTGACGAATTAAACTCGATGTTGAGCGATATACGATTAGGTGTTAACTTAGGATATATTGATGTAAAGGAAGAAAAAATTATTGATTTACAGCGCCTAGTTAGCAATAAATCAACTGAATATATTTCAAAAAGTGAGTTGATTGAACTTGCTAATAAAGCAAAGAAAATCTTAAAAGGAGAATAATATGTACAATTTAACCGATTTAGCGAATAGATGTATGCAAGTTGCAACTAAAATTGCCTCAAATTATGGCAATGAGATAGGCACTGAGCATATATTATATGCGCTTACAAAAGTTGATAGTAAATCAAAACGCTTGCTAAATTCATATCGTGTCGATAGTGATATCGTGACAGAGATATTAGACAACACCAGTTCGAATATACCTTCTAGTAGCGTAGAGTTAACTCCAAGGGTAAAAGAATTGTTAATGATTGCAGGTAGCGTTGCTAAGCATACACGCACAAATTATATATCTACCGAGCATTTATTAGTTGCTATGCTTAGTCAAGAGGATAGTTTTGCTATTAAAATTTTGCAAGATGCATTAAAAATAAATGTTTACGAAATGCGAAATAAAGCGATATCTTTGATCGCAAATAATCAAAATCAGAATTCAGTACAGTCTAGTTTCAATACGGATGGCTTTGTCCAAGTTGGTAGTATGGGGAACAATAGATCTTCTAACCAAGAAAGTTATACTAGCGAACTTCCGCCTGAATTGCTTGAAATGGGTAGTGATCTTACTTTGCGTGCTAAAAATGGCAAAATCGACCCAATCATAGGACGAGACAATGAAATTGAGCGAATGATTGAAATACTTTGCCGTAAGACAAAGAATAACCCAGTGTTAATAGGTGAAGCAGGTGTTGGTAAAACTGCAATTGTTGAAGGCCTTGCACGCAGGATCGTATCAGGCGATGTTCCAGCATTTTTGAAGAATAAAACCATTTATTCATTAGATATTGGTGGACTTATGGCCGGTACAAAATACCGCGGTTCAATGGAAGAAAAACTTAAAAATGCCATTGAATTGATCACTTCTAATAAAAATATCATAACTTTTATCGATGAAATTCATACCCTTGCACAAGTTGGTAGCGATAAGGGAGAAACAAATCCAGCCGATATGTTAAAACCATATTTAGCGCGTGGTGAAATGCAAACTATCGGTGCTACAACAACGGACGAATATAGAAAATATATCGAACAAGATAAGGCATTGGAGAGAAGATTCCAGCCTATAACTGTCGACCCACCAACAGTTGAACAAACTATTGAAATACTGCGTGGACTTAGAGATAGTTACGAAGCATTTCATAAGGTAAAAATTAGTGATGAAGCAATAAGCGCAGCAGCCAATTTGTCTGATCGTTATATTCAAGATAGAAGCTTGCCTGATAAGGCAATTGACTTGATAGATGAGGCTTCTAGTAGGGCAAAGGTTAGAACAAATTATGATTCTAAAAAAGTTCGTGCTATGCGTGAAAAACTTTCGAAATTAGAGGCGGAAAAAGAAGATGCCGTTAATCAAGAAGATTTTGAGAAAGCAAGCAAATTTCGTGACCAAATTTCAAAATTAAAAGACGAAATTGAACACGAAAAATCTTCTCCAAATTCAAACACTGAAGTCGCTACAATAACCGATCATGATGTAGCCGAAGTAGTCAGCAAGTGGACAAATATCCCACTAACAAAACTTACTGAGGGAGAGGCAGAGAAGTTGCTTAATCTCGAAAAGACTTTAATGCAAAGAGTTAAAGGTCAAGACGAAGCGGTTGAAAAGGTGGCAAAAGCAATTAGGCGTAGCCGTATAGGCATTAGAGATCCAAAGCGCCCAATCGGTAGTTTCTTATTCTTAGGTCCAACAGGTGTTGGTAAAACCGAATTAAGCAAAGCGCTTGCAGAAGCATTGTTCGACGATGAAAATAAGATTATTCGACTTGACATGAGTGAGTTTATGGAAGCACACAGCGTAAGTAAACTTATTGGTAGCCCTCCAGGATATGTAGGATTCGATGATGGCGGACAACTTACTGAACAAGTAAGAAGAAAACCATATAGCGTAGTACTATTCGATGAAATAGAAAAAGCACATCCAGAAGTGTTTAATATGCTTCTTCAAATTTTGGACGACGGAAGACTAACTGATAGCCATGGTAAAGTTGTAAGTTTCAAAAATACTATCATTATTTTAACATCTAATATTGGTAGTGATAAACTTTACAAAAATAGTGTTGATTTAGGATTTAACGATAAAAAAGTTGAAGATAAATCAGCAGTCATGTTGAACGAACTTAAAAAATACTTCAAACCAGAACTTATAAATCGTATTGATAATATCGTTATCTTCAATAAACTTGATCAAGGCGTGTTAAAAGATATTGCAAAGAAAATGCTTGCCGATCTTAATAAGAATTTGCGTCAAAGTAATGTTGAATTAAAATTCACTACAGCGACATTAAATTATCTAGTTAAGAATGGCACAAATGATGAATTTGGCGCACGACCTTTGCGTAGATTGATAACCACAAAAATCGAGGACGAATTAGCCGATAAAATGTTGCGTGGCGATATTAAATCAGGCGATAAAGTTCTAGTTGATTGCAAGGACGGAGTACTTTCTTTCTTAACAAAGACAGAGGAAGAAAAATCATAATTAGCAAATTAAAAAATTAAAATAGAAAAACTCACCAAGTGTTTTGGTGAGTTTTTTTGTATTTGTAAAACCGCAAGACTATTTTGTAAATTTTTATTGCACAACGCTACCCGAATTAAATTTTATTTGATTAAAATTAGGGTATAAATGCTCATTTTTGTCTAAGTCGCTTGCGATAATTATTGCATTACTTTCATCTATCATTTTTATCGCTAAATTAATATAATTTTCATCTAAATCTTCAAAGAAATTTTCAATTAATATATACTTAGGACTTCTAATTATAGCACGAGCTAAGCAAATAATCTTTTTTTGAGATAAATTCATTTGCTTTATTTTTTTAGGAAAATTTTCTAATTTGTAGTGTAAAATTAACGAATTTACTTTATTTTTAATATCATTTTTATTAATTTTTAAAATTTTTCTTCTAATTTTTAATGGATATGCTAGATTCTTTTCCATATTTGATTTAAACAAATATGGATTTTTAGCTACATATGCTAAATCAAATTCATAATTTTTTATATTTTTAATATCTTTGTCATCAATATAAATATTGCCGTCAAAATTTTTGTCGATGTCCGCAATTAGTCTAAGTATTATCCAATTTCCACTCATCTTATCGCCCAATAAAAGAGTGTTGTTTTTTATATCTAAATTTATATTAAATAAACTATAAAAATTTTTAATATATTTAATAAAAACATTTTGTAATCTTATCATGATATGATTATATCAAAAAAATATTTTAATTACAAATCATTATTTTTTAGATTTTCAAAATTTATATATCCGGCACCTTCAATGTCCTTGTCACCCGTTATTGGTGTGCAGTATGAAAGTAGAAATTTTTTTACTTCGTCCGCACTCATATTTGGCCAACGCGATTTTATATCCGCACATATTCCAGCGACAATAGGAGTGGCGACGCTCGTTCCAGACATCAGTGTATATGGCGTATTTTTGTTGCTACAAGATGTGATATCAACAGCAGGCGCAACCAGGTCAGGTTTATGCCCATAGATAGTTGGTCCGCGACTACTGAATTCTGCTATGTCCATATTTTTTGTGTCCAATGCACCAACCGTTATAATATATGGATTGTTTCCGGGAGATTTAATACTTCTTTCTTTTGGACCGCTATTTCCAGCAGCCGCTACAACAACTATTCCGCGCTTCCAAAGCGATTCTGCACCGCGTGATAGTGGATCATTTTCATTAATGACATCTGCACCGAAACTCATACAAACGACTGATATATTATAAACTTTATGATTTTCGTACACCCATTGCATAGCATCTAAAATGACATTGCTTGTGCTATTTCCATTGGTTGAAAGCGCCTTTAACGATATTATGTTTGCCTTTGGCGATATACCACTTTTATCTAAATCATATATTCCGCTTCCGCACGCAACGCCCGAAACAAAAGTGCCATGCCCATTATCGTCATATGGTACTTTGCTTTTCTTTGTAAAATCAATAAATTTTAATATTCTGTTTTTAGGGAATAAAAAATCTAGATGCGGATAAAGTCCTGTATCAATAAAACATATAGTTTGATTTTGCCCTAAAAATTTATTTAATGTTAAATTGTCTAAGAAAATTGGATAGTCTTTCAAACTTTCAGCCATAACGCGCGGGTTAGAGTGAATGTATTTTACAAAATTTTGACTTGAAATGATATCTAAGTCTTGATTATCCATGTATACGCAAAAGCAGTTTGCAAATCGATATGGAGTATATGTATAATTAAATTTATCTAAAAACCTTTTTGTCATAGAAAAATCTTCCGCTTCTACCAACAATGGAATGGGCGAACAAACGCTGTTTTCTAAAACGGAAACTTTTTCTAATATGTCTGGACTAATTTTATTTAGTCTCATCTATTGCGCGAATAAGTGAGGACAACATATCTTGTTGCTCGCTGTTAAGGAATGGACTCAAACTAGATTTTAAATTATCTAAGGTAGATTTATCTAGTTTTCCTTCTTTTTTTAGTTTACTTGCTTCACTAAAAAGGTTTGACATTAATTCATTATTATCCATATCTTTATATCTGTCTATAATCTCTTGATATTCACTAGTTTTTTCATCTTGTTTAAATTTTTCATTTTGCATATTGCTTTTAGTTTGATTATTTGTAAAACTTTTAAAATCTCTTGGCATAATCACCTCGTGATTATATATGTTAAATTAAACACGATTGTTAAAATGATATCAAGAAAAGACAAATATTCATAAATATAAATATGGAAATAGAAGATAACACAAATGCATTATTTGTCGAGCCTAACGCGTACATACAACACTTTGATGGTAATGAAAGTAAAAAACGGAAAAAAATAGTATTTCAAGAGCCGTACGAAACATTGCCAAATTATTATCTGGATAACGACTTTAAAAAACCTGATCGCGATTGTTCTTTAAAGCCGAAACCAAAGCCCGAGCATAAACCTGAGCCAAAGCAAAGCAACAATAGTCCATTTCATTTCCCGTTTGATTTAAAAAGTTTTTTCCCTTTGCTTGCAGGATTGTTTAAAAATGGAGGAGGGCTTAGTAATATAATGTCAATGTTGACTGGTGGTAAAGAAAAATCAAATGGTAATTTTGATTTTTCTTCACTATTGTCAAATTTTACTAAGGGCGGAGAACTATCAAATATATTTGAACTATTTAAAGGAAACTCTGTGTCTAAGACAAAATCTAATAAACACGAATTAAAAGAAACAGATTTTCAAATCAAAGGATATACGCGTGTAGAGTAATATTAATTTGTACTATTTTTTAACTGAGTATTTATATAATATTTAGTAAATTTTTTATTTTTAACCATTTTTATATAAAATTTAATCAAAAATTTATAAATTATTAAAATTATTAAAATTTTTTAAAAAATAAAAAATATTAAGCGAGTTTATGCTTAATACCTTTCTTTTCGCTATGCTTGTATAAGACAATTTTTCTACCAATAGTTGTTACAACTTCTGCTCCTAATTTGACTGCAAGTTCGCTTAATTCGAATTCAGTGATTGGATCAGAATTTTCTTGCATGCTAATTTTAACTAATTCATGGTCGAATAACTCAGATTCTATTTGCTTTAATAGATTATCAGTAAATCCGTCTTTTCCTACCCAAATTGTCGGTTTTATTTGACTAGCTAACGACCTTAATGTTATACGCTCTTTTTTTGTAATCATAAATTCTCCTTAAAAATATATTTCATATTGAAGCGAACCAAAAATCACTGTATCGCCGTCGACTGCGCCCGCTTGTTTTAATTTTTCCATAACTCCATCTTTTTCTAGACGCATTTGGAAATATGCCATAGATTGTGTATCGTTAAATACAATACCACGCTGAAGATTGTTTAAATATCCTCCAGATACTTCAAAAACATGTGGCTCTAATTGTTCAATTTTTAAAGAAGTTGTATCTTTTCTCATAAGTTCAACTTGCTCTACAGGGATAGGAGGAGTTTTAGGTAAAGTTAAAAGTTTTGAATAAATCTTTTTAACTAAATCGTCTACATTTTTTCTTGTAACCGAACTTATAGGTACAATTTCTACATCATCTTTAATTTTTGACCTAAAATATGCTATCTTTTCATCAATATTGTCAATTAAATCTAGTTTTGTAAACACTACTATTTGAGGAAGTTTTGACAATTTTTCATTGTATTTTTTTAGTTCATTGTTAATAGTTAAATAGTCTTCTACAATATCATTTCCATAATATGAAGAAGCATCAATCACATGGACAACTAAACGCGTGCGCTCAATGTGTGATAAAAATTCATGACCGAGACCCGCTCCTTCGCTTGCTCCATCGATTAAACCAGGGATATCTGCTACAATAAAACTATCATCGTATATCTTAACTACGCCTAAATTTGGACTAAGGGTGGTAAATTCATAGTCTGCAATTTTTGGTTTAGCATTCGAGATTACGCTAAGTAGAGTAGACTTTCCAACATTTGGTTTTCCTACAAGCGCAACGTCAGCAATAGTTTTTAATTCAAGTATAACTTTATAGCTTTCAGTGACTTCACCGAGTTGACTAAATCGTGGCGATTGTCTAGTAGGACTTTTAAAGAAATTGTTTCCTTTACCGCCTCGTCCACCAGGGAGTGCAAGGTAAGTGTATCCGTTTTCATACATATCTGCAAGGACTTGATTGGTTGTTGCGTCTTTAATAACTGTACCGCAAGGTACATGAATGTAGACATCTTTACCATTTTTTCCGTTTTGTAATTTGCCAGAACCACCTGCACCATTTTCAGCTTCAAAGCGTTTAACATATTGGAAATCTATAAGCGTATTTTTAGAACTATCCGCGACAAAATAAATTGATCCGCCGTTGCCACCATCTCCGCCGTCCGGACCGCCTTTTTCAACAAATTTTTCGCGGTGAAAACTTACTTTTCCACTACCGCCATTACCAGATTTTATTGTAATTAATACTTTATCTAAATTCATAATTTTCCTTTCATTTATGTATTCATTATTTTATTTTGCTAAATAGACTTAGTTTTTATTTTTTTATTAGTTTTTGATTTATTTTTTTCTTTATAATACGAACAACTATCTTTTAATTCACAATCATCGCACAAAGGTTTTATCGCTTTGCAATGCTCGCGTCCGAACCAAATCATTTGATGATGAAATTTTGACCTTTTATCCTTATCTACAATTTTTAATAGTGCCATTTCGCACTCGTATGGAGTAGAGTCTTTTTTTGCCATATTAAGTCGCTTAGATACTCTATGTACATGTGTATCTACAGCAATAGTTTGTCCACCAAAAGCGTTTGCTATTACAACATTTGCTGTTTTTCTTCCAACGCCACGAAGTGATGTTAAGTCTTCCATGTTGTCGGGGACTTGCCCATTAAATCTTTCAATAATATCCTTACTGGACTCCATAATTGCTTTTGCCTTAGTATTAAAGAATCCGCAAGGACGAATGATTTCTTTTAGTTTATCCATTCCTAGTTTAAGCATTTTTTCAGGCGTATTAGCAAGTTTGAATAGATCTTTTGTAACAATGTTGACGCGCACATCTGTACATTGAGCAGAGAGTATGACCGCCACAAGTAATTCATATGCGTTAGAAAAATTTAGCGCACATTGCGGTGCGGGATAAAGTTCGTCAAGATAAGAGAAGACTTTATCGAATTTTCCCATGTGTATATGATATCAAAATTATATAATTTAGTCAATCTTTTTAAGTAAAACGCCTTTTAAAACATGCTTAAAATACGCGTGTTACTTGTTCATGATTGTTTATACGCTCTACGATATAAATTCCCATAAAGTCGTTTAATTGCGCTCGTGAAATTATGTTTTTGCAAAGGTCTAATGCTTTTATCTCTACCTTAATGCTAAGCCCACAACTTATTGATATATTTCTTGGAGTATTTACAACGGCAGTGTTAATTCCGTGTTTTTGTAAAATTTTGTTAATATTAAACAGATTGTTACGCGATTTGAATGCAATGATTAAGTATTTCATATCTGCCTCTATAACACAATATTCTAATTTTTCATAATGTGTTATATGATATACTTTGATAATGCGGCTACAAGTTTTTATAAACCAGAAATTGTCAGATATGAACTCAATCATTCTATTAATAAATTTACTGCAAACCCGGGTAGGAGTGGTCATAAATATTCGGTCAAAACTGCTGAAATAATTTATGAGACACGAGAGAAGGTGAAACAATTTTTTCATGCTTATGATTATGAAGTTGTGTTCACGAAAAATTGTACAGAATCTTTAAACCTTGCAATTTTTGGAATATTAAATAAGGGCGATCATGTTATTGCAACGATATATGAACACAACTCAGTACTAAGACCGCTAGAATTTTTAAAATCAAAAGGTGTTGAAGTTAGTATAATTGATTGTGATATGTCTGAGGTACCTAACTTAATAGAGCAAGAGATAAAACCTAATACAAAATTGATAATAACCACATCAGTCTCAAATGTAACTGGCGAATTATGTGATATTGATAGGGTAGGTAAAATTTGTAAAAAATACAATATTCTATATTTAGTTGACGGAGCACAAGCTAGTGGGCATATTGATATAAACTTAAATGAACTAAATATAGACATGTATACTTTTTCTGGTCATAAAGGATTGTTATCGATTACTGGTGTTGGTGGACTTATTGTAAAAAATACAGTTAAATTGCGCCCATTAATCTTTGGCGGAACGGGTACAGAAAGTGCAAATTTAAATCAACCAATAACAATTCCGGAAGGGTTTGAAGCGGGAACAATACCTACGATTCCAATTATTAGTTTAAAAGCAGGAATTGAGTTTTTATCAAAAAATTTTAAAAATTTAATAAAAATTGAAGAAAAATTAACAAAATATCTATATTTTTCACTAAAAAATTTAAAATTTATAAAAATATATTCAAAACCCAATTCAAAAAATATTGCACTTATAAACATAGAGGGAATGGATAGTTCGTTAGTTGCGAATCTTTTAGACGAAAAATATAATATATGTGTTAGAGCAGGATTGCACTGCGCACCATTGATACACAAACACTTAGGCACAGAAAAAGAAGGCGCAGTCCGTATATCTTTAGATTTTAATAATACGGAGCAAGAAATAGATAAATTAATATATGCACTTAGTAAAATTAGTGAGATGTAAATTTTGGCAAGATTTTACAAATAATGCTAAACAGCATGAACATTGAACCAAAGATTAAATAATATGCATGATAAGGAAGCAGTATACTACTAAATATTAATATTAAACCGCATATAAAATATGAACGTGCTTTAAAGGGCAAAAACATGCCACGCAATATATCTTTAAATTTTATTTTGTTAATACTATTATCTAAGTCGGATAGGTCAATATTTATACCATATTTTAGAATATAATCATTGTAAAATTTGTTTTTGTCTATTAAGTTTATGGTAGTAGTTTTTAGATAATCAGTTTTTATATTTAATGAAATATCATTGCATATTATGTCAATGACATCTACTTTTTCATTTAAATTTGAATCTATTAGATTGACGATATCATTATTAGTTAATTGCTCTATATTGGTTGCTAGCAAAACTATATGAGTTTTTTCATCTTTAACAAAAGTTAAATGGCTTTGGTCAATTATTCTGCCATTTGATTTTTCTATTATATCTGCTAACATCTTTTGTTTTTCTTTTTTAGGCAGAAGTCGAAAGGCTAGTATCGTCTTTAAAAATTTGTCTTTTTCTTGTTTCGTCAATTGAAATTTATATTCGCGTTTTTCTAAGATATAGTACAAAACAAATATAATGGCAAAACTGACGATTAATGAGATTATAAAAGTGGTAAATAAATTTCTAATATAAAAATTTACCCATGCATAAACGAGCAAAAATATTGCGACGCTAACAAAGATTTTATCGATTAAGTTTACAATTTTGAATCTTGACATGCTATAATTTTTGCCAAATAATTTGTAAGTAAACAATGTTTACATCATTTTTATTTTAATCATCAATATATTTTGATATCATTTGACAAAAAACGACTAAATTTGTAAAATAAAAATAGAGGATCGTATGTTTAAAGATTTAATTATAAAAAAGGCAAATAAAAAAGAATTATCGCGTGAAGAATACTATCAGATAATTAACTATCTTATGAAAAGTGGAATTGACAAAAATATTATTGAAATATTTTTAGCACTAGATTCATTTGGTATGAGCGAAAGAGAAGTCTTAAATTTAACTTTGGCTATGCGAGACAGTGGTAAAGTTTTATCATTTGATCAACCTATTATCGAAAAACATTCTACGGGCGGAGTTGGGGACTCATCTAGTATTGTTTTAATTCCGCTTTTGGCAAGTCTTGGATATAAAGTTATTAAGAGCACTAGCAAGTCATTTGTCTTTACAAATGGCGGTCTGGACAGATTTGGCGCTATCCCAAATTTTAGAGTTAATTTGGATGATAAAGAAATAAAGTCTACTTTGGAAGATACAAATGCATGTATACTTTCACATACGGCAGACATTTGTCCAGCAGATAAATTACTTTTCAAACTAAGAGAGATGTGTGGACTTGAAAACAATTTGGATTTGTTGGCTTCGTCTATCGCTAGCAAGAAACTTGCAAGCGGAGCAAAAGTAGTCATGGTTGATGTTAAATACGGAGTTGCAAGTTTGATAAAAAATTACAAAGACGCAAACCGTTTGGCACATTTATTAAAATACATATTTAACGAGTGCGGAGTTCAAAGTGTTATAATAATTACAAGCACCTTGCAAACATTCGGCGATGGAATAGGTAATGCGATAGAACTTAATGATGCTATAAAAGTTTTAAAAGGTGAGCACTGTATGCTTCGCGATATTGTAAAAAAATATGCTGTCGAAATTATTAAAAAGATTGATTCGCGATTAAATGACATGGAACTAAATGAACTGATAGATGTTGCTCTCGATTATGGTAATGCATATCAAAGATTTTTGGATATTGTCCGCGATCAAGATGGTGATGACAATGCGGTTAAACAGAATCAAATATTTAATCCTTATAAATCGGTAAATTTTGTTGCCAAACGAAGCGGTTATGTAGGGAATATTGACTCTCTATTATTAGGAGAGTTGACAAGGCGTTTATGTTCTGAGACACATGACAATAATATAGGTGTAACTTTAAATGTAAAGATAGGAGATTTTGTCAATAAAGGGGATAGAATTCTTACATTTTACTACAAAGATGATAGCGATTTGAAAGATAATGCTAACGCCATATCAGGTTGTGTACGATTGACCGATGTAAAGATTCCGCATATAAATCCAATAAAAAAGATATTAAGATAATGAAATATATTGTAAGATCACTTGAAGATACAAGAAAAATAGCGAACGATTTTGCCTCTAGTTTAAAAGTAGGGGATACTGTTTTGTTGAATGGAGATTTGGGCGCAGGAAAGACGACATTTACAAAATTTGTGTTCGAATCTCTTGGAGTAAAAGATATTGTCAATAGTCCTACATTCGCCATATTAAAATCATATGAAGGCAAGTATCGATTGCATCATTTTGACACATATCGTATTAGTACGGAGGAGGCTATTGAAGCGGGATTTGACGAAATACTTGCCGACAAAGATAGCATAATTTTTATTGAATGGAGCGAAAATATTGCACCCCTTTTACCAAAAAAAGTTAAGATAGTTAACATTAAATTATTAGACGAAAATACGCGAGAAATTGAGATATATGAATAGACTTTTGATAAACACAGCAAATGAAGAACTTGTTATAGTCCTTGAATTAAAGGACAAAATTTTTTCGTCAATAATTAAATCAAAAATGCATCACAATGAAGCGATGTTGCCCGCTATAGACGAGTTACTAAGAAATAAAAATTTGACTTTAAAGGATATTGATGAATTTGGGGTTGTTATAGGCCCAGGATCATTTACTGGTATTCGCGTAGGAATAGCAACAATTAAAGCGTTTAGAGATGCAACTAAAAAGAAAGCTTATGGCATTAACAATTTAGACCTTTTGTATGCACTTGCAAATTCGCAAAATAATGAAATTGGTACTGTCGCAATTTTGGGAAGTAGAGATAGTTATTTTGTCGCAAAGAAGATAAATGATATAGTTTACAAATATGATCACAACATTACGCATGATGAACTTGTTAAAATCGCGGAAGGAAAATCTATAGGGATGTTTTCTCAAGATGAAAGTCTAAATTCTTTTGTAGTCCAATTTGATCCAGGCATATATATTAATGAAATGGAAAAATCGACTGATCAAGAGTTAGTGCCGATATATTATCAATTATCTCAAGCGGAAAATGAGAAATTAAAGCGTGGTATGATTTCTATTGTTGAAGCAAGCGTTGAAGATGTGTCCAATATCAAAGCCATAGAAGAAAAATCAATAAAAACTAATCA
Source organism: uncultured Christensenella sp. (assembly GCA_949300385.1). GTDB lineage: Bacteria > Bacillota > Clostridia > Christensenellales > UBA1242 > Onthoplasma. Next base: position 246,157 of record CASGDZ010000001.1, on the reverse strand, counting down.
TTTAACACAAAATGATATAAAAAATGCTATAATTGATGATAATTATGCCGTTTTTGTCGCTAAATTTAATGATGAGATAGTAGGATATGAAGTTTTAAATTTAACAGATGAACTAAATGTAGAAAGTATAGCGGTAGATAGCCAGTATAGGAATTTGGGAATAGCGACTAAATTGCTAGATACCGCACAAAATTATGCAAAAGATAGAAATATAAATATTTTAAGTTTGGAGGTTAGCAAATCTAATATCGGGGCATATCTTTTGTATAAAAAATATGGATTTGTACTTAGAAGGGTTAGAAAAAACTATTATGAAGATGGCTCAGATTGTTTTGAAATGACAAAAGATATATCAAAATAACATCAAAAATATATATAAATTAAGTGAGAAATGTACAAAATTAGGATATTTTAAACATGGAAATAGAATAATAAAGGGACTTTTGATAAAGTCTTTTTTCATGGTAAATTAAAGCAATATTTATTATTTATAATCATCTGGAAGATCATTCAATAATAATAAATTGTCGCCGTCATGTAATAAATTGAAATATTTTTTTGCGTCTTCAAGTGTTTTGGCATAATAAATTTTAATATTAGATTTTTTATTTGTTATGCCATTTTCAAGTGCAATTTTATTATGCTCGCCTATAATTATAGCATAATCAAAATTCGATATCATTTTTCCTAATTGGAAATTCAATTTATACTCATCATTTCCGCCTTCTATAATTCCAGGAGTCGCTACTGCTTTTTTATTTTTTAATTGGGATAAAACATTTAATGAGGCGCGTGCACTATCGATTGAACAATTATAACTATCGTCTAATATATTTATTCTGCTTTGTATTAGTTCTAATCTATGTGGAGTAAATTCCAAAGAGTTTATTGCACTAATTATATTTTGAATGGGCATCCCTAAGTTAAATGCAAGCGCACTAGATAAAAGGATATTAAGTACATTATGTTCGCCGAGTAATTTTGTTTTAATAGAGTATGAGGTGTTTGCTATATGAAGTATAAAAGTTGTTGAATAATTTACAATTTTAATGTTTGTAGCATAAACTATATTTGGATTAAATTTGTCTTTTATTTCATTACAACTGACACCAATTTTTTCACCACATTTTTCTTGGTACATTCTAAGAGCATATATGTTATCAAGATTGTAAACACATAAATTTTCTTTTAAATATTTTGACAACTCTGATTTAGCTAAATAGATATTTTCACGCGATTTAAAGGTTTGCAAATGTTGGTTGCCGATTAATGTGATTATTCCGTAATCTGCGCCGAATAACTTGCACAAAGTTTTAATGTCATTTCGTCTTCTAGCTCCATATTCTAATATTAAATATTTGCAATCTTCTTTAAGATTTTCATTAATAAATTTTGCAATTCCGAGCGGAGTATTGAAACTTTTTGGTGTTACTAAAACATTTTCTAAACTACTCAACATTTTATATAAAATATTTTTAACACTGGTCTTTCCGTTACTACCTGTTATAGCAATTATTTTTGGTTTAAATTTTTGTAATTTTTTCTGTGCTTTTTTTATAAATTTTTTATTTAAAATTTTATCATAAATATTAATTGAATTTGACAAGCAAGGCGATATAAATAGTAGGATAGAAGAAATAGTAAACCCGCAATAAATGAATAAAGGAATGAAAATTAAAAATATTGATATAGCGAATAATCTATTTAGTTTGCTTGTATAGGTTAATGGTGTTTTTTTAGTTATCATTAAATCTTTATTTAAAAGCAAATTAGAAATAAAAACAAATATATTGCAACCTATGATAATATAAAAATTTTTAAAAAATATTTGCAAAACGACAAAAAATGCTAGTAAAATGATGTAAATTTTGTGTTTTTTAGAAAAAAATTCAAAAAATCTTAAATTTTGATAGTTTTTTAATTGATAAATATGCAAATATCTTTTTATGTAGAAAAAGTTCGAAAAAATTAAAATTGAATTAATTAAATAAATAATAAAATTAATCATTTACAAATTCCTTTATTAGATTATTAAACAATGCTCCTTTATTTAAATAGGCAAAGTGATCGCTTTTTGTTACAAATAATTTTGCATTATTTTTTCTCTTTATTTCTTTTGCCATCCATAATGGAGTGGAATGATCGAATTGCCCCCAAAATAAAAACATTGGGCATGAAAATTTAATTAAATTTTTACAATTAAAATTTATAATTTCTTTAAAACTTAGTTTGTTTATTTTAGATAAATTTTTATAATCGACGCTTGCAATTTTATCATATAGATATCTAAATCTTTTTTGTTTTAAAAGTATGATATTATTGTTGTTTTCGATTCTTCTAAATACATTTTTTTGCCTTAGACCTGCACCGCCTGTAACGATAATTTTTTCAATATTGATTAAACCATTTAATCGGCATGCAACCCTAAATCCAAAACTATGGCAAATGATTATGACGGATTTAATAGAATTAGTAGACAAAATATTTAATATTAGATCGCGGTAGTCATTTAATCGCCAAATTGTTTTTGTGTTTTTAGTTGTAGGCATAGTCAAAGTCAATATGTTGAATTTTGATTTTAATAAATTTATTGTAGATAAAAATGAATTTTTATTTCCGCCCCAGCCATGCAAAAATAAAATTGTTTTATTTCGTCCTGTATTAATGAATTTGTAATCTATAATTTCAGAATGAAAAATAAAATTCATACTTTTTTATATGCAAAATTAAAAATTTTTGAATATATACTAATATGAAAAAGATATGTATATTTTTTGGCGGATCGAGTAGTGAGCATGATATATCGATAATTACCGCCACGCAATTAGCAAACAATATTGTTGATAGGTACGAGATTGAAAAAATCTACATAGGACTAGATAATAATTTTTATTTAGCGACAAAAATTAATGATATTAAATACTATGAGGACAAATCAAATATTAAGTTAAAACAAGTTATTATTCATGATGGAGCAGTCTATCAAAAAGGAGCATTTTCAAAAAAGATATGCGATATATTTGTTGTGATAAATTGTTGTCATGGCGGAGTTGGTGAGAATGGCGATTTAGCAGGATTCTTTGAAGTAAATAAAATACGATATACAAGTTGCGACGCCTTATCCGCGCATATATGCATGGATAAGACACTGACTAAAAGTATACTTAAAGATACAGTGCCTACAATAAATGGCGAGTTGGTTACTATTAATAATTATGACGAAAAGACATTAAAAATTGACAAAGAATTTCCGTCTGAACTTATCGTGAAGCCAAACGCACTAGGCTCAAGTATAGGTGTTAAAGCATGTAATAAAGAAAATTATCGCGATCAAATTCAAGCAATATTTTTATTAAATGACAGCGCATTAGTAGAAGAGCGAATAGTTAATATGCTCGAATACAATCAAGCGTGTATAAAAACGCGTGAAGGTTTGATGCTTAGCGCAATAGAAAACCCGATAAAAAATTCTAGTATTCTTTCATTCGATGAAAAATATATGAATTCAAATAAAGGCAAGCGAAAGGATAGAATAATTCCTGCAAAGATAACAAAAAAATTAAAGGATACAATAGATACATATACAAAGAAAATATATGAAAAACTAGACTTAAATGGAGTCGTTCGAATAGACTATATTTATGACGTAGATAAGAAGATTTTATATCTAAATGAAGTAAATACAATCCCAGGTTCAATGGCTTATTATTTGTTTGAACAGGTCGGTCTTGATTATATTAGTTTGGTCGACAATCTGATAGAGAACGCAACCAATATTAAGAAATTTTCGTATTTTGATAGTGGTGTACTCTCAAATAAATTGCTATAATTAAAAATTTTTGGTATAATTAGTCAATATTAATAAAAACTTAAATAGAAGGTAGTATATGGCTAGTTATGATTCAAAAGATTTAATTGTTTTAGAAGGTTTGGACGCGGTTAGAATGCGTCCAGGCATGTATATCGGTACGACAGGCCTAAAAGGATTGCATCATCTTTTATGGGAAATAATTGATAATGCAATAGACGAAATTGCTAATGGATATGGCAATAAGGTTGTCGTAACACTACACAAAGATGGCACTGCGTCCGTACTAGACAATGGGCGAGGTATACCGGTTAGTCCACACCCTAAACTTAAAATGAGCGGTGTAGAAGTTGTTTTCACTCAACTTCACGCAGGTGGAAAATTTGGAGATCACAATTATAAGTATTCAGGCGGACTGCATGGAGTAGGTGCGTCTGTTACAAATGCATTGAGTAGATATTTGGAAGTTAATGTCTACAAAGACGGGAAAAAATATTTTGCGCGATTTGAATCTATTGAAAAGAATGGTAAAATTCATAGTGGAGTTCCTGTTGAACATTTAAAGGAAGTAGGCAATACGACATTGAAAGGTTCTTATGTCCGTTTTTTGCCTGATGATAGAGTATTTAAGGATATCAATTTCGATTATGATACTGTATATGAAAGACTAAAAGAAACTGCATTCTTAAATAAAGGTGTTCATATAGAATTAATTGACGAGCGCATTAATAAACAAGAAACGCTTTGTTACGAAGGCGGAATACGCGACTATGTTACAAGTCTTACTATGGATAAAAAACCATTATTTGTGCCCCCTATATATATCGAAAATGAAATTGATGATACATATGTATCTGTTGCGCTTCAATATGTAGATAATTACACTGAAAATATATTTAGTTATGTCAATAATATTCCTACACCAGAAGGTGGAACACATGAAGTTGGCTTTAAAACGGCACTTACTAAAGTATTAAATGATTTTGTGAAAAAACATACAAAAGAAGGCAAGGATAAAAAAGATAAAGAGATTGCGTTCATTGGCGATGACTTTAGAGAAGGACTTGTTGCTGTACTTTCAATAAAGATGAAGAATGTGCAGTTTGAAGGTCAAACTAAAACAAAATTAGGTAATGTAGAAGCGCGTGCGCGCGTAGAAAGCGTGTGTACTCAAGGCTTGACCGAGTTTTTTGCTAGTAAAAAGAATGAAAACATAGGTAATATCATTATTGAAAAAGCGAAGAGTGCAGCGCGTGTGCGACAGGCAGCAAAGCGCGCGAAAGACCTTGCTAGAAGCAAAAATATTGAAACCAGTATGTTGATAGGTAAATTAGCGAATTGCACAAGTAAAAACGCGGATATCAATGAGATATTTATAGTCGAAGGTGATTCAGCAGGTGGAACGGCTAAGCAAGGTAGAGATAGATATTTCCAAGCGATTTTGCCGTTGCGTGGTAAACCTTTAAATAGTGAGAAAAAGCGTATTGACCAAGTGCTTGCAAATGAAGAAATACGAACAATAATAGGTGCAATAGGCACAGGAATTGGCGAAGACTTTAAACTAGACAATTTAAAGTATAATAAAATTATTATTTTGAGTGATGCCGACCAAGATGGTATGCATATTAGGTGCATATTATTGACATTTTTCTTTAGGTATATGCGACCGCTCATCACAAATGGAAACATTTATGTAGGTATGCCACCACTATACAAAGTGACTACAAAGGATAAGGAATGGTATTGCTATACTGATGAAGAACTTAATAAAATAACTTCTAATTTGAAAAATTATTCATTGCAAAGATATAAAGGATTAGGCGAGATGAGTGCCGAGCAATTATGGACAACCACTATGGATCCAGCAAGGCGAAGTATGATACGCGTAACTCTAGAAGATGCTGTAATGGCGGATAAAGAGATAACCATGTGGATGGGCGATGATGTCGGTCCGCGTAAAGACTATATAAACAAAAATGCTAATTTTAACAAAATTGATACTTTTAAAAAGAACAAGGAAGATAAGGAGGGCAATTAATAGTTATGAGCAAGAATAGTGATAGAGATAATTCTTTGGGCGATTTAGCGCCAGCGGGCAATCTATTCGAAAAAACCATTGAAGAAGTTATGTCAACCTCCATGCTTCCTTATAGTGAATATGTCATTATGGATAGAGCACTCCCGCGTGTTGAAGATGGACTAAAACCCGTTCAGCGAAGAATATTGTTTGACATGATGGAATTAGGGGTGACGCCGGATAAACCTTTTAAAAAATCTGCTCGTATAGTCGGTGATACATTAGGTAAATTTCATCCGCACGGAGATTCGTCCGTGTATGGCGCTATGGTGCGTATGGCACAAGACTTTGTTATGGGCGAACCACTCGTTGAAGGTCAAGGAAATTTTGGTTCAATAGATGGCGACCCACATGCCGCTATGCGTTATACAGAAGTGCGATTGAGTCCGCTTGCGCTTGAACTCATGCGCGATTTGGACAAGGATACAGTCACATATAGCTTTAACTTTGATGATACGATAAAAGAACCCGACTATCTTCCAGGTAGATTCCCAAATCTATTTGTGAATGGTGCGTCAGGTATTGCTGTTGGGCTTGCAACAAGCATACCAACGCACAATTTAGGCGAAATGATAGACGGCTGTATTGCATACATTGATAATCCAAACATATCATTAGACGAGATGATGAAATACATAAAAGGACCTGATTTTCCTACAGGCGGTATGATATGCGCATCAAAAGATATGAGAGAAGCATATTTAACAGGTAGAGGAAAGGTCGCAATGCGTGCAATATTCCATCTTGAAGACGAAAAAAATGGAAAGACAAATATTGTTATAACTGAATTGCCATATCAAGTGAATAAAGCTGAATTGTTAAAGTCTATTAGCGACCTGAAAGAAAAAATGAAAGACGAGTTGAGCGGTATTGCAGATATAACGGATGAAAGCGATAAGACAGGTATTCGTGCATGTATTACAGTGAAAAAAGACGCAGATGTTGACAATATTATAGCCATTTTATTAAAACATACTGACTTGCAACTAAATTTCAACTATAATGTCGTAGCCATTGCAGATGGTAGTCCAAAACAATTAGGGTTGCTTGACTATCTATCATATTATATTAAATTTCAACTAGAAGTAATTGTTAGACGAACAAAATTTGACCTTGATAGAGCAAAAGCGCGCGCACACATAGTAGAAGGACTATGTATTGCTATTGAAAATATCGATGAGGTTATTAAGATTATTAAGACTTCTGCGTCGACTAATGAAGCAAAGACACGCCTTATGGATAGATTTAAGTTGTCCGAAATGCAGACACAAGCAATCCTTGATATGCGATTAAGTAGGCTTACAAACTTAGAAGTAGAGAAACTTCGCGCTGAGTTAGAAGAATTAAAAAAGACGATTGAAGAATTGACTTCTATTCTTGCAAGTAAAGATAAGCAATATGCGGTCATCAAAAAAGAGTTAAAGGAAATTAAGACAAAATACGCATCTCCTAGAAGAACGAAGATTGTTGAGAGTTTTGAGAATTATGATATAACCCCGATTGAAAAACTCTTAGACACTGAGTGCGCGGTGGCGGTTAGTTATGACGGCTTGCGCTTAAAGACATTAGATATTAAACAAATTCAAAATGCGAGTGCAAACTTCAATTATGACACTATTAATGCACTTCATAAGTGTATAGTTCAGACAAGTATGAATAGTTCGGTATGTATGTTTACTAATTTTGGTAATTACTTTAAAATACCAGTAAGAGAGATACCTAACTCAAAGTTTATTCAGAAAGGAACGGCGTTAAGTCAGATCACACACGCAGAGGAAAAAGAAAAAATAGTTGCTTTGTTTACTGAACAAGATTTATTAGAATCTCCTGAGTTAATTATGATGACGCAAGATGGTTACATAAAACGCATAGAAACAAGTGAATATAATAACTTAAAATCGGGTAGTATAGCATTAAAACTTAAAGATTTTGATCGTCTAGTTTCTGTACAAATAAACGACAATTTGCCATCAATTTTAATGGTAAGTTCAGATGGAATGGCAGTTAATGTGGAATACAAAACCGCACCTATAACAAAACGCAATAGTGGCGGAGTAATAGGTATGAATTTAAATGAAGGCGAGAAAGTAATTTTTGCTAGTGCTGTGAATGTATTAGATAGAGTTTTGGTTATAACTACGGAAGGATATGGAAAGAAGTTCAGTTTAAATGAATTGCCAATAGGCGCAAGGAATAGAAAAGGATTAAAAATCATAACAGGCAAAGAAAAAATATTTACAATAATATCTCCTATCATTACAGGCGACATTGTACTTCAGGATAAGGATAAATTGTATGTTGTTGATGTAAATGATATCCCTATTCAACCGAGGACGAACGCTTGCAAACCACTAATTCATAAAACTAAAATAATTGTCAAAGAAGCAGGGCTATATTTAAATTAATGTTAGTTTGTAGTTTTTTGACATTTTATGTCTAAACTGACATAAATATATTATATGGAGACATCTTTCCTTGAACTTAAAGCAAAGCAGGTAGTAAACACGGTGGACGGGAAATGTTTAGGTCATATAACTGACATAATTTTTGATGTCGAGACGGCACGCGCTTTGGGATTTATCGTGCCACAACCATGTCAAGGCTTTTGGGAAATGTTTCGTGGCGGTAGAGAGATATTTATTCCTTTTGAGTGTGTATGCAAAATTGGAGTAGATGTCATTTTGGTAGAATTAAAAGTAGACAACAATTCTAGACAAAGGAATAATAGACCTAACAAAAACAATCGATTCGATTATAGCGATATCATTGCGTTAAATAGCCAAAATAAAAATACTCAAATCAATACGCAGTCCATTAATGCACAAAGTATAGAAATAACTCCAAAAAAATAATATAAAGATATATAAAATTTAAGAGAAAAGAATTGAAATCCACAATTCTTTTTTCTACATTTAGTGGTACAATATAATAAAATACAAGATATATTGAAAATTTTTTAAAATTTTATATAAAATTGTTTGATAATTTTGTCGAAATATGAGATAATAATTATATTGTATAGGAGGAAAATATTTTGAAGTGCATTTTTTGTGGGAATAGTGATAGTAAAGTAGTAGACAGCCGTTATTTAAAAGATACGAGTATTCGCCGTCGTCGTGAGTGTTTGCGTTGTGGTAAGCGCTTTACGACATATGAGACCGTCGAAACAAATCCTATGATTGTTACAAATGTTGATAATATGCGCGAACCATTTAAGTATGAGAAGCTGTTAGAGAGTATAAAGTTTGCTACATATTGCGTAGATATGAGTATGTCTAATGAAGAAATTGCCTCTAAGATTGAAAGTAGGCTTTTGGCTTTACAACAGCAGGAAATTAGCACTAAAGACATAGTTAAAATAGCGCTCGATGTTTTAATTGAACTTAGTGCTATGGCTTGCTTAGTGTATTATACTCAACATACAGATTGTGATAACTTTGACGGCATTCGTAGATTCATTAATAGATAATAAATTAAAAATTTTTTTGCAATTTAATTTTTTGATATTGACAAAAATAGCACTTTGCATTAATATAAGTATCAGATTAAGGAGTACTTATGAAAAATTATACTGATAATCAAGAATTTTATATTGCACATATTGCTGAGATGAAAGAGATGAGTAATAGAGCAAGGCGCCTTCCAGTCGCTTTTGCAACTGTCATTGGAATATGCAGTATCGCTTTTTCGTTTTTAAGTCCTTTTGCACTTATTGGACTAATTGTACCTGCAACAATAGGAGCAGCGATTATTACCATAAATCAAAGTTATAAACCATATTTCGACGAAGCAAAAATTACAAAAAAGGAATACAAAGAATTAAAAAAATCTGGACAATTAAACGAAATTCGCAAGCGCGTTATGGAATTAGAGACTAAAATATATAAGTCCACTGAAAATACGATCGACCCTAAAACATATTCTCGAACATCTGCCTATTTGTCACAACTTAAGCAAAAAGAGCAAAATGTTGAAGATAGAACTACAATTTCAACAAGGAAAGGTAAAATTAGTAGAGATGTTGATAAAGATAAGGTTGAAGAAGACACAAATAATTTAAATTTAAATAATTAGATTAAAGGGTATTAGCCCTTTTTTATTTACAAAATAGTTAAAATTGTGTATAATAAACGCATGGATAAAAAGAAAAAAATTAAATTAATCGTAGCAATATGTGTTTTTGCCGTTCTTCTGTCGATATTTATCGCGTTGCTAGTTTTAGTTTGTAATGGTCATGAATTTGCGATTGATAATTTAAATGATGTATTCTATAATGGAAGGAATAGCTTTTGGACAGGATTCTTTAAAATCATAACACACGCAGGATCAGTGTATTTCTTAGTCCTAGTTGTACTAGTTATGTTTATGATAACTAGGAAAAAATATTATGGTCTAGTAGGAATAATTTGTTTAATAGGCGCCTCTATAATAAACCTAATTGTAAAATATAGTGTAAGGCGCGACCGCCCAATAGATGTAGGGTTGATAAGCGAAATAGGTTATAGTTTTCCATCAGCGCACGCTATGCTTTCTATGGCAATATTTGGACTAATAATTTATTTCGTGATAAAATATGGTAAAAGCATTGCATTGAAGATAACTCTAACTAGTTTGCTGTCTATAATGATAATTCTAGTTGGTTTAAGCCGAGTGTATTTAGGAGTACACTATTTTAGTGATGTATTGTCAGGCTGGATATTAGGTGCGACTTTTACACTGGGTATGATGATTATAACAAGGATTATTTACCACAAAAGAAAGAAAAAACAAAAATTAGAAAAAGAAAATTTATCTAATAATTAAGGAGTATTTATGATAACTGTTAACAATGTAGCCGTTCAATTTGGTAGTAGAAAATTGTTTGAAGATGTAAATCTAAAATTTACCAAAGGCAACTGCTATGGTGTCATTGGTGCGAATGGTGCAGGTAAATCTACTTTTATGAAAGTGCTGTCGGGAGAACTTGAACCAAACAAAGGTGAAGTGATTATACCTCCTAAAGAGCGTTTGTCCGTTTTAGAGCAAAATCAAGAGAAATATAATGAATATACAGTCCTTCGTACCGTTTTAATGGGCCATAAACGATTAGTCGAAATCATGGACGAGAAAGAAAAATACTATCAAAAGACAGATTTTACTGAGGAAGATGGCATTAAACTTGGCGAACTTGAAGCCGAATTCATGGAGTTAAATGGTTGGGACGCTGAGAGCGAAGCGGAGAGTTTATTGAATTCGCTTGAAATTCCTAGTGAACTTCATCATGAGTTAATGGCAAATGTAGATAGCAAAATTAAAGTGAAAGTTTTACTTGCTCAGGCACTTTTCTCTAATCCAGATAATTTGATATTAGACGAACCAACTAACAACCTTGATTTAAAGACTATTAGATGGCTTGAAGATTTTATATTAAATTTTGAAAATACAATAATAATTGTCAGTCACAATAGACATTTTTTAAACAAAGTATGTACGCATATTTGTGATATAGATTATGGCAAAATTAATCTATTTTTAGGCAATTACGACTTTTGGTACGAGAGTAGCCAACTTGCATTGAAACAATTAAAGGACCAAAATAAGAAAGCAGAGCAACGAGCAAAGGAATTGCAAGAATTTATCGCGCGATTTTCAGCAAACGCGTCAAAGTCAAAGCAGGCTACAAGTAGGAAAAAGGAACTTGAGCGACTAACTATTGAAGATATTAAGCCGTCAAGTAGAAAATATCCATATATTGATTTTAAATTTGATCAGCGTATTGGTAATGATATTTTATTTGTTAAAAACCTAACTAAAAAAGGTCTATTTGAAAATGTTTCATTTACGGTTAGACCGGATAATAAAATCGCGATAATGTCAGATAATAGTAATGTTATAACTGCACTATTTGAAATTTTATCAGGTAGAGATACAGACTATAAAGGCGAAGTAAAGTGGGGTAAAACTATAACTGCGACTTATTTGCCACAAAATAATAATGAGTATTTTGAAAACTGCGATTTATCACTCGTTCAGTGGATAGGTCAATACACAAAAGAAAATGACGCAACATTTTTGCGTAGTTGGTTAGGTCGTATGCTGTTTAGCGGAGAAGAGGCGGACAAAAAAGCAAAAGTTTTGTCAGGTGGAGAAAAAGTGCGTTGCATGTTAGCGCGTATGATGTTACAAGCGGGCAATTTCTTGCTTCTTGATGAACCTACTAACCACTTAGACCTTGAATCTATCACTTCATTAAATAAAGGCATGGAGCGGTTCGAAGGTTGCATGATATTCTCAACACATGACGAAGAGATTATGTCCACTGTTGCAAATAGAATAATAAGGATAAACTCTACTTTGGAATATGACAACGAAATTGATTATGAAACATATGTTGATACTCAGATGAAGAAATAGCCAAATCGGCTATTTTTTTTAGTTCCTTAATTTGCTTCATCATAATACACTTGAATATCACATATATTTTAGTATGAGCATGTTAGATGAAATAGAAAAATTTATGAATGGTACAGGCATATCATATAATTATCGTATAGTAAATTTAGGCGGGAAAAGTTTATATATAGAAGGCATAAAATCGGTCGTCTATTTTGGGGACGAAGAGATGTCTTTTCAGTTAAAAAATAAATTATTGATTGTTTCGGGCAATCAACTATCTGTTAAATATTTGGACAAGACCAGTTGCGTAATTAATGGCGAAATAAGGGTTGTGGAGACTAAATGAAATTTGATTTGACGGGTTATAACATAGACAATTTAATAAAGACCTTATATTCAAAAAAAATAACATTGTACAATTTAAAAAGAATTGAGCATAATCATGTCATTTTTGATGTTGAAGATAAAGATACAAGACGAGTGAAGCGCTACATTAATAACTTTAAAGTAAAACAAGTTTTTTCATTAAAAAAACGCTTTCCAAAAATTATTCTCGCTAACTTAGGTCTTATTTTAGCGATCTTTTTCGGTTCAATCTTTATGATATTTGTGAGCAATTATACATGGCAAATTAGAGTATATGGGACGGAAGAGTTAATTCCTAGCGAGATAATAGATGTCTTAAAAGAAAATGGAATAAAAACGGGTAAAATTAATCTTCAAACAAGTGAAGAGATAGAAAATATTTTATTGAATAAATACGATAGGATAGCGCAAGTTTCCGTTATTCGACAAGGTACAGCGATTATTATTAATATTAGTGAAAAATTAGTTTATATAGAGAGTGAATATCAACCTATTACAGCAAAATACGCGGGTATTATAACGGATATAAATTTAATTACAGGTACAATTAATGTTAAAGTTGGTGATTATGTCAACATTGGTGATATACTTGTCCTTCCTTTCAATCTAGATAGCAATGGGAATAAAGTATCTGTGCGACCAATGGCTGAAATAAGTGCCGAAATAAGCATAATTTCATGCTTAGAAATGCCTAAAAATGAGACAGAATTAGTTAGAACAGGCAATTCTATCACATGCTACGAATACAAAATTTTTAATAAACACATATTTTCTGGCAAGAGCAAAAATTCATTTGCACTTTTCGAACGTGTTGTGTATAATGAAAGTATAAGCGATTTGTTGCCACTCAGTCGCGACGTCGTCAAATATTATGAACTTGACTATGTAAATATTACGCATGATTTTATAACAGAGAAAGAAGATCTTATTTTAAAAAGCAAAGAAAAAGCATATGAAAATCTTCCTAAAAATGTAGAAATAATATCAGAGACGACAGAAACGAACATAATATTAGACTCTATGTTTGCAACAACTACGCTAAAAGTACAAGGGACTATTAATGCTTGAAATACTAAATGATGATCTTTATAGTGCAGATTTAAAGCGCGTTTATGACAGCGTTGTCAAGCGTTTTTCGTTGCCAAAAAAGATTAGAGTAAATTTGTCCTTCGTCGGGGAAAGTGAGATTCAAGAATTAAATAAGAATACTCGTGGGATAGATAGAGTAACCGATGTTTTGACCTATCCTTATATTAATTTGAAGGTAGGCGAAAAGTTAAGGCTAAGCGATTATGCGTTAGATATTGACCCGGAAGATAAAATATTGACGATAGGCGACATATACATTTGTACTGAGCGCGCAAAAGAGCAAGCGAAAGAATATAATCACACATTAAAGCGCGAAATATGCTTTTTGTTTTGCCATGGAATGTTGCATTTGTTAGGCTATGACCACATGACGAAATCAGATGAGAAAATTATGACAGAAATGCAAGAAACTATTATGTCCGAACTAAACATCGGTAGAGATATTCCGTTTAAATCAGGGTTCGTAACAATAATTGGGGACACAAATGTTGGTAAAAGTACGCTGATTAACAGGTTAGTAGGCGAGAAGGTCGCAATAGTGACCCCTAAATCACAGACGACGCGCGAAAACATAATAGGCGTTTACAACGATGAGCATACCCAAATAGTTTTTGTTGATACACCTGGATACCATAAACATTCATATAAAATTGATGATGCAATGGATAAGCAAATTGATAATGCTACAGTAGATACCGAAATCATATTGATGATGATTAGTGCTAAGCGTCCACTAGTTGACCAATTTAAAGCGATTGAGACAAGAGTCAATTCAACTGCTAAGAAAATTTTATTAATAAACAAAATAGATGAAGTGAGTTTTGAAAAACTTTATCCTGAGTTGTCTAAACTAAGTGAAATAGCAAAAGTAGATGAGATTCTGCCTATATCCGCATTGAAAGGGAAAAATTGCGATGTCTTATTAGACATGGTAAAAAAATACTTGCCAGTTTATGATTTCGAAATGAGATACTATCCAGTAGATGAGTATACCGATAAAGATTTACGGCATATCTGTGCTGAAATAATTAGAGAGAAGTCTTTAATGCTTTTAGATGATGAAATACCGCATGGAATACATGTAGTTATTACTGATTATAAAGAGAGTACAAACCCTATTGAAATTTATGCTGATATGTATTGTGAGCGCGAAAATCATAAAGCAATCATCTTAGGCAAAAACGGGAACATGATTAAAGAAATTTCTACGCAATCGCGCATTTCAATTGAAAAATTGATAGGTAGCAAAGTAAATCTTCAAATTTTTGTAAAAGTGAAACCAAACTGGCGTAACGATGAAAAGGCAATATCCGACTTTGGACTTTTAATTGATGAATAAAATTAGAGTGCAAACATAGAATATAATAAAAGATAAAAGGAGTGGGCTATGAAGAATAAAATGTCTAATGAAACCAAAAATTTAATAGATAGTTATAAACAACTAGCATATTTGACAGGTAGAATAGAGTTCGTAATGGCATATAGGTATATGGAAATAACGAATACTCCACTTCTTTTATGCGAAAACAATATTGAAGAAGAAATCACATTGTAAAGATAAAATGCAAGATACAAAAGTTAAAGGAATAGTATTAAAATTAACTGATTATAAAGACGCGGATAAACTCGCGTCAATTTTTACACTAGAAGAAGGTAAAATTTTCGCAAAATTCATAGGCGTAAAAAAAGAAAAAGCGAAATTAAAAGCAGTTGCACAACCCTTTATATTTGCTGAATTCAATATAAATAGCAAAGCACAAAATAGGATAATCACATCTGCTTATATTTTAGATTCTTTTCCAAATATTTTAAACGATTATTCACGCATGATGAATGCTTATATAATTTTAGATTTATTAAACTCAATATTGCCAAATTCAAAGCCTGAAAAAGAAATATTTACATTAACCATAAATGCATTAAAACAGATTGAAAATAACAATCCTTATGTCGCAACAATTAAATATATTTTAGACTTTTTTACATTTAGCGGAATGGGTATTTTATTGGCTGATAGTAAACAAATATATTTTGATAAAATTAATGGAGATTTTGTTTTAAAAAAAGACAATGTTTCGCTACCTATTGACCAAAAAGTCTATACTTGCTTATACACAATTGCTAACAATAACAACGCAGATTTTGACTTTGATATTCGCGTATTAAAACAAGTTATGCGACTTCTTCATAATATAATTTTTATTAAATTTGGAGAAGATATAAAATCTTTTGATTTCATTTAAAATTATAATTATTAAATTGCATATATGTTCTTTTTAAATTATATTTATTTTTAAAATTTTAATAAAATATAAAATATAGATAAAAATACAGGATATTTATAAAAATTTTCGAGTATTTTTTATTTTTTTATAATTTAATGTATTAAATTAGAAACATGCATGTATTTACTTGCTTTTTTATTTGTTGTTTTGTAAACTAAAATTATTGCATAAAAAGGGAGAATTTATGAAAAAATATGTTTATCAATTCAGCGAAGGCAACGCAAATATGCGTGAGCTTTTAGGTGGTAAAGGTGCGAATCTTGCAGAAATGACAAAAATCGGTCTTCCTGTACCACAAGGTTTTACAATAAGTACTGAGGCATGTACTCAATATTATGAAGACGGCCGTCAAATTAACGAAAGCATTAAGGCAGAAATTTTTGAGAATATTGCCAAAATGGAAAAAATCACAGGCAAGAAATTTGGTGATAAAGAAAATCCACTTTTAGTTTCTGTTCGTTCAGGCGCGCGAGCAAGTATGCCTGGAATGATGGATACAATTTTGAATTTAGGACTAAACGAGTCCGTTGTTGAAACATTGGCAAAAAAGAGTGGTAATCCGCGTTGGGCATGGGACTGCTATCGTAGATTTATTCAAATGTTCTCTGATGTTGTTATGGAAGTTGGTAAGAAGTATTTTGAAAAACTTATCGACCAAATGAAAGAGAAAAAGGGCGTTACATACGATGTCGAATTGACAGCAGATGACCTTAAAGAACTTGCTAATCAATTTAAATTAGAGTATAAAAAACAATTAGGTAAAGAGTTTCCATCTGACCCTAAAGAGCAATTATTCGAAGCAATAAAAGCGGTATTCCGTTCATGGGATAATCCACGCGCTAACATTTATCGTATGGACCACGATATTCCTTATTCATGGGGTACAGCGGTTAATGTACAAATGATGGTATTTGGTAACATGGGCGAAACGAGTGGCACAGGTGTTGCATTTACTCGTAATCCAGCAACGGGTGAAAAGGGCTTGATGGGAGAATTCTTGCTTAACGCACAAGGCGAAGATGTCGTTGCAGGTGTTCGTACTCCTATGCCTATTTCAAAAATGGCAGAAGTTATGCCAGAAGTTTATGAGCAATTTAATAAAATTTGTAATATCCTAGAAAAACATTATCGTGACATGCAAGATATGGAGTTTACTATAGAAAATAAAAAACTTTATATGCTTCAAACACGTAATGGTAAACGTACTGCAGCCGCTGCTATTAAAATTGCTTGCGACCTTATAGATGAGGGTATGATTAGCGAACAAGAAGCGCTTATGCAAATTGACGCGAAATCACTTGATATGCTACTTCATCCAACATTTGACGCAAACGCACTTAAAGATGCAGACAAAAATAATGTTGTGGGTAAAGGTATACCAGCAAGCCCAGGTGCGGCTACTGGTAGCATAGTTTTCACTGCAGAAGACGCCGTAACTGAAGGAAAGAAAGGTAAAAGAGTGGTACTAGTTCGTTTAGAGACTAGCCCAGAAGATATCGAGGGTATGAAATATGCGCAAGGCATATTGACTGTTCGTGGCGGACAGACTTCACACGCTGCCGTAGTTGCACGTGGCATGGGCACATGCTGTGTTTCCGGTTGTGGCGACATAAAGATGGATGAAGAGAATAAGTGCTTCACTTTGGCAGGAAAGACATATCATGAAGGAGACGCAATCTCACTCGATGGTTCAACAGGTAAAATCTATAATTGTGAGATTAAGACTGTCCCTGCTGACCCTAATAGCGGTTATTTTGGTCGAATTATGCGCCTTGCTGATAAATATAAAGCATTAGATGTTAGAACAAATTCGGATACACCTACGGACGCAAAACGCGCTATTGAGTTGGGCGCTCAAGGTATAGGACTTTGCCGTACTGAGCATATGTTCTTTGACCCAGATAGAATAGGTGCATTCCGCGAAATGATTTGTTCGGACACACTTGAAGAAAGAGAAATTGCGTTGAACAAGATTGAACCTATGCAACAAAAAGACTTTGAAGGTTTAATGGAAGCGATGAAAGGTATGCCTGTGACAATTCGTTTCTTAGACCCACCTTTGCACGAATTTGTACCTACGACAGAAGAGGACATTTCTGCGCTCGCAAAAACGCAAGGAAAGACTGTCGCTCAAATTAAACAAATAATTGCAGACTTGCACGAATTTAACCCTATGATGGGACATCGTGGTTGCCGATTGACTGTGACTTATCCTGAAATTGCTGTTATGCAAACAAGAGCGATTATTAAAGCCGCAATAAATGTGCAAAATAGACATAAAGATTGGAATGTCCAACCAGAAATTATGATACCATTAATAGGCGAAGTCAAAGAATTAGAATTTGTTAAAAAGATAGTTGTAGATACTGCTGACAAAGTTATTAAAGAAGCAAAATCTAACTTGAAATATGAAGTCGGCACTATGATTGAAATTCCACGCGCGGCTTTAACAGCAGACGAGATAGCAAAGCATGCTGAATTCTTCTGCTTTGGTACTAACGATTTAACACAAATGACATTTGGATTTAGTCGTGATGATGCAGGTAAATTCTTACCATCATATTACGCTAATAAGATTTATGAAAGCGACCCATTTGCACGTCTAGACACTAATGGTGTAGGAAAGTTAATGGAAATGGCTATAAAACTTGGTAAATCTACTAGACCAAATCTTCATGCAGGAATATGTGGCGAACATGGTGGAGACCCTTCATCAATCGAATTCTGCCATAAGATAGGACTTGATTATGTATCATGTTCACCATATCGCGTTCCTATCGCCCGTTTAGCCGCCGCTCAAGCGAATATTAAATTTCCACGCAAGTAAATAGAGCAAGGCTAAACGCCAGGGGACCCCAGCGCAACTGAGAAGTTGCGAAAGGGGAAAAGGAGCAACCGCTATAAAATAAGAATTATTATCAAAATGATAAAAAGGAAAAGTTTAGAAATTTTTCCTTTTTCAAGATTAATATAATTTAAAAATTTTTAGAAAATTGTTTAAAATATATTGACAATTGTATAAAAAAATTATACAATAACAAAAGTTAAATAAAAATTCATGCCTTAGACCATGGGTGCGGTATCGCCTAACATTTGCCCATGCAGGATAGAAGAAATTATGTCGATTATATTCCTTTTGTCTATCGCAAGAGGAATTTTTATTTAAAAAGCATAAAGGAGGATAAAGTGTCAGCAAATCTAGAAGCTAAGAAAAATGCGGTAGAGGAAATTAAGAATTTAATTAATACTTCTAAATCTGTTGTTTTGCTTGATTATCGTGGTATCACTGTTAGTCAAGATACTGCTTTAAGAAAAAGTTTGAGAGAACACAATGTTGTTTACAAAGTTATTAAAAACACTCTTTTCAAAAAAGCTTGTGAACAACTTGGAATCACTGGTTTAGATGAAGTATTAAACGGCACGACAGCATTTGCTTTCGGTCTAGAAGATGAGACAACTGCTCCTCGTATGGTTAAGAATGCAACTAAAGATTATACTACACTTTCTATCAAGGCTGGATTATCAGATGGTAAAGCGATTAGCGAAAGTGAAGTCAATGTACTTGCTTCTATACCAGGAAAGGAACAACTTGTTGCTCAATTACTATATGTCCTCAATGCACCAGTTGCAAGTCTTGCTCGTGCATTCAAAGCAATCGCAGAGAAATAATTGTATTTCTATTAGACTTATATCTAACAGTAGTCGAGTTAGGTATTAAAAAGACTATTTAATTAAAAAGGAGAATAAAATGACAGTACAAGAAATCGTAGAAGAGATCAAAACTAAATCAGTCGTTGAACTTAACGAATTAGTTAAGGCTTTGGAAGAAGAATTTGGTGTTAGCGCAGCTGCAGCAGTTGTTGCTGGACCAGCAGCAGCTAGTGCCGCTCCAGCTGAAGAAGAAAAGACTGAATTCACAGTTGTATTAAAGGAAGTTGGAGCTAACAAGATTGAAGTCATCAAAGCTGTTCGTGAGGCTACTGGCCTTGGCTTGATGGAAGCAAAAGCACTTGTTGAAGGTGCTCCTGCAAACGTTAAAGAAAATGTTTCTAAAGAAGATGCTGAAGCACTTAAGAAGGCTCTTGAAGTTGCTGGTGCTACTGTTGAACTTAAATAATTCTTTATGCTGTTTAAGGCTCGCTTATTGCGGGTCTTTTTTTTAAAAAAATTTATAAAAATTTTAGGAAAATAAAAATCTTTGTTGTATTAAGAAACGAAGAGGAAATTTTTGATTGTAAATATAGATAGTTTTTAAACAAATTTTTTTAATTTTATATTTATTTTTTAGGATTTATGCTTTGTTTGTTGTATTTTTTCATTATCGGGAGTTGCGCATAAGATGAAAGGTGGTTTTGATAGTTCATTTTTAGATTATTTAAGGTCTAAGATTGATATTGTTGACTATATTTCTAAATATATAACTCTCACCCGTAGGGGTGCTAATTTTTGGGCATGCTGTCCATTCCATAACGAGAAAACGCCATCTTTTGCAGTCAATCAGGAACATCAATACTATAAATGCTTTGGTTGTGGAGAGAGCGGAAATATATTCAATTTCGTAATGAAAATGGAGAATATAGATTTCTATAATGCTGTGAAACTTATAGCAAAAGAAAGTGGTGTTGAACTTCCCAATCAAGAAGAATCGGACGAAATGCGTAAGAAAAAGCGCGATAGAGATATAGTATATCAAATACTAAGAGCAACAACAGATTTCTATCATAATAATTTATTGTCAAATCCAGATAGCGAACAATCAAAATATTTGTTAAAACGCGGAATATCAGCGGAAATGATAGAAAAATTCCAAATTGGTGCTTCGCTCAACTATGAAGATTTGCCAAAGCATTTGTTAAAATTAGGATTTAAACCAAATGATATGCTCATGGCTGGTGTTGTAGGGAAAGGCGACTGGGGATTATATGATTTTTATGGAAAAAGATTAATATTCCCTATTTTCAATGGATTTGGCGATGTTGTAGCCTATTCAGGACGAAGCATAGAAGATAATCCAGATCACACAAAATACAAAAATTCTCCGCAAAGCATAGTATTCAACAAAAGCGAAATTTTGTTTGCTTATAATTTTGTTAGAGATAAAAAGAAGCAAAATAATATGCTTGATACTATAGTTATAGTAGAAGGACATATCGATGTTATTGCTTGCCACCAAGTAGGTATAGATAATACAATAGGCTGTATGGGTACTGCATTAACTACACAACATGCAAAAAAGATTAGACAATTAGTTTCAAATGTTATTCTATGTTTAGATGGCGACAGCGCAGGAAATAATGCTACATATAAAGCGATAGATGTACTAAAAGATTCAGGCTTGAATGTCAAGGTTGTTAGACTTGTCGGAGCAAAAGACCCAGACGAATTCATAAAGAAATTTGGAAAAGATGCTTTCATGAATGAATTAAATAATGCGGTTGATTGTGTAGACTTTATATTAACCGATACAGCGAAAAAATATGATTTAAATCAAAATGCGGATAAATCTAAGTATATATCAGAGGCACTAGATTACATAGCAAAATTTTCTTCACCTGCTGAAAGAGAAATTTATTTAACTTTAGTGCAAAAAATGGTAAAAATTCCTATTTATGCGCTCAGAAAAAGTCTTGATTTAGTGACAGATGGTAATAATACAAAAGAAATAGAACAGCACTCTCAAGGTGAAGAGATGACTAGAGATAATTTTATTATTGAGAGTAAGATTATGCTTTTAGCCTCAATGCTCTACAATAAAATTAAGAATTTGTCTGAAATAGAAGAGTTGTTTAATGGTGATGATGAATTGAGCGAATTGTATAAATTTTTAAAAGACCGAATCAATAATGACAAAAATTATAATGTATCAACATTATTTGATAATTTTGACATTGAGAAAGATTCGCTTATTGATAAAGTGATAAATTACGACTTTCCGTCTGAAGAGGTCTATCCAAAATTCTTATCTGAAACTATCGCGAGAATAAAACTATACGAATTACAAAAAGAGCGTGCGCGTATTCAACGCGAATTAGATAGCGCAAAATCAGAACAAGAAATTATGGATAATTTAAAGAAATTGCAAGAAATTACAAATCGTATTAATAAGGAGAAAAAGTGATAAAGATAGACGAAACGGACAAGCTATATAAATATCTTACTGGGCTTAAAGTAGATGATATAGATAAAACATATCTTGAATTTGCTTCAGCGGGGAGATACAATCACGACGATATATTAGCATACTTGTCGTCAAGATTCCAACCAAGTACAACATCAGATTTTGATGAAACAGAACTAGAGAAAATATTGGATTATTATGTAGATCTAAAAAAAGTTAAACAATTAAACAAGAGACAATTAAATGCAAAATTAAAGACTTATTTTGAAACACATGATGAATCAACAAGACACGAAATAATTAATTCAAACTTAAAAGATGTATTGCATTTATGCTTGAATTATAAATCACTTCATAAAGATGTAGATATACAAGATTTGGTACAAATTGCAAATATTGGACTTATGCAAGCAATTGATAAATATGATCCAAGTGCAAAAATTGATTTTAAAGATTACATGATTTATTATATCGGTGAACACATAAAAGATGAATTTCAGGAGAAAAGAAATGATTAATTTAGATGAGATAAAAACTAAGTTGTTAGAGCAATTTAAAACTAACCATCAAAAATCTATTTCAGAAGATAGATTATGCTCTAAACTTATCGGTAAGTACGAAGATATTAATGCTGAAGAAGTAGAGGAAGTAAAACAATTTTTAATTTCAAATGGAATAACTATTACTGATTCAGTCAGCGATATTCCTGTTGATGATAAAGAATTCGAAAGTATAATCAGTCAAATTAATGTAAATGACCCAGTTAAGATGTATTTAAAAGAAATTGGAAACATTCCGCTTTTATCAGCAGAAGAGGAGTGCGAACTTAGTCGTCAATTAAAAGAAGAGCATAGTGTATACGCTAGAAATAAATTGTGGGAATCAAATTTGCGATTAGTTGTCAGTATTGCAAAGCATTATCAAAATAAATTGCCATTTTTGGATCTTATTCAAGAAGGGAATTTAGGTTTGTCAAAAGCGGTTGAAAAATTTGACTATACCAAGGGTTATAAATTTTCGACTTATGGTACATGGTGGATAAGGCAGTCTATCACTCGTGCGATTTCTGATCAAGGAAGATTAATGCGCGTGCCTGTCCATATGGTTGAGACTATATATAAACAAAATAAGGCAGTAAGAGATTTACAACAAGAGTTAGGTCGAGACCCATCCGTTGAAGAGATAGCGGAGCGATTAAATACTACAGTTGAAAAAGTTGTAGAAGTTCAACGAATTTCACAAGACCCAATATCTCTCGAAAGTAAAATGGGACATGAGGAAGAGAGCAAAATTGGAGATATTATCCCAGATGAAAATGCACTTTCTCCGCAAGAAATTGCACAACAAAATATGTTGAAAGAACAATTAATGAGCGTGCTTGAGACATTAACTCCGCGCGAGCAAAAAGTCATAAGGCTTCGTTATGGACTTGATGATTCACACCCACGAACACTGGAAGAAGTAGGTAGAGAATTTTCAGTTACGCGTGAGCGTATTAGACAAATTGAAGCTAAAGCACTTAGAAAATTGCGTCATCCTAGCAAATTGAAAAAATTAAGAGATGATTTTATGAACGAAGATGATGATAAAGGGAGAAATGGTAAATAATGAAAACAATTTTAGAAATACAAAAAATTGATAGGCAGATTAGAACATTAGAGCGAGAAGTTGATAAGTGCCCAGCGAGTATGGACTTTAGAAATTATAAAAAATTGTTACAAGAAGGGCGCGCGCGTTTCGAACAACTTGAAGCACAGGCTAACGATGTATTAGTTCAATATAATGCTGAACTTGCTAAATATAATAAATATAAGGGTACAAGCGAAATAGTTCGTAAGCGTAATACCGATAACATTGACCTAGAGAACATAGAGAATCTTATAACAGACGCAAATTCGCTTGTTGGAGAATTGAGCGAAGAAAATAGGAAAATAGATGATTTGGTTCGCAAGTCTGAAGAAATTGTTAGAAAAAGCTCAGAATTATCAAATAAACTTACTGAAGCAAAGAAGCGTTCAACTTTAATTAAGGCAAAGATTGAACAAAAGAAACAAGAGGTTGCTCCAAAAATAGCAGAATTAGAAAAACAGATTAAGAAACTTGAACAATCAATTGTAGACAAAGATAAATACGAAAAATATAAACAAATGAAAGCGAATGGAATCTTCCCTGTGTATGTGCCATTAGAGGATAGATTCTGTGGCGGGTGCAAAGTTGAATTGCCACTTAATTTCATTGAAAAGTTAAAAGCAAGCAAAATGCTTACATGTGAGCATTGCGGAAGAATTATAATGTACAATTAAAATATATTTCTGCATTAATTTAATTCATCTTTCATATAAATTAATATGAAAGGTGGAAAAGTATGGTCCACTATCGTGGACTATTTTTTGATATTAAGTGCAATTATTGGTGTTGGCTTTGCGTCAGGAAAAGAAATTTGCGTATTTTTCTTTGATTTTAAGGGTTCGTCAATTTTAGGATTAATTGCCTTTGGATTATTATATATTTATCTATTTTTAGTCGTAGAGTATGTTAGAAAAAAATTAGAAATTAATAGTTTTAATGCCTTCAATGCCAAGATTTTTGGAAGATTTCATAAATTATCTAAAATAGTCCTTTTGATAAATTTTGCAATTACAAGTGCGGGAATGCTCGCTGGAGCAGACTATTTGTTTTCAACCTTTTTTGGATTAAAATACAATATAATTTCCATAGCACTTTCAATAATTACAATATGTCTACTCATAGGCGGTATTTCAAAAATAAAGATTGTGGCTAACCTTATAATTCCTTTAATGATTGCAGTTATAATCATCAACTCAATAGGCAACATTACACCCGAAAATGTAAATCTTCCAATTGTAAAAGAAAATATACATATGGCTATCTTCTATGGATTATTGTTTGGAGTAAATAATTTCGTAGCTGCATTGCCTGTGCTTTTTGAAACAAAATTTAAAACAAAAGGTAGGCTAATAGTAATCGCTAGTATTTGCATAATTATATTATTAAATATTTTGGTTTTTGCAAGCAATTCATTTTCTACAGATATGCCAATGTTTGAATTAAGTGCTAATTTAAATAGCGCATTTTATTATATATATTTTATAACATTAGTATTAGCACTTTTCTCGACACTTATGATTTGTAGTTATAATATGCATTTGATATTATTTAAAAATAAAAATAAAGTTTTTGGCGCATTTATTGTTGCTTTATTTAATATGATACTTTCCAATGTTGGTTATTCATTTATAGTAAAATATTTATATGTGGTTTCAGGAATAATCAGTGGAGTGTATGTTGTAATACTAATAGTAAGTATGATAATTCAAATCATAAGATATAAATCAAAGATAAAAAAATCAATTAATAAATGTATAGTAAAAAAGAATGTAAAAAATTTGAATATTAATAAAAATTTACATTTTTACATTAAAAAACAATAAAAAATACTAAAACATAATATTGGTATTAATAATTTAATAAAAATATAATAATTATATTAGTATTTTATTATTTTTGATAAATTTTTAATTATAAATTAATATTATTATTTTAAATTATTTTATAAAATTTTAAGTTTAATTTGGTTTATTTATATAAATTTTTGAATAAAATTTAATATTTTTTTTAATTTTTATAATATAATCACTAGTTTCTTTATATGGTATTTTATAAAGCGTTGTTCCGTCTAGTGAGTATTGTGAGTCACTTAACCAAACGCGAACACGAGTTTCTCCCGCATTATATGACGCGATGGCGGTATAAGGATCTTCAAACTTATTCATCAGATATCGTAAATACATGCATCCAAAATATATATTCGTGTTTGGGATTAGTAACTCTTCGCTTGTAATAGACTTGTCCAAATTATAATATTCAATTAAATATTCTGCAGTAGAAAGTTTTATTTGCATTAACCCTAATGCTGATTTATTAGATACTGCATTTTCACGATACGAACTTTCCACATTTATAAGGCTAGCAACAAGGGAGGGATCGAGCGAAAATTCATTAGAGTATAAAATAATTTGATCATTAAATTTTATAGGGTGGGTGGCAACGATTAGTAAATTATATCCTGCTAAAATAAAGCAAAATCCACTAGCTACGATAATAAAGATTGCCCAAAACTTCATATTATATATTATATGCATTTAAAATGATTTATAATCTTTTGCTAGACTTATACAATTTTCTCCAAACTTATCTTTTATTTTATCTATTGCTAAACATAGTTGTTCATTTTTTGTGTTAGTAAATAAGTTCACTTGTTCTTCTTCGTTGCCCGTTTTAAGATTGCAAGTACATATTCTTAGCGCGCGAACGGGCGCAAATTTTTCGCCCGCGAGTGATAAAAATATTTCGTATGCAAACTTAAATATATCCTGTTCATTGCTAAAGAAGTGATTATGTGTATGCTGTGCAGAAGAGTAAGTAAAATCAGCATATTTAATAGATAAATGTATTGTTTTTGCTCTAAAACTATGGGCGCGCAATCGTCTAGAAACTTTAATTGCCAAGTCGTGCAAAAAAGATTTGATTTCGTCCAATGTCGTCATATCATGTACAGCCGTGGCGCCATTTCCAACGCTCTTAGTATCTTCATCTTTGGGCGTGATGAGATGGTCGTCATCTGTCCCTGATACGGCGTTGTGTAAATACAATCCAATTATTCCAAAATGCTTTTTTAAAAACTCAATAGGTTGTAGATATAAGTCATACAATGAATTTATATTCATGTTGCGTAATTTTTTAGCAGTATGCTTACCTATCATAATCATATCATCGACCTTTAGTTTTTTTAATATTTCAATATGATTGTTTTTATCAATTACTGTAAGTCCTAGTGGTTTTTTCATATCACTTCCAAGTTTTGCCAAAGTTTTTCCAAATGATACTCCAATCGAGACGGTTAAGCCGATTTCATCTAATATTTGCTTTTGAATTCGTTTAGCGAGTTCATATGCCGAACAATTAAATAACCTTAAACTATCCGTAACATCAAGCCAGCATTCGTCTATGCCAAAAGGCTCTATTAAATCTGTATATTGATAATATATGTCGTGCGCGCGTTTGCTAAATTCTAAGTATTTGTCAAAATTTGGCGCAACTGTTATAAGAGAAGGGCATTTTTGTTTCGCTTCCCAAATTGCTTCGCCCGTCTTCACACCATAGATTTTAGCGAGATAATTTTTTGCTAAAATCACACCTGTGCGTTTATTTGGGTCGCCAGCAACTGCGACAGCATAATTTTTAAGACTAGGGTTAAGTAAACATTCGGTCGAGGCATAAAAATTATTCATATCTACATGTAAAATCGCACGACTTTTCTCACTGCACATAATTATCTCCTTTGATATATTATAGAACATATGTTCGATAAAGTCAATAATTATCAAGAAATCTTTTTAATATATAGATTTGACAAACAAGGGCAAATATAGTAGAATACAGGAATGAGATTTATTAATGTAAAATTTATTAAGAGTGCGAGTAATAGTAATGGTTTCATAAAGGATGAACTCCCACAAGTAGCACTTGTTGGGCGAAGCAATGTGGGGAAAAGTAGCCTAATAAATTTACTAACTAACAACAAAAAAATGGCTAAGACAAGTTCAACTCCGGGAAGAACACGATTAGTCAATTATTTTAATGTAAATGAAGAATTTTATTTAGTTGATTTACCCGGATATGGCTATAATCAAGCATCAAAAACAACATCTAACAGTTGGGATAAACTCTTAAATGAATATTTTGTAAATAATTACCGCTTAAAAATAGTGCTCTTGTTGTTGGATAGTAGACTACCTGCTTCAAATTTAGATAAAGATATGTTAGATTATTTAGCCGAGCTTGAAATACCTGTTGTACTAATACTAACAAAAACGGATAAGATTACGCGAAATCAATTAAATATAAACATCCAAAATTTGTCTGAAGATTTGCGTTTCAATAAAGATAGAATTATTATAACTAGTTCTATAAAAAAGTCTGGAGTAGAAGAGATAGCCAAATTGGTAGAAGGATATATTAAATAATAAGAGCATAAGTTTTTCTTTATAAATTAATAAAAATAATATTAAGGTTAAACCATTTTGAAACTATCAGAAAAAAAAGAAAAAGGAATTTTGCATATGTTCCTTTTTTTAGTTTCAAAAATATTAGTCTAAACTCATTGATTTATTATTAAATTTTAATAAGACTTATTTACATTATTATTTAAATAAAAAAGATAGTGAAAGTTTGTTATCACTATCTTTTTTTTGTTGCTATATCCAACATTATATTATTTACTATCTTGCGTTTGTCGATCTTGGACTTACTGCGGTTGGATATAATGGTAGGTCAAATACTCCTGGGCAGACATCATCGCCTGTGAATGGAGTACATGGTGGGATAGGGCAATATCCATAACTTGGTACAAGCACATCAACGGTTGCAACTACTTTTAATATTGTAGTCACACATGCACTTATATCAAATGCACCTGTAGATGTGTTGTAAGTTCCTGAAGAAATGACAGCGCTACCAAATGCTATAACATCGATAGGAGTAAGAGATGGTTGAGGTACATATAATACAACATCTTGCGATAATGAAATGGTGCCTGTAGCCGTTCCCGGAACATTGCTAGCATCAGTGTATGTAACAGTAACTGGGATATTGATAGTCGCCTGTACTCGTGCGAAGTTTGGTCTATCTTCGAATCTTGTTATATTTAGACCGCTAACTGTTGCGCTAGATCCTAACGAACTTCCACTTACAAAAGTCAATGGAGTAGTAGGTCCAGACGGATTAAAATCTGTCAATGTAAGTGAATAGTTATCGATTTGACTTTGATTCATACATGCGTCAAAAACTTTTGTCGTTTGTATGCAAATTCTTTCGCAAAGTCCATTCAATACATTGTTTGTCTGCCCAGGGAATATGCCTGGTCGTGAATCTGTATAGAAAGACATTTTTACCTCCTAAGTTTTCTATAATACATCTATATTCAAAATGATACAAAATTGTTAAAAAGCAAAAAATTTTTAAAAAGTATAAAAAATTAGCACAATTTAGTTAAAAATTTTGTCAAATTTACTTAATTTTTAAAAAATTTTTATAAAATTATTAAATAAAAATTTTATTTGACAAAGTTAACACATATTATTATAATATGAAAAAGTAGGATAAAATGTGCTTTAAGATTTTGACAATAGTAGCAGTTTTAATTTCATGTATGCTTGCCGTATTTGTCGGCGTACCTTTTTTTAACATAACGGAAGGTTATGCAATGCAGAAAGTCCTTATTTCATTAATTATAGTGGTAGGAGTTAATGTCCTTTTTGCTAGTTTAACTAGGTTGCTTATGCCTAAAAATGTTAATCCATATTCTAAATTTTTTAAAGTACATAAATGGGAACCAAAATTATATTTATCGCTTGGCGTAAGGCGTTGGAAAGATAAAATTCCAGAGTTGGGTAAGTTGTTGGTAGGTTTTGATAAATCTAAAATTGCAAATACACATGATAACAAACTTATTATGAAATTTATGCAAGAGACAATTTATGCTGAAGTCATGCACTCGCTTAGCGCAATATTTTCTATAACTGCACTTTTTACAGATATAAAATTGTGCTTTTTAATCTCGCTTCCTATGGTTATTGCAAGTTTGATAATTAATATTATGCCGGTTATTATTCAAAGATATAATCGACCTAAATTGATGATGCTGTATGAACGAAATAAAAGAGCAGAAGAAAAATTGAACGCTTCTAAAAGCAATCAAAACACACAAAATGATACGCAAAATTAAAATAAAAAAATAGTTTAAGTAAAACAGACTTGAATTAAAAAAAGGACTTTACTTTATATGTATAGTTCCTTTTTTTTGTACTAATTTTATAATGTTTAAAATTTACACTAACTTAATTTTAACCGAATATATTTCTAAATATTATTGTGAGTTTATCTAAAAAAGTTAACTCTTGTTCATCATCACTATAATCGCGTGGTTCATTCAATGTTATTGTGATATCTTCGCCTGTTGGAGGAGCATCTGCAGATGGGGTATCTTCCATTGCTATTTGAAGTTGTGTTTCAATAACTGTATCTGCATTTGTATTTATATCTCGATTTAAAATAGCTAAAGTTACTAAATTTATACCAACGAAAGCAAATAAAAGTGTAGCAACTGCAATATATACTCCAGTTAGTACTTTAACTCTTTTCTTTATTAAAGCCTTTTTCTCATCGCTTTTTTTAGTAAAAACTTTATTTTCACTTAGAGTAGCATCTTCTGCCTGTTTTAGTCCTTTTAGAGTAGGGAGAGATGAGACTTTGATCTCTTGCTCACTCTTTAATAAGTCGCTTAGGTCGGGCAAATCATTGAGCACGCTTTCTTTTTTCACTGCCTGCTCGCTATCTACCATGGTTTCAGTTCTTGATTCTTTTTCTTTCTCTAAATCCATATGTTAATTATAACTTTTCGGCTATCCTCAATTTTGCACTTGAACTCCTAGAATTTTCATTAAGTTCTTTTTCACTTGGTACAATAGGGTGCTTTGTTATAAGTTTTATATCCGCCTTATGTCCACATATACATTTAGGTATTTTAGGTGGGCAAATACAATCAGTAGAGTGGAGTTTAAAGAGGTTTTTAACGATTCTATCTTCAAGTGGATGAAAAGTTATTATACATAGTCTACCATTTTTTTTCAATTTTGACAACATTTTTTCGACTGAAATCGTCAAATCATTAAGTTCGTTATTTACTTCAATACGAATTGCTTGAAAAACTTTGTTTGGCAGAGTAGTTTTATTTTTAAATTTAGGCGGATAACTAGACTTTACAATATCGCGCAATTCAAAAGTCGTTTCAATAGGTTTTTTCTCACGAAGTTTAACTATTTTTCGTGCAATTTGTCGTGCATTTTTTTCTTCACCATACTGAAACATTATACGAGATAAATCTTCTTCGCTATATGTGTTAACGACTTCATATGCAGAGAGAGTTTGAGATTTATTCATACGCATATCAAGTCGAGAATCATGCATAAAACTAAAACCGCGCTCAGCTGTATCAATTTGATAACTACTTACACCTAAATCGGCTAAAATGCCATCAACAAAATCGATATTTAAACTATCTAAAATTAAGTCAATGTTGGCAAAATTGTCGTTCACAAAGGTTATTTTATTAGAATAGTCTTTTAATCTTGTCTTAGCAAATGAAAGCGCGTCCGTGTCTTTGTCAATGCAAATTAATCTACCATTATTTAATTTTTTAGCAATTTCAAGTGAATGACCACCACCGCCCGTTGTACAATCTACATAAATGCCATCTGGGTTGATATTAAGACCATCTATTGACTCAAATTTTAAAACTGAAATATGTTTAAATTCCATAATTTTCCTTTTATTAAAATATAAAACTATTTGTTTTTAAAATAATGTTTAGTTTGAGGTTATTAAATTTTTATTAAATTGAAATTTCAACCAATTTGTTTTTCACCACATCACAACTTGTCAAATAATATTTAACTGAATTGATTTCATTATAAATCATTTTAGGGTTTACATAGCCATGGAGATGAGCGAATACGACCGCGGACACACCAAAATCTTCAATTGTCTTAGTATATTCGTTTTCTTCAATCTTGCTATTAAAAGGGGGGAAGTGGGTAATATAGATAATTTTTTCATCGTTGGTCTGTAACTTTTTAGCGCTATTTAGTGACAAATTAAGTCTAATAAGTTCGCGTGCGTAAATGCGCCTATTTTCTTCATTATTAAATTTACCTTCTGGAATAAGCCAGCCGCGATTTCCACAAAAAATATAATCGCCAATTTTGATTGCGTCGTTTTGTAAAGCGTAACAATTTTTTGGCAAATTTTCGCGCACTTTACTGACACTATTCCACCAATAATCGTGGTTACCTTTAATTATAATTTTAATACCTTTTAATTTGTTTAATAGTTCAAAATCGGGAATAACATCTTCTAATTTCATCGCCCACGAATAATCGCCTGCAAGAATAACTACATCGTCATCATTAACTTTATTATTCCAGTCTTGTATTATTTTGTCTAAATGATCATGCCAAATAGGGCCGAATATATCCATCGGCTTAGTATTATTTATATCTAGATGTAAATCGCTTATTGAAAAGACTTTCATTTAATTAATTTTATCAAATAGAAAAGATTTAGTCAAGGACTACTTATTTAAATAATTACTAAAACAACAATATCTTATTATAATTTTATCAATTATTTTAATAAACACTGAATAATATATCCACAAAATAAATTATTAACTTTATTAATTCTAAATAAATGTTTAAACAAATATAATAATACATGACAAAATTTAGGACATTCTATAACCTTTACTCAATGCAAAGACGCTTTATTGCAGTTTTATGTATAATATTAATTTTGTTTTTTGCTCTGCTCAGTCGTTTATTTTATCTACAAATTATAACGGGCAAAAATTTACAAGTTTTAGCGGCTGAACAGTGGCTTAGAGACCTTCCGCTTTCAAGCAAACGCGGAGAGATATATGATGCGTCTGGGGTTAGCCTTGCTTCTACCATAACCACATACGATGTGTATGTGCGTGCGCGAAGTGTTAGTGAACCAGTTGCATTAGCGACCGATATTAGTAACCTTTTAGATATAGACTATTCAACAGCATACAATAAGGTAACGAATACTTCGCTAAGTGAAATATTAATAAAAATGCAAGTAGATGAAGAAAACGCTCTTGCATTGACAAAATATGACGGTGTATATTTGTCTCAAAATGTGGCACGCGTTTATCCATATTCAAATTTACTAACGCAGGTATTAGGTTATTGCACAATAGACAACATTGGTCAAGCAGGGCTAGAAAGTTATTACGATAAATATCTAAAAGGCATTGACGGGAAAAGTTTAACCCAAACGAATGCACGCGGAGAAGAGATAGAAAATTCGCTTGGATACTATATACCAAGCGTAGCAGGAGCAGATATTTATACTACAATAGATGTTCAAATGCAAAGTGTTCTTGAACAAGAGTTAATGACGGCATATGAAGAGAATAAAGCGCTCGGTGTTAGCGGAATAATTCTAGACGCAAAGACGGGCGGAATAAAGGCAATGAGTTGTTTACCTAGTTTTGATTTAAACAATGTACCACGCGACGACATTTCGCAACTACAAGCAATGACAAAAAATTCAACTGTGGTTGATGTATATGAACCAGGAAGTACTTTTAAATTGATAACACTTGCAGCAGCGCTCAACGAAGGACTCACTAGCATCGATGAAAAATTTTATTGTTCAGGACATACCACAGTGGATGGTGAAACAATTAAATGTTGGAAGACTACAGGACACGGGAGTCTAAATTTAATAGACGCATTTAAAAATAGTTGTAACTGTGTGTTTGTGAATTTAGCACTTAGGTTAGGAGTGGATAAGTATTATGAATATTTAGAATATTTTGGCATAGGCGAAAAGACAGGTGTTGATATAGCGAGCGAGTCAAGCGGAATAGTAATGAATAAGGAAAATGTACGGACTGTTGACCTTGCGCGTATTGGTTTTGGTCATGCGGTGGCGGTTACTCAACTTCAAATGGCGTCAGTGTATGCCAAAATCACAACGGGGTATGATATAACCCTACACCTTCTTGACCATATTCAAATGGAGAACGAAACTATATATACCAATAGTACAACAAAGTCTAAAATTAATTTGAGTGAAGACACTATATCAACTATAAACATGATGCTAGCAAATAATGTTAATAGCGAAGGCAACTATACATTCATCGCGGGATACGATGTAGGCGGTAAAACGGGGACAGCACAAAAATATGATGAAAATGGTCAAATTGCTAGCGGTAAATATATTTCTAGTTTTATAGGTACATATCCAGCGAGTGATCCAGATTTAATTATCATTATATGTGTGAATGAACCATCTAATGGAGCATATTATGGCGGAGTTGTCGCAAAACCAGTCGGTCAACGCGTACTTGAAAAAATTTTTACATTAAAGGCAATAACTCCTACTGATCCTTCACAACTGACTAATCAGCCAAATATAATCATGCCATATCTGGTTGGTATGTCTTTAGCACAAGCATGTTCTGAATTAAAGAAATTAGGGTTAAACGCACTTTTCAATGGCGAAGGAGAATATGTCGTTGCGCAACTTCCTAAAGAAGGCACCATGTTATATTTGGGAGAAATAGTATATTTAATCACAAATTAGATCTTTTTGTCTTATTTTGTAAGCAGGGTAGAACATTGAAAATTTTATGCTAAATTACAATCGAGGGGTGAAGTATGAAATTATATGATATAATCTCAAACTTGAAATTCATAGGCATAAAAAATTACAAGGATATAGAAATTGATTCGCTTACTTGCAATAGTAAAGAAAAATTAGTAAACGGAATTTATTTTTGTATTAAAGGACTAAAAAACGATGGCCATGATTTTGCTGAAAATAGCATAAATAATGGTGCAGTATGTCTTGTAGTAGAGCGATTTTTAGACCTTTCTGTACCGCAAATTTTAGTAGAAAATGTCAGGGCAACAATGTCATATATAAGTTCAATTTTCTTTGGTACATACAAATCAAAGATGAAGTTTATAGGAATTACAGGGACGAATGGGAAAACGACTACTACCTTTTTAATACGCGATATATTGTCTCGTTTAGGCAAATCGGTTGGACTTATAGGAACGGAAGGAGTCTCAATAAATAATTTAGTATTACCAAACAATTTAACCACACCTGATCCTCTAGACTTACATAGGCTAATTCGCGACATGGAAGAGAACAAGTGCGAATATGTGGTTATGGAAGTTAGCGCACATTCAATAGCACTGAACAAAATAGATAATATTAATTATGATATTGTGGGACTTAGCAATATAACAAAGGACCATTTAGACTTTTTCCTTAATATGGATAATTATATAAAGTGTAAAGCTAGTTTATTTGATTATAGACATGCAAAATGCGGTGTAATTAATATTGACGCTAAATCTAATAAAGATATAGCAAAGTCGTCTAACATTGAGATTTTAACATTCGGGAAAGATGGCGAGTTAAAATTATTGTCATCAACACATACCTTAAAAGGTAGTGATTTTAAGATAGAGTACGAAAATAAAGTATATTCAGGACATACCAATTTAATGGGCGAATATAATTTATCAAATGTCCTTATGGCGGTTGGAGTGTTAGTAAAACTGAATTTCCCAATTAAAGAAGTTCTGAATATAATAAAAAATACTGAATTTAATATCCCAGGTAGATTTAATGTGCTAAATATCAATGCAAATTTTAATGTCGTTATAGATTATGCTCATACGCCAGATGGTATATCAAACATTTTAAATACAATAAGACATTTGCCTATTGCAAAATTAATAACAGTATTTGGTTGCGGAGGGAATAGGGATAAGACAAAACGAAGCGAAATGTGTGAAAAGGCTCTCGAATTTAGCGATTATGTAGTTGTAACAAGTGATAATCCACGCGACGAAAATCCCGACATGATAATTGATGATATAGTGCGCGGTTGTGATAGTAAAAATATGGTTAGGATAACGGATAGAAAGTCAGCAATTGAATACGCCCTAAATTTAGCAAAAGCAAACGATGTGGTCGCAATTCTCGGTAAAGGAGCAGAGAATTATCAAGAGATAAAGGGCGTTAAACATCCATATAGCGATTATTCGGTCGTCGAAAATTATTTTAAATACAATTCAAATATGAGTGAGATGAAAATATGATAAAAATACTGCTAGCATTCTTATCTAGTTTCATATTATCCATAATATTGATGCCATTAATAAAGCGAATATATCGTAGTTTTCATGCTTCACAAACCATATTAAAATATGTTGAAAATCATAAAGACAAAAATGGAACGCTCACAATGGGTGGGGTATTATTTATTATATCTACACTAGTTCTAGCATTTTTCTTTTTAAAATATGACACAGTTTGGCTAATGTGCTTGCTTGTCAGCGTATTTTTTGGCGTACTTGGTTTTATGGATGATTTTATTAAAATCAAATATAAACAAAACTTAGGACTTCGCCCATATCAAAAGATTATTGGACAACTAGGTATATCGATTATTTTTGCCTTGTTTGTTTATTTTTCTCAGATTGGTAGTGATTTATTTGTTCCTTTTACTACTACAACTTTTGATATGAAGATATTCATAATACCATTGATTATCATCTTGTTATTAGCAACGACAAATAGCGTTAATTTAACAGATGGAATTGATGGTCTTGCGGGAAATGTATGCCTTGTATATTTAATCTTCTTTACCATTATTACAAACATTATAGGCATAACATTATACAATGCTGGGGAGACAGGTCAAATTATATCAAATATTCAAAATATTTCAACATTAAGTATGTTGTTTGCTGGATCTATTTTGGGATTTTTAATGTTCAATACTAACAAAGCATCTATATTTATGGGTGATGTAGGTTCGCTATGTTTAGGGGGATATATTGGTGCGAGTTCATGCATTTTAGGACAAGAATTTTTATTGCCTATACTTGGTATATGTTTTGTCTTTTCCGCACTCTCGGTGATTTTGCAAGTCGCTGTATTTAAAATAAAAAAGAAGCGAATATTTAAAATGGCACCTTTTCATCATCATTTACAACTTTCAGGTTTAAGTGAACCTAAAATAGTAGCAATTTATTCTACTACAACAATTTGTATAGGTATAATTTGTA
The DNA here is from genome assembly GCA_949300385.1 of uncultured Christensenella sp. GTDB lineage: Bacteria > Bacillota > Clostridia > Christensenellales > UBA1242 > Onthoplasma. The sequence goes on along the minus strand of CASGDZ010000001.1, from coordinate 209,274 downwards.
TTATTTTATACCTATTGTAATAAAAATTTAAAATAATAATAAGATTAAATATGAAAAAAATTTATAGACATAAAAATGCGTTAATTTACGGAGTCTCAATTTCTGGCGAATGGGTAGCAAAATTATTAAATAAATTAAAAGCAAATGTTTACATTTATGATGACGACCAAACTAAATTAAATTCGGTTAGTTTTAAAAATTCATATGTTGTATATGACTTGAATGAAGAGTTGTTAAGTCAGTTTGATTTTTTAGTAGTTTCACCTGCTATACCTTTGGACAATCCATATGTAAAACTTGCAATAAAGTTAAATAAGAAGATTTTTAGTGAAGTGGAGTTTGCTAGCCAGTTTTCTAAAAATCTTGTGGCAATCACAGGCTCTAATGGTAAGACTACGACTGTCGAATTGACTGCTAAGATATTAAATAAAAAACATAAAGCGGTCGCATGCGGAAATAATGGCTATCCCTTGTCGCGCGCCATATTAGAGAATAAACGCGCTATACATGTAGTGGAGATAAGCAGCTTTATGTTAGAGCATTGTGATAGTTTTTGTCCGCATGTAGCGACAATTACAAATATTGAACCAGACCATTTAATTAGGCATAAAACAATGCAAGAATATACCCGACTAAAATATTCAATATTTAAGAATTTGACCACACGAGACTATGCAGTAATAAATTTGGACGACAAGATTCATTCGACGCGTGATTGTATGACTATTACATACTCTGTTAAACATATGGCAGATGTCCATTTAAAAAATGGATACATATATCTTCATCAACACAAAATAGTTGCGTTAAATGAGTTGAAATTGAAAGGGAAACATAATATATATAATGTTATGTGTGCAATAGCCTTTGCCTACATATATAAAGTCCCTATAATTAAAATCGCAGAAGCAGTGAAAGAATTTGACCTGGGCGCGTATAGAATGCAGTATATAGCGACTATTAATGATATCACATTTATAAACGACAGCAAATCTACAAATATAGCATCAACTTTGGCTTGCGTAGATAGTATTAAAACACCAATTATCCTTTTGTTGGGCGGGCAAGAAAAGGGATTAGATTATACTAAACTTTATTCGAAATTGCCTAAAAGAGTAAAAAACATAATTACTTTTGGTCAAATCGCAGATAAATTAATTGAACAAAATACCGATTTTGAAGTAAGCAAAGCCGATGATTTATCGGGAGCATTTAACTTAGCAGTCAGCATGAGCAATCCGCTAGACACAATCGTTTTGTCGCCAGCGAGCGCAAGTTATGACCAATTTACAAACTATATAGCACGCGGTAAAGCCTTTAATAAAATGGTGTATGATTATGAAAAAAACAGCAAAAATAGATAGTATAATCATAATTGTTTGTACACTTATTTTAGTCATTTTTGGTTGTGTTATGGTTTATAGCGCAAGTAAATATTCGGCAGTTGTAAATTATGGCGATGAATTTTTCTATCTAAAAAAGCAAATTATTGGGGTAGTAATTGGCGCAATAGGATTAGTCGTTTGCAGTTTTATAAACAACAGCGTTTATAAAAAATTCTATTGGATATTTTATGCTATTGGTATAGTATTTTTAGTATTAGTTTTTGTGCCTGGTTTGTCGCGCACAAGTTATGGTGCAACGCGTTGGATAGGAATAGGTAGTTTTACAATACAACCAAGCGAAATCGCTAAATTTTGTTTAGTCTTTTTCCTTGCTGGTTACTTATCAAATGGCGATAAACTAGGCAAGATTAAACATGTGATCATAACTCTTGCTTTAGGCGGTATTTATTGCCTACTTATAATGTTAGAACCTAATATGTCTATCACTATGTGTGTAGCGTTCACATTGATTTTTATGCTATTTATTGGTGGTATGCGTTTAAAAGTTTTTGCCTTTTTAACAATCCCTGCTATTGCTTTAGTTGTAGTTTTGATTATGATTGAGCCATATAGACTAAGTCGCATTGTCGCCTTTATTGACCCATGGCAGAATCCACTTGAAGAGGGGTATCAACTTATTCAATCATTATACGCAATCGGGAGTGGTGGACTATGGGGAGTGGGACTATTCAATAGTAGACAAGCCGAACTATTTCTTCCTTTTAGTGAAAGTGATTTTATATTTTCAATTATTGCAGAAGAGTTAGGTTTTATAGGTTGCGTTATTGTTGTTGCCGTGTTTGTTGCACTCATAATATGTATATTTCGAGTTGGGATGCGTGCGAACAATAAATTTTCCGCATTTTTATGCTTTGGTGTAGGTGCGATCATTAGTATACAAGTGTTATTGAATATCGCGGTTGTTTCAGGCAGTATTCCGCCGACAGGACTACCATTGCCGTTTATAAGCGCAGGCAGTACATCGCTCTTTGTTTTTATGTCCGCAATCGGGGTGGTGCTAAATGTAGCAAAACAAAAACATAATGAAATTAATTAAAATAGTATTTAAATAATTTTGTCGTCATGAAACTATTTTTCATACAATGTTATATGAGAAATAGTTATGGCGACAAATTTTTAATTCATGGTGGCAATAAATTATTTGGAGAAGTGACAATCCAAACATCTAAAAATGCAGTTTTGCCAATACTTGCAAGTAGCATAATGGCAGACACTCCAGTAACAATAAAGAATGTTCCAGATATAATTGATGTGGACAATATGTTGCGCATTTTAGAAAAATTAGGTGCTAAAATCGCGATAGATAGAGATAACATTACAATTAATCCTTTAACTATAAATAACGCTAAAGTAGATTGTGAATTAAGTAAAACAATGCGATCGTCCGTCTTTTTATTAGGTGCTACGCTTGCCAAGTTTAAAAGCGCATGTATAACGCTTCCCGGTGGATGCAATATAGGTAATAGACCAATAGATTTACATATTAATGCATTTAAAAAATTAGGAGTAGAAGTAGAATATATCGGTGAAGAAATTCACTTTAATGCAAAAAAATATATACCGCGTACTATTAAACTTAAGATACCAAGTGTTGGCGCAACTGAAAATATAATAGAATTTGCTTGTTTGCAGTCGGGTAAGACTACTATTATTAATCCAGCAAAAGAGCCTGAGATAGTTGACTTATGTAATTTTCTGTCATCGATGGGTGCAAAAATCTATGGCGCAGGTACAAACAAAATAACGATATATGGAGTAGATAGACTAAAAGGAGTACAATATACACCAATAAGTGATAGGATAGTGGCTGGAACAATTATGTGTGCGGTTGCTATTTGTGGTGGCGATGTACATATAAAAAATGCCATTCCAATACATAATCAAAGTTTAATTGAAAAACTTATTAAAATGGGTTGTCAAATAAATATAAAAAATGATATAATTAACATTAGAAGTGATTCTAATCTAAAATCTATAGGCAAAATAACTACAGGATATTACCCCAAATTCCCTACCGATTTGCAATCAATTATGCTTGTAGTAAGTACAGTTTCAAAAGGAAATACAACCATACACGAGAAAATTTTTAGCAATCGTTTTGAAACGGCGAAAGAACTGAATTTATTATCTGCAAATATAGATGTTGTTAGCAATAATAAGGTTGTAGTTCATGGCATTGACCATCTTAATGGCGCGGTCGTTCGAGCGCACGACTTAAGGGGCGGTGCGGGATTAGTACTTGCAGGTCTAGTGGCAATTGGTGACACGATAGTAGAAGATATTCATTATATTGATAGAGGTTATGCCTATTTAGAAAAGATGTTATCACATTTAGGTGCAGATATAAAGCGCATAAGAGTATGACAAAGAAAGGATTTATAATTTTAACGACTATATTATTATCAGTTGTTGCACTGATAATACTTTTATTTGGTTGCGTTTTTTGTCTTAGAAAGCAATATGTTACAATCGTAGATGGGTTAAATTTAGATTATTCAAACGAAGAAATTATTTCAACCGCTTCGCTCGAAAATGGAAAATCTATATTTGCATTGGACAAGCAAAAGGCTATTGACAATATTGAAAAAACATACCCAGATTTAAAAGTAGTACAAATTAAAACAGTTAGCGTGATATCGGTAGAGATTCGCATAAGAACGCGCGTAAAAATGTATTACGCAACAAGCGAAGGCAATTATTATATTTTAGATGAAGAATTAAAAATATTATCAATTACTACTGACGAAAGTGATATAAATGGTCTTATTTATATTGATGAAGACTTAGGTCTTAATTCCAATCTAGTTGCAGGTGATTTTGTCGGTCAAGCATATTTTGCAAAGATATCTGAAAGCTTGTTTACTTCAATGTATTCAGTAGTAAAAAATGAACAAGGAGAGTATTTAACTCGCGACGAAATCAAGGATATTATTCAATCTATAAAAATAAATCATGTCGGTTATGATGTATTATCAATTCAGACTCGTGCGGGAGTAGAGATTAGAATAGGTAAACCTGAAAGTAATTTGGAATATAAAATAAATGTTTGTTTTGCAGTGTACAATAAATTAGCAGAAGGTACGATTGACAATGGGGACATAACGCATGGGACAATCAAATATCTTTATGATTCTAATGGAGTAGAAATAATAGGATATCAAGTATAATTAAGCGGAACCCGCCGCTTTTTTGTTTAGTTTATATCTATTTTTTATTGAATAATTTAATACATATTTATACATTTATTTATAATATTTTATGCTTATAAACTATTTGAATAAAAAATCATAATAACAAAAGTAGAAAAGTAGAATTTAGTAAAATTTTACATGAAGAAATATATTAAATACATATGTTTATTTTATAAAAACACCACAATATATTAGGTATTATAAAATTTTTCGGCATAGTCATAGTGTGTTATAAAAATTAAAAACACAATATATTGTGCATATAAATATAAAACTGCGAAAATTGTAGCAAATAACCAACAAAATATTCAATTTATAATTAAAACATTTGACTAAAAATATCTAATTATATACAATAATAATAATTTTATGGGGGCAAATTTGCTTAACAAATTGAACTACATACTAGATATAGGGTCGTCAAAGTTGACACTACTCGCCATATCGCGTTTTGCAGGGAGCGTCCGTATCGTTACAAAAGAGAATATTTTGTACGATGGGTATATGGATGGTGAGTTTTTGTCGCTAGATGATCTTACTGATACAATTTCGCAATTATTTAATAAGATGTCTAATAAATTACGAAAAAAAATCACAAAAGTAATTGTAGGTGTGCCTAGCGAATTTTGTAAATGTGTATGTAAAAGGATATCACGCTCGTTTGTAGATTTTCATAAGATCACGCAGACCGATGTTTTAGATTTATATAATGTCAACTCAGATTTTGGTGATAGCGAAGAATATTCAGTAATCAACTATAGTCCAATGCAATTTTTGCTAGATGATAACATGAATACATTGTCGCCAGTAGGTAAGCGCACAAGTGCGCTCTCATTAGACGCAAGTTACATATTGGCAAGAAAATCGTTTTTAAAAACTTTAACTAATAGTCTTAATGCGGTTGGAGTTACGGACATAGAATTTATTTCGACTGCGTTGGGTCAAGCAATGGTGTGCGCTAAACAAAATGAAGTTACGCGTCCAATTGCGGTCGTTGATGTAGGACATATATCAACAAGCATATGTGTGTACAAGGGCGAAGGACTGGCATTTTTGAGTACATTGCCTGTAGGTGGTGGACATATTTCTAGCGATATTATGCAGATATTAGGTATGAGTTTTAAAGATTCTGAATTAATAAAGAGAAAGGTTATCTTAACAATTGAAACAGATAAAAACGAATATTATGAGATATGTTCAAAGGGAAATTTAATTAAAGCACCTATTAATATAACAAATCAAATTGTGAAAAGTAGAATTGAGTCAATCGCAAGATCAATCGGAGATATGCTTTCAATCGATGATGTTTTTAAAGATATAGATATTTATCTCACAGGCGACGGGCTTTCAAATTTCAAGGGTGTTAAAAATATATTTAAGGATGTTACTGGGCTCAATGTTTATGAGTTTAAGAATCAGTTTGACAATTCAAGCGATAAATTCCAAACATCACAAACAGGTCTAGTTGCGTTATCACAGGTTGTAATATAGGAGGTAATTATGGATTTACAGAATACTATTTGTAATATTAAAGTTGTAGGTGTCGGCGGTGGTGGCAATAATGCTGTCAATCGTATGGTAGCAGCGGGTATCACAGGTGTACATTTTGTTGCAGTAAACACGGATAAACAAGACCTTTTAATGTCTAACGCAGATGAGATTATCCAAATAGGTGAGCAACTAACAAAAGGATTAGGAGCAGGTGCTAACCCAGAAGTCGGCAAGGCAGCGGCAGAAGAGAGTCAGGAAGAATTAAAAAAGATGCTTGCTGGTACAAATTTGCTTTTCATAACTACCGGTATGGGAGGCGGAACAGGTAATGGCGCGGCGCCAGTAATTGCAAGGCTTGCAAAAGAGATGGGTATATTGACTATAGGTGTCGTTACAAAACCTTTCCGATTCGAAGGTCCTAAGCGTGCATCAAATGCTGATCAAGGTATTGAAGAGATGAGAAAATATGTAGATTCTCTTGTTATAATACCTAATGAGAAACTTTATTCAATATTAAAGAAAGATGTTCCATTTATGGATGCATTTAGATATGCGGATGATGTATTAAGACAAGCCATTCAAGGCGTTAGTGAATTGATTGCAGTTCCAGGGCTTATCAATTTAGACTTTGCCGATGTATCAACAATAATGAAGGGCAAGGGTATTGCTCACATGGGCGTAGGTAAAGGCAGAGGTGCAAACAAAACTATTGAAGCAGTTAGACAAGCGGTTACTAGTCAATTGTTAGAGACAAGTATTGAAGGTGCAACTGGAATATTAATAAATGTAACAGGCGGTAGAGATATCACTTTATCTGAAGTATATGAAGCGGTCGATTTGGTGCGTGATGTGGCAGATAAAAATTGTAATGTCATCTTCGGTGCTAGAATTAATAACGATATGAATGGGGAGACGGCTATAACTGTTATTGCTACAGGTTTTGAGGACAAAAAGAAAGAAAATAATCCGACTCCAGAATTTAAAGACAATCGTGCAGATTTTAAACCATTTGTGGCTAATAATGTAGAAGAAAAAGAAGAAGAAAAAGTTGAGCCTGATTTAGAGATGGAACAACCTAAGGAAGAAGAGAATAAAGAGGAAGAGAAATCTAACGACAAAGTAGAAGACATATCTATAAAAGCCAAAAAACCATTTTTAGATGACGATGATTTGCCTCCGTTCTTAAGAAAATTAAGGAAATAATATGCTTTAAAGTTTTAATGAATTAGGTGTAAAAGCAAAAAGACGAGTTTTACTCGTCTTTTTTATATAAAAGCGCGTTATGAGTGATAAATTTTATTCATAAATTTTTCAAACAATGCGACTACAAAGTACATTACTGAGGCGAGTATACAAAGTATTACAGTTGAAGTCATAACTAAATTTAAGTTAAAGACTTGCCCGCCGTATATCAACAGATATCCAAGCCCCGCCTTGCTGACTAAATATTCGCCCATGATAGACCCAATCCAACTTAAACCGACATTAATTTTGAGAGTAGAGACGATATCTTTTAGTGAATTAGGAAGTATCAATTTTATGAATATTTGCATTTTATTTGCGCCTAAAGATTTAGCAAGTGCAATGAGTTGTTTATCGCAACTAGTGAATGAATTTAATATATTCATTATTGTTACGATGATAATAATTAATATGCACATAAATATGATGGCTTTACTGCCTGCGCCGAACCAAATGATGATGATAGGGCCAAGGGCAATTTTTGGTAGCGAATTCAAAACGACAAGGTAAGGTTCGCTTACGCGCCTTAAAAAGTCGAAATACCACAATACGAATGCTACCAAGAAGCCGACTCCAGTCGCTATGACAAAACCTATTAGCGTTTCACTTAAAGTTATTTTTGCATGATAGAATAGTTCACCGCTTGAATATAATTCGCCTATCGTATCTATTATTTTAGATGGACTGGAGAAGAAGAAAGAACTGATAATCTCATATTTTGTAAGCATTTCCCACAATAGTAGGAATATTACTAAAATGAGTATTTGTGTAATAGTTATTAGCAGTTTTTTCGTGCGATATTTTCTTAGGTAATCATAATGCTCTTTACTAAAATTTAGTCTTAAAGATTTATGATTTTTATTATTTAGTTTCAGATTTTTCATTTTGTATTTCCTGCCAAATAATGTCAAACATTTGTTTAGCGTCTTCTGTATTACGCCTATTAAAAGGTGTCATGTTTGGGTCAAAATTAAGTTTGTGAATAGCTTTTATTTTGCCTGGTCTAGCGGATAGAACGATGATTCTGTCCGCCATACTAATTGCTTCTTGTATATCATGAGTAACCAAAATTGCCGTTTTTTTCTCGTTTTTAATTATCTTAAAAATGTCGTCGCACAATTCTAAACGAGTTTGATAATCAAGTGCGGAGAACGGCTCATCAAGAAGCAACAATTCTGGTTTTAAACTAAGCGTGCGTATCAATGCTACACGCTGACGCATACCGCCACTTAATTCATTAGGGTGTTTCTTTAAGAAATCTTTTAGTCCGTATTTTTCGGCAAGAGTTAAGGCAAATTGTTTGTTTTCCTTGCTATTTTTGTGTTTTAATTCAAGTCCGAAATATATGTTTTTTTCTATAGTACGCCAAGGTAGTAAGTTATCACGCTGAAACATATATGCACACAAATCAAGTTTCGGGTTTGGCTCTTTATCCATTATTTTTATCTCACCAAAACTTGGTTTAATAAGTCCCGCAATAAGAGATAAAATAGTAGTTTTTCCGCACCCAGAAGGACCAACAATAGCGATAAATTCTTCCCTATTTATTTCTAGATTAATATCTTTTAACGCTTGAGTTTCGCTGTCAATACTTTGATAAAATAAATTTAAATTTGATATTTTAACTAAAGGTTGCATTATATATTTACTTTTGTAGCAAAACTTGTATTTACAGCGTCATTATATGCCACACGAGAAGTCAATTCGCCTGCGTTATCGATAATATCTAGAAGATTGTTCCAAGAACTTTCTTTTAATACAAAACTATCCGCATAAGCGCCAATTCGAATATAATTCTTTACAGAAGCAAGAATCAAATCATCACTTGTAGTAGAGAAAGAAGGTCTTAATGCGCTTAATATCTGTTCATCATTTGCTGTAATTAGATAATCATAGCCTCTTTTTAAAGCGGTCATAAATTTATCTAATTTTTCAGAATTATTATTAAGATAATTTTGCGTTGCAACGAAACATGTATATGGAACATCGCTAACTTCTTCGCCAAGCGCCGCTACTATAACCCCTGTTGAGTCAAATTCGCATTGACTAGCGGTAGGGTCAAACATAGTGCAATAATCGCCTGTTCCTGCCACGAATGAAGAAGCTGTAAGGTTAAAGGCAATTGAAGTGTCGAGCACAGTATCAACTCTATCACCTGCTTCTGAACCCGTTGTTAAGCCATAATTTCTCTCTAATATATATTGTAGAGTCATTGCAGGCATACCGCCTTTACGACCGGCAATTATATGCTTACCTTTTAAATCCATCCAGTCAAAATCGTCATTTTCGTCCGTTCTTCCGACTAAGAATGAACCATCACATGCAGTAAGTTGAGCGAAGATGATAGGAGCATTAGTCATACCATTATTTCGAACATAGACAACAGATTCTGGTCCCATAAGACCTACATCTGCGCTATTTGATATAAGAGAGGACATCACTGTGTCGCTACCGCCAGCATTTGTAAGTTCAATGTTCAGACCTTCATCTTCGAAGTATCCGTTATTGATTGCCACATACATAGGGGCATAGAATAGCGAATGTGTCACTTCACTTATACGCACAGTATTGTTATCTTTATTTTTTCCGCACGCTGTAAGCATTACGGTAAAGAAACAGATAAACACTGCTAGTAAAATTGAAAATTTTTTCATTCATTCTCCTTAAATGGAAGGTTTATAGTGGTTTAATTCTTCCATAATTCATAATATGAACAAAGATTATTTTTGTTAAAATATTAAAAATATGTAAAATTTATTTGTAAAATGGAAACAATTTTGTTAAAATATACAAGAAAAAAGGATTTCTTATATGACAAACAAAAATGACATTTTATATAAAATATTGTTTGCAGTAGAACTTGCACTATTGCCATTAATCATATTTGCAGGTTTATATTTGCCTAAATGGGGTTTAAGTCTATTTATCGCGGGACTTTTGTTAGTTAAAATTTGGATAGAACTCTTTAAAGATAGAGCAAACTTCGTACATTCAATTATAGACGCAATAGGGAGTGTCGCTGTATATACAACATTGATCATATTCTTCATATGTCGCGATGAATTGAATTTAGCATTAGGAGTGAGCGTTATAGTATTGATTTGGATTTATTATATAATGCTTTTATCAATGAATAAAAAAAATATGCCTGAATTTATCGACGCTGTAGATTTTAGTTATGTGTTGTTTGAATGTATTACTATCGCAGCATTCGTATTTTTACCATATTTTTCTACTGTATCAAATATCGGACTTGTTGCTATGATTCTAACTTCGGTTGTATCAATTTGTTATAGAATATATTTCATCTTTAAATATACTAGACTAAATAATATATTTAGAAAGAAAAAATAACTATTGACAAATCTGTGTCATTGTGATAGAATACTATTAGGAGAAAGGCTATGAGCACAATTTTATCATTTGAAAATCCAATGGAGTTTTTACTTAGGTATACCGTTATTATTGGTATAATATTAATGATTGCTGGTGTTGCAATTCTGTTTTCTGCTAAGCGCATTACCATTGCTAAGCGTGGGACAGAAGTCGTTGACAAACAAGATAAATTATATCTAACTTTATTTATCACTGGCATTTGTTTACTATTAATCGGTATGATAATTATGGCGCTTGATGTTCCTTATGGGTTCTACCGCGCGTAAAGGAGAATATGCAACATTATTTTATTGATAAACCACATAAAGCAGAAGATTATTTTGAATTCCGTGATAGTGTATTAAATCATGAATTATGCTTTCGCAGTTGCGATAGCATTTTTTCAAAGGATAGGATAGATGATGGCACGCGTGCGCTTTTGAATGCTGTTTATAAACATTTAGTGTTGAAAGGGCGTGGGCTTGATTTGGGTTGCGGATTAGGTGTGATAGGAATAGCGCTTATCAAGACATATCATGTAACCATGGATATGATAGACATTAACAATACAGCAGTAAAATTGACGAATGAAAATTTGATAAAAAATAATGTTCAGCATAGTGCAAAAGCATTTTTAAGTAATGGATTTGAAAAAGTGCGCGATATGTATGACTTTATAATATCCAATCCGCCTATAAAATCAGGTAAAACTATACTATTTGATCTAATGACTAATACTTACGGGCATTTAAAAAAAGACGGACAATTAATCATTGTTATTCGCAAAAATCATGGTATGGAAAGTTTGAAAAAACACTTATTACAAATCTATCAAAATTGCGAAATAATTGAGCGAGATAAAGGTTATTATATATTAAAATCGGTTAAAATAAATTAAAAAATATATTGTTTTGCCTATTATTAAAAAATCTTGGGTCATAAAATGTATGACATGAGCAGTTGGCCGGATTATAATTACAGAAAATTCGTGATGAGAAATTTTCACTATTTAAATTAGTTATATTTACACAATCATAGCAGTTTGAACGAAAATAAAAATAGTACATAAAATTCCTTTTTAGACGCTTAGGCGTCATTTTTATTACATTTTATTAATTTACATATTGTTTTGTGAAATATTGAGTTGCAAATTCTTGTATTTTTTGCCAAATTTTTCATGAGTAAAATCATAGTTTATGCATATATTACAATAGAGGTAAATATGAGAGAAATAGCCCTAGCGGTTGGGGTGCGAAATAGGGAAATGATCGAATTTTTGCACGCTAATATAAAGTCAAAAATTGATTTTTGCAAAACTATTATAACAAGTTATAGCGACAATAATTTTGTTTATCTACTATTTGCGTGCGATAAAGAATTTATAGTGCCATGCGAAGCAATAATTCGCGATATAATCATAGACTATATCGAATCAGTATATAAAATAAACTATCTAAAGAAAAGAATTAAAAATCCACTTTGTGATACATTAACTTTCAACGCTTATATTAAAGTTTTAGCATTATTTGACCGAACTAGCGATGAAAGTTCGCTTAATAAAATCATATTATTTAATCAAACTTTTTTCTTAGACAGCTTTATCGAATTTCGTTTAACTCCATTAAAACAACATTGGAACAATCTGGCAGAATTATCTAGCGATAATTTAACATTATTTAATTCTGGGACATTCGTAGATGTAATACGCTTTTTGATAAACACTATGGACAATATTGTATATAAGGTCAAAATTGTTTGCCATGGTGATAATTTTAGTGTCTATAATATGAAAAACAAAAACGCAAGAATTAAAAAGATAGCAGAATGTAACAATGATTTAGATTTAATTATAAATGTATTAAATTCATGTCCAAATTACATTGACATATATATTAATCAGGGAGAACCATATGAAGCAGTTAGTTTTTTAAGTAATGTCTTTGCAAACCGATTAAAAATTTACATGAAAAATTAATTCGCATATTGACAAGATATCATATCGGTTGTATAATTCTTCACAGGAGAAGTTATGATTAGATATGACAAACTAGCAAGCGCCGAAGTATTAATGGTATTATATAACAATGCAACCAAATATGACGGATATGAGGCGACAAAATTACCAGATAGCATACAATTAGGCGATAAAATGGATATAAAACAAGCTTTTCATATATTAGACTTCTTCTTTTCGCATTATGGCAATGCATATATAAGAACACTTAATGACAAAATTTTATGTATAGACTTAACTAATGGAAAATATTTTGATGAAACTATTTATAATTCATTAAATGGTTTAATTATGCGAAGAGATGGTGAGAATTTTGCTAAAAATTGTCTTTTAGAATATTGGGAAGAAGAGCGACTTAAATTAAAAAAATTTTTTGATTTATAAAAAAATGGTTGCTATTTTAAAATTCAAATATTATAATATTGTAACTTAATAGATTATTGATCGGACAAGTAGATTGTATGTCCCTATTTACAGAGAGTGCCTGCCGGCTGAGATTGGCGCAATATACATATAGTTGAAACCACCGATTAGGTCAATGCGGGTGAATTCCCGTGAAATGAGTTGGGCACTTTTGTGCCAAATTGGGTGGAACCGCGGTAATATATCGTCCCTATGTTTAGGGATTTTTTTATTTTTTTAGGAGGAAATATGTTAGAAAACGAAAAACAACAAATGTATCGCCACAGCATGAGTCATGTACTTGCTAAGGCTATTAAGGAATTATATCCTAATGTTAAATTGGCTATTGGTCCAGCAATAGAGAATGGTTTTTATTATGATTTTGATAATTTGGCTATCTCACAGGAAGATTTTTCAAAAATTGAAGAAAAAATGAAAGAAATAATTGCGCGAAATGAAGATTTTACGCGTGAAGAAGTCGATCGTAAAACTGCGCTTAAAATGTTTGAAGATGAACCTTATAAAACAGAATTGATAAAAGATTTGCCAAATGACGCGGTTATTTCTGTCTATTATACTGGCAATGATTTTTATGATTTATGTAGGGGTCCGCATGTTGAAAATACTAAATTTTTGCGCGGATTTAGTTTTAAATTAAATAGAGTAAATGGTGCTTACTGGCGCGGTAGTGAAAAGAATAAAATGCTTACTCGTATTTATGTTTATGGATTCTTAAACAAAGACGATTTAAAAGAATGTTTGCGCCTAGAAGAGGAGGCAAAAGAACGCGACCATAGGAAATTAGGTAAAGACCTAAATATATTTATGTTCAATGACCTTATTGGCAAAGGGTTGCCTGTTTGGTTGCCAAACGGATACACTATTCGTAGAGCATTAAGCGACTATATAATAGATAAAGAGTTGGCATTAGGATATCAACATGTTATGACTCCATCATTAGGCAATGTTAATTTATACAAGACTTCTGGACATTGGGACCATTATAAAGATGATATGTTCCCAGCAATGGAACTCGATGATGAAGCGTATGTTTTGCGTCCAATGAATTGTCCGCATCATATGATGATTTATAAAAATTTTCAACATTCATATCGTGACTTGCCTTTAAGAATTGCAGAGATTGCAAACGATTTTAGATACGAGACGAGTGGTGCCTTATGTGGTATTGAGCGTACGCGTGCATTTACTCAAAATGATAGTCATATTTTCTGTCGTCCTGACCAAATAAAAGAAGAAGTCGATGGCGTTATAAAATTAATTCTTGATGTATATAAAGATTTTGGCTTAAAAAATTATAAATTTAGATTATCATTGCGAGATAAAAACAATACAGAAAAATATTTTGGAAATGATGAATTATGGGAAAAGAGCGAAAAGGCACTTAGAGAGATTTTATCTTCAAGTGGTGCTGAATATTACGAAGCAGAAGGAGAAGCTGCATTCTATGGCCCAAAGATTGATGTGCAAGTTAAGTCAGCAATCGGACATGATATCACACTTTCTACAGTTCAACTAGACTATCAATTACCTGAAAAATTTGAGTTGGAGTATATTGACGAGCATAATGAACGCGTACGCCCTGTTGTTATTCATCGTGCGGTGTTCGGTTCACTAGATAGATCAATTGCATTCATTTTGGAAGAAACAAAAGGACTTTTACCTGTATGGTTAAGTCCAGTACAAGTTAAGATTTTGACTGTAAGCGAAAAAAATGACGAATATGCTAAATCTGTATATTTAAAATTAAAACAATCAAAGATTCGCGCTGAATTAGATTTGTCGAATGAAAGTGTAGGTAAGAAAATTCGCTCCGCTGTCATGAGTAAAACTTCATATATATTAGTACTTGGAGATAAAGAGATGACTGAAAATGTGGTTGCAGTGCGCGAGCGTGGAAGCAAAGACACAACTCAAATGTCGTATGAAGAATTTAAAGAGAAAGTATTAAAACAAATCGAAAACAAAACGCTTTAATTTATATTTTTCAATAAAATTTGCAATCTAAAGTCTGTAATAATAATTATAAAAATTTAAAACATGATTAGACCACTTTTTGTGGTCTTTTTTCAACAAAAAACTCAACAAATGTTCATTTTTTTAAATTAATTTTGAAAATAATTTATAAATAAATTTTTTTATTTGACTCTATTTTTTTTATTGTCTAGACTTAAAATGTCTAACACAAGGAAAGTATTATAAAAGGGGAAGTATATGAATATTCTTAAAAAGTTATATTGCAGAACTTATCAATCTATTTTTAAAATAATGATTCCGTTATTGCCATATCGTGAACCTACCATTTTAAAATCAAATTCTGAAGTGGTCGATGTACTAAAATCAAAGGATAAGAAAAAGGTTTTGTTGGTAACAGATAAAGGCATTAATTCTTTAGGTCTAACGAAATCTTTAGAAAAAGAATTGACAGATGCAGGAATTGATGTGATTGTTTATGATGAAACAGTTGCAAACCCTACAACAGATAATGTTGAGAGCGCACGATTGTTGTATTTATCTAATAATTGTGATAGTTTAATAGCCTTTGGTGGTGGTTCTGCTATGGATTGCGCGAAAGCAACTGGAGCGCGAATTGCCCGACCTAAAAAATCACTTAATAAAATGAAAGGTGTTTTAAAAGTGCTGAAGAAAATACCGCTTTTAATTGCTGTACCAACAACTGCGGGAACGGGAAGCGAAACGACGCTTGCTGCGGTTATAACAGACGCAAAAACACGCCATAAATACGCTATTAATGATTTTCCGCTTATCCCAAGTTATGCACTTTTAGACCCAAAACTAACTATAGGACTACCAAAATTTGTAACTGCCACTACGGGTATGGACGCATTAACGCACGCGATAGAGGCTTATATAGGTAGAAGTACCACAAAAAAGACACGAGATTGTTCACTAAAATCTGTCAAATTGATATTTGAAAACTTAATAAAAGCGTATGAAAATGGCGAGGATATAACTGCGCGAGAAAATATGCTACACGCATCATATTTAGCGGGCGTTGCTTTCACAATATCGTATGTCGGATATGTACACGCTATTGCGCATTCTTTAGGTGGGAGATATAATACTGCGCATGGTTTTGCTAATGCTGTAATCTTGCCGTATGTATTAAAGAAATATGGACGATCAATTTATAAAAAATTATACGAAATGGGAGTGTATGCAGGTTTATTTGATAAATCTGTTTCATACGAATTGGGTGCAAAATTATTTATAGAAAAGATTGAAGAATTAAATATAAAATTAAATATTCATAAGCATATAGAAGATATTAAACGCAAAGATATAAAAGGACTAGCAAGGACAGCAGAAAGGGAAGCAAACCCACTATATCCCGTTCCTGTCCTATACACTAGCGAAGAATTAGAGAAAATCTATTATGAGGTGAAAGGTGAATAATATTGAAATTGAAGAAAAGATAGCGCGTCAACGAGAATATTTTTCTCAGAATAGACCAAATGTTGAAACGCGAATCAAAATGCTAAAATTATTATATAAAAATATTAAATTAAATACAGATAAAATTTGTAATGCGTTAAAACTTGACCTTAATAAAAGCAATACAGAAGCCTATATGTCGGAGATAGGTATTGTACTTGACGAAATTACATATATGATTAAACATATAAAGCAATTTGCTAGCAAACAAAAAGAAAGTACACCATTGTCAAACTTTCCAGCAAAGAGTTACACTATGCCTTGTGCCTATGGAGTAGTTTTGATTATAAGTCCATGGAATTATCCTTTTATGCTTGCAATCGAACCTTTGGTTGACGCAATTAGTGCAGGCAATACCGCAATTATTAAGCCTAGCGAATATTCTCCTAATACTTCGGCTGTGATACAAGAATTAATCAGTTCTACATTTGAGAAAGGATATGTCGATGTAGTGTTAGGTGGGGTCGAAGAATGTACATATTTGTTGGATCAAGAGTTTGATTATATATTCTTTACTGGAAGCACGCGCGTAGGTAAAATAGTCATGCAAAAAGCCGCCGAACACTTTACGCCTGTTACTTTGGAGATGGGTGGTAAAAGCCCATGTATTGTCGATGAAAGTGCAAACTTGAAATTAACGGCAAAAAGGATAGTATTTGGCAAATTCTTGAATGCAGGTCAGACATGCGTCGCTCCTGATTATTTGTATTGCGATGAAAAGATTAAAGATAAATTGTTGTACGAGATTGAGAAACAAATTGTATTACAATATTCTGTAGATCCAATAGACAATGACGAATATCCAAGAATTATAAATGAAAAACAATATAATAGATTAGTAAAATTGATAGATAAAAATTTTACATTATTTGGCGGTAAATATAACGATGATAAACTAAAAATTGAGCCAACAATAATGAATGCTGATTTTAACTCTGAAATTATGCAAAATGAAATCTTTGGACCTATTCTTCCTATACTCACTTTTAAAAATATCGATGAAGCAATCAATAGTATTAATAAACACAATAAGCCATTGGCGTTGTATATCTTCTCAAACAACAAAACTACACAAGAAAAAGTTATAAATAGTTGTGATTTCGGTGGAGGATGCATAAATGATACAATCATGCATATTGCAAATCATAGTCTTCCATTTGGTGGAATTAAGCAGAGTGGTATAGGCTCATATCATGGCAAACATGGATTCGATACCTTCACTCATTACAAGAGTATAGTACATAAAGCGAACTGGTTAGATTTGCCTTTGCGTTATCAACCATTTAATAAACTAAAAGAAAAATTAATAAAATTATTTTTAAAATAATAAAAATTGTATGAAAATATAAAAAAATAAATAAAAACAATAGAAATATTGTAAAAAAATAAATAAATTTCTTGCAAATTAATTTAAATCAATATTAATTTGTATTCCATTATAAAAAATTACAAATTATTATTAATTATTTTATTATGAATTCAATAATTAATAAAAAATTATAAAAAAATTATTAAAATTTTATAAATTTCACATAAAATCAAACAAAATTTTAAAAAATATTAATTTTTAAGGAGAATTTATGAAAAAAGAAAAAATTTTTAATATTATAAATTTAATGTTTTTCATCTTAATATCTATTAGCAACATTTTATTAATATCATTTGATAAATTATTTATAAAAGGAATCACTAGTGGGTTATTTGTTTTATTAGGAACTATAAATTTAGTAATTTTGTTAAAAACTTCATATAGAGATAAACGATTTCCAATAATTATGTTGTCAGGACTATTCTTTGCTTTTTTAGGTGATATAGTTCTTGAACTCAATTTCATTGGTGGAGCAGTATTGTTTGCCATTGGTCATATACTTTTCTTTATCTCGTATTGTTTT
The DNA here is from genome assembly GCA_949300385.1 of uncultured Christensenella sp. Lineage (GTDB taxonomy): Bacteria > Bacillota > Clostridia > Christensenellales > UBA1242 > Onthoplasma. Next base: position 190,787 of record CASGDZ010000001.1, on the reverse strand, counting down.
ATTGAAAAATTTAACTTTAAAGATTTAATTATTGGTGCAATCATTTTTGTTGCATCTATATTGTTAATAACATTGGCTCCATGCTTCGAATTTGGAAATGTCTTAATGGAAATTGTAGCAGTTGTTTACGCGCTAATTATTTCATTAATGTTAGGTAAAGCAATAACAAATTTAATTCGCAATAGGACAATTTTAAATCTTGTTATTGTTATAGGAAGTGTATTATTCTTCTTCTCAGATTTAATGCTTTTATTTAATGTTTTTGGAAATATTTCTAGTGTATTATTTGGAATTTTATGCTTAGCAACCTATTATCCTGCAGAATATTTATTAGCATATTCAATTTTAGAGTCTAAGGATGAGGAGTAAATTAGGAGTATATTATGATAAAAAATCGAGTTTCTCAGATTGTGTTTCAAACAATCTACATAGTATTAGGTATTATCGGAGTTATACATAGCCTTGGATATTTCAATAAATCTTTTAATTATGATTTTTATCTATACTACACAAATTTATCCAACTATATTTGTTTAGGTATGATGATAGCAATTTTTATTTCCACTTTAAAATTTGCAAATAAAAAAGAAGATGGATATATTACACTTGCACCAAAATTCAAACTTATGTGCGTCATTATGATATTAGTTACAGGATTAGTTTACAATATTCTTTTGGCAAAAGAAAATACTGTTTTCGAGTATTTTACATCAATAGGTAATTTAATTTTACATGTTATTCTTCCTATAATGTTTGTACTTGATTGGATATTATTTTATGAACATGGAAAAGTAAAATGGTACTATCCTTTACTTTGCACTATCATGCCATTGATTTATGTCGCTTTTATTTTGATTCGTTCAGGAATTATCAATGCAACGATTGGTGATAGTTATACAGGTTTATTATATCCATATTTCTTCTTAAATTTAGCAGAGTTAGGTTGGGGTGGACTTATAGGATGGGTCTTTGGTCTACTTGTCATCTTCATTATCATTGGATACTTATTTTATGCATTTGACAATTTTTCAAAATGGAAGAATTTATATCAACAACATAAAAATAATAAGGTTAAAAGAAAATAGATATGAATTAAAGTCTTTTATATTTAAACTAAAAAATTAAATAAATTATTTAAAGTAAAATTAGTTATACATATTAAGCGTCAAAGAAGATAAAACTAATATTTACGAAATATAATACATATAAAATAAAATGGCGAATATATTTTTAACAAAACAAACAGAAATTTTGTTTTCATAAAGTTGTTAAAAATCGTAAAAAGTTGTAAAAAAGTATTGACAAAGAGAAAATTCTTTGCTAGAATTATTCTCGTAAAGTAGGAGTTACCACTTCTCACCTTGAAGCATTTTAGCGACAATGGTTATAAAAATTGTACTTTAATTGGCACATGTTTGTGCAGATTATGTAATTTTTATAGAGTAAGAGTGGGCACTTTACATAAAGAGCCCATTTTTTATGGGTAGGAGGGAATTTGAAAGAACTACTTAAAAACGAGCAAATTGTTTTATCCGAAGTGCGTCTTATAGGACCTAATTCGGAGCAGTTAGGCATTGTGTCTAGCGACAAAGCGAATGAAATCGCACATTCGTATGATCTTGACCTTGTCTTGATTGCACCTGATGCAAAACCACCAGTATGCAAAATAATGGACTATGGTAAATACCGCTTTGATGAGTTGAAAAAACTTAAAGACCAAAAGAAAAATCAAAAGGTTGCAAAACTTAAAGAAATGCCACTTAGCATGACTATTAGCGACCATGACCTTGAGGTTAAGGCAAAGCAAGTATGCAAATTCTTAACGGACGGTAGCAAGGTTAGAGTGTATATCCGTATGCGCGGTAGATTGCAGGATAGACCTCAACTCGGTTTTGATGTTATGAATAAATTTGCTGAACTTTGCTCTAGTGTAGGGCAAATCGAAAAACCTTCTGTAATTAATGGTAAAAATATCTTTATGTTCTTAGCCCCTATTTCCACAAAAAAATAATATATAAGGAGTAAATTATGCCAAAAATGAAAACTAGAAAGGCTGTTGCAAGTCGTTTTAAAGTAACTGGTACTGGTAAAGTTAAAATGATGCACGACGGCAAAGGTCACATTTTGACCAAAAAATCAAGAAAAAGAAAAAGAAATTTAAGAAAAACCGGTTATGTTTCTAAACAATATGAAAAGAACATAAAGGAAATGATATAGGAGGCGCATTATGAGAATAAAAAGAGCTGTAAATGGCGTTAAGAAGCGCCGTTCTATCTTAAAGCAAGCTAAGGGCTACCGTGGTGCTAAATCTAAATTATATAGAGTAGCACGCCAAGCGGTTATGAAATCTGGTCAATACGCTTATGTTGGTCGTAAATTGAGAAAACGCGATATGCGTTCATTATGGATCACTCGTATTAACGCTGCTTGCCATGAGAATGGAATTAGTTATAGTGTTTTCATCAATGGGTTAAAGAAAGCAAATATCGACCTTAATCGTAAAGTTCTTGCTGACCTTGCTGTTAGCGATAAAACTGCTTTTGCTAAACTTGTTGAAACTGCAAAAAAATCAGTTGCATAGTTAAAAAAGTCGTGATTAACTATCACGACTTTTTTGTTTTTATATAACATTACTTTTTATTTACAATTTTTATAGATATTAAGTTATATAGTATCTTTACTATCTAAAGGAAATTAATCTTTTTTTAATAAACTATCTTCGACTTTATTTGATAGATTATTTTTATCATCTTTCTTTTGTCTAGGAGTAAATACAAAATCAATTTTATTTAGAAAATCAATTCTCTTTTGACTTAATTTATCATTTCTATATAAATTTCTTTGATTACTTACCCATTGTGCCAAAGATTTAATTTCAGGGTCAGTACTATATTGTGACGGATATTCGCCGTTATGTTCTTCTTGATATTTGATAAATTGATTGTAGCGAGCCATCCAGTTATCTAATTTGTCACTCATTTGCATTAATCTATCTAATAAATCAATTTGTTTAATGTCTAAACCAAAATTAAATGATGGTAAATCTCTATCTAATGTGCCATTTTTTCCGTTGCTAGCATAGCGCTCGCGTATTCGATAACCGATTTCATTAGACAAATCTAAAATAAAGTCAATATTTCCAGATAGGTCAATGCAAAGCGGAGTAGAAGAATTGCTTACCGATAGCGCGCGTCCTAACTGCTCATAAAATACGATATCCGATTGCGTACTTCTGCCCATAATGACAGTATCTACACCTTTTGCGTGTACACCTTCGTTATACTGATTAATAGCGACCATAATTCGCAACTTTTTACTAACATCGTTGCCGTTTAAGTCTTTATCGTTGTAGAACGCTTCACGATTTTTTTCTCCGTCCTTATCATCACTGGTAGTAGAGTAGATGATAGCATTTGGGAAGATATTTTTTAACTCATTTTTTGCATTTTCAATGTTGCGTTTTCCGTCTGTTTTTCCAGTAGGTACAAAGTATATACATTTTGAATTCGGTTTAATGTTTTTAGTTAAAATTTGTTTTGTTTCATCTGGCAATATTAGATTTGCCTTTATACTATCGAGTTCTTTTAAATAAGTTTCTTTTTCTTCAGCGGTTGAGTTGCCATTCATGACTTTATCTTCCAAATCTTTTAAATAAGCATACAATTTAATGTCACTCGCTATGTATTTAGGTTCTTTTAAAACTCCGTCTATTAATGCGTCTGCTAAATCATACTTATTTACAATGCTATTAGCAAAAATAGGGAGTTCTTCCTCTTCATCGACTGATTCGTCCGTCATTTTTTCAATTATAGTAGGAGCGATATCCATTGCATAGGCTGTACCCTTATCACGAATAGTGTATGCAGACATACCGAGAGTAAACGAATCTTTATGAGTATTGATAAGGTCAGTTATTCTTTGACCCCAAATAGGCGCGCCAGTGTGATGAAATTCATCAACAACGAGATAATCATATTTTATATTTTTAATATCGGTTATTGATTTATTAATAAACGACTGATAGGTTACAAACTCAATATTTACAGACTTTTCAAGGCCATATTCTTTAATAACTTCTTCTACATGCTCAATAATTGCATTAGTAGGCGCAACAAATAGCATTTTCTTTGGAAAAATTTCTTTTGCAAGATTAACAGCGATAAATGTCTTACCTGTACCTGTCGCTTGAACAATAGACGCGATATTTTGACCATCATCAAAAGCGTCTTTTATCATATCATAAGCGATTTGATTATGCGGATATAAATTAAAATTTTTCATTAATTCACCGCCTTTATGTCAATAGGGAATTTGCTTTTTGACAAATCAAAAATAAGAGCGACTTTATCGCCAGTGTAAATTTTGACATTTTCATTGTTCTGTTTTTGTTCAAATTTAATAATTTTACCCTTAATATCAACTTCAAATCCGATTTTAGTCTTATAAATTTCTTGTACAGGTTCGCCATTAATAAATTCATCGGGTAAATAAACCTTTTTAACAATACCGATAACTTGTTTCATATCAACACTCTCCATAATAATTATACCATAAAACGCTAAAATAGTCAATATTGATAATTAATAGTTTGGATAATTCAATTATTTTAAAGCGATTTTGGTTAGTTTTATATATCACATATTAATTTATTATTAAAAACTTTACATATTTTTTATATAAAACAAGTTTGATTGACATATGTGTTTTGGTTTGGTAAACTGATTCTATGGAATTAACAAAGCAGGATATCAAAAATTTAAAAGATAAAGATTATAGAAAAGAACACTCTCTTATTTTGGTTGAGGGAGAAAAATTTTGTCATGATGTTTATGAAATGGGTAGTGAAATTATCTACACAATTACAACAGATAAAAATACAAGGAATTACCCTAATATCGTATTTGTAAATGAAAAACAACTTTCTCAAATTGCAACTACAAAGACGGCACAAAACATTGTAATGGTTGTAAAAATTAAATCAATACCTATTCAGTCACAAGCGAACGCATTGATACTCGATAGATTGCAAGACCCGGGGAATGTTGGCACGCTTATTCGTTCGGCAATGGCTTTTGGGTTTAAAGATATTTATTTAGTTAATTGTGCCGACCCATATAGCGAGAAGGTTATTCGCTCATCTGCGGGAATGATACTTAAGGCACGAATACATATTGTAACTTTTAAAGACATTCTTCTTTATAAGGATAAAATTGCAGATAAATTTGTAGTAGCCGATATGTTTGGAGCACCGATAGGCGAAATTCGTTTGCCAAAAACGAAAATTGCTGTTATAATAGGTAACGAAGGTAGTGGGGTCAGTGCTGATTTTATAGCGCTAGCCGATACTAAAATATCTATACCTATGCAAAACGGAGTTGAGAGTTTAAACGCTGGGGTAGCAGGTAGTATAATCATGCAAAAATTAAGTGAGGTATAAAATGTCAGGACATAGTAAATGGAATAATATTAAAGGAAGAAAAGAGAAATCAGACGCAGAGCGTAGTAAAATTTTCACGAAAATAGGTCGCGAAATCATGGTCGCTGTAAAAGAGGGTGGACCAAATATTGATTCTAATAGTAAACTTAAAATGGCAATAGCAAAAGCGCGTCAATACAATATGCCAAATGATAGAATCAATAATATCATTAAGAAAAATAGTGAAGTAGATAATAGCAATTTTGTTGAACAGACATATGAAGGATATGGTGTTGGCGGTGTCGCAGTAGTTGTAAAATGTTTTACCGATAATAAAAACCGCACAAGTAGTGATGTTCGTTATGCATTTGATAAATTTGGCGGTAGCCTTGGCTCAAGCGGTTGTGTATCATATATGTTTGATACCAAAGGTATTGTGGTAGTAGAAAAAAATGATAAATTTGATTCAGATAGTGCTATGGAGTTGGCAATTAATCTAAATGCAATAGATTGTGACGATGACGAAGTATTCACTATCTATACAGACGCAAGTGCAAATAGTGTGAATGAAGTTGTTAGTGCGTTTGAAAATGCAGGCTATACAATCCTTTCGTCTGGTGTTGAAATGGTTCCGCAAAATTATGTGAAATTGAATCCATCACAGGTTGAAACATTCAACAAAATGGTAGATAAATTGAATGAGAGTGATGATGTTATTGATGTAATACACAACCTAGAGGAAAGCGATGAATAATGTTGAACGATTAAACGAAATTATAAACGAGTTAAATGACAATCGAAGCAAATTGTCTGCGCTTTTTTCGCTTTATAATGCTTCTTTAATTAATGCTGAAATTTATCGCGCTAATCTAACTTCATACTTTCAAACATTAATTGATTGTAAAAACAATCTCTCCACACTCACACAGGATATATCAAAGGTAAACAAAAGTGAGCGAGAGAGTGTCGTTAATCGTAAAAAATCACAAATCAATAAAATTAATAATGAGATTGTTAGTTTGAATAAAGATTTTAACTCAACTTGTGACAATTACAAAGTTGCGCTTAAAGAGTGCGGATCATTAAAGACTGAGTATAAGCAATCATTTTTAGATTTAAGAAAAGAATTTAAAGCACAAGTTAATGAAGAGACCCCGAGCGCACTTTTAAAATTATATAAGCGCCAAGTACATAGCATTAAGGCAATATTAGACCGAATTGAAAGTTTAATTAGTGATTATAATGTTAAAAGAAATAAAGTGGACGAAGATAGCACTAAGTTTGACGAATTGTACTCAATCACAAGTTCGCTTGTGGAAAGGTTAAAAAGTATAGCATAGGCGCAGTATGAAGATTTTAGGAATTGACCCAGGATATAACATTATCGGTTATGGTGTTATTGACACAAATGGATGCAAAGTGATCGACTATGGTGTTATAACAACACCTAAGTCCATGTCAATCAGTTCGCGACTGCATACCATATATTGCGCTACATGTGAGTTAATCGAGGCTTTCAAACCCGAACAAGTTGCATTTGAAGAATTATTCTTTAATACAAACAATACGACTGCAATACCAGTTGCTGAAGCGCGTGGAGTGTTGATTGTTGCATGCAAACAATATATTGACAAATTGTATGAATACACTCCTTTACAAATAAAACAAGCATTGACAGGCAATGGCCGTGCAGAGAAAAAACAAGTACAATTTATGGTGAAAAATATTTTAGGGCTTTCGAGCGTACCAAAACCAGACGATGCGGCAGACGCGCTTGCTGTCGCTATATGCCATATGCAAACTAATAGCATAATGTCGGACAATTCAATATAGGTGAATGATGATAGGTTTTATAAAAGGAATTTTAAGAGAAAAAGATTTTGATAATATTGTAGTTGAAACGGGTGGTATAGGTTTTCAAATTTTTGTTACAAATAGTTGTATGGCAAATATGCCGAATATTGACGAAGAGGTTAAAATTTATACATATATGCATGTTCGCGAAGACGAGATGACTTTGTATGGTTTTGTTAGCCCAGAAGAGAAGAGATTGTTTATGCAATTAATTACAGTTAGCGGTGTGGGTAGTAAAACGGCAATTCAGATTTTGTCTGCTGAGCGTATGGGCGCAATAGTTAATAGTATCATAAATGAAGACACTTCCGTTATTGCTGGCTGTAAAGGAATAGGGAAAAAGATTGCGGAACGCATTATACTTGAACTTAAAGATAAGATTAAGCCATTTGATTACATTATACCTAATGAGCCTATAAATATAGGCACAAATGAAAATTTGGAAGACGCAGTTGTCGTTTTAACAAGTTTAGGACTTACTAAAAATGACGCAACGAAGCGAGCACGCGAAGTTATGTCGAGTACGGATAGCGCTGAAACAATTGTGGCAAAAGTATTGCATGATATGGGCAATGTATAGGAGCGTTTATGGAAGAAAGAGATAGATTTATATCTAGCACTAAAAATATGAGTGATGTAGAGGTGGAGAATAAACTCCGCCCGCTTTCTTTTGATGAATATATAGGTCAAGAAAAGATAAAATCAAATCTAAAAATTTATATTTCAGCGGCAAAGAAAAGGAAAGAATCGCTTGACCATGTTTTGTTATATGGGCCACCGGGGTTAGGTAAAACGACGCTTAGCCACATTATTGCAAACGAGATTGGTTCGCAAATTAAAATCACTAGTGGACCAAGCATAGAAAACGCTGCAGATTTGGCTGCAATATTAACTAATTTGAATGCAAATGATGTTTTATTCATTGATGAAATACATCGTATATCAAAATCAGTTGAAGAAATTTTATATCCCGCTATGGAAGATTACGCGCTAGATTTTATTGTAGGTAAAGGTCCGAGTGCTAGAAGCATGCGACTTAAAATTCAACCTTTTACTTTAATAGGTGCAACGACGAAAGCAGGGAATTTGTCTAGTCCGCTCCGCGATAGATTTGGAATATCATGTAGACTTGAATTATATTCTGTTGACGAAATTGCGAGAATACTTACGCGCTCAGCAAAAATTTTAGGGGTTGAGATTGAGCCAGATGCGACTGTTGAAATTGCAAAACGCAGTCGTGGTACACCGCGTATAGCAAATAGGATATTGAAACGAGTGCGCGATTTTGTACAAGTTGAAGATAAAAATATCATATCAGTTGAGGACGCAAAAAAGGCTTTAACTCTTATGGATATAGATGATTTAGGTCTTGACTATGTAGACAAGCGAATTATTATGGCTATGATAGAGAAATTTGGTGGCGGACCAGTGGGGTTGGAGACTCTATCTGCGACTACTAATGAAGAAGTTACAACTATTGAAGATATAGTTGAACCATATTTATTACAACTCGGTTTTGTCATTCGAACAAATCGAGGCAGAATGGTTACTAAACTTGCGTATCAGCATTTTAATTTGCCAGTACCTAAGCACCTTTTAAATGAAGATGATGAACAAGGGGAAATAGATGAGCAAAACGATTAATTATAATCAACTTGATACATATGACTATTATTTACCACAAGAATTAATTGCACAGACTCCTATTGAAAAAAGGGACGAAAGTAGATTATTAGTCTTTGATAGGAAAACAAAAGAAACATATCATAGACATTTTAAAGACATAACCGAATTTTTAAAAGCAGGCGATGTCTTAGTAGTAAATAATACGCGAGTTTTACCTGCACGATTAACAGCACATAAAGATACAGGTGCTGTTGTCGAAATTTTACTCTTAAAGCGTAAAAATATGACAGATTGGGAAGTACTTTTAAAACCTGCAAAGCGCGTCAAAATAGGTACTATATTGACAATTAATGAAGAGTTAAAGTGTGAATTACTTGAAATTCTGCCAGATGGGAATAGAATAGTTAGATTTATTTTTGATGGTGTTTTTGAAGATATTTTAAATCGTGTAGGCACAATGCCACTACCGCATTATATACATGAAAAATTAAAAGATAAAGAGCGTTATCAAACGGTATACAACAAGGTAGAAGGTAGTGCAGCAGCACCTACTGCTGGATTGCACTTTACACAAGAACTTTTACAAAAAATACGAAATATGGGGGTAGAGATAGTTGAACTTACCCTTGATGTTGGGTTAGGTACATTCCGCCCATGTAAAGAAAAAGATATTAGAAATCATGATATGCATACTGAGCATTTTTCTATTTCTCAAGAAGTTGCTGACCGAATTAATTTAGCAAAGAGAGAAAATAGGCGCGTCATAGCGGTAGGTACTACGAGTGTAAGAACGCTTGAAAGCGTAGCACAAGAAGGTATGCCACTAAAAGCAATGGATGCGGACACAAATATTTTTATTTATCCGCCTTATAAGTTCAAAGTCGTTGACGCGTTGATTACAAACTTTCATTTGCCAAAAAGCACTCTTATAATGTTAGTTTGTGCTTTTGCTGGTTATGACAACACTATGCAACTATACGAAACTGCGGTAGAAAATCAATATAGATTTTTCAGTTTTGGTGATAGTATGTTTATTATGTAATATAAATAAAAGGAAATTATGAATAAAAATTTTAGTTACGAAATTTTACATATAGATAAGAATAGTGGTGCTAGAACAGGTATTTTACATACTCCGCATGGAGATATTTATACTCCTATTTTTATGCCAGTTGGAACGCTTGCGACTGTTAAGTCATTAACTAATGACGATTTATATGATGTCGGTGCTCAAATTATTCTTGCTAATACTTATCACTTACATATTCGTCCTGGCGATGATTTAGTAAAAGAAGCGGGTGGATTGCATAAATTCATGAATTTCAATCGTCCAATGCTAACAGATTCAGGTGGTTTTCAGGTTTTTTCACTTGCTGATATTAGAAAAATAACAGATGATGGAGTAGAATTTAAAAATCATTTGTCTGGTGCAAAAATGTTTTTTAGTCCAGAGAAAGCGATTGAAATTGAAAATAATTTAGGTGCTGACATAATCATGGCATTTGATGTTTGTAGTGATTATGGGATATCGCATGAAGAGGCGGAAAAGGCAATGGTCAGAACACTAAATTGGCTGGATAGATGCGTAAAAGCACACAAAAATGAGAATCAAATGCTTTTCCCTATAGTTCAAGGTAATTTTTATAAGGATTTGCGCTTAAAAAGTCTTGAAGAAACTAAAAAATATTGCAAATGTGGTATAGCGATAGGTGGGTTGTCAGTAGGCGAGCCAAAATCAGAAATGCTTGAGATTCTCGATGTTTTAAAACTTAATTATCCTGAAAATATGCCTAGATATTTAATGGGCGTAGGTACACCTGATTATATATTTGAAAGTGTTGAGCGCGGTATTGATATGTTTGATTGTGTTTTGCAAACACGAGTTGCAAGAAATGGGTTGGCGATGACCTCACATGGTAAAGTTACATTAAAAAATGCGAAATATAAAAGGGACTTTTCTTCATTAGATGATGAATGTGATTGCTATTGCTGTAAAAATCATACAAAAGCATATCTTCATCATTTAGTTATGTGTAATGAGATTTTAGCCGCTAGATTGTTGAGTTTGCATAATATAAGGTTCACTTTAAGAATGATGGAACAAATGCGGGACGCAATTAACAATGACAGATTTTTAGATTTTAAAAATGAGTTTTATAAAAAATATGGTATAGTTGAAAATAATTAATTTTCACTATTGTGAGTTTATTATAAATTAATTGCAAAATATATTTAAATATTACAAAATATATTTAAATATTACAAAATATTATAAATTATTTCATTTTATTTATGTTAACATATAGTAATTAATTTGACTTTAAGTCTTTGATTTGGTACTATAATGTCATATTAAAAGGGGAATTTTATGGGAGAAATTATAATTGTTATCATATTGTTAGTACTTGTAATAGCACTATTTATTATGAGTTACATGAAGAAAAAGAAATTTAATAATGAATTGGGTCAAATGCGCAATGACTTAAAAGTTGGAGATAAAGTCATGACTGACACTGGAGTAGTGGGTGAAGTTGTTGATTCTTACATGGAAGACGAATACAAGTATTTTGTATTGAAAACTGGACGCGGTCAAAATGTTGGTTATTTCACTGTTCATGCAAATGCAATTTATTATGTATATAATAAAGAAGATTCGTTGACTGAGAAAAAGACTATTGTAAAAGTCGCATCAAAGGAAGATCAAAAAGAATCAACTGCAAAGGTTGAGAAAAAAGAAGACAAGACTGATGTAGAGAGCAAAGTAGTAAATAACTAGGGATCTACTTCGAATGAAACAAAAGTTGATAAAAAAGACACAAAATCTAATAACAAAAAGGCTAAAACTTCTACAAATAAAGCAAAGTCTAAAAAATAATTTTATCTTCGACAAATAATTATAAAAATAGGCTAAAATAGTCTATTTTTTTATTTATTTAATATTAATTTTTTCTAGTTTAAAAATAAATTAAATTAAGGAGGCAGTATGCAAAAATTAAAATCTATAAATACATCTAATGTTATGGGAGTATTAAAAGCATGTTTATTAGCAATAGTCAGTACACTGATAGGTATAGTAATATTTGCGATAATACTAAAATTTACCGATCTTTCAAGTGGGGTTATAGACTATATTAATGATATTATAAAAGCAATATCAATTTTCGTTATGGTGTTATTTATTAAAAAATGGACGGACGGCAATTTATTAATAAAATCTATAATAGGCGGACTTTTATATTCAGTGCTTAGTTTTGTCATTTTTTCAATTCTAAATGGTGGATTTAGTTTTAATATGTCAATCGTATACGATTTATTATTTTCACTTATTTCAGCTATGATTGTTGCAGTTATTTTCAATATTATTGGGCGCAAAAATGTCTAATTTATAAATTTTGGTCGATAATTCCTATAAAGATTTTTAGTTAACCGCTGTTTTATTTGACATAAAACTAAAGTTAATGTATAATTAATCTTGAATTTAGGAGAGATTATGACTAAAAAGCGTTCTAGATTTTTATTTGCGCTATTTACTATTATTTTAGTTATATTGCTTGTTGCAACATTTGTAAATTTTACTTATCCTTTTTCAATCAATGGGAAATATTATTCATATTCTAGTTTTGTTAGTAATATTAAACTTGGTGAAGATATTTCAGATTCGTATAGGATAGTTTATCGCGCAGAGTTGCCAGATGATAATATTTCTGATTATAACTACGATGAGTTAAAGTGCTCTACGAAAGAAAAATTAGCAGACATTGTGAAATCTGAAGGATATAAAGATGTGGCTGTAACCGAGTATTCTGAAGGTGAAGAAAATTATATAGCAGTGACTATAGGAAATATTCTTTCGATTGATGATGAAAATAGTATTAAAAATTTAATTGGAGACCCTGCTGCAATAAGTTTCTCTATGTCAAATGATGTAGAAGAGGCTTTTGCTGGTGCGAGCGATGTAAAAAATGTCACTTCAGGTAGCCAATATAATGCTAATACAGGCGAAAATTATTATTATGTAGGCATAGAGTTTAAAGACGCTCAAAAGATAGCTGATGCGACTGAGGGTGGTGGTACACTTTACATTTTCTTAGGTGATACATTAGCGTTTGGTAATGGTATCACAATAGAGAACGCAATAACTAATGGATTTTTCGCAATCAATTTAGGTTCGAGTGATAACTATACTCCTACATTAGAAGACGCCAATACTTATGCAAATAGAATTAGAACTGGTCTTTTGCCACTCAGTTTAACTCAAATAGATGGTGGAAGAATAACTCCAACTTATGGTGTTGGTAGCGATATTCTAATATCAATTGCAATGGTAGTATTTGCTGTCGCTGTATTTGCGTACTTGATAATAAAATATAAACATATGGGTTGGATATCTAGTTTCATTCTACTATTCTTTGTTGTCATTAGTCTATTCTTATTGCAATCTATACCATATGTTCATATCAATTTTTCAGGTATAATTGGAATAATGTTAGCATTCTTAATTGCAGTTGAAGGTTTAGTATCAATTTTAGAAAAGGCTAAATCACATTATCAAAATGACAACAAACTTTTCATAGCATTTAAGTTATCTCAAAAGGAATGTTTATCTAAGATTTTAGTTACAAATATCTTGTTTGCCATAACCGGCTTAATATGTTTATTCATGCCTTCTATGGCGGTACAATCTTTTGGTTGGGCGATATTTGTTATGTCTTTCGTGAGCGTATTCTGTTCATTAGTACTTATGCGCTTATTTATAAAAATGTATTTACCTTTTAATAGTACTGATGGAAAAAAATTAAACTTCCATAAAGGAGGTAAAAATGCGTAGAGATTTTACTAAGTCCAATAAAGATTATTTCAATAAAAATAAATATGCTTTAATAATATTTGCAATATTTTTAGTCGTAGGCATTATAGTTTGCTCAGTATTTGGGTTTAAAGAGAATTTTGAATTTGCAGGCTACAACGAATTTTCAATTAGAGTAGGAAGCGAGGCTAATAGATCAGATATCGCTGAGAATGTCGCGGAAATTGTTAATAATTATGGCGGAGATTTTGACACTGCATCAGTATATGATGAAGGGGATAATACACGAATAGTTATCAGATATAATAGTGCTTTGACAGAGGATAAGCAAAGCGAAATTAATACTGCTATTGTTACTAAGTTGAGTCTAGACGCTACTGATATAAGCGAGCATGTTCACCATTCTTCAAGTATAACTTCGACTGATTATATTTACACAGTATGTACAATTTTATTATTAATAATGATTGCTACTATATTTGCATATTTCAGATATAATGGTGCAAGTGCAATGTCTGTAATATTGTCAGCAATCTTAGGAACATTATTATTTATGTCAATTGGCGCTATCCTTCGATTGACGATTGGTTCTAGTTATTTTGCAATGCTTGTAGCTTTAAATGTCTTAATTATATATGCGAATTTTGTAATTTTCGAGGAGATTAGATCAACTAATTGGCTTCAAAATAAAGAATATGCAAATGCACTCGAAACAGGATTATCTAATACTAGATTTAAACTATGCGCAATTAATATCGCAATTTTAATTTTAGGTTTATTATTTGCGATATTTGCACCTAGTGCAATTAAATATGTATCTTTGAATATCATGTTTATAGCAGTTGTTGTTTTGGCTACAGCATTGTATATAGTACCATTTGTTTGGTCAGTGTTTATCACTCATTGTAAAAAACCTAAACTTTCTATTAAAGTAGAGAGTGAAGAGATAGAAGAAAAATCCAATAAATAATCAGCCTTTCTATGAAAGGCTTTTTAGTATAATTGTAAATTATGAAATATATATGTTCTATAGATGAAAATGTTAATGAAGATTTTATTAGCGAGATGTCCAAATTTTATAATATGGATGCTAATCTCGTTCGTCTTTTGTATTCGCGTGGCATTGATACAAAAGATAAATTGCAAAAATATTTAAATCCCAGCCTATCTGATTTATATGATCCATTTTTATTCGAAAATATGTCAGATGCAGTTGAATTGATCCAAAATCATATTGCTAAAAATTCTAAGATTTTAATTTTTGGAGATTATGATGTAGATGGTATATCAGCCAGTGCAATTTTGATAAAATATTTTAGATCGGTAGGTGTAAATGTAACAAACTATATGCCAAATAGGTATGAAGATGGATATGGACTTACAAAATCTACATTAGATAAAATTTTTGAGCAATCTAAACCAAATTTGATTATAACTGTAGATTGCGGTATTACATCGGTGGAAGAGACTGAGTATATTAAAGCAAACGGCATAGATATAATAATAACCGATCATCATGAGCGTGCAGAAGAACTCCCTAATGCTATTATAATAAATCCAAAGATTAGTAATACCTATCCGTTCCATTCACTTTGCGGAGCAGGTGTAGCACTTAAACTTGTGCAAGCATTAGCAGGAATAAGTGTTGCTAGTAAGTATTTCCCTATATGCGCTATAGCGACCATTGCGGACATCGTTGAATTATTAGATGAAAATAGAGCAATAGTCCAGTTAGGATTAAAAGAAATAAAAAAATTGCCGATAGGTGTCACAAAATTAATGCAAGAATGTGGGTTAAATAGCAATTGCAAAGCGAGTGATATAGCATTTAAATTAGCACCTAAACTAAATGCCAGCGGGCGAATGGGTTCAGCAGAAACCAGCCTAAACTTGTATATGGAGGAGAACCCTGCTGAAATAAAAAAATTATGTGCTAAAATTTTAGATTATAATACAAATAGACAGCAGTTGTGTGACAAAGTATATCAAGATGTAAAATTGTTTTTAACTAACCAAGACATATTTAGAATTAATGCAATAATTATGTCGTCTCCCGATTGGGATAGCGGAATTTTGGGTATTGTATGCGCGCGTATTGCGGAGGAATACCATAGACCAACCTTTTTGTTCGGCCAAGTGAAAGACGAATTAATCGGTTCTTGCAGAAGTGTGAACGGCGTTAATGTCCATACTTTACTCAGTAGTATGAGCAATTTATTAACAAAATTTGGCGGTCACCCAATGGCGGCAGGATTAACATTAAAAGTTGACAAATATGACGAATTCATTTTGCGCACAAATGCATATGTTAAAGAGCATTTAGACAAAGCAGATTTTTTACCTACAAAAGTTTATGATTTTGCGCTCGAAGAAAGTGAAATCAATTTAAAATTAGTAGAAGATATAGATAAAATGGAGCCTTGTGGGCATATGAATGCACGCCCAATATTTAATTTTAAATTAAAAAATGCCTCTATAACAAGCCTTCCAAGACATCAACAACATTTAGTACTTTCATATCCTAATTTTAGCCTACTTGCCTTTAATTCAAGCAATAAATATTTCATTCTTTCTGGCAATTCATCGTGTAATGTTTTAGCTGATCTAAATGTAGATACTTTTAGAGAAAGTAAGAAAATATCTGGTATAGTTAAGTCAATAGATTATGAGGACATATACAGACCAATAGATGACGAGATTATACAAGCCGAGTATATAAAGCAATTAATATATCCGCTAGATGGAACATATTCATTTAATAATTATAATAGAGACCAACTAATCAGATTGCTTGTAGATATGGACAAGACGGTTTATGGAACACTGATTGTCGCGAATGATTACAATACTTACATCAATTTTAAAGCAATTTATGATAGTAACAACATTTTCATAAATCGCATTTTTGAAATTAATGATGAAACAGGACTGAACACAATCTTGTTAGCACCGACTAATTTTCAATCATTTAATACATTTAGTCGTATAATATTTTTGGATCCTATTATCAACATGGGATATTTAAGTGAACTTAAAAAACATACAAAATCGACAATTTATTTACCGCATTTACCTTCAACATCTATGCCAATTTTAAAGAAAATCGACCTTTCAAGACAGACTTTTGGTAGATATTTTAGGTTAATGCAATTCGCTTATGAAAATAAAATAAAAGGATATTATTGTTATCATTTATTTATTAATATCATACGAAAAATCAAGACTAAAGAATCATACTCTTATTTACAATTTTATATCTGTCTTCAAGTATTTAAAGAGTTAGGGATTATAATAACAAATGATGATGATAGCGAAATTTTAACGATAACAGATAAAAAGAATCCATTAAATTCTAGTGCATTCTATAATCGAATTAATACTATGAAAGTTAGCTAATGTTTTATACATTAGCTTTTTATTTGTAAAAATAGTATTTATACAACAATTTGGTATTGCCATTTTTATAATACCCATTATATGGTATGAATAAACACTTGATAAATAACAAAAATTTTGATATACTTATTCCAGTGTTATACTATATATTATCCGAAAATTACTATACAGCAGAGCAGGCAGTAATCACATTTTTGATTACGATATTTGTTTTTTTCATTTCTCTCACTGCGCATGAATTTGCACATGCTTTGACTGCATATAAATTGGGTGATAAAACAGCAAAATTAGCGGGGAGATTGACACTAAATCCATTTAAACACTTGTCTTTTTTAGGAGTAATTTTCTTTTTATTGTTTGGTATAGGTTGGGCAAAACCAACACCGGTTAATCCACTTAATTTTAAAAAGTATAGACAAGGTATCAGATGGGTTTCATCAGCTGGCGTAATAGCAAATTTTATATTAGGATTATTATCTTCTATATTATACCTAATTTTGTATAACACAGTTGGCGCAAGCAATCTAATGATGGAATATGTGTTTATAATTTTAAAGTATTTTATGATAGTAAATAGTTGCTTAGTATTATTTAATATTTTGCCTATTTATCCGCTAGATGGCTTTAAGTTTATAACCTCATTTATGCGTGCCGACAACAAATTTATACATTTTAGCATTAAAAATAGCAATCTAATTATATTGTGTATGCTTGCTATATCGCTTATAATTCAAGCATTTTTAAATATCAGCATATTAAGTTGGTATCTTTCATTAATATACAATTACATATATTTGCCATTAACTACAATAGGGGTTTAAAGTGGAAGAAATTGAAGATTTAAACGACGAGTTATCATCGCATTTAACATTTAAATTAGAGGGGTTTGAAGGTCCTCTTGATCTTTTATTGCACCTAATAAAAGAAAAAAACATGACAATTCAGACGGTAAAAATAGCGTCTATAACTGACCAATACATGCGCTATATGGAGAATATTAACGAATTAGATATGGACGAAGCAACCGAATTTTTAAATATGGTTAGTGTATTGTTAGAAATAAAATCGCGTTCGTTACTTCCTGTCGAACAAGTCGAAGAAGATACGAACGAACTAGACCCTGAAACTAAATTAAAAATGCAACTGGAAGAATATCAATTATTCAAAGAAGCATCAGCAAATTTGCAAAAACATGAAAATGTAAATAGATTTTACAAACAACCAGATAAGTCAGTTGGTGATGTGCGAGTTGTGTTTAATCAGTTTAACTTAGACAAACTTCTAGATGCATTTGCGTTTATATTAATGCGTACGAAGGATAGAGACAACCCACAAGAGAAGAAGATTAGTAAAGATAGATGGACGGTGGCTGATAAAATAGCCTTTTTAACAAATATTTTAAAGGACAATAAAGAAATTAACTTTTTTAGCCTATTTGATGAAACATATTCAAAACTTGAAGTTATAACCGTCTTTATGGCAATACTTGAACTTTTAAAATTCCAAAAAATTGAAGTTGTACAGGCTGAGCGATATGCTGATATACTTATAAGACGCAAGGAGGAAACAAATGAAAATTAATGAAATAGCGCAAATTATTGAAGCCGTATTGTTTGTGTCAGGCGAAGGTGTTGAGATTGAAGAATTTAAAACAAAATATGATATGAACGACAGAGAATTTAATAAATGTTTAGATATTTTGAAAGAAAAATATAACGAAAACAGCGGAATTAATATCATACAATATAAATCTAAGGTTCAATTATGCTCTAATCCAAAACTTGCAGATAATGTTGCGGAAATATTAAATCCTATAAGAGAGCGAAGTCTTACTAAGGCCGCTATGGAAACAGCTGCTATCATTGCATATAAACAACCTATAACGCGTCTTGAAATAGAGAATATAAGGGGTGTTAACAGCGATTACGCTATACAACTTTTGCAAACAAATAATCTAATAGAGGTAGTTGGAAGAAAAGATAGCGTAGGAAAACCTGTACTTTTTGGAACAACAGATAACTTTTTAAAACGATTTGAATTGACTTCAATCAACGAACTTCCTGATTATAATGCATTGTTAGATAGAATAAGAGTTATACATAGCGATGGCGACTCATTATACCGCGAATTCACTATACCTGATGAAGATGAGGATGAGAAGAAGACGGAAAATAGTAGTGTAGAAAATATGGAAACTAGTGACGATGAAAATATTGTCAACAGCCAAAATCCTGATTCAAATGACTCAAAAGACGAACAAAATAATTTTGAAAATAGATAAAATGCAATATTGTGATTATTTACGAATATAATAGGTTTTAAAATGAATAAATTTTAATATTAATTAGATACTACATTTATGTGGCGTCTAATTTTTTTATGTGTTTTAATTTTCATTATTTTAATGTGCGCATATCCTTTTTTAATAAAATTGGATATAAGATTTAATATCCTTAGATTAAAAGGAATTATTATCATAACATTATTTAATAAATTTAAGATAGAATTCCGTATTAGGATAAAAAATGGTTATGTTTATATTAATCATAAAAATAAATTGAGGAAAGAGAAGATAACAACAAGCAATTTTAATGTAGTTTTTGTAACGAAGCTTGTAAAGCAGATATATTTTAGAGAGCAGATGATAGAGTTAAATATGCGCTCAAATTTTGGATTTGTACTTGATTCTAGAATAACTGCTGTAGGGTGCGGGTATATAGATGTCATATCAAAATGTATTTTATCTAAAATCAAGAATAATAAGAAATCTTCACATATTTTCGTTTCAGTTGAACCAAAATATAATCAGGATGTGTTAAATATCAGATTAGTAAACATTATTCGAATGTCAGTTATTGATATTGTTTATGCCTTGTTTTACACATTAATTTATTCATGGAGAGAGTATGAAAAAAGTAGAAAGAGTAGAGTTGAAGGATAACAAAATTGAATCGCTTATCGATATATCATTAGATAAGATTAGATCTATGATAGATGTTAATTGCGTTATAGGCAGTGCAATAAGTATGCCTGATAATAGCGTGATTATACCTATATCAAAGGTAAGTATAGGATTTGTCGCAGGCGGAGGAGAATATAACGATTTAAATGCAAAACGAAATTCAGCAGACTTCCCTATGGCAGGTGGAACAGGTGGCGGATTCACTGTTTCACCTATTGGATTTTTTGTAGTAAATAAGGACAAATTTAAAATTGTTCATGCTGACAAGTCAACTGCATATTTAGGGCTAATAAAAAACGCAACCGATGTATTGAAAAAATTTGCGGAGAAGTTGAAATGAGAAAAATAAAATTTTTATGCGTTGCTTTATTGCCTATATTAGCATTTAACATATTTGCAATGATATTATTATTTCATAAAAGTGTCGAGACATCGTATGGTGTAACTTCAAGTGCTAAGGGAATGTGTGTATTAGATAAAGAAAGTAAACGAGTATTATATAGCAAAAATATGGATACTAAATTACCTATGGCGTCAACTACAAAGGTTGTAACATTAATAACAGTTTTGCAAAATTGCAACGATTTAGAAGAAGAGATCCAAGTGGCTGATGAAAGTATTGGTGTTGAAGGGACTTCAATATATCTTAGAAAAGGTGAAATAATTAAAGTCAAGGATCTTCTATATGGATTAATGCTAAGGAGCGGAAATGATAGCGCAACAGCGCTTGCAATTCATGTCGGGGGAAGCATAAGCGGTTTTGCTGACATGATGAACGAATTAGCAAACGAAGTTGGCGCAAAAAATTCGCATTTTTCAAATCCACATGGATTAGACGATCCTAATCATTATACAACAGCATATGATTTGGCACTTATAACATGTTATGCATTGAATAACCCAATATTTAAAGAGATTGTTTCTACCAAATCACATGTAATAGAAGAGACAAACATGAGTGAAAAAAGATATTTAACTAATAAAAATAAACTTTTATCCACGCTAGAAGGCTGTTGCGGAGTAAAGACAGGATATACAAGCAAGGCAGGTAGATGCTTAGTAAGTGCATGTGAAAGAGATAATCGCACAAGTGTCGCAGTTGTATTAAATTGCGGACCTATGTTTGAAGAAAGCACTAAAATGCTAGATTCAAGTTTTGTAGATTATGAATACAAAAAAATTATAGATAAAGATAAAGAAATTTATAATGAATATATTATAGATGAAGTAGAAGGTAAACTCAATCTTTACGCAGGAGAAGATTTCTATTATCCACTATTAGATTCAGAGCAAGAAAAGTTAAAAATTCAATATTCAGTGAATTTAGATGATGCTAAATCTGGTGATGAAGTAGGGGAAATAAATATAATGTTAGATAATCGCTTGCTAAAAACAATTAAATTGTATACAATGAATAAGATAGATAAATTAATTGATAGCAAAACTCTAACAATTAATGAATTACTTTGGGAAGAAAAATAATGAGAATTAATAAATATTTAGCTAGTGCCGGACTTGCAGGAAGAAGGAAGGCGGAAGAATTCGTCGTTGATGGAAAAGTAAAAGTTAATGGCAAAATAGTACGAGAATTATCTACAGATATAAAAGATACAGATATTGTTAGTGTTAATGGAAAAGTGATAAAACCTAACACTAATTATGTATATTTTAAACTTCACAAGCCTAAAGGATATGTCTCAACTGTCAGTGATGATAAGGGTAGAAAAACTATTATGTCATTAATGCGTGGTGTGCATACGAGAGTCTTCCCCGTTGGAAGATTAGACTATGATACAGAAGGACTTATTTTATTGACAAACGATGGCGATGTAGCTAATATTTTGACAAAGCCTAACAGCGAAATTGAAAAGAAATATATTGTAAATATCGAAGGGAATATAACCTCAGATGAAATCAAGAAATTATCAGCGGGAGTAGATATAGGTGACTATATAACAAAGCCATGTAGTGTTCAAATTCTAGATATTCAAGAAAATTCTACTAGATTATTAGTAACTATTAAAGAAGGTAAAAATAGACAAATTAGAAGAATGTTTAATTCAATAGGTAAGACTGTTACATTCTTAAAGCGTACAGACATTGGACAAATCCATTTGGGCGGACTATCTAGAGGAGAATATTCAACTTTAAATAGCAAAGAAATAAAATATTTAAAAAGTTTAAAGAGATAGGCGTTTGCCTATTTTTTCATATTATAATTTTAATTATTAATTAGACAAAAATTATTTTTTATGTTATCATATTGTTATATGATTTATGATGTGATTATTATAGGTGGTGGGGCAAGCGGAATGATGGCCTCAATAATTGCAAGTAAAAATGGAGCAAAAACATTATTACTTGAACATAACGAAAAATTAGGTAAAAAATTATATATTACAGGAAAGGGTAGATGCAATCTAACTAATAATAGTTCTATTGAAAATCATTTAAATAACATTATAACAAATTCAAAATTTTTGTATAGCGCACTAAACGCTTTTTCTCCTCAAAATACTATGCAATTTTTTTTGGACGCGGGGTTAGAGTTGATAACAGAAAGAGGAAATAGGGTTTATCCGAAAAGTGAAAAATCTAGTGATGTTATAAAGACTCTTACTAAATTAATGAATAATTATAAGGTAGAAGTTGAGTTAAATGCGGATATAATTAATGTGAAAAAATCGGGAGAACTTTTCTATATAAAGTGTAATAATAATACAACATACACTTCATATAGATTAATAGTGGCAACAGGTGGTTTGTCATATAAAGGTACAGGCGCTAGTGATTTTGGAATAAAATTAGCAAAAAGTTTTGGACATAATATTATAGAGCCAACAAGTGCTTTATGTCCAATAATCGTTAAAGACGATATAAAAGAACTGAATGGATTAAGTTTAAAAAATGTTTCGTTATCAATAGAAGTTGATAAAAAAATAGTAGCGTCTGAGCAAGGTGAAATGATGTTTACCTTTAATTCATTGACAGGGCCTATTGCATTAACATTGTCAAGTAAAATTAATAGATATAATATCGACAATGCACATGCATATATTGACTTTAAACCTGCATTAGATGAAAAGACCTTAAAAGAAAAGTTTAATAGAGAATTTGTTACTTATTCAAAAAAAGATTTAAAAAATTATCTTTATACTATTCTTCCACATAGTATGGTAGAATATTTTATTAAACATCAAAAATTGATAAATAAAAAAATAGCGGATATGAATAAAGAGGATAGGTCAAATCTTATAAATGGACTAAAAAGATTTGACTTAATTTTGAAATTATTAGATAATATAAATGTAAGTATTGTGACAGCAGGTGGTGTAGACATAAAACAAATTAATTCTAAAACCTGCGAAAGCAAATTGGTAAAAGGATTGTATTTTGTTGGCGAAGTGTTAGATTTAGATGCCCTAACAGGCGGATATAATCTACAAATCGCATGGTCGACTGGATATCTTGCAGGTAATAGTTTAAGAGGTTAAATTATGGTGTTTTTTATTGCATTTATTATTCTTTATATCCCATTATCAATCATTTTCCCTATAAAAATAGTCGGTAAAAAATATATTAAAGAATTAAAAAAGAAGAAAGAAAATTATATAGTTGCATGCAATCATATGTCAAATAATGATGGTGTAATGCTGGACATTAAACTTGCTACAAAGCATAGATTCCTAGCAAAAAAAGAGTTATTTAATACTAAGTTTAAATCATGGCTTATGAAGAAATTAGGTGCTGTTCCAGTAGATAGGACAACAGCGGATACGCGTGCAGTCAAAGAGATTTTTACGCTCATAAGTAAGAAAAAGCGCATATGTATATTCCCTCAAGGAACTCGTACAAAAAAACCTGTTATTGAGGGAGAAACAGCGAAAGAAGGTGTAGCAATGTTTGCAATTAGGACGGGTACACCGGTTTTGCCTATGATGTATGATAGGAAGTTAAAGGCTTTTCATAAAACAAAATTATATATTGGAAAACCCATATATCCAGACATAACTAGAAAAAAAGATAAAGAATATTTGCAAGAATTTTCGAATTTACTTATAGATAATATGAACGGACTTTTGTTAAACAATGATACCGCCAAGTTGTCGCATACAAAAAATTTAGCAATAGGAGACAAGCAATGAAAATGAAAGATTTTGATATTCGACTTACACAATACAATCGTGGAGATATTATCACAGGTACTATTGTCATGATAGGAGAAAAAGAGGTTGTCGTAGCTCTTGGCGGATTAAAAGAAGGAGTGTTCCCGCGAGAGGAATTAGATTCAGCTTTTAAAATAGGTGATGCTATTTTAGTATTAGTTACAGGTGAAATAGACGATAAAGGTTGTTTAGTTTTAACGCATGCTGGAGTCAATAAATTTTTAGAAGAAAAAGAGAAATTAAAGGCGCTAAAAGTTGGTAGCGAATTGTCATTTGTTGTTAGCGGTATCAACAACTTTGGTTTGCTCGGTGATTATATGGGTTATAGAGTATTTTTGCCTTTTTCACAATGCACCAATCTTGATTTCGTGAATAAGGATAATCTAATAAATAGAGAAATTAGCGCTATTGTTATTGAATTAAACAATATAAAAAAATCTATAGTATGTAGTACTAAATTATTGAATAATTCAAATGTAGAACCTGTTTCTATTGGAGATGTCCTTCGTGGTACAGTTGTAAAATTGGAAGACAAGTTTGCCATTGTAATACTTGAAAATGGAGCAAAAGCGAAATTGTCTATCACTGATGCAAGTTATGAGCATATAGATTCTTTAAAAAATTTAATTAAATTAGATGAGCAATACGACTTCAAAATTATAGATTGTAATGCAGATTATTCGCGTGTATCAGTAGGACTAAAACAACTAAAAGCCAATCCCTTAGACGAAAAGTATGATGAGTTAAAAATTGGAGATATTGTAGAAGGAACGATAGTAAAAATTTTACCAGCGGGAGCAGTTATAAAATTGGATAATGGATTAACTGCTTTTGCGTCTACAAAATTAAATAGCGACCGAGCAAATGTTATGACGCATTATCTATATAAATTAAATAATAGGATAAAAGGCGAAATAATATACCTTAACAAATCTACTCATAAAATAAATTTGTTAACACATAAAAAACAAGAAAATATATAGAATTGCACTATTTTTTCGACAATAATCGACAAAATAATTGCCAAAAAATGGAAAAATTTGTATGATTAATGTGTGAAGAAAAAGTCAATTCTTTTTTCTATATATTGTATAGCAATAATCACTTTTTTAGCATTATTCTTAATTTTTTATGCTCCGAATAAATTTTCAGATCCAGTTACATCAGCGGTAGAAAATACTCAGACAAGCGAACAAACGAAACCAAATGACGACAATGAATCAACGAACATCGATTCAGATAGTGAAGAAGATAACGAAGGAAGTGTTCATGATAGTGTACTAGATAGTGAAGATAGTCAAACAAGTGAAAGTGAAAATGATGATGAATCAAGTTCAAATGAAAATGAGGAGAATGTAAATCAAGGTGAAGATGATTCTGATTCTTCTCAATCTTCATCCAATGAAAATGTTAGTGACAATTCAGATAATTCTAATGATGAAAATAATTCAGATAGTTTAGTCGATGACAATAATTCAAATACTGATTCGAACAATAATGAAGATATTGTTACACCGCCGACAACAGATGATGAAGAGATATCTACTCCTAATGAACCGAGCGATAATGATGAGAATATTGAAGAATCAACAGATTCTGATTCTTCTTCAGATTCGGATATACCAATAGTGGATAATAACACTACGAACAACGACGAACAAGAGAGTCGCCCAAATGAAGATGAAACAACAAATACTAATGATGACGAAGTAATTCCAGATGAGGATGAAGAGAATTCAGATAATGAAGAATGTGAAACGATACCAATTGAACCAACCGATCCAGATATAAGCGAGGATAGTGGGAATGAAAGTACAAATCCAGATGATAGTGCGGAGCAAAATCCAGTTCCTGACAATTCAGATGATAATGAAGAAAATGAACCAAATAAAGATGATAATGTTTGGGATACACCTGTAAGTGTTAATCAAATCATTCTATCAAAAGATCCAAACAATGAAGAAATAATTACAGAAGATGTAATATATACTAACAATTCAAATCTTTCATTATTCTACACAATAAGATCGGTCGAGGATAAGACAGTCTCCATTTCACAAGAAATTAATTGTGAAATACTCTCTAACAATGCGCAAGTTTTTTGTTCATATCCATTAATTAGTATTCAATTTAATAATTATGGAGAAATAGTTTTATCATTAACATCAAATTATGATGAAAATATTGTTAGAGTTATTAAAATAATTTATCAAAAATAAAAAAAACCGCAAAATGCGGAAGGTATGGAGCTTGTGGGCGGGATCGAACCGCCGACCTGTTGATTACGAATCAACTGCTCTACCGACTGAGCCACACAAGCATGCAATCATAATAACATGTTTTATTAAATTTTTCAATTGTTTTATAATAAATTTTAAAATTTAATTTTTTGAATTTATAACTATTTAATTTTATTTCTATAATTTTATAATTTATTTATGATAAGTTTACAAATGCATAAATAAACTACTCAATATTTTCCTAAACAGTTGCAAAAATTATTAATATTTGTTAAGATATTGTTGTGTTAGCCATCAAAATCATTTTATTAGTTTTATCAATAATTTTATACATAGTCATGGAATCAATCATGATTATTTTTGAGCGTGACAAACCTAGAAACATGATCATATGGACGATTATATTTTTATTTTCATCAATAATTGGATATGTTGTCTATATTTTTGTTAGATTGGCTTACAATAAAAATAAAAAATCTTTGATAACTAAGCAAAAAGAAGACAATATTTATCAAAATTTAATAATTGATAAATTATCAAAAGTAGAATCAGATTATTATAATGAATTACATAACTTTAATTATTTAGGCTACAATGCTCGATTAACCGACCATAATTTAGTTGAATTATATACTAGTTATTCTAAATTTTCGACTGCATTAATAAAGGAAATTAATCAAGCAAATAAATTTATTTTAATAGAACTCACTTCTGTTAATAAAAAGGCATTTGAAAACATTAAATCTGCATTAATGTCTAAATCAAAATCAGGGGTGATGATTAAATTTTTGTATGATTTTCACATTAATCATAAATTAATAAAACAACTTAAGCAATCAGGTATTAAAGTATATAAATTTTCTAAGCACAATACATACTCAAAGATGTACCAAAACATTCGCAACATAATTTCAGTTGACGGCAAAGTTTGTTTTTCCGCTGATTTAGATATGAAAAAAAATCAATTGAATGGGAAAGTAGATGTGGCTAATTTATTTATGAAATTCAAAGGCGATGTTGTTCAAGACATTGATGTGGCAATACATCAAGATATTATATTTGCTAGCGGAAAATTCATAGATTATAAAGAAAAAGTTAGAGACACATATCAGACATCGACAAAAATTCAATATGTAACTAATGAATATTCAAGAGATCTTGAGTTGTTAATAATAAAATCAATTTGTATTGCAAAAAAATCTATACAATTACAATTAGAGGAATTTATACCTACTGAGAGCATTATGTCTTTACTAAGGTTTGCAATTAATTCAAATATAGAAGTTAGATTAATGGTACCTTTAAAGACAAATAGACACAGCAAATATTTTGCATCACGCGCATATGCAAAAGAATTAGCGCTCTATGGTGCTAATGTATATTTGTATGATGGATTTATACGATATAACGCTATAACAATTGACAATCAATATACGATTTGTGGTTCGTTTACTATTAATCGTGAATATATCAACACATCTGTTCAGAATATCTTCATTATTGAAGACGAAAATGTCATATCGAATTTGAATAAAATGTTTGATACAGCAGTCAATAATAGTTATAGAATTTCTAACGCAAAATACATGCTTTTACGCGAAAAATTCTTTAAAAACTTTGTTTAGGAGGATAAATGGTTTTTGGAGTTGCCGGAGTACCCACAAATTATAAAGGTAAGTTTGCTAATATATTTGATTGGCTAAGGGGAATGGGGCTGAATGGCTTTGAAATTCAATGTACATATGGTTTTAAAATAAACGAGGAAAATAAAAAGATATATAATTTAGAGCGTGAAAAAGGGATAGGATTATCAATTCATGCCCCATATTACATAAATTTAGGTAGTTTAAATGAAGCGGTTGTAGCACGAAGCAAAGCCAATATGAAAGAAGGTATTGAGTTAGCAAAATCAATTGGTGTTAATCGTATTATTTTTCATCCCGGTGGCGGACATGAAAATAGTAAAGAAGGTAGAAGAAAGGCAATAGAACAACTAATCAATGCTGTCAATGAATTTACATCTGAAATAGATATGGGAGATGTTCGCTTATACCCTGAAATCGGCGGGAAATCAGTTAGTTTAGGTTCGCTTGATGAAATAATTGAGATTTGTCAAAAGTGTAAATATTGTTATCCTTGTATTGACATAGCACATTTGCATGCACGCGAATTAGGTTCGATCACTTCAAAAGAGATACTAAAAGAAAAATTACAGAAAGTTAAAGACAAATTGCCAGAAAAATTTAATAAAATTCATTTTCATGCTTATACCATAAATTATGGAGATAAGGGCGAAATTAAACATCTTAAGTTTGGTGAAACTATGCCAGATGGTAGGGTTGGATTACCTAACCTTGACGATTTTGTTGAAATTTTAAAAGAAATGAATATTGACCCATGGGTTATCAGTGAGGCGAGTGATACCCAGGAGTTGGGCGCTAAATATATGAGAGATAAGTATTTATCCTAATGCAGAAAAGAGAATTTATTGTATTTGAAAACATTGAATTAATTAAGGCAGTTATTAATGAATTGCCTTTTCTTTCTCGTCATAATGTTGAAACTATATTAAAAAATAAAGATATAAAACTAAATGGGGTAAGAATAAAAGAAAATTGTGAACTTCATAGCAATGATAAAATTACAATCTTTTATCAGGAAAAAGAAAAACAAGAGTGGTATAGTTTAGTTTATCAAGACGAAAATATCTTAATAGTTAATAAACGCGCAGGTATTGAAGTAATAAGTGAGTCTGAACGCGATTTATTAAATATATTAAAAAAAACATATTGCAACATACGGCCTGTACATAGATTAGATCGGAATACAGAAGGATTGGTAATTTTTGCTTTAAACGAAAGGGCAGAAAAAGTATTAATTGAAGCATTTAAAACTCGTAAATCCATAAATAAAGAATATGCTCTGCTTGTCCATGGTAGGGTAGACATTACAAAAATTAAACGAACTGTTTATCTAAAGAAAGTTGATAAACTCAGTAAGGTTTGGATAAGTGAATTAAAAACTAGCGGATATGAGCCTATCACAACCGAATTTGACATAGTGGAGTATAGGGAAGAAAACACATTGCTAACTGCACGGTTAATTACTGGTAAAACGCACCAAATACGCGCGCATATTGCATACTATGGTCACCCAATAGTTGGAGACCAAAAATATGGAAAAGATGACGAAAAACAAATGCACTTAACTGCGAATTTCTTGTCATTTAATTTTAATAAAAAATCTATTTTAAGTTATTTAAACTCAAAGACTTTTGAAATAACACCAACATGGATTTAATATTTTTAATCATTTTCACTATTTTTAAAGTTTCATGATTTTTGTGTCATAATGACTAATTATAATGATAAATATATTTAATATACACAAATAAATTTAGTATTCATAAAATATATTATTAATATTAATTTAAAATTTTTTTAATTTTATAAAAATATTGTAAAAATTCATTGACATTTGTTTTAGTTTATAGTAAACTTAAAAAGTAAGTCGTCGGGGTGTAGCGCAGTTGGTAGCGCACGTGATTTGGGATCATGGGGCCGGGGGTTCGAGTCCCTTCACCCCGACCATTATCGAGGGCCTTTAGCTCAGTTGGTTAGAGCAACCGGCTCATAACCGGTCGGTCCGCGGTTCAAGTCCGTGAAGGCCCACCAAGCGCATTGCTAAATACATGGCCCGTTAGCTCAGTTGGTTAGAGCGCCAGCCTGTCACGCTGGAGGTCACGAGTTCAAGTCTCGTACGGGTCGCCATTTATAGTTCTGCGCTCTTGCCTCGATAGCTCAGTCGGTAGAGCAAAGGACTGAAAATCCTTGTGTCACTGGTTCGATTCCGGTTCGAGGCACCAGGGAAGATTGCAGAGCGGCCAAATGCAACGGACTGTAAATCCGTCGACTTCGTCTTCGGTGGTTCGAATCCACCTCTTCCCACCATCCTTTATGGATAAAATTTAATATGCTAGTGTGGCTCAACGGTAGAGCAGCTGACTTGTAATCAGCAGGTTGGGGGTTCGATTCCCTTCACTAGCTCCATAAGCACCGCGTTTGCGGTGTTTTTTGTTGAAATTTTTAAGTTTATTTTTTAATAATTAAATACATAATTTATATTTTAGTTATATTAAATAATATAAATAATTTTAAAATTTTAGTTATCTTATTAAAAATAGAATATCATTTTTGTTTGAAAAAAATTTACCTATTTGTTATAATGATTTTATGATTAAAGATTGTAAGAATTGTGGTGGTAAATTATATTTTAGTCCAAAGAATAAAGGCCATGTATGTGAAAGTTGTGGTTCAATTTTCCCAATAAAATATAATTATAATTTTAAGAAAAAGTCGTTTGATGAAAATGTAGATTTAAAAGTAGATGAACTAGCAAGTTCATTAAAGAATATAAGATGCAAGTCATGTGGCGCTAATATAATGCTGTCAAAATACCAAATTCAAACGACTTGTCCATATTGTGGTAGTACCACGATAGAAGAGAGTAAAAAGAAAAAACTTATGTATATAGATTCGATAATTCCTTTTTCTTTTGGTAAAGCAGAAGCATTAAAAAAGTTTAAAAGCACTTTGAATAAAAAATTTTATGCAAACAAAAAGATATTTAAAAATATAACGAAAAAAGACATAAATGGAGCGTATGTTAACACTTTCGTTTTTGATATGGTTACAACAACGCGTTACAGCGGAGTGCTAAAATATACAAAAATGGTTACTAATAAGGATGGAGAATCTAAGGCTGTTACTAAATATAAGGATATATGCGGGGAATTCGATAAAGTTTATAAAAATTTAACAGTAGAAGCCAACTCTAATTTAGAGCAAAGAGATTTATATAGCATTATGCCTTTTCAATACGCTTCAGCCGTCGATTTTCAAGATGATTTTATGCATGGATATATGCTAGAATATCAAGATAAGATGTTTAATGATTGCGTAGCGGTAGCCGAAGGAATTATTGAAAAAGATATAAAAAACGAACTATTAAAGAAATATGAATGTGACAGTATTGTACATTTGACACTTAATACTAATTATATAGATAAAAAATATAATTATTGTCTATTGCCAGTATATTTTGTTAATAAAATAGTTAAAGATAGAAAATATACAGCAGTTATGAATGGCCAGACGGGCAAGGTTGGCAGATTGCCAAAAAGTGCATTGAGAGTGTTTATGACTATTTTTGTCATTTGCGCTTTTGTTGTAGGAGCAATTATTTTAGCGTTATATTTTTCGGGTAAATTTAATTGATATTTTGTATAAAATATTATTAATCTTATAATATATTTTTATTAAGAAACGATACGATAAAAAGTATATATCAAATTTAATATTTATTGAAACGTCTATAAATTAAATTTAAAATTATTATAGAAAAATATATAGGTATGCATACATAATTTATAAATTATATTGATAAAAAATAAATAATAAAAACAACAAACTAATACAAAAAATAACAACATTTCAACAAATGTTGTTATTTTTTTTACTCATTAATATTTTAAAATGTTTTCAAGGGGTGAATTATGCAGATAAAATCGCGAATAGTAAATAAAACTCTTTATGTCCTTTTATCAGGCGAGTTAGATGAATATACGGCAAAGAGTGTAAGAAAAAATTTGGATACTTTGTTCGACACAGAAAAGGGATATGTTCAAATTGTTATGGATTTAAGCGAATTAACTTTCATGGATAGTACTGGAGTTGGGGTCTTGATAGGAAGATATAAAAAAATGAGAGAATATAACAAACCTATATTTATAACAAATCCTAGCAGGAATGCAGAAAGAATATTTAAAATGTCTGGCTTATATGAAATAATGCCAAAAATAGTTTAAAGGAGTTTATAAATGAATAATAATATGGAAATTAAATTTAAAGCTATAGCTGAAAATGAAGCTTTTGCTAGAAATGTAGTTGCAAGTTTTATTTTGCCACTTAACCCAAGTTTAAGTGAATTGTCCGATATTAAAACTGCAGTGAATGAAGCTATCACAAATGTTATAGTTCACGCTTATCCTGATAAAGTCGGATATGTATATATGAAGATATCTACTATTGGTAATAAGGTAAAAATTTCGATAAGCGATAATGGAGTGGGTATTCAAGATATTGAGCGCGCGCTAACTCCTTTTTATACAAGCAAACCAGATGAAGAAAGAAGCGGAATGGGATTTACCGTCATGGAAAGTTTTATGGACAAATTGGAGGTTAAAAACCATAATGGCCTTATGGTTAATATGGAGAAAGAGATAGATAAATCAGTAGTGGGGATGTAATATGCTATCAAATGAACAGACCTATGAGTTGCTGACTCAAGCCAAAAATGGTGATGATTTAGCAAAAGAAAAACTTATAACATTTAATTCTCCGCTCATAAAAAGTGTTGTAAAGCGATATCTGAATAAAGGTATAGAGTATGATGATTTGTATCAGTTAGGTGCGTTAGGGTTTGTAAAAGCAATTAAAAATTATGATCCAAATTTTAATGTTAAGTTTACTACTTATGCCGTTCCTATGATTGCGGGTGAGATAAAAAGATTTTTGCGCGATGATGGTACAGTAAAAGTTTCAAGAAGCGTAAGACACAATGCTATACAAATAAAAAATTATATCTATGAATACAATTTAAAATATGGTAAAAATCCTTCTTTGGAGCAATTGTGTGAAGCATACAATATGTCAAAAGAAGAAATTGTTTTTATTTTAGATGCAAACACTTCAACACTATCTTTAAACGATCGATACAATGACGATGAAGATTCTACAACAATTATGGATAAACTAACAGACAATTTTACTCCTGATAATTATTTTGATAAATTAACCATACGCGAAATAATAGAAAAATTGTCAGCCCGCGAGAAACAAGTTATAATTATGCGCTATTATTTAGATAAAACTCAAAGTGAGATAGCTAATGAGTTAGGTGTGAGTCAAGTACAAGTAAGTAGAATTGAAAATAAAGTTTTGAAACAATTAAAAGAAGAAATTGGCTTATAAAAGACAAATGAAAAACGACCATTAAGGTCATTTTTTTAATAATTATTATTAGTCTCGTCTATTAATTCGTTAGATCCATTATTATCATTTAAATTGTGGAGTGGTTTTTCTATTCCTTTGTTCGGTTTTGAAATCTTACTAAAAAATTTACTAAATGATTCTTTAAAATTTTTAAATCTTGTAGATAAAGATGGAGTATTGTCATTTTTATATGTGTCAATATTTTTTGTTAATTTAAATTTTTTGTTTTCTATCTTTTTTGAATTTTCTTGTGTATTTTGTGTATTTTTAGAATTATCTACACTATTAGTAGTATTATTATTAGATCTGGCGTTTGGATTGTCAGGATAATAGTTTGGTTGACCCATTGGTAAATCTGCATATGGATTATCATAATTATTATATGAACCATAATAATTGCCATTATATCCGCGATTCATATTATTTAACCATGCTGTATTGAAGAATGTGTCGATATTTTTCTTATTAGTGTTATAGAAAGTGTCTATATTTGAATTTAGTCTATTGTTTTGATATGTGTCAATATTAGTTGTTGTTGTATTATTTTCTGTGCTATTTTCAGAATCAGTTGAGTCATTTTCGATTGAATCATTATTTGACAAATTTTCTTTTACATTTCCATCATTATCTATTAAATAATCTTTTATGATAGGATCTTCATTGTTCTTTTTAAACCCGTATAATATTCTACCTGTATTATTAGGTGGTATAATTTTATCGGAATTAAAAATTTGATTAATCATATAAAGTGAACTTAATCCATTACGTAACATTTCATTGCCATTCACTAGATTATTTAAAACTATTAAATATTTAAGATTTAAGTTATCGATTTGACCATTTTCGCTTTGCATAAGGGTAGCAATATCACTCAAATTAAGATTTAATTCACTTGTAACCATACTCAATTGCTTCCCTAAAGATTTTAATTGATTTGATTGATTTGTTATAAAAATTCGCTGTTCAGGTGTCAATTCAATTTCTTTATTTTGTAATTTTGCGATTAAATTTTTTGTTTCTAAGATAGCGTCCATAATATCGTCTCTTAAATCACAAAATTCATCACAATTTTCGTTTATATCAAGAGAAAGTGAATAAAGGGTAGAAATTTGTTCGCTAGTATTGTTCTCATTAATCGCGCTATCGTTATTAATTTCACTATCATCATTGGTTTCAGTGACGATTGTATCTTCACTTTCAGGATTAATATTTTCCGAATTCAAATTATTATTTTGATTTGAACCAATATCTTCATTTGAACTTTCATCAAGTAAATCAAACTGATTTACTATACTATTTTCATTTAAGTTATTATCAGGATTAACATTTGAACTATTGTTAGTTTGTGAATTGTTATTATTTTGAGTTTTTTCTTTCTCCATTTCTAATTTTGTTTCTTCATCAAAATAAGGTAAAGTAGATATGCCGTCATTTAAATTTTGATCTATATCACTAGCATTTACACGAGTGGCATTTTCGGGAACTGAAAAAGTTAGACTATATTTATTCAAAATTGTCTTTTCTATTCCATTCTCATTAGTATTTGAATATTCATTAACTTGATTTTGAAATGAGCGTAAATTCTCTTCTAGGGAATTGTCATTTGTGCTTGCAACTGTGAAATTACATCCAGAGAGCAGAGCAGACCCTACACCTAAAATTGTTAATAATGGTATAAATTTTTTCATTTTTCACCTCATGAATATTTTGTATATTATTAAAAAAAATATTTATATTTTCTAAATTTACTAAAAAAATGTTAAAATTACATGAATTTATTATAATTTAAAAAAAATTTATTATTTTTTGATTTATCTTATTAATTTAGGAATGTTAGATTAAAATTCGTACTATTGGCAATTATTAAATTATGGATGAGAAAAAGAGAAATACAAATTATAAATTATATGTTGAATCTAAGGTGCCGAAGACAAAAGCATGGCCTTCACTATTCAAAGCTTTTCTTTTAGGGGGATTAATTTGTGCGATTGGACAAGGTTTTTTTGACCTATACTCGTATTTTTTCCCTAATTTATCAGAAAGTGAGATTACAACTTGTATGCTTATGACGATTATCTTTATAACTTGTCTTTTAACAGGAATTGGAATATATGATGTCGTTGGAGCTTGGGGCGGTGCAGGATCCGTTATTCCTATTACGGGTTTTTCAAATTCTATATCTAGTCCGGCTATTGAATTTAAAAAAGAAGGTATCATTTATGGTATATGTGTAAAAATGTTTACTATCGCAGGTCCAGTAATTGTATGTGGTGTAGTAGGTTCGATAATCTCAGGATTTATAGGATTGTTGATATAGGTGATAAATATGCAAACAATTAAAATTAAAAATCCAGTATATTTATTAGATGGCTATAGTATGGTAGGACCATTAGAGGGTGCTGGACCATTAAAAGATTATTTTAACTATATTTTAAAAGACGATACCCTTAAGGAAAAAACATTTGAAAAAAGTGAAAGGCGATTGCTTTTAGATATTATAAATGGGGCAATTGAAAAATCGGGCTTAACTAAAGACGATATAGAATTTTTCTTTGGCGGAGACCTATTAAATCAGATAGTAAGTTCATCTTTTACCGCAAGAGAGTTAAGTTTGCCATTTATAGGGATGTACTCAGCATGTGCAACTATGGCAGAAGGGTTGGGTTTATCTGCAATATTTGTAGACAATGGACTCGCAGAGAATGTAATTGCGGGGACTTGCACTCATTTCAGTAGCGCTGAGCGTCAATATCGTTTTCCGCTTGAATTAGGCAATCAGCGACCGCCTACTGCTCAATGGACGATAACGGGCGGTGGTGCCAGTGTGGTTTCAAAGTTAAAAAGTAAGATAAGAATTATCGCAGTTACATTTGGAAGAGTTGTAGATTTCGGAATAGATGATGTAAACAACATGGGTGCGGCCATGGCTCCTGCTGCTTGTGATACTATTTTTCATCATTTAAAAAACTTAGGTAGAGATTCAAAAGATTATGATTTTATAGCCACTGGTGATCTAGGTAAGTTAGGTAGTGAAATTTTGATTGACCTTATGGAAAGGAAAGGGATAATACTTGGCAAAAATTACTCAGATTGTGGTTGCATGATGTTTAATAAAACTCAGCGTGTATTTATGGGTGGTAGTGGTGCTGGATGTAGTGCTAGCGTGCTTAACTCATATTTAATCCATAAACTAAAGCGTGGGGAATTTAAGCGTGTTTTACTAGTTTCTACTGGTGCGCTTATGAGTACAACAACTTCGCAACAAGGTGATACAATACCTGGAATTGCGCATGCTGTAGAGTTAGAATATTGTAAAGATGATAATATGAATTCTAATAGAACTAAAAAAAAATCTAAGAGAATTGAAAATATTAATATTGATATAAAAAATAAAACTAATATTTTAAATAATACAAGTATGAGAAAATCGAAGTCGAATAAGAAAAAGTTAAAGTCTAATACAAGTACGAACAATAATTCAAAAAGACAAACAAAGGAGAGCGCATGATAAGTATATGGGATTATATAATATCTTTTCTAGTAGGTGGATTTATTTGCTTTTTAGCACAAATTTTAGTTATAAGAACTAAAATAACTACTGCAAGGATTTTAGTACTATTTCTAATAATAGGAATGATTCTAGAAGTATTTAATGTATATGCTCCATTTAAAGAGTTTGCCAAGGCTGGTGCAAGTGTACCAATTATTGGGTTTGGTGCAAGTTTAGCGCGTGGGGCAATTATGGCGTCAAAAGAGTATGGAATTATTGGTATTTTCACAGGAGGATTGACTGCGGCTAGTGGAGGAATTGCAATGGCAATATTTGCGTCTTTCATCTTTGCACTGATATTCAGTAGTAAAACTAAACGAGGCGGTCATTGACGAATTTTATGTCATAAATTAGCGAAAGTAGATAATTTATAATTTAATTAATAAATTATATTATGAGAAAATGGACTAGGAGGAAAATAAATATTATAATATTCCTTCTTTTTCTATTTTTATTTTTGTTTGTATACTATTTTTCTGTAGTTAGCCCTGTAATAAAAACATATTCTTCCGCAAAGACACAGGAATTAACAGAAAAAGCGGTTAATTTAGCCGTCAGTAATGTTGTAAATCGAACTCTTAGTTACGATTCATTGATAGATATAAATTATAATAACAATGGAGAAATAACTTCTTTTTCTGCTAATCAATATGAGATAAATAGCATAACAAGGGAAATCGTCAAAGAGACTCAATTTCAAATGAATAGTTTGGGCGAAGATGGTCTTAGAATAAATATAGGTACATTTAGCGGTATACCTTTCTTCATAGGTAGAGGACCAATGATTACATTAAAGTTAATTCCAGTGGGAGCTGTCAGTAGTAATTTTGTTAGCCAGTTTAATTCGGTCGGTATTAATATGACTAAACATACATTATATCTATATATCAATATTCATGTAAGTATTGTTTTACCTATTAAGGCATATGAGATATATTCGACTAATCAAGTATTATTAGCTGAAAGTATAATTGTTGGCAAGGTGCCAGAAGTGTATTTAAATGGTGGCAGTTTAGGCGAATCTCTAGATTTAGTTCCATAGGAGAATTTAGCCTATATAACAAAAATAATGTTTCTAATATGTAAATTTAATTCGAAAAGTTTATTAAATTCATTGAGGAAAATGTTTTTATGTGATATAATAAACGCATGTTATATTTTGACAATGCATCTACTACAAAAATATCTAAATCGGCGCTAAATGCTTATATAAATTCGAGCGAAAATTTTTACAACCCTAGTGCATTATATGCTCAAGCGCTCGAGTCAAAGAAACTTATTGAAGATGCGCGTTCATTCTTAATAAAGTATTTTAAGGGAGATAAAAATTCTTCATTCATTTTTACAGGTTGTGCTACAGAGGCAAATAATACAGTCCTTAATAGTTGCATTACAAGAAAAGATAAAAAATACATTATAAGCGCAGGTGAGCATAGTTCTATTCATAATACAGCAAAATCATATATAGAGAAAGGATTTAATATTAAATTTATACCATTGCTTTCTAATGGCGGAATAAATATAGAAGAGTTAAAAAAAGAACTAGATAATAGCGTAGCGTTAGTATCATGTATTCATGTTAGCAATGAAACGGGTGCGATTAACGACATAAAGCAAATTGTAGATCTTACAAAATCGCTTAGTCCAAATGCGCTTGTCCATTCAGACGGAGTGCAAGCTGTAGGAAAATTAAATATAGATTTAAAAGACTCAGGCGTTGACTTCTACACTATATCTGCGCATAAAATACATGGACCTAAAGGTATAGGTGCATTGTATATCAAAAACCCTAATAAATTTAAACCATTTATTTTAGGTGGCGGACAAGAAAAAAATCTTCGAGCAGGAACAGAGAATATACCGGCTATTGTTTCGTTTATAGAAGCGTTAAAAGAAGTAAAAATTAAGGATTATTCAAAGCATAAAAAAGCGATCATGGACAACTTAAAAGTCGATTATATCTTAATTTCTGATATGTACTGCGTTAATAACATTATTTCAGTATGTTTTAAAGGGGTAAGAGCAGAGACTATTCAACATATACTTGAAAATAAAGATATATTAGTTGGCACTGGTTCAGCATGCAATAGCAGAGCAGGAATCAATAGAGTTATATCCCAGTTGGTAAATTATGATTATGCGATTGGAGCAATACGCTTAAGCTTTGAAGATGTCAGCGTAGAAGATTGCAAATTGGTGGCGGCAGAGTTATCTAATGCTGTAGATGAATATAAAAAAAGGATAAACAAATGAACAAGGTAATATTAATTCGTTTTAATGAAATACACCTAAAAGGTGGGAATAAAAAATATTTTACGAAGTTGCTTATTAGTAATATTAAATATGCGTTAAAAGATTTTGAATATAAAATAGAAAATATTCAAAATAGAATTGTCGTGCGCGATTATTTAGACGAAGATGGAATAATTGACACATTAAAATGTGTTTTTGGCATACATTCAATTTCAACTGCAATTGAGTTAAATAATGATGTTAAAGAAATAGAAGATTATATTTCTAGCATTAAAATTGATAAGAAATTTAAATGTGAAGTTAATCGTGCAGATAAATCGTTCCCTATAAAATCAAACAATTTTAATGCAGATTTGGGTGAAATTATATTAAACAATAATGAAAATGCAGTTGTAGATATCCATAACCCAGATATAATTGTCCATGTTGACATTCGTGAAAATGGCAAAACTTTTATATTTTATAATGTGATTTATACATATTCAGGTCTTCCTTTAGGCGAAACTAGAGATGGGCTTTTACTATTAAGTGGTGGAATAGATAGTCCAGTCGCTGGCTTTTGTATGGCGAAGCGTGGGCTTAGACAAGATATTTTGCATTTTGATAGTTTTCCATATACTAGTCCTCAAGCAAAAGAAAAAGTTATAACTTTGGCAAAATCAATAAAAAAATTAATAGGAGCGAAATAGATGTATATTTGTTCTATGACAAAGTTACAAGAAGAGTTTCATGTGCAATGTGCGAGCGAGTATGCTATAAATCTGCTTAGAAGATCAATGATAAGAGTAGCAAACGAATTGTGCGCTAAATATGTATATAAGACTATTGTTACAGGCGAAAGCTTAGGACAAGTGGCAAGTCAAACGATTGAGAGTCTAACTACTACAAATGCTGTCGCAAAATATCCTGTGCTAAGACCGCTAATTAGTTTTAATAAAGATGAAATTATAAAAATTGCAAAAGATATTGGCACTTACGAAACGAGCATTTTACCTTACGAAGATTGTTGTACTGTGTTTTTGCCTAGGAATCCAGTTATAAAACCTAAAATTAAAGACGCCGAAAGAGAAGAATCAAAAATTGATTTAGACAGTTTAATAAAATATGTTTTAGATAATATAGAAGTTATTAATTTAAATGATTAAAATCAATATATTGTGTATGTTATTATCTACATATACATTTTTTTGTTTTAAGATTTTTATAAATTTTATTTTTGTTTTATATTTGGCAGAACTTTCTTGACAAGAAGACATGCGTTATAGTATAATAAAATTGTTGCAAAGGCGACACAAAAGGTAGGTATGATATGCTAAATTATAGTATGCTTATGGTAAGTACCCCTGTCGCATGGATTTTATCTATAGTTATGTTAGCAATTGGTGTAGGTGTAGGAATTGGCATCTATGCAATTGTTATGAATAAAAAATCTAAATTAGCGAACGCAAAGGCAGATAAAATTCTCGATGAGGCGTACAAGCAAGCTGAAAAAATTAAGAAAGAACAAGTTGAACAAACAAATAATGAAATCAATATTTTAAAATCAACATTCGAGCAAGAGAACAAAGAGAGAAGAGAAGAAGCTAAACGCAGTGAAGAACGATTATATGCTCGTGAAGAATTATTAACTAGAAGAGAAACTGCGTTGGATAAAAAAGTGGAGGAATTGGAACAAGCAAAAGAGCGCGTGCAGAATCAAATATCTGCGTTAAATTCTAAAGAATCTGCTTTAGATGAATTGCAAGAAAGCATAGTGAAAGAACTAGAGAAAGTTAGCGCTATGACAAAAGAAGAGGCAAAGCAAGTTATCATCGATAGATACACTGAAGAAGCAAAAATTGATGCAATAAAAATAGCTAAAGAGATAGAGGATAAAGCGAAGGAAGAGGCTGACAAAAAAGCAAGAAACATTATAACTTTAGCTATACAAAAATGTGCTGTAGACAATACTAGTGAAGTTACAACTAGTGTAGTGGCTCTCCCTAGTGAAGAAATGAAAGGGCGCATTATTGGTCGAGAAGGTAGAAATATTAGAGCATTAGAGGCCGCTACAGGTATTGATTTTATAGTTGATGATACCCCTGAGGCTATAACATTATCAGGGTTTGACCCAGTTAGGCGTGAAGTCGCAAGAATCTCACTTGAGAAACTTATTCTAGATGGTAGAATACATCCAGCTAGAATTGAAGAGATTGTCCAAAAGGTTCAACGCGATGTTGAAGAAACAATCAAAGAAGCGGGCGAAAATGCATGCTTCGATGCCGACATACACAATATTCATCCAGAAATTGTAAAAGTCCTTGGCCGTTTAAAATATCGTACAAGTTATGGTCAAAATGTTTTAAATCACTCACTTGAAGTTTCGTTTATAGCAGGTATGATGGCAGCAGAGGTTGGTGCCAATGAAAAAGTTGCTAGAAGAGCAGGATTGTTACATGATTTAGGTAAAGCGGTTGACCACGAAGTTGAAGGAACACATGTTTCTATTGGTGTTGAACTTGCTAGAAAATATAAAGAAAGTGAAGCTGTAATTCATTGTATAGAGGCTCACCATAACGATGTAGAACCTAAGACAATCGAAGCGGTTTTAGTACAAGCAGCCGATGCTATTTCAAGTGCTAGACCAGGCGCTAGAAGGG
Source organism: uncultured Christensenella sp. (assembly GCA_949300385.1). Taxonomy (GTDB): domain Bacteria; phylum Bacillota; class Clostridia; order Christensenellales; family UBA1242; genus Onthoplasma. Next base: position 148,826 of record CASGDZ010000001.1, on the reverse strand, counting down.
AATCAATCGAAAATTATATTAAGCGATTACAAGATTTAGAGGCAATAGCTAACTCATTTAACGGCGTTGAAAAAACTTATGCTATTCAAGCGGGTAGAGAAATTCGTGTTATGGTAAAGCCAGAGCAAATAAGCGATGAAGAAGCTCAAATCTTAGCACACGATATTGCTAAAGAAATTGAAGCTAAGCTCGAATATCCTGGTCATATTAAAGTTAATGTTATAAGAGAATCTAGATTCTCAGATACTGCAAAATAATATATTCATATTTATTAATATAAAAATAATTTTAAAACAATTGTAATCTTACTAATTAATAAAAAGGAACTCAAATTAATAAAAAGTTCCTTTTTTATTTAGTAAAAAAATAATAGATTAAACTTTATTTTTTCTATTTTTCAGTTGTATTCTTGACAATAATTTTTTGTTATTATATAATATAAGTATATAGGGGAGTGGCTCAACGGTAGAGTAGTGGTCTCCAAAACCATTGGTTGCGTGTTCGAATCGCGTCTCCCCTGCCAATAATATATGAAAAAAGTTGTTATATATACAGATGGTGCGTGTAGTGGTAACCCCGGAGCAGGTGGATGGGGTGCTATTCTTTTTTATAAAGACACTATGCGTGAAATAAGCGGTTTTGAGCCAAACACTACAAACAATCAAATGGAACTGACCGCCGCTATAAAAGCACTTGATATGCTTAAAGTTCCGTGTGAAATAGACCTTTATAGTGATAGCGCATATTTGATTAATGCTTTTAATCAAGGTTGGATAACAAAGTGGCAAATGAATGGATTTAGAAATGCCAACAAAAAACCTGTACAAAATTTAGAACTATGGCAACAATTAATTGAATATAACAATATGCATAAAATTACATGGATTAAAGTAAAAGGGCATGCTGATAACAAATATAATAATCGTTGTGATGAAATGGCTACTGGTGAAATTGCAAAACATCAAACAACTTAGATTAATGAATCATTTTTTATCTAATAGAAAATTAAATTCAAAACATTAATTGTAAGATGATAAAAAATAGTACGAGTTCGACTCGCTATTTTTTTCTTTTATTTATATGTACTTTACTTTTAATTATGTCACCATTAATACCAAAAACCAATAAAAAATACAAATAGCATTTTCTATTTGTATTTTCTACATTTTTAATTTAAAATTTATTGATTAAAATTTATTGAATCAATTATAACTCTTTTTTCTTAAATACATAAGCACTTAAAGTATTAAAGATAATTATAAATAGAAGAATTACGCATATAGTTAACCCAAGATTTGTCCCTGCATAAACTTTCGCGCCAAGCAATATATTATAGAAATTAGATGTGTTTGCGTAGATCGTGCTTCCAAATAACGAATATAGTGAGATATGTGAGAATGGGTAGTAAGTAAGCCAACTATTTATGCCACCTGCGAACATAGGTAGTAATATATTAATTAGATATAAAACTAGCATTATTGTTACGCTTAATAAATCTGATTTTAATAAACATGATAATAGCATAGAGATAGATAAGTATACCATGACTTCTAAAATCAAACTTAAGATATATATTAAAATCATAACAAAAGGATGCATTGTTATAGCAGTGGAGCCATTAAATATTGTCAAAATTGTTAATGAATCAAACCCGTAAACTGCACCACCCACAGCTATTGCAATTATCGAACTAAAAATAATCATTATTATAGACATTGTCATAATTGCAAGGAATTTACCGAATAATATATTTGCTCTACTAACAGGTCGTATAGCGAAATATCGCATTGAGCCTTCTTTTACTTCACCTGCTATTGTGTGACAACCTGCCATGACTGCATAGACAATTATAAGAAACGAAAACAATTTTAATATAAAGTATGCATAATCGTAAGCATTGGTCTCTATGTTAGATGTAACACCTATAGTTAGTGGATGAGCATAATCTGTATCTAATTTGTCGTTGACAAATAAATATTTATATTTTATAAGGTTGGAATTTACATTGTATTCGCTTTCACTTGATAGGTATAGTAAATTCATTTGTTCTTTTGTACTAGTATATGAAAAAGCATTTGATTTTAGTTCATATTTTATGAGACTTACATAATTATAACAAGTGTTGGTATATCTATTGCATAAATCTGCCATTCTATTAATCATATTTTGATTTAGATTAACTGTTTCATTATCGAGTAAAGCCTCTTCATATAATTCTTGTATTTGATTTAAAATATTTGATAAACGCAATTGTAGAGTAGAATATTTACTATCTTCATTTGCCGAATATGATGCAATAAAATTATCGCTTAGAGTAGGATATTTTAAATTATTTAAACATTTATTTAAACTAGGGAGATATTCATCTTCAAATTGATCACAAATTGGCGCGGGGTCATTAACATTAGAACTCAAAAAGTTATATGAAGATTTATATAAACTATCGAATTCATACGAATTTGATGTTGATGTAATAATTGGATATGCTCCATTACTTCCGTAGTTATATCCAGTAGTAACTGTTTCATAAAGTAAAGCATATGCTGATAATACGCGTGATTTATAAAGTTCAAGAGTTGTTTTGTCAACGTTTAGATTAGGGTTGCGAGATGTTGAATAATCTGAGTATTGATTTAATTTATCTATAAAATCTGAATATAAATATTTTATATAAGACTCATAAGATTGACCATTTATTTTGTAGTAGGATAGAGAGGTTATCGCAGATTTCAAAGCATTGTCAGCCTCATCTTTATAGCCGTCATTTGTTGAAGTCGCGCTTCCTAAAAAGCGCTCATAATTAGACACAACACTTAAATTTTGATATGTATTATCTGTTGTTGAATATGAAGAAGGATTATAAATGAATACACCTAATACCAAAATGACAGCGAGTAAAATTGCCAGTATATAAATGCCTGGTTTTGATACAATTTTTTTTAATTCTGCGTTGACAACTTTAAACATAATTCTCCTTAGTTTCTAAATAATGCTTGAAGAAGGTCTTTCTTTATGTAACAATTCAAAATATAATTCTTCCAATGATTTTTGGACCTTTTTAATTTTATAGATCTTTACTCGCTTGTATGTTAAGTAAGAAATGACAGTTGCGATGTTTGCCTCTTTTAAAGGTACTAAAATGGTGTTGCCGATAACTTTACCTTCTATCTTATATTTTTTCTTTAACAACATAGCGGCATAATTTGGATAGTTACATACGAATTGTATTCGTTGTTTTGATTCGACTATACCACTTAATTCGAGCATGCTTTTATGCTCTATAATGCGTCCATTATTAATTAGTCCAATAACATCACATAATTGTTCTAATTCTGCCAAGTTATGACTTGAAATTATGATTGCCATATTTTCTTTTTTTGCTAATGCGCGTAAAATATTTCTAATTTCTACAATACCATTAGGATCTAGACCATTTGTAGGTTCATCTAAAATAAGTAATTTTGGCTTATTTAATAATGCTTGAGCAATCCCTAGTCGTTGTTTCATACCCAATGAGTAAGTAGAGACTTTATCTTTTATTCTATTTTCCATACCTACAAGTTTAACTATTTTATCAATACGCGAATCCGCTTTTTTACCATAAAAACTTGCGAACAATTTTAGGTTTTTAATTCCCGACATATAAGGGTAGAGTTGGGGAATTTCAACTACAGCGCCCACATTTGAGATAGCATGTTTAAAACTCTTATTTATACTATATCCACAAATTCTTATACTTCCATAAGTTGCAGGTGTTAATCCCGTAATCATGCGTATTGTAGTGGATTTTCCAGCTCCATTTGGGCCTACAAAACCGAAGATTTGACCTGCAAATACAGAAAAGGTGACATTATCAACGACCTTTTTTGTGCCATAAACTTTGGTTAAATTTTTAATTTTAAGTACAGGCAACATTATGACTCCTATTATTTATTATTTTTGTTTATTTTTCGCATAAAAATGTAATAGAATAGTAAATCAGCAAAAATTGTAGTGCTGGAAAGAATTATAGTATAAAAGTTTGCAAAATTTGACCACGCGAAGAAATTTTTTATTCCCATACAAAGATTAAGAATTATAGAAACTATTATTATGACAATTTCAACAATAATATATGCTGTAAATCGCTTCTTTAAATTATAGTTATATGGTTGAAATTCGTATTTTAAGCGTAATTTTTCTAGATTGAATGCAAACAATGAAGGACAAAATACAATTATTGATAAATTTAAAATTAGAATTATGTAATATAGCGGACTTTTGCCTGTAAAAGATGTAACTATCGCAGATATTAATGTCATCAATAATAGATATCCAGAAGTCGCTAAAACCTTATAAAATAAATTTCGTATTGTTTTCTTAGAATTGACATATTCACTATTTGTTTTAAAATCACGATAGTCGACATATTTTAAATTTTCGCTAGAATACGACTCAACTTTCATATTTTTCTCAGATGGAGCGGGTGAACTTTCATATATTGCTTGCAATTTTTCTTTATATTCATCTGATAAAACGTGCTTTTCAGTAAATTTAGAGACATTTTCATTGTTTGCAAAATGTTCGTTTTGGCTATCAGATTTAGATTTTAATAAATCGGAATTTGACATGTTTATCTCAGTTTCTGTGGCTGTATCGATAGAATTTGAAGAAAATACTTCCTCGCTTGGTAATATGCTAGGGGTAGTAGGCGTATTTTTTACATTATCAACCGTAGAATTTTGATTATCTAATAGATCCATTATGGAATAAGACATATTATTGTTTAAATCATAATTGTTTTCATTCTGATTATCTGACTGATTATCTGATTCGTTATTGTTAAATGTATTGCTTTCATCAAGATTATAATTATCTTCTGAAGATAGTATAGAAGATATTAAAGCATCAAAAGAAGGCAAAGTCGATACTTGAGATTTGCCATTATCTGTTATTTTATAATAGTGGCGTTTACCACCGATTTCACTATCTTCCCAATAAGATTTAATGAATTTAGATTTTTCTAATTTTTTCAAGATAGTGTAAAGAGTAGGTTGTTTAATGATAATTTTACCATTAGATTTTGTTTCAATGGCCTTAGTCAATTCTAAGCCATATTTATCTCCTTCATTGAGTTGGAGCAAAATTAAAGGTATCAAATCTGTCGTTTTCATAAAATTATTATATAATAATTTTTGTCATTAGTCAATAATTAGGCGAAATTAATAAAAATTTGTAAGAATTTGGTTTCTAAATAATTTTATAATAAAAATATGTTTATTGAATTTAAAATTTTTTTTAAAATTTATTTCTAATAAGACCGACAACCTTTCCTAATATTTTTAAGTGATCAGTAATGATAGGACGCATAAAAGAATTCTCAGGTTGAAGTCTAAAATATCCGCTTTCTTTATAATATCGCTTGACAGTAGCTTCATTGTCTATAAGGCATGCCACGATTTCGCCATTATTTGCTACTGATTGTTTTGAAATTACAACATAGTCTCCGTCATATATACCGACATTAATCATGCTGTCACCTTTTACTTGTAAAACAAACATATTCGTACCAGTAAACAAGTTTTCACTCACTATCATTTTATCAACTAAATTTTCTTCCGCTAGGATAGGGGTACCAGCTGCTATAGTTCCTATGACAGGTAATGAAATATTTGCTTGAGTCTTGTCAGTAAGTTCAATCGCTCTGTTTTTATTAAAATTTCTAGTAATTTTTCCTTCTTTCTCAAGTTTTTTTAAATGATACATAGCACTTGATGTCGAATCAAAATTCAAACTATTGCAAATTTCCCTAACAGTAGGCGGATATTTATTCTTATCCATAAATGATATTATAAAGTCATAAGTTTTTTGAGTGTTATTCATAAAACAATTCTCCTATATAAAATCTATCATATATTCAAACAATTGTCAAACACTTTTCAAACATTTGTTCGATAAAATGGATAAAATTAATATCAAGATAGCAAAATTATCTTCTAATAGTAAACATATAGTTAGAAATAAAATATTAATCTATCAATTGGTTGGAAACATCAATTGAAAAAAGACAAAAGATAAAGATATACAATTTATATTGTATATTATATTTGACATACACTACATATTGTTGAGTTTGACTTTACCAGCTACAGATTTTCGAACATCGTCGCTTATTGCGGCATAATGTTTTTTTGTAGTATTGACATCTTTATGACCTAATACTTCTGCGACAATATAAATATCTTTAGTCTCATTATAAAGATTTGTTCCGTATGTAGATCGCAATTTATGAGGAGTTATATTTTTTAATGGGGTAGCGATTTTTGCATATTTTTTGACTAAATATTCCATAGATCTAACCACCATTCGTTTACCTTGACTTGAAATAAATAGTGCTAGTTCTTCTTTGGGTAAATTTAATGTGTCTCTAAAAGCAAGGTATTTATTCAACGCTTCTGCTGTTTCTTCTCCAAAATAGAGTATAACTTGATTTCCACCTTTTCTAGTAACTCTAAAAGAATTTAGGTTGAAATTTATGTCGTCAACATTCAATCCAACACATTCACTAACACGAATACCTGTCGTTAAGAAAAGCGATAAAATGGCATTATCTCTAACTTTAAATTTTTCATTGTATTTCTTTTGGTGATCACTAAATCCAGATAGAGTTTCACATGAATACATCAATTCAGCAGTTTCTTGGTTTTCTAGGCGAATGATAGGTTTTTCATGCAGTTTCGGACTTGCAACTTTACTAGCAACATTAGCGCGTAGCATATCTTTATTGAAAAAGTATTTAAAAAATGCACGCAGACTAGAAAGTTTTCTAAGTTTACCACGCTCGCCATTAGTATATATTTTGCCATTATCTTTATCATAATAAGATAATGATGCCATATATCTTTCAATCGTCTGAGCATCAATTTTATCGATATCTGCTAATGTAATAGTTCGCACATCACGACCCATAAAATTTGTTTCATAAGTGGTTAGATAATTAAAAAATGTCTTTAAATCAACAGCATAATTCAATCTTGTGAGTGGAGTGGTGGTATCCTGAATACCGATAAAAAATATAGAACAGAATGCTGGCAATTCAGTCAACATTTCATTTAATTTTCGCATATTATTTCTATTTCTATCCAAATAATAATTTGATGACATATATCATATTATACAATATCTTTGCGTAAAAACAAATTATTTTATATATATTTTTCTGAAAATTGGTAAAATTTTTATTATAAAATTTTAATTTGTTGCAAATTTTATTATGTTTTGATATAATAAACCCAAGAGGCATATATGATAGATATTAATTTTTTAAGAAACAATCCTGATAAAGTAAAAGAAAACATTAAAAAGAAATTTCAAGATCATAAACTACATTTAGTTGATGAAGTTATTGATATGGATAAAAAGGTCCGTGCTTTAAAAAAAGAAGGCGATGATTTAAGAGCAAAAAGGAACACATTGTCCAGTCAAATCGGCATGCTTATGAAAGAAAAGCGCATTGATGATGCTAATAAAGTAAAAGCAGAAGTCGTTATTAACAACGAAAGGATAACTTCTATAGAGAAGGAAGTCAGTGAATTGGATGAAAAGATTAAGCGCGCTATGATGACTATTCCTAACATTATTGCAGATGATGTCCCTATCGGCGAAGATGATAGATCTAATGTCCAAGCGCAAACTTTCTTAGAGCCTAAAGTTCCGGACTTTGAAGTTCCATATCATACTGAAATATTAGAGAAATTGGACGGAATAGATATTGATAGCGCTAGGCGTACTTCTGGGCAAGGATTCTATTATTTAACAGGCGATATTGCGCGTTTGCATAGTGCTATTTTAGCATATGCCAGAGACTTTATGATCAATAAAGGATTTACTTATGTAATTCCGCCATTTATGATTCATAGCAGTGTGGTTGAAGGCGTTATGAGTTTTGAAGAAATGGGCAATATGATGTATAAGATTGAAGGAGAAGATTTATATCTTATTGGTACAAGTGAACATAGTATGATAGGTAGATTTATGGACACAATCATACCAGAAGATAAGTTGCCGATAACTTTAACATCTTATAGTCCGTGTTTTAGAAAAGAGAAAGGCGCTCATGGCATAGAGGAAAGGGGTATTTATCGTATACACCAATTTGAAAAGCAAGAAATGATTGTTATATGCAAACCTGAAGACAGCGAAAGTTGGTACGAAAAAATGTGGAATTACACTGTAGAGTTATTTGTTTCTATGAAAATTCCTGTAAGAACATTAATCTGTTGTTCGGGTGATTTGGCAGATTTAAAATATCGTAGTTTGGATGTGGAAGCATGGAGTCCTAGACAAAAAAAATATTTTGAAGTTGGTTCATGTAGTAATCTGACAGACGCTCAAGCTAGGCGTTTAGGGATAAGATATAAATCAGATAAAGGGAATGTGTTTGCTCATACATTAAACAATACAGTCGTTGCGCCACCAAGAATGTTAATCGCTTTCGTAGAGAATCATTTACAAGCAGATGGTAGTGTGACAATACCAGAAGTTTTGTGGCCTTATATGGGTGGAACAAAAGTTATTAATGTAAAAAAGTAAGTAGGATACATCTAAATTCTGATAACAAAAAAGGATAGTAGATGAGATATGAATGGTGGAGGATTTAGTTGGAAAAGAATTTTGGTATAACAAAGGTTAAAACCAAAATATCAAAAACAACTGGTATTCCGAGTACTAAAAGCGGTAGACAAAGAAAAATCAGAACTAAATTATGGAAATGGTAAAATGAAGACTAGCATTATGTTAGTCTTTTGTTTTTTAGAATAATTAAAATCGATATAAAAATTATAATTAAAGGTTTTTACGCAAAGATAACAATATGATAATATAATCTAATTTTTGCTAATCTTTGACAGTATAATAGGTCATAGATAAGGCAAATCATAATATGTTATTGTAAAGAAATTATATTTAATTTCTATAAATCTAATTTAAGCAAAGGAAAAATCATTGGATTTAAATATTGGTTAAATAATATAATTTGTCAATTAATGGCTATCTAATATTTTATACCCGTCAGATCTGCGCTGAGACGAATTCAAATAAAAAAAGATGAGTAATTGGTCATTTGAATTTCAGTTGATTTAAGACAAAGTTTTAAGATTATTAAAATATTGCAAATATTAAAAAATGTCAAAGACTAGGTCATAAAATTATTAACATAAAATGAATTAAAATGCACAAAATGGCATTGTGGATTATTAAAAGTCAATCTTGTCGAAAATTGTAACAATATTTATAATAAGTTAGAATGTGTGGATAAAAAATGGCATTTCCACAGGTTTTTAGCCCAAAATTGCAATATCTTTGCGCAAAAGAAGTGTTTTGCGCAAAGATATATATGTAAATCTTTCTTCCTCCTCTACTTTGTCCACACATATATTTCTCCAAATTTTTAGAATTTTTGCTTAATTTATCTTATTGAAATTATATTATATATCGATTTATATCATTATATCAATATGTATCATTGCGTAAAATTACAAATGCTTCCTTGATTATTTTTTATTCATTTGTGATGCATTGCATAATTTTAACATTATTAATTTTAGTTATTTAGCGTTTGTATTTCTCCTACTTATATAAAAAATTGGGCATGTAGAATAATACATGTCTAACTTTTTTTATTAACAAAATTGTCGCAAAATATAAATAGATTATTGTAAAGTTCTAAGGGCGTTCATTAATCCGATTTTGCCATGTTGATATGTTAGGCAACCTTGAATATAACCAGCATATGGCTCGCGCATAGGTCCATCGCAACTTAATTCAATACTACTACCCTGATTAAAACTTCCACTTGCCATAATTATAAGGTCGTCATATCCGTCCATCTCTCCTGCCTCTAATACAGAATCGCTATCGATTGCACTAGATGCTTGAATGGCTTTTGAGAAATTAATTAACTTATTTTTATCATTGAATACAATTGTACATACAATATCGCTTATAGGTTGATTTGTATTTGGGATTGTCTTATATCCTAATTTTGATAAGCACATTGAAGTAATGACTACGAGTTTTTTACTCTCTGCTACTACATGAGGAGCAAGGAATACACCTTCAAAGAACGCTTTATAACCTGGTTCATATGAACCTGTATCAGTACTTAATGCAGGACTAGTCAACTTATATGAAATCAGTTCAATTAGTTCGCTCTTTCCTGCAATATATCCGCCAGTTGGGGCTATCCCTCCTCCCATATTTTTCAATAATGAACCCACTACCAAATCTGCACCTACATCGGTTGGCTCTAATTCTTCAGTAAATTCTCCATAGCAATTATCTACTACTATATAAGCATTTGTATAAGGTCGGATTGATTTAATTAGATTGCCTATCTGTGATATTGTAATAGCGTTTCTTAAAGAATAGCCACGAGAGCGTTGAATATAAATTAATTTTGGGCTGTGCAAAGAGATAAATTTAATTATTGCAGGTATATCAAAATCATTATCTATTAAGTCAATTTCATTATAACTTATATTATAATCTTTTAAAGACCCTATGTCCTTCCCTTCTACCCCATAAATGACCTTTTTTAAAGTATCGTATGGTGTTCCAGATATGCACAACATATTATCACCTGGACGCAAAATACCTAATAGAGTTTGACTTATAGCTTCCGTACCGCAACTAATTAAAGGACTCACAAAGGCGGATTCTGTGTGAAAAATAGAAGCGAATACATCGCAAATTTTTTCTTTACCTATATCATTATGACCATATCCAGTACTACCAATAAAATGATATGATTGAATATGATTTTCATTAAAAGCGTTTAGAACTTTTAATTGATTTTTAAATTCAATTCTTTCAATATCGTCAAATTGTTTTTTTGATTGATTTTCACAATCATTAATTAAATCTAACAATTTGTTATCAATAGTTAGCATTTATGCTCTCCTTCTAAAAATTTTAAAATTTTGATTTTAGCCGTCTTTAAATCACAAAGTTCAACTTGTGGTATTGTTTTAAGGAAGGTTAATTGTCTTTTGCAATAATTCCTAGAATGTTGCTTTATAAGACCAATAGTATCATTAAGTGTAGATTGATTAGAAAAATAATCAAACCATTCTTTATAACCGATACTATTCATAGATTGCAATTGATTATTTGCCCCTTTATTTATTAAACTTTTTACTTCGTTTTCAAGACCTAAATCAATCATTTTATCAACGCGTTTATTTATTTTTTCGTAAATAAGTTCTCTATCTTCAATAATACCGACAGCGCAAATATTAAAGTTAGATAAAATGCTAATGCTAGTCGACGGCATTTCCCCGTACTCCTCGCATTCTAAATATCTAATAACACGCTTTAAATTATTAGGATGAACAGTTTGAGCTTTTATAGGATTTTTAGATTTCAAGATGTCATATACATATTGATTGCCATGAATTTTAGCTAGTTCCTGATATTTTTTTCTAAATTCGTCATTTGAAGCATGCTCACCCAAAGTATATCCTTGAATTAAGGCTTTAATATACAATCCCGTTCCCCCTACTATAATAGGGAGTTTTGAGCGTGAAGTTATATCAGTTATGGCATTACTACAATCTTTTAAAAATTCGCCTACATTATAAGTTTCATCATAATTTTTTATATCTATTAGATGATGTGGTATCAATTTCCTTTCTTCTATGCTATCTTTTGCGCTTCCAATATCTAAGCCTTTATAAATTTGAACACTATCAGCAGATATTATCTCTCCATTAAATTTTTTTGCAATTTCAAGTGCTAGATTACTTTTACCACTCGCCGTTAATCCAGTTATTATTACAATATTTTTTATCATACTATTCTCTTAAACCACTTTTCTATTTGGCTTTTATTTATAACAGATATTACTGGTCTACCATGCGGACATAGTAAAACAGGATTTTTTAAATCTAAATTGCGTAACAATTCTTTAATCTCCATTTCACTAAGCGTCATTCCTGACTTCACACTAGACTTGCACGCCTTTTGCATCAAATAGTGTTGAATTTCATTATTCATTTTTGGTTTTAAATTTTTCATATCATGTAATAAATCATCAACAAATTCTTTCAAGTTTATGTCTTTAAGTTGCATTGGTATTGCGTTTATTATAATTTTATTGTCTGAAAATGAATCTATATCAAATCCTAAATTTGATAATTCATCTTTTAAAGTTAAAATATAATCTACTTCAGACTGAGACATCTCTTGAGTGTATGGAATGAGTAAATCTTGGATAACTATATCTCTGTTTTTAACCATTTCAGTAAATTTGTCGTAATTTAAGCGCTCATGACCTGCATGGAAATCAACAAGTATCATGTTTTCTCCACGCTCTAATATTAAAAATTCGTTAAATATTTGTCCTACAATTTTATAGTCTAACACATCTTCAATATTTTTAAAAATAGTTGAATTATTATCTTTAATATCAATTTTCCTATTTATTTTATCTTGTTCAATCTTAAATTCATTTATCTTGTTTAGATTCAATTCTGTATTATTTTTATTGATTAAATTATCAACAGTAGTTGTCTTATTTACATCTTTATTCTCTTCTTTATTTAACTCAGATTTTAAATCAAAAATAGTTATAGGAGAATATGATGTTTGGCGTAAAGTATATTCATGATTTGGTTTAATTGCTGTAGGTTCCAATTCAATTTCTTTTAGAGAATTAATATCCGTTTGTATAAGGTTTTCATTAACATTATTTTTTTCTTTTGTATAATTCAATTCAGTATTTCGTGGGTTTATAAAGTTATAGATAGCACTTCGAACAGCCGTATATACTAGATCATAAATTTTACTAGGATTTGAAAATTTTACATTCATTTTGCTTGGATGAACATTAACATCAACATCAATTTTAGGCATGTCAAGATTTAGTATGTACACTGGGAACTGCCTTGTCATTAAATATTCTTCATTTGCCATGTATACTGCTTTAGATACAATCTCATCTATCACATATCTAGAATTAATCATCAAAGTTTGATATGTAGTATTTGGCTTGCTAAAACCTACCTTTGAGACATATCCATATAGATGCATGTTGCCGATTGATTTATCGACTGGCATAATATTTTGAGTAAATTCAGCTCCATATACACAATATATGGCGTCTAGTAAATTTGTACCTGATGATTGATATATTAGCTTACCATTTGCAGTATATTTAAAACTTATATTAGGATGAGCTAAAATGTAACGAGAGATTATATTCGTAATTTGACTCTCTTCCGTTTTTGGTTTTTTCAAAAATTTTCTTCGTGCTGGTGTATTATAAAACAAATTACTAACTTCTATTTTAGTTCCCTCATCTATTGTGTCTGGGTTGATTTCAGAGAATTTTCCCCCATTCACTTCTATACTATAAGCACATTCACCATCTTTTACAATTGAAACTAATCTAGTTTGACTTACATTTGATATGCTTGCAAGGGCTTCCCCTCTAAAACCAAGAGTGGCAATTTCGTTAAGATCATCTATATTTTTTATTTTACTTGTTGCATGTGGCAAAAAAGCTTTTATTAAGTCATTTTTTTCAATGCCATATCCATTATCTTTAATTTGAATGTAATCTATTCCTCCATTTAAAATTTCGATCGAAATTTTTGTTGCTCCCGCGTCAATTGAATTGTCAATCAATTCTTTTACAATGGAAAAAGGACTCTCAACCACTTCCCCAGCTGAGATTCGGTTTATTATCATGCTATCAAGTATATTTATTGACATAAAACTCCTTATTTTACCATATCAATTAAACGAGATAGTGTATCAAAAGCAACAAGTGGTGTTAAATTATTAATATCAATATGTTTTAATATATCAACTATTTCACTATCTTGTTGAACATTATTTACTATTTTTTCAGATTCAAATTCTTTAATTAATTCCTTCGCTCTATTTATGATTTCATTAGGAAGACCGGCTAAACTTGCTACCTCTATTCCGTAACTTTTGGTAGCACTACCACGCATTATTTTTCTTAAAAATACCAATTTACCGCCAATTTCTTTGATTGATATGCAAAAGTTTTTAACTCCGTCGTACAATCCTTCTAGTTGCATTAATTCATGATAATGAGTGGCAAATAATGTTTTTGCATTTAGTTTTTTAGACAAGTATTCTACAACCGCCCATGCAATGCTCAGTCCATCAAATGTTGAAGTCCCACGGCCTACTTCATCTAAGATAATTAGACTTTTATTTGTAGCAAAGTTTAAAATATTTGCAACTTCTATCATCTCTACCATAAAGGTTGATTGTCCAACTGCCAAGTCATCACTTGCGCCAATACGCGTAAAAATACGATCAACAATACAAATATCCGCACTTTTTGCAGGGACAAAACTTCCGATATGAGCAAGATATGTAATTAATGCAACCTGACGCATATATGTAGATTTTCCTGCCATATTTGGCCCGGTTAATAATATAGTGCGTTGATCAGAATCGTTTAACAAGCAATCGTTAGGTATGAAATCGCCTGTTCGTTGTATTTTTTCAATAACGGGGTGTCTTCCTGCCACAATATTAATTTGATTGTTGTCAACTATATTTGGTTTTACATATCCGTTAGAGACAGCAACTGTTGCAAGAGAATAAACACAATCAATAGTTGATATTGCTATAGCAACTCTTTGCATAACTTCTGCGTTAGATACAAGTTGAGATTTAAGTTGAGAAAATATTTGCTCCTCTAATTTAATCGCCTGTTCGTGCGAAGTTAAAACTTCTTCTTCAAATTGTTTTAATTCCTCTGTAATATATCGCTCATTGTTAGATATTGTCTGTTTTCTTATATAGTTAAAAGGTACTAACTCACTAAATTGTTTATTTACTTCTATATAATAGCCAAAGACCTTATTGTAGCCAATTTTAAGGTTCTTAATTCCAGTTGCTTCACGCTCGCGCGCTTGAATGCCTAAAATAACATTTTCCGCATTTTGTTTCATATTTCTAAGTCTGTCAAGATTAGCATTAAAACCGGCACGAATATATCCTCCATCTTTCATCAATGCAGGGGGATTTTCTGAGATAGTCGAATTAATTAAATTAACTATACTTGAAGTGTCTACCAATTCATTTGCAATTTCAATTAAATATTTATTTCCACTAGCAATTAATTGACGCTTTATTTCTGGTTGTTGCAATAAAGACTGTGACAATGCTAAGCAATCTTTAGGCGTGATATTTCCATATGATATTTTACCTACTAATCGCTCAATGTCCTGTACATTTGATAATAATTGTTTTAAATTAGCCCGTATTATAGCATTCTCAGTTAAGCATTGAACCATCTCTAAACGGGTATTAATAGTTGTTTTATCTTGTAATGGCTGTCTAACCCAATTTCTAAGCATTCTAGCGCCACCACTGGTGCAAGTATCATCTAAGACCCATAAAAGTGAACCATATTTAGATCCATCACGCATAGTTTGCTCTATTTCAAGGTTGCGACGCGTATTTGTGTCAATGTACATATATTGACTATCTTTTATTAATCTAGGTAGTTTTAAGTGCTTAAGTTCGCGCTTTTGTGTCTCTTTAAAATACTCTAACAACGCACCTGCTGGATAAATTAAATTTTTGATTGAAAAATCATATCCCTTAAGTGATGTTAAATTGTATTGTTTTAATAAGGCATTTTCCGCATTTGTAGGATTAAAAGCCCAATCATAGTATTCATTAAATCTGTATTTATCATTTGATTGTACAACTGCAAGGTCGGGAGCAATTTCTATCATTTCATGATTGCATATAATTTCACTAGGCATTATGCGAATTATTTGATCATTAATATAACCGAGGATATTTTCACCAGAATATTCTCCGACATTAAATTCGCCTGTAGATAAATCACTATAAGCGTAAGATATTGTGTTTTTATTGCGATATATACACATTATATATGTATTTTGCCCTTCATTAAGCATGCTAGTTTCCATGACTGTTCCAGGAGTTATAATGCGTACTACTTCGCGTTGGACAATTTTGTTTACAATATTATCTGTTTGTTCGCATATTGCGACTTTATATCCGCGCTCAATAAGTTTTTGCGCATAACTCTCGTAGGCATGATATGGAACACCACACATAGGCGCGCGTTCTTCAAGGCTACAATCTTTGCCTGTAAGCGTTATATCAAGTTCTTTTGAGGCAATCTTTGCATCATCAAAAAACATTTCATAGAAATCACCCAAGCGAAAAAACAATATACAATCTTTATATTGTTCTTTCATTGCTAAATATTGCTTTATAATTGGTGATGGCTCATTGTCTTTTTTCATTTGATTATTACTCCTGAAAGTTTATGATTTCTAATATCTTCTACTTTAACAAGTGCAAAATAATTTTGATTGTTGTATCTATATGTAGGTATGTATATTTCTTTACCTCCATCAGTAATTCCAACTGCTACTCCATTAATTTGTCTAATCAAACAATCGTATGTTTTGTTAAAATATTTTTTTATTTGGTCTTTTTGAATTAATCTCTCTAAACGCAATAATTTGTTTACTCGTACATTTTTAGTATGTTCATCAATTTGGTCTAAAAATTCACTTGCTGGAGTACCCGAGCGCTTTGAGTACATAAACGCGAATATTTGGTCAAATTTAACACGCTTAACTAATTTCATTGTTTGATTAAAATCTTTTTCAGTTTCGCCAGGGAATCCAACAATAATGTCAGTAGATAGAGCGATATTAGGGATAGCGTGCCTTAATTTTTTAATTATGTGAAGATAATGTTTTATATCGTAATGCCTATTCATTTTTTGTAAAATTTTGTTACTACCCGATTGAACAGGTAAATGAAGTGCTTTTGCTATTTTTGGTTGGGTCTTCATAACATGAATAATATCATCTCCAAAATCCATTGGATGTGATGTCATGAATTTTATTTTAAAATCTCCTTCAATAGTGCAAAGATAATTCAATAATTTAGAAAAAGTCATCTTTTCTTCAAGGTCTTTACCATATGAATTAACATTTTGTCCTAGAAGCGTTATATATTTATATCCTTGATTTTGGACTAAATCCTTAACTTCATCGTAGATCTCTTTTACTGGTCTACTCTTTTCCCTACCTCTAACATAAGGAACAATGCAATATGTACAAAATTTATTGCAACCATATATAATATTGACATAAGCATTAATTTTATCATCTCTAACACATTTTACGCCATCCATACTCGCAGTTGGTTGATCGAGTATATCATAAATTCGCTTATGAGTCTCAGCGAATTTCGATAAATAATCTGCAAGCAGATTTATATTATGTGTACCGATAATAATATCAACAAAAGGAAGTTTCTTCTTTAGGTCGTATTTGCCATTTTTTTGTTGCGACATACAACCACAAACGACAATAATTTTGTCTTTATTTTCAGATTTAACCTTTTTCAAAGATACAATATTATTATATGCTCTATCTTCTGCGCCTTCACGAACACAACAAGTATTAAAAACAACGACATTAGCTTTATTTATGTCGTCAATTTCAAGCATACCTAGCGTAGATAAAATTCCGCGTATTTTTTCTGATTCATGTACATTCATTTGGCAACCATAGGTTACGACATGAAATGTTTTTCCTTCATAATAACTTAAACTCATAATATAGTTATTATAATATAAGTTGTTGTTTTTTTCAACTAAAAATTATAAAAATACTTATTAATTATCAAAATCTGCAAATAATAAATCGTGATGAAATATAAAGATAATTCAGTTAAAAATAAAAAATTAAAGCGGGTTTTGCTTATCATTAGTGTATTGATAGCGCTTTTATTTGTTAGTTGTACAATTATAATTACCTATTTTTACAATAAATATGACCTTGATGTCAATGCATTAACAAGCGTAAATAATGGTGTTTTAATATATTCTTCGACAGGAAAAGAATCAACACTATATAACACAAATAGGTCAATTATAAAATTAAATACATTGCCGGATTATGTTGCTAAAGCATTTATTGATGTTGAAGATAAACGATTTTATGAACATAATGGATATGACTTAAAGAGAATAATAAAATCAAGTATAGTTAATATGACTACTCGCTCAAAATCTCAGGGAGCCTCAACTATTAGCCAGCAGTTAATAAAAAACGCTTTATTGTCAAATGAAAAGACTTATCAAAGAAAAATTGAAGAAATTATTCTATCAATAAAAATGGAAAAAGAATTTCAAAAAGACGAAATTTTAGAGATGTATTTAAATACTATATATTTTGGTGCAAACGCTTATGGCATAGAAAATGCAAGTCAAATTTATTTTAACAAATCAGCGAAAGATTTAACATTAAATGAAGCATGTTGTTTGGCTGGAATTATAAAGTCGCCCGCTAGATACTCCCCTATATTAAATTATGAAAATGCAATATCGCGTAGGAATTTTGTTGCTAAAACCATGTTAGATTGCAAAGATATTTCAGAACAAGATTATCAAAATGTAATATCTCAACCATTAAATATTGTTAAAAATAATGAAACAAATCATAGTTATGAGAAAGAAGCAATTTATGAAGCATGTAACCTATTAAACATTAGCGAACGCGAATTGATAAATAAAGAATATCAAATAATAACATTCAAAGATGATGATTTACAAAAAATTGTTATGGATTCAAACAATAGCGTTATTGAAGAAACATCAAATAACGATGACACTTTAGATAGTATTTCAATTTTGGTTGCAAATGACGGAACTGTAAAAGCGTATTATGTCAATAGTAATTATGATTTACATAATATGAAAAGACAACCTGCCTCCACTTTAAAACCATTGGCAGTGTATTTGCCATGTATAATACACAATATATTGAAACCTGCAACAGAGATTTTGGATGAAAAAATAGATTATAATGGCTACTCTCCTAAAAATGCAGATAATAAATATCATGGCTATGTAAGTGCGCGTGAAGCACTTAAAGAATCATTAAATATTCCTGCTGTTAAATTGTTAGATAATGTTGGATTAAATAAATCTAGAGATGTTTTATCTAGTTTGGGTATACAATTAGATAATAGTGATATGAATATGTCTCTAGCTTTAGGTTCAACCTATCGTGGGGTTAGTTTGTTACAATTAGTTAGCGCATATAATGTTTTAGCTAATTTAGGGACATACCGTCCGATATGTTTTGTAGATAAAATTTTAGACAAACATGGTAACATTATATATGAGCATGAAGAATATTCGCAAAAAATCATAGATGAAGCGGACGCTTTCATACTGACCGATATGCTTAAAGATGTCTCCACTTCAGGTACAGCAAAGCGCTTAAATTCTCTAAATATTCCTGTTGCAAGTAAGACGGGGACTGCTACAAATGGAGAAAATAATAATGATTTATACAATATCGCTTATACTACAGACTACACTACTCTATCTTGGATTGCTGACATTAAAGATAATGTCCTACCAAATGGGTTTTATAGTTCAGTACAACCTACTGAAATGACTAAAAGAATTTTTGCAAATATTTATTCGAATAAACGACCAAATGATTTTGTTAAACCTAATACGGTTGAAAAATTTGCTTATGATTTGAATGAACTAGAAGAAAATCATCGTCTAGTTAAGCCTAATCATGATATAGCTCGCTACATAGCCTATGATTATTTTAAAGTTAGCAATCCGCCAGAAACTATCGCTAGCAATGAAAATATTATATTGAATGTAAAAATAGATAATTCTAAATCAATTTTGACATTTGATGCAGATAAATATAAAGAATATTATGTATATAAAACTTGCAAAGATAATAGTATCCTTTTAGGCGTTGTAAAAGATAAATCAGGCAATATTGAAATTATTGATAATGATATTTATAATTATGAAACCATTTCATATTTTATTATTCAGGGAGAAAATTCGTCTAATACTGTGTCGATACGACCAAAAGATTATTTAATTAATAGGCTTAATAATGAATTTTTATCTGGAAAAAAGCGTTGGCCTGTGTAGTTATTCTACTGTTACACTTTTAGCAAGATTGCGTGGCATATCTGGGTTATAACCGCGGTTTATCGCTATATAATAACTTAATAATTGAAAAGGTATGATACTAAATATTGGCATAAAATATTCATCTATTAAAACTTTTTCTAAATATTTAGACATATCAATTACTTTACCACCACGCGATAAAATTTCATTCATGACAGTAGACAATTTGCTTATATCTTTACTGCTATTTAATGAGATGATTGTACTGGTATTGTCTATCAATGATAAGGTGCCGTGCTTTAACTCACCCGAATACATAGGTATAGTATAAACATAATCTAATTCACGAATTTTTAAACTAGCTTCTAACAATGTTAAATAATCTATATCTTTACCTATTAATATCATATTAGATATATTTGTCAACTCATCTGATAGAAGAGAAACATCAATCGTTTTTATATACTTAGATAACTTCTCTATAAAACTTTCTATATCTAAGGTATAATCTTTATTAAATAAACGCTTTACAATTAGAGCAAATACAAATATTTGACTACAATATGTTTTTGTGCTTGCAACCGCCAGTTCTTTATTAGATTTTGTGAGTATTAAAAAATCTGCATATTTAGTTATTGTACTTTTTTCTTCGTTAGTTATTATTAATATTTTCCCGCCCTGTTCTTTGATATTTTCCGCCACCTTTATGCAGTCAGCAGTCTCTCCACTTTGACTTACTATAACATGAAGGTGCTTTTTATTTACTTTACTATCTATTTCATAGTTTGAGGCTAAAACTGAATTACAATCGTATTTATGTAATTTATTAAATAACCATTCGCCTACTAGGCAAGAATGATATGCTGTTCCGCAACCAATGAATGTTATTTTTTTATATTTTTTAAATATTTTATTTGTATCTATTGATTGTAAATATGTATAAGTTCTGTGAATTGCTTGAGGAGTCTCATATATTTCTTTTAACATAAAATGGTCATAACCATTCAAATTAAGTGTCTTAATAGTGTTTTCATGACAGCTAAAGTTTAATGTGCTATTTGATAAAGAAGATATTTTATTGTCTTTAATTTTTATTATATCTCCATCATTTAAACTATATAATTCGCCTTGTTTTAAACTTGATATATCGCTTGATATGTATATACCGTCATTAGATTCAACAATGTTTAATGGACTAAAATGCTTAACTAAATATATTGTGCCATCTACATATCCTATAATTAAAGAAAACGACCCTTCAAGCATAGAAAATAATTTCTTTATACGATCGTCAATTTCTCCTTTAAAACTTGAGAGTACATTTGCTATAACCTCTGTATCAGTTGTAGAATAAAATTTTACTCCGCCCTTTTCTAAATCTTTCCTGATATTATCCGCGTTAGTGATTATCCCATTATGAACAAGTGTGAATTTTTTATCAAAACTTACATGCGGGTGGGTATTTGCGAAATTAACCTCTCCATTTGTCGCCCATCTAGTGTGTCCAAACACAATATTTGATTTCGTATTTATAGGTTTTAAGTTATCTAAGGTGCCTATTGCTTTATTTAATTTAAACTCATTATTTTCATAATACGCTATACCGCATGAGTCATATCCTCGATATTGTAATAATTTAAGCCCATTAAGGACTTTTTCATACGCTTTATTTTTTGCTATACAACCATATATTCCACACATACTAACTCCTTATAAGTTTCATTATTTTTTCGTAATAACTTTGGCTATATCTACTCATCAATATTTTGATCGTTAATTGTTCTTCTTTCGGGTCAAATGACAATTGCTCTAAAGTGGCGTTGCTGTTTAAGATAAAATTTGTATCAGGACAATTTTCTTTAAATAAATCGGCCACTAATTCATAATGAGTGCATCCTAATACTAAATTTTTATATGAATCTAGTTTGTATTTTTTAACATGATCCCTGATAATTCTTTTTAATACTGGCTTATTAAAAATGTTTTTTTCTATCATTTTAGCCAAAGTTTTGTCTGGTATGACTTTTAAACTCGGTTTGTTTTTCTTTGTTAAACTTGTAGCTAAATATGTATATTTATTATCAAAATGCATCGTGTACACATTATCATATTTAAAATTATCTATTGCGGAAGAAGCTGTGTTGCATGCTATTATAATTATGTTCGCCTTATAAGTGTCACGCAACAATCTTATTAAGTAGTCAATTCTATTTTTCACAAAACTTTTCGAGCGTGTTCCATATGGCATATAAAGATTATCAGCATAATATATAAAGTTTCCTACGCCATATTTGTTAATTAACGATCTAAGTATGCTTATACCACCAATGCCACTATCAATTATGGCTATAGTTGGCTTTAATTTATTCAACATATATAACTATTTATTTATATAATAAAAAAATTGTTCATTAAAAAAATAAAAAAAGGTCAACAATTTTGTAGAAATATTGTGAAAGCACTTGCAATTTAATAAATTATTTGGTATACTCTAAGTCAAATGGAGGTTTGTATGGCTAATATTAAATCAGCTAAAAAACGCATCGAAGTTATCGACAGACAAACTATGGAAAATAAATCATATAAGACAAAAATCGCTACTTATGTAAAAAAATATAAGAGCGCTGTTGATAATAATGAAGAAAATGCAACAACAATTCTTAGCGAGACATTTTCACTTATCGATTCAGCTGTATCTAAGGGCATTTTGCAAAAAGCAACTGCTAATAGAAAGAAAGCTAGATTAAGTAGTTATAAGAAATAAAAAATAGAATTAACTCGCCATTTATATGGCGTTTTTTTATAATAAAAAATGGGTTATCTCACCCACTTTTTAAATTAAATCTATAATAGAGCGATTGTCTTTTAGCCATTTTTCACAATCTTTATAGTTTGGTAAGCATTTTTTTACTAGACTCCAAAATTTCTTACTATGATTTTTCTCGATAGTGTGAGATAATTCATGAATAATTATATAGTCAACAACAAATTTCGGACATAAGATTAGTTTATATGTAAAAGTCAGTGAATTGTAATAATTGCATGAACCCCATCTAGTATGAGCAGAACTAATTGAAATATTTTTATAATTGAAACAAAACTTTTTAGCCAATTCTGCTACACGCTCATTTAAATACTTTCTAGCATATTTCTTTAAAAAATTTATAAGTTTTTCCTTTGAATTTTCATTAGGTACAAACAATTTATTTTCAACAATCTTTGCACGAGAAAGATTATACAATTCAATATCATAAATCGTATCTAATATAGGTATTTTTTCATTTGATTTTGGTGTGATTGTAATATATGGATTATTTTTTATTTTTGTTCGCTTTTCAATAATCCAGTTTGCTTTTTTAATAATAAATTCATAGATGTCTTTTTCACTAACACGCACAGGCACACGAACTATTAGTTCTCCCCTATTATTAATTATTAAAGCAATAGACTTTCTGCGTGTGCGCACTAACTTTGTTGGTTTAATCAAGTCATTATTCATATTAAAACACCAATTTGTACATTGCATTTGTAGGACTAATTTTACCCGACTTGATATCATAGTCTAGATTGGTATATTTTTGGTAAAGATTGAGATAAAAATTTATACCATTTTTCTTGATATATTGTCTTGAGATTTTCACGGCATAAAGTTTTATATTTAATATTTTTGCAATATTTTCATCGTCTTTAGATAGCGCAATATATTGCATGCGACGAAAATATTTCCCCATATATGAAAATATCTCAGACATTGTGCTAGATTTTGACATATCAGAAAGTATAGTTTGAAACTTTGTTAAATCTTTTTCATCTATTGCACTTGTTAGCATAAAAGTTGCATATTCAGAAGAATTTGCTACCAAATTTGTTACAATATCCATATCTATAACATCTAAATCAGACGCATAAGCACTTATCTTTAACAATTCATTATGAATTTTTGACATATCTTTATTTGTAGAGTCAATAAGATAATCAAGCGCGCGCTCATGAATTGAAATATCAAATTTATTTAAATAATTTAGGATATATTTTGAAATATCTTTTCTATCTAAAGATGAGCAATCGACTATCTCTGCATTTGTAAACTTATCAGAATGTATGCATACTATTACGCATGTGTTGTCTTCGTACCTGTACGAGTTTAAATATTTAATAATCTCTGAGTTTGGCGTATCAATTAAAAGCATTCTATGTTCGCTATTAATAGGCAGAGTATCGATTTGAGCCTTTAATTCATCAATCTTTAATTTTTCGCCATTAAACTTCATAAAATTAAATTCTTCAAAATCGGAAATCAAAGTTGATTTCAAATTTTTAATTGCTGTTTGGATTAAAAAGATATCCTCGCCTTTTAGATTGTACGCAGGCTTAATCTCTTCTCTAAGTAACTTGGTTAATTCCATAAATTTCATATTTATATTATACCAAACTGACCACTAGCAATGCAACTATTGGAAGCGAAATTATTACCCTATGTTCATACTCTGCCCTGCACATACGGCTAATTAAAGTGATTATGAAGGAATATATAAATATTGATATGTAAGTTATATGCATTGTTGAAAAATTAGATATTGGCAAATTGCCTAATACAATCGCTATTAAATTTAGTAAATCAAATATTGGATTTACAATCACTAGTAAATAAGTAACAAATGGGATTATCATTGAGATTAATGAAAGAACAAAAACTAATGTAAAAGCAATAGTGAATATTGGTATTAAAATTATATTTGCAATTATAGATATTAAATTAAGCGTTTTAAAGAAGTATGCCATGATAAATAAAAGCGAAATTGTTGTAGAACAACTCATTGCCAGGCTTTTCGATAAAAATACAGGCATATGTGTTTTACAAAGGGCATTATAAATTGGTCTATATAATAACGCAATTCCAAATACACATGAAAAACTCATAAGAGTGCTGACATCAAAAACTGCTAGCGGATTTATAAAATATACAATTATTCCCGCTAAAGATATTGAAGATATGCTGTCATACTGCCTAAATACAAGCGGTGCTATCATCAAAACTAAAGTCATTATGACCGCGCGGATAATTGAGACAGAAAACCCACACATATATGCATATAGCAAAAGTATTACGCCTACAATTATAACGCGCTTCCAACCGTTTATTTTTAGTCGTTTTAAAATCCAAAACAATATTCCAACAATAATTCCAACATGTAGACCTGATACTGCGAGTAAATGCGCCACTCCGCTTAATTTATAAGCGGAATATTGATCGTCACTTAATAGAGATTTATCGCCGAATAAAGCCGAATATGCAATCTCCGTATTTTCATTTGTTAAGCCGTTGCTTAAATTTTCTTTTATATATTCGCGCAAACTTTCAGCAAATGTTTTATCATTTCCTATTACTGTTAGTTTATTTATGCTGGCAGTCACGCTATATTTAAGATTATTTGTATAAATATTGCTGTTTGGAATTCCAGAATAAAATAAATCGGATTTGTATACTTTAGTGGGCTCAAATTGAATAACACTACCTATCTCTATCCCATCAAATATATTTGAATTATCATATAGATAAATAATTAAATTTGAATTTTGCTTATTTTTATCAAATATCACACTATCGGCATATAATTTTACTCTTCCGTCCGTAGGTATATCAACACTATAAACGCGTGCTTGAATTATATTAGGAGATTGTTCGCCCGCATTAGTAAATAAATTGACTGCGATAAAGTAACTAGATATCCCAACAATAAAAGACAATATTGGAACTAAAAAGTATTGTAATTTTCGTTTAACAATTGCAATTATAATGATAAGTAACAATATAAAAATTGATGAAATTAATGTAAAGATGAGATTATTAGTGATATAGAAAGCAAAAATACTTCCTAATGCTAGGAAAATCATAACAACACATAATGGACGATAATTAAACCACCTTTCTTTGATAAATGACCGCATTTTTCTTTTGTATTTAAAATAAATTATATTTTTTTAGATTATATCATAAAATTTTTAAGAAAAATAGTAAATACACTTGAAAAAAAGAAAAAAATATGCTAGACTGAGAAAGTTGAGATGGCTCTATAGTCTAGAGGTTAGGACGCGACCCTCTCACGGTTGAGACTGGGGTTCGATTCCCCATAGGGCTACCAAAAGTGGAATTGTCCACTTTTTTATTAAAATAAATCGGAGAAAATCTATGATAATAACATTAGAAGATATGGTTTCGTCTCTTATGATTAAATTTTCTAAAATGTCAATCAATATAAAAGATCTCTATGATTATTATATTCTTTTAGAAAATAAATTTAAAAATAAATCAAAAAATAATATAATATTATATAGTAATGAATATATTAAAGATTTTTTAAAACTAAATAATGAATTTGGTTTTAACAAAGGCGTTATCTTTTTAAAAAAAGATTTTAATTTAAACTATTTACAAGAACATTTTATTTCTTTTATGGATATTGAAAAACTAGAATATTTAGATCTTTTAACTGAAGATTCATTAGATTTAATCAAGTAAATGTTATAAAAAAGATATTTTAATAATATTTTAAAAATTATTAAAATTTTATCTTATAAATTTATTATAAGTGTTAAAATAGATTTTCGATATTCTTTTTTATTTCAACACCATTTTGGGCGTCTAGTTCATACCTTATAATTTGAGATTTAAACCATTGTTCTTGAAACTCAGTCAATGCTTTAATTTGTTCGTTGGTATAATCTTTATTTTCAGGTACTACTATCAATTTATCGTCGTTATCATTTAATCTATGGATAATTGCAATGACTTTGCCTTCAAATT
This sequence comes from uncultured Christensenella sp., assembly GCA_949300385.1. Classification (GTDB taxonomy): domain Bacteria; phylum Bacillota; class Clostridia; order Christensenellales; family UBA1242; genus Onthoplasma. The sequence continues at coordinate 122,040 of CASGDZ010000001.1, read as the reverse complement.
TTTCAATAGGCTTAAATACTCCTAAGACATATGCGTCTAGTTCTTCGCCGTCTCCAGAAATAGTATTAGGAATAAAACCATAATTTACAGGATAGACAAAGCCGTGTTTAGGATGCCTACTTCCCATTTTTCTATCAATTTCGACATTAACAATTTTATTAAGATATTTTGTATTCATAGGTGCCCCTTTTATCATTAAAATTATTGTAAGCAATATAACAAATTTATTTATATGTCTTATATTTCTTTTTATAATTATAAATTTTTTATTTTAATAGTGGTAAAATCAACTTTCGATTTCCTTATCATTGATTTCTTGATAATATTTTTTTCTTCGTTTAACACCATCAATTAATAAGTAAATACTTGTAGTTAATATAATAAATCCAACTATTACGCCCATTAAACCATTGTAAAAACTCATGTCTTCACTGCTAGTGAAAGAAAGCAATGCGATTTGTGCTAATACTAAGTTATTGAAAGCGGTTGCGAAATTTGTAAGTTTATATTCCTTAATTAATGCGGATTTACCGCGCATTTTGACAACACCGATTATAGATACAACTATGCTATATGTAGCAAATGCTGCAATGGCAATAGCAATTATCATGTTATAATCAAAGTTTGTCGGAATAAACATTTGAAATATCGAATAAACAATATAAAATAAACTTGAAGCCGTAAGTACTGCTCCACCCATGATATATCTGTCTAAATTTTTCCTTTCATCTTTTTCGTTTAATCCGCGCGAACAAATATTTTTAACTACTCCTATACATAAACTATATAATGCGATGGTAATAAGGAACCATGATTTAAAAATTATACCTACTAAAATTTTGAATAGAAAATAAAACAAGTTTTTTACAAATGCCAACTTGCCATATGCTACTAATTTATTTTCTTCTGGTATTGATCTAAACCATCTATAAATATTCATACAATTTAATCTAGTTTATCATATTATACAATAAATTACAAGGTTTATTAAAGATTTTATTGTTTATTTATGATATTAAAAAACATATATAATAATAATATTTTTTACAAAAAAAATGGTCAATCGACCACTTTTTAGTATTGTTTACCAAAATATACACGATATTTACTCTTTTTGCCACAATATATGCATTTGTGGTTATCATCATAAGAGTGAATTACACGCGTAGTTATAGTTGTTTTTTGTTTAATTTCGCTTTCGCACTCAGGATCTCCGCAGTGATATGCTAATACGACTTTTCTATTGTTAACATCATCTACCAAAGTATTAAAATCATCTGTTTCAGTCATTGAAGATTGAAGATTATCTTCCGCTTGACGTAACATATTTGATTGAATGTCTTTTAGCAAATCATCTACTTCATTTACAATATTATTTAAATGTAATTGTAATTTCTCATGAGTATCACGCCTTACTGCTGTTGCCACTCCATTCTCAATATCTCTAGGTCCAATTTCAAGGCGTAATGGTACACCCTTCATTTCATATTCGTTAAATTTCCAACCAGGAGTATTGTTTGAATTGTCAAATTTAACTCTAATATCTGCCTTATTTAACTCTTCTTGTACCTGTTCACATTTTGCAACAACTCCGTCAACTTTGCTAGCAATAGGAATTAATGCAACTTGAATAGGAGCAATATTTGGAGGAAGTCGAAGTCCACGCTCATCGCCATGCACCATGACCAAAGCGCCAATTAATCGTGTACTAACACCCCAACTTGTCGAATATCCATATTCAAGCACTCCATCTTTATTTAAAAATTTTATATCACTAGCTTTTGCAAAATTTTGACCTAAATTATGTGAAGTCCCAGCTTGAAGACATTTTCCGTCTTTCATAACTGCTTCCATACCATAAGTTGCTTCTGCGCCTGCGAATTTTTCGTTCTCAGTCTTTCGACCAGTAAGCGTAGGTATTGCCATTAGATTGCGCAAACAATCTGAATAAACTTTTAACATAGTTTGAGTGTCGCGTTCAGCGTCCGCCATACTAGCTTGAACTGTATGACCTTCTTGCCATAAAAATTCGCTTGTACGCAAAAATGGACGAGTAGTTTTCTCCCATCTTACGACATTACACCATTGATTCATGGCAAGAGGTAAATCGCGATATGATTTAATCCATTTAGAATACATGGCGCAAATGATTGTCTCACTCGTTGGGCGTACTATTAATTTCTCATTCAATTCTTCGCCACCTGCATAAGTGACAACAGCTACTTCAGGAGCAAAACCTTCCACATGTTCTGCTTCTTTTTTCAAAAAACTTTCAGGTATAAGCATTGGAAAATATGCGTTTTGAACACCTTGTTTTTTAAATTCTTTATTCAAATAATTTTGGATATTTTCCCATATAGCATATCCATAAGGCTTTATAACCATAGTTCCTTTAACAGGGCCATAATCAACCATATCTGTCTTCAAAATAACATCAGTATACCACTGCGCAAAATCTGTATTTATATCTGCAATATCATTTACGAATTGTTTATCTTGTTTCGCCATTTTCTTCATCCTTTACATTAAAATCTTTTTTTATCATTATAATCTTTCCTTTGGCTTTTTCCAACTCTTTTAGGCATGTTTTTGCTAGTTTACATCCTTCTTCATACAATTTTAAACTTTCGTCTAATGTGGTGCCTTTTTCTAAAATTTTTGCTATTTCTTCTAATCTTGTAATATTGTTTTCAATCATAATATCTCCTTCGATTTAACTTCTGCCTTTAATTCCATTGTGTTAGTCCTGATATCTATCATGTCGCCTAGTTGAATATCTCTGTTAATTGGTTGTCCATCTTTAGAAACATACGAGTATCCAGACTTTAATATTTTTATTGGATTTAGTTTATCTAGTGTATTTATTAATAAATCTACGCTATATTTTGTGTTGTCAATTTTATTATCAATTACATTATCTAATTTATTTAATAATGAATTTATATATAAAGTTTGATTATTTATAATGCTTGAAATTTCATATTCTATTTCGCCGACTGCCAAATTAACTCTATCATTTTCTTTTTTTAGTTGATTTGTAACCATATTTTCAATATTAATATATAAGTCCTTAATTCTTCGTATAAGGTCCTTATTGTCGTAAGTTACTAATTCTGCTGCTGCACTTGGCGTAGGTGCTCTTAAATCTGCAACGAAATCTAATATAGAATAATCGGTTTCATGACCTACTGCACTAATGATTGGAGTATTACAGATATAAGCCATACGCGCTAATCGTTCATCATTAAAAGGCATTAAATCTTCTATGCTACCGCCACCACGCGCAACAATTATTGCATCAACATCAAGGAAATTATCAAAATAATTAATTCCTTCTATTACTTGCTCTACGGCGAAATTGCCTTGCACTTGTGCGTCATATACATAAATATTTAAATTTGGATTCCTTCGTGTAGACACATTTTTAATATCTTGCAATACAGCGCCTGTCTTACTTGTTACTACCCCAATTGAATTGATAAATTTAGGCAAAGGCTTTTTATGTGACTCATCAAATAGTCCTTCTTGTTGCAATTTGTTCTTCAATTCAATAAATTGTTTATATAACTCACCTTGACCACATAATTCAATATTTAGAGCATTAAATGACAATTTCCCTGTTTTAGTATAATATTTTATATTGCCACGGCATTGCACCATATCGCCAATATTAAAACTCGTTTTTGCTCCGAATTGAATACCTGACAACATTGTTTCGCTATCTTTTAATGTAAAATATGCGATCCCGCGTGTTATAGAAAAACTAGACAACTCTCCTGTGACCATTATATCTTCTAAAATGATTTCGTTGTCTATTATGTCTTTAATTATTTTGTTAATTTGGCTTACTGTAAAAATTTTCATTATTTAATGTCTTTCACTATATCGGCTAGCACTCCATTTACAAATTTGGGGCTTTTTTCAGTAGAGAATTTTTTAGCCAACTCAACCGCTTCATTGATTATAACTTCTTTAGGGTTTTCTTTTATGTATTTTAATTCAACAATAGCAACAATAATTATTGCTAAGTCTATTTTATAAATTCGATCAATTGTATAGCCTTTAAGATGATCGTTAATTATGTCATTGATTTCTGTATAATTGTTTGCGAATGCTTCAAGTATTTTTTTAGTAAATTCTAGTCCCTTTTGATCTGCGTTTTTAAAAATATCCTCATCTACAGGATTAAAGAATTTTGAATAGATAGTTTTAAAAGCTAATTCGCGCATTTCTGTGCGTTTCATAAATTTCCTCCTTAACGACAAAAACTCTCTCGTTTAGAGAGAATTTTTTTCAGCGTCCATTATGTGAACATTAATTGCCTTAATAGTGATTGGCAAAAGTGATGTTATGCTGTTCTTTACATTTTGTTGTATTCTGTATACTACATCATTAACTTCGCAATCAACAGATACAATTACATAGATATCAATTAAAATTCCTAAATTTGTGTATTTAATGCGAACACCTTTACCTATATTTCTATTAAACATGCGTCGTAGCGACAATTTAGTAGGTTGATAAACATCAATAACGCCTTTTATTTCTTTTGTAGCAAGGCTAACGATAGATACAACCATGCTTTTGTTAATATATGTATTGCTCTCGCCATTAACATTTTTTAATTGTGCCATAATTTGTTTTCCTCTGCTTGTATTATATCACAAACAAATTATTTTAGCAATTATTCTGATGGTATTATAATGATTTTATCTATCTCAACGCCTAATTGCTCTGTAACGATTGATGTAATTTGAGCAACTTCAGTTTTTTCTAATTCGGCACTTTGTACAAAGACATTTACATTACTACTTGACATCGTAACGATAGCATCTGTAAAACCTTTACCCCTAATAATACCTTCCGTTACTAACTCTTTTTCCATTTGAGAGATAAGTGCGAGTTTATTTTCTTCAGCTTCTTGTTTAGCTTCTTCACTTGAAGATGTACTTGCTATAATAGAATCATAGAACTGAATTTCTTGTGTTCTAGTTGCTTCACGCTCTGTCCTATATTTAGTGTAAAAGTTTGCAGATGTTGTACTTGTTGTAGTGCTATTGCCACTAGATAATGTGCTATTTAATGCAACATTTAAATAACCTGTAACTAATAATAATGCGACCATAACAGAAATTATAACGATTTTTTTCTTTTTTGACATTGTTTTCATATACCCTCCTAATCACTTGATAAAATTTCTATATTTCCATTAGTAATGTCAATCACCGCTTCAACTGCATGCAATATTTTCAATTTAGTACTAGTGTCACTTACTCCGTTTGCAGTTATCAGCACACCTTTTATTGGCGGAAAACTGTCAAGATTTATCTTTGAGTCAGTAACAGTTGAGTCAGCCATGTTTAGTGTAATCATCACCTTTACATTTGACACACCTCCTATGTTTGAAAGTATTTCTTGCAAATTGCTTTCCAAATTTTCGACATATGTAGTGATTGTTAATTCACTTGTGGTTGTTGAATTGTTGTTGCTTGTCCTATTTGATGAAAAGTTTGACATGTAGATAAGGAGCAAGATTACAATAAATATTATGGCGACATATACTTCAATATGCTTAATATTTTTTAGTCTGCTTAGCCATTTTATCGATTTTTTTTCTTTATCATTCATCAAATATAATCTCCTCGAATGTCAAATCTGTAAATTTTAGCACAACATCACTAATGAATTCATACTTATTTATATGCTGGTTGTCCGACGAAATTACCGCATTTTTCATAAAAACTGTGCATGAATTTACGCTTAATTCGTTTGATTCTATCGAAAAATTTAGTTTTATGTCGATATTAGAAAATCCGCTATTTTCTAATTCTTTTTCTATACTATTTTCTATACTAGATACCCTTTGATTAAAGATATAGTTCATTATATTTTGCTGGACTTCATAATCTTCGTAGTGCAATGTAAAATCTTTATTTTCCTTTACAAATGTGATTATTGGACTCAAAATTACCGCTATAACAAAGATTGAAAAGAGACTTTTAATATATTTGTTTATTACGCCATTTGGTAGTACTATATCAATTACTATGCCTACTAGGACTATGCCTAAAATACTTAATATATATCCGCTCATCATACCACCACATTAGCAGTTGTCATTACTAGACCGACCGACAAAAGATACATAAATCCTATAGCTATTATCGCGCTTGATAACATCGTTATAGATTTTGAAGTAGACATTAAGAAGTTCGATGTTTTAGAATTCCCCATAGGCTGTAAAATAGCGGAAACTAATTTTAACATAAGACTGAATACAATAATCTCTAATAAAGGCGATATTATTGTCGATATAATCATTAAAATACCTACAAGACCTATTGAATTTTTTATCAAGATAGTGCTAGATAATATTAGATCCATTCCATCTGATAAATATCCGCCCATAACAGGTACATAACTTTTAATTGTGTATTTTGTTGTTCTAATGCTTAAACTATCAAAACTTCCTGCACTTATACCTTGAATAGTAAAAACTGCAAAAAACAGAGTAAATATTAATCCAACACTCCACTTAAACAGACTTGAAATAAAACTATTAAATTTGTCCAATTTTATGTTATCACTTAAATTAGAAATAAGTCCAAACACAAAACTTATAGTAAACATTGGTATTATTATGTATGAGAAGAAATCTGCCGTATATGTAGACATTATTGAGACGATTGGTTGGAATATGCTGGCGCTAGCGTTTGCTCCTATTCCTATCATCATTGCCAACATGATAGGAAATAAAACATTAATTTGATTCACCATATTATCGACTGAACTTGTAACAATATTAGATAGATTTGTTATCATACCTATCATGAGAATCGCAACTGCAAAGAAGCAGACTAAATGTATTAAGTTACTAGTTGATTTTTCGTTAAATTTACTTTTAATTCCGCCCAATAAATTTGATATAACGCCAACTGCTACAATAAGCGATAACAATGGCATATATTTTACAACCATATCCAAAAATATAGAGAAAATACTAGCAAAAAATGATGAATAACTTAAAGCATTTTCACCTGAAATAATGGAATATACCTTATCTTTTATATTGTCGATTGAAAATATATTTGTTTGATTTTCTTCGAGTTGAACAATAATAGCGTTAAACTCAGAAAAGTCTATTTCATTCAATTCTTCTATTACAGAATTATTTAAATCTTCACTTATCTCGGCTAGCTCACTCGTAGTACAAAATGTTTGTAATGGCATTAAAATTGAGCATAGCGCAAAAAGTATTATTAAAGAAATAATGGTCGCTCTATTGTAGTTTGTTTTTTTATATCTTATCAATTTATTCATAGAAGCGCCACCACCATATCAATTACTGTTGTTATAATAGGTAAAGCTATCATCAAAATTATAATTTTTGCTACGAATAGAATTTTATCTGCTATACTACTTGATCCAGCATCTAAACATATGTTTGCACTAAATTCAGCAATATAACCTATCGCTATTATTTTGAATAATGGTGTTAAAAGCGTTGTGTCTACATTTGTTGCTGAAAAGATGTTATAGAAAGAAGATATGACAGAATTCAATGTATCAACTGCCATTATGATTATTAAAATACTACCTGCAATAGATATAAATACCGCTATTTCTGGTCTGGTCTGTTTGACTAACATATGCGCGAATACTGTTATCACACCTACTGCAATTATTTTTAATAATTCTGTCATACCTACCTAAAATATAAATAATGAGCGTACTGTATCAAACAAGTCCTGAACTAAGTCAATAACCATTAATAGGCTTATAATTAAGCCTGCTAATGTAGTTATAGACGCAATCTCTTCCTTCCCGCAATATTTAAGTATTTGATTAACAATCGAAGTTATTAGTCCAATACCTGCGAGTTTAAATATAATCTCCATACCTTCCCCCTAAATTAATATAATTGAAAGTGCAATAGCAAAAAGTAAAGATAATTTTAAAATTAATGGGCATAATTTTTGCTTGTCCTGTTTTGCCTTTTCCAATTTCGAATCAACAGATAACAAGAATGAATTTATTTGTAGCATTTCATTTTTGGCATTGTATTTTCCTATATTGCGAACAATATTATTTAACTCTGATTTTTCTTCATCATCTAAAATTTTAATTTTTGATAAATCGAGTTCTCCAGACTTTAAATAATCCTTATAACTTTCAATAAATAATTTAAATTGTTTTTTTGAATTGACTTTATCTAAGAATTCTTTAATCTTTGACTGTGAAAACGATAAATTAATTTTAAATTGATTAAGGAATTCTTTTAACTTTGAATAGAAGTCAAATTTCTCGCTATATTGTTCGCTCACTGCACGCGCGATTAACATTATTACACTTATCAAAATGACTATAAGTATCCACTTCATAATTACCTACAATATATACAATTTAATTTTTCATCATAAATATTTTTAAGCGTCCCAGGACCTTCATCGTTTGATAAAACTATATATCTGGAGAAATATTTTTCATCTAAAATTTTATCAAAATTTGCTTTGCGTTTAAGTTGGTTTAAATCTTTCGCATGTATAGTTGCTATAACGCTTACACCTGAATTAATAGCTTCAACAATGCATGACATATCTTTGTCCAAATCAATTTCATCTGTTACTATAACATCCGGACGCATGCTACGAATACCATTTTTAAAAGCAAAACTTTTACTACAATTTGTGTATATATCAGCAAAACCGCCTATATCTAGTGCTGGTTCGCCATTAATAACTGAACATATTTCATTTCGCTCATCTGCGACAAGTATATTTTTAGGGACATTATGTACATATAACTGATATATAAGGTCGCGTATAAATGTCGTTTTACCTGCTCCAGGCGGAGAAATAATTAAAGTATTTTTAATGTCATCATCTACAATATACTCATAAGCGGGCAAACTGCAATTTTTCACCAAATGTGGAATACGAATATTTAGCGCTTGAAATTCTTTTATTGTTACAATTTTATCGCCATCAGTGACAATATTCCCGCATAGTCCAACTCGTATACCTTTAGGTAAAGTAATATAACCATTAATTATATTGTCATTGTATGCATAGATGGAATTCTCACTTGCTTTTTTAATAAAATTTTCAATCATGTTTGTATTGCATTTAATAAATTCACCATTATCATCTTTTAAATAGAATTTTTTATTACGCACAACAATAACTAAATTTTCATTCGCGCGCATGCGAATTTCTGTTATATCATTAAAACTAAAATTTTTTGTAATTAAATTATAAATATCCCTATCCAAATAATCTTTTAACATATCTAAAATTATTAAAAAAGATTGTTATTAATGCCAAAAAAAAATCAATACTGCAAGAGTATTGTTTTTTCGCTAAAATTTTTAAATTATAGACGCTCCATATATTCGCCTGTACGAGTGTCTACACGAACGCGGTCGCCCTCATTTACGAACAAAGGAACTTGAATTACATATCCAGTTTCTAATGTCGCAGGTTTACCGCCCGATTTTGCAGTATCACCACGAACTCCAGGCTCAGCCTTAGTAATTGTTAATTCTACAAATATAGGTGGTTCAACACTTATAGGTTGACCATTATAGAATTGAACATTACAATTAGTGTTTTCTACAACAAAATTAAGTGCATCTTTAACTGTATCATAGTTAAATGGAATTTGATCATAAGTATCATTGTCCATAAAATAGTATAATCCACCTTCATTATACAAATACATCATTTCCTTACGCTCAATGCTTATGTCATTGATTTTTTCAGATGGATTATATGTGCGCTCAATCACTTTACCTGTCAAAACATTTTTTAATGTAGTACGAACAAATGCTGCACCTTTACCTGGTTTTACATGTTGAAAGTCCACTACTATATAAAGACTTGGTTTCTTAGGATCTGTAGAACTACCATCATCAAAAATTATACCTTTTCTTATATCTCCTGCTGTTATCATAAAATCTCCTTACTTGCATATTATATCATATTAATTATTTATTTTCAAATTAAATGCCTAAGAAAATTGACATTTTTGCTTTAAAATCGCGTATTTTCACTATTGCTATAGTGTCAACATTGCCATTTAACAAATAATCTCCATTTGGCATGTTTAAACTTACAACTTGTCCGTTTATAAGTTTATCAGATATTTCTTTTTCTAAGTTCAAGACCTTGAAACCTAGAATATCACGAATTTTTATTATTTTAGATGATATATTTTCTGAATTTAATTCATCTATGTTAAAACAATCGCTCAATTTAAGATTTCCTACATTTGTTCTAACTAATTCGGTCATTGTTGCATAATTATTTAACATATATGCAATATCCCTACCTAGTGCGCGAATGTATGTTCCGCTTCCACATGTTATTTCTAGTTTAAGTTCAGAATCTAAATATGAAATAACATTTATTCGTTCAATATTTACTATTGAAGGCTTTAACTCAAAGTCTACATTTTCACGCGCTAAATTATACGCTCGCTTCCCATTGATAGATTTTGCGCTAAACTTTGGAGGGATTTGCTCAATTTCACCTATAAATTTAGGCAAAATTGATTTTATTTTATCTAGATTTGGTGTCCTTTCACATCGATTAATAACATTCCCTGTTATATCCAAAGTGTCAGTTTCTAAACCAAATTTAAATTTTGCTATATATGTTTTTTTCTTGACCTGCATTAAGTCAAATAATTTAGTTGCTTTACCTATGGTTAAGACTAATACTCCAGTCGCCATTGGGTCAAGTGTCCCTAAATGTCCAACCTTATTGTCATGTAAAATATGTTTTACCTTATTTACCACATCAAAACTTGTCCAATCTTTAGGCTTATTGATAGGTAAAAAACCTTTATTCATCGTCGCCTTCTTCTGTAGTATATTTGATTGTTTTCAAGATATTGTCTATTTTATTACCATATTCTTCAGAAGTGTCTTTAATGAACTCTAATCGTGGCGTGAGTCTTAACTTTATTCGTTTAGAAACTTCTTTTCGAATAAATCCGCCAGCGCCTTTAATCCTATTTACTACTTCGTCAATTGGAGTTTTGCCTATAGATGTGAGGTACACACGAGCATACGCTAAATCTGGTGTAGTATCTACATTAGTTACACTAATCATTGCGTCGATTTGTGGATCACGAAGTTCGTTGTCAATAATATAATTGATGACTTTTTGCAATTCACTATTGATACGCTCTATACGAACACTTTTCATTATTCTTCAATCCTTTTAAGGGTATAGCACTCGATTCTATCTCCAACTTGAACTGAATCAAAGTCTGTTTTAATTCCACATTCTCTATCTTTTCCTGCTTCTTTTACATCATCTTTAACTATCTTTAATGAGCGAATTATTGTATCAGCAATCATTTCATCTCCACGATAAATGCGCGCGTGTTCTCCACGAACGATTTTACCATCGCGGACGAATGAACCAGCAATGACGCCTGCGCTAGACAATTTGAATACAGCCATAACTTCCGCTCTACCTAAGTATACTTCTTCGTATTTAGGTTCTTTCATACCCTTAACAACGCGCTCAATATCGTCTAACAATTCATAAATTATTTTATATGAATGAACAGGTATCTTCATTCTCTCAGCAATAGTTTTAACTTTACTATCCTGTCCTATATTAAATGCTACAACCATAGCATTTGATGCTTTAGCAAGTATTAAATCACTTTCGCTAACCGCTCCAACTCCACTATGAAGAATATTGATTTTAACTTCATCATTGACTAACTTCATGATTGACGAACGAATAGCTTCAAGCGAACCATTAACATCTGTCTTTAAAATAATGTTAAGGACTTTTACATCTTTTTCGCTAGTCTTTTGAATTAAATCTTCTAGTGTATTACCGCCACTATTCTTTATTAATTCTTCTTTTAACTTTGCTTTGCGCTCTTCAACAATTTGTTTAGATAGTTTTTCATCAACTACCGTAAAGGTCTCACCCGCGCTAGGAACTTCATTAAATCCTAAAACGGTAACAGGCATTGATGGTGTAGCAACTTTAACTTGACGATTGTTTTCATCAATCATTGCTTTAACTTTGCATATAGTTGTGCCTGATATGATGGTGTCGCCTATTTTTAAAGAACCATCCATAACAATAAGCGAAGCAACCGCGCCTCTACCTTTATCTAAGCGTGCTTCCAAAATTGTACCCATTGCTGGGACATTAGGATTTGCCTTTAAATCTTGCATGTCTGCTACAAGTAAGATTGTTTCCAAAAGTTTATCAATACCTTCACCTGTATGTGCGGATATTTTACATATAATTGCGTCACCACCCCAAGCTTCAGGTAGTACATTATGCTCTGCTAATTCTTGCAATACTCTATCAGGGTCGGCTTGTGGTTTATCCATCTTGTTTATTGCAACAATCATAGGGATATTTGCTGATTTTATGTGGTTAATTGCTTCAACCGTTTGAGGCATAACACCATCATCTGCTGCAACAATTAATATCGCGATATCTGTTACTGACGCACCACGCGCACGCATAGCAGTAAACGCTTCGTGTCCTGGAGTATCAATGAATGTGATATATTTATCATTAATATTAACACGATAAGCACCAATTGATTGTGTGATACCACCTGCTTCGCCTAATGTTACTTTTGTCTTTCTAATATAGTCAAGAAGACTAGTTTTACCATGGTCGACATGACCCATAACCGTTACAATCGGAGGTCTAGTAACTGCCTCTGTTTCATCGTATGAGCGGATAGTCTTTTGAACATCTTTAAGTTTCTCTTCACTTGTTTTGTCAAGTTTTTGAATGAGTTCAACTCCCATATCGCTGAATACAAGTTGTGCTGTATCAAAATCAACTACTGAATTAATCGTAACCATCATGCCAAGTTGCATGAATTTCTTCATGATTTCGCTAACAGGACGACCGCTCGCTTCACTTAACAGTTTTATTGTTATATTGTCAGTTGTTATTGTAACAGGGCCTTGTGGGCGTTCTACAACTTCTTGTACGACTTCTTTCTTCTTCCTTACTTTACGATTTAGAATTCTATCGTCATCAAGTCCTTCAACTAACATTCCGCGTTTAATTAAATCACGCTTAGTGTATGATTTCTTTTCTTCCCTATGCTCAGTTTCTTTCTTTTTAAAGTTATTTTTGGCAGGAGTAGCAGTAATTATTGGCTGAGCATAATTAATTGCTGGGCGCTTATTATCCCTATTAAATGCTGGTTTTTGAGCATTTGGCTTGTAATTTGGATTATTAGGCCTAAAATTATTTTGTCTTTGTCCATTTTGATTTTGGAAATTAGGGCGATTATTATTAAACGGCTTACGCTGATAATTCTGTTGATTTTGCGCTGTTCTATTTTGATTATTTTGTTGGAAATTCTTATTTTGCGTATTTTGTTTTATTTGAGGTTTTTCCTGTTGAGCTTCCTGTTTAATAGGAGGATTTGGCGCAGAAACAACTGAAGTAGTCTCTTCCTTCTTAATCTCTGGTTCAATATTTTGAGTTGACTTCTTTTGCAAAAGTGCAGTTTCTTTCTCTTTTACTGACCTTGTTAAAGTCGACATTTCATTTTTGAGATAATAAAACTTCTCAGCAAGGGATACAAGCATTTTATCCTTTACCATTAGCGTTAATTGTTTAATCGCTTTATTAAACTCTTGATTTTTAGTTTCGTTAACCAATATTCTCTCCTTAAAATTATTATATATTCTCTATTGAATTTCGTTCGTTAATTATTCCGCGTGCTAAATTTTCGTCCGTTATAGCAAGTATTTTTATATCTTTAATGTGTGACAAGTCCTCTAATTTTGGATTAGTTATAATAAATGGACAATTCTTTTTTATTGAAACATTTTTAGCAAGGTTTTTTAAATTCTCGCTCGCAGTATTGCAAACCAATATCAAGTAAATCGGTTGATATGCATGTTTTATTGATGATTGCCCGCAAATTATTGAATTTGATTTGCGTGCGAACCCAATATAACTAATCACTTTGTTCATAAGTCTTCAATTCCTCATATACAGATACATCTACATTACATTTAAATGCTCTATTCAACAAGTGCTTTTTTATTGTACTATTTATACATGCTTCACTCTTGCATATATATGCACCGCGACCACCTAATTTATGATTTTTGTCTAACACAAATTTGCCATTAACTCGCGCCACTCTAATCAAATTTTCTTGATTGTTTGTCTGGCGACAAGCGACACATCTACGCTCTTGTTTAGGCATATTGTACCTACTCGTCTATATCATTGAAGAAGTCGTCGTCTAAAATAATATTTGCCCCTGTTGTAGATACTACATCATTAGTTTTAGATTCGTTTGTATGTGCCAAAGTAGGTTTAACATCAATTTTATATCCAGTAAGTTTTGCTGCTAAACGAACATTATGTCCGCCTTTACCTATTGCAAGTGATAATTTGTTTTCAGGTACTAAAACCTTAGCGATTCCAGCAGCTGTGTCCACTGTAATCTCGCTAACTTCAGCAGGGCTAAGCGCTGCTACAATATAGTCTGCAGGATTTTCGCTATAATTGATTATATCGATTTTCTCACCATTTAATTCGTTAATTATATTGTTTATACGCGAACCTTTATTACCTATACATGCACCGACCGGATCCAAGTTCGCAACTTTTGTTGTAACGGCAACTTTTGTTCTCAATCCTGCCTCACGCACAATGTTTACAATGCTAACTTCTCCGTTACTTAATTCTGGAACTTCCATCTCTAGAAGAAGTTTAACAAAATTAGCATGTGTTCTTGAAACTTGAACTACAGTACCACGGAAGTCATCTCGGATATGGCGAACATAAACTTTAACGACATCACCTGGCTTAAAGTTATCTGTAGGCAACATATCGCGTTTAGTTAAAAGACCTTCTAAAGTTGTTCCGCCTATCTCTAGATATACATTTTCTTGATCTAAGCGTTTAACGTGCGCAACTATAAGTTTACCTTCTTTCTCCGCTATATCTTTATATACAGATTGTTTCTCAATCTCTTTAATCTTTTGAGTTATAACCTGTTTAGCAGTTTGTACAGCTATACGATTAAAATCTTTTGTACTTTCTTCTTGCATAACCTGATCGCCTATTTTATATGCGTGCTTGATTTGACGCGCGTCTTCTAGGCTAATTTCTTTTTCTTCGTCTTCAACATTGTCAACAACTGTTCTATATGAATAAATTTTAATTGTATTTTTCTCTGGATTTAACTTTACTTGAGCATTTTTTGCCATTCCGCTATTTTTCTTGTATGCGGCAGTAAGAGCTTGTTCTAGTGCTTGGATGAACACTTCTTCGTTAATTCCTTTTTCATTTTCCAAATCTTTAAGTGCTTCAAAAAAATCTTTATTAATCATTTATAATTCTCCTTAAAACTCTATATATGGTGTAATATATGCGATATCAGTAGCATTTATTGTAATATTCTCGTCATCGATATTAAATTGTGACATCTCGTCGTTGTGGTCGATAAGCGTTGCGACAAACTCTTTTCTCCCACTGATAGAACGATACAATTTAACATTTACCTTTTTGCCTTTGTATTGGTTAAACTGCCAATCAAATTTTAGTGGTTTGTCTAATCCATAACTAGATACATCAAGTACATAACTTGAATCGTTTGTAGGGTTAATCTCATCAAGTTTTTCGTCTATCAATTGATTAACTTCTATGCAGTCATCAATATTGACTCCACCTTTTTTGTCGATGTAAACGATTAAATGCATTCCATCTGCGCGTTTAACATATTCAACATTAACTAATTTAATATCGCCAGTGAACAATGGTTCTATGGCATTGAATACTATCTCTGCTACTTTCATAAAACTCCTTAAAAACTAAGTTAGGAGTGGCAACGCCACTCCTACTCTCTGTTAGTATTATATCACATAAATTTTAATTAATCAATAGTTTTTACATTAATTTTATAAAAACTTTTGCTGTCGCCGTTGCGTCATTAACCGCTCTATGGGCGTGGTCAAGTGTTATATTTAATCTATCGACTACCGTACCTAATTTATAATTTTTTAAACCGGGCAATTTATTTCGCGACATCTCTAGAGTATCCATAAGCGGATTGTCAAAATTATATGACAATTTCTTTGCAGCGTTATATATAAAACCTATATCGAACGAAATGTTGTGTGCAACCATTGTGCAACCATAACAAAATTTGTAAAAGTCGGGCAAAACATAATTAATTTCGGGCGCATCTGCAACCATTTCGTTGGTTATCCCTGTAAGATTTGTTATTTCTTTAGATATACGGCGTTTTGGGTGAACAAATGTTGAAAATACTTCTTTAATATGCCCTTCTTCAATTTTGCATGCACCTATTTCTATTATTTCATCGCTAGATGACTCAAGACCGGTTGTTTCAAGGTCGAACACTACATATGACCCTTGGAAATTTTTGTCCGCGTCATCAAATAGTCCTGTTTGCTCATAATCTACGAATGGCACAGGAAATACAGTATGATAATTTTCATTTACCTGCTTATACGAAGATTTTATTTCTTCTCTAGAAAATTCACAGCGGGCGATTGTGTTTGCTGTAAAACTCAATCTATCATTTCTTAACCTAAATGAACCATAACAACATACTTTCATACCTTGTGTTATTAGGTCTCCCTTTGCTTCATCTGCTTGTCTAGGGAAAATTACACATTGTAAATATTTTTCATTTAAACGCAGAGTAAATCTATAATATGTGTGTTCAACTTCACTTTGTACTCCATTTCGAGTTGTCGTTTTCTTATATTGTGCGCGTACTATATTCGTTACTTCACCACAAATAACAACATTCTCAACTGGTTCTTTTATCTTTGAAAAGTCGCTTGCTAAAGTATAATCATTTTTCCCTATTATATTTGTTACTTCTGTTAATGTGTATACTGTTTTATCCTGCGCTTGCTTAATGCTATAATTTAATTCTATATTGTCTTCTATAAAACTTTTATTAGTTACAGCATTTTCATCTTTTTTGTCAAAAATTACTTCAAAATCTGCCAAAAAACTTTCTTTTAATTTATCAGCAATTAATTTTTCTCTATTTAGTCCTACTGCATAATCATATGCACTGCTCGCTAATTTTAAATGTATTGTTACTTTTAAAGTATCAATATCAACCGATATATCATCGAATGCGAAGTTCCTTGATATAGCAGGGAAATTGTTGATTATTGTTGTATATGTATGGTTTGCTATTGTGCGCTTATCTAGTGGACAACTAGTTAAATTTAAGGAATATTTTACATAATCTCCTATCATATCTACTAAATTTTTTATTATTATAGATTTATTCTCTTCAGTAGGTTTAAAATAATCGGGATTATATAAAAAATTGACTGTACATGTATTGTTACTTTCAGAATATACAGCGTCTTTAAATTTTAATCCATCAAATATTTCGTCTAATTTTTCTACTGAATTTTGCATACGCTCATTATATCAAAAAATGTCGTAACTGTCAAGTTGCGACATTTATATGATGAATTGGATTATATCTACTATAATGACAAATCCTAATAAGGCAAATAACCCAATCGTATTTACTGCATTTATCACCTTTCTGCTAACAGGCTTCTTTCTTATCCACTCTATTAGCACGAAAATCATTTGAAATCCGTCCAAAGCAGGTATAGGCAAAAGATTAAATACTGCTAAATTCACAGCAATTAATGGTAATAATAACAACAGGTAACTGAAACTTTGCTGAGTATATGACGCTATCATATTTATTGTTGTTACAGGCCCACCCAATGCGGTTATTGAGAGTTTACCCGTTATTAATTGTCCGAATATTTTTAAAACTTTGACCGCCCATTTGCATGTGAAAGGAATAGATTCTTTAAGTGCTTCACCGAACGAATATTTATATGTTGCAATACTAAATTCTAACTGATTTTCTGTATTTGTAGAAAGCATAGACCAGCCAGAATATTTGCCATTTTCATCGTATATTACATTAACGAATCCTGCTTGAATTATCTCTTTGCCATCTCGCTTTACATTGTAGTTAATTGCTCTTGTAACCATACGATAATCTTTTCCGTCCGAAGATGTAAATTCAAAACTAACTTCATCATTCTCACTTATCGTAGGATAATTACCTTCTATCTCTAGTGAGATAAGGTTAGGCATATACTTGTCCGACAAAAAATCTATTTTATTCCCATCTATTCCATATATTACATCTCCCGATTGCAAGTAATTATAATTTATTGAATTTGAACTAACATTTTGAACTTGTACAAGATCGTAGCCACTGGATAGCAACAAAATAAATGAAAATATTATTGCGCTTAAGAAATTAAAGAACGCGCCAAAAAATAATACAATTAATCGCTTCCATGGTTTTTGATTGTTAAATGCTTCACTTGATTCAACGCCGTCTTCATTCTCGCCCTCAAAAGCACAATATCCGCCAAGCGGAAAGGCTCTGAGCGTTATAAGTTCGCCATTCTTTTTCTTTTTTTGCAATATTTTTGGTCCAAATCCGACGCTGAATTCATTAATTTTAAATTTTAACAATTTACCCGCAGTATAATGTCCTAGTTCATGAATAAGAACCATGAATAATAAAACAATAATGGCTATAATAATATAGCCAATGTAATTAAAAACAGTTGATATACTTAAAATTTGAGACATAATCTAATTAATTATAAGCGTACATTTAGGCAATTATTCCTAATGTAACTATATATATTACAAAAATTGAGAACATCATAGCGTCTATTCTATCAAGCATTCCGCCATGACCAGGGAAAATGTTTCCGCTATCTTTAATTCCAGCTCTTCGTTTTAATTTGCTTTCAAATAGGTCGCCCATTTGCGCAAATACTGATGTTATTAGCCCAACAATTAAAAATACCCACCATGATAGATTGAAATTTGTGATAATTCCTTGGAATACTGGTACATAGTATACTAGGACATAGCAAAGCATTGCGCCTATTATACCACCGATTAATCCACCTACTGCACCGCTAATAGTTTTATTAGGACTAATGCTTGGAGCAAGTTTAGGACCTTTTAAAAGACTACCGATTAAAAATGCAAATGTATCAGTCAACCATGTTATAGCAAACACTATAATAATGAAAGGAACTGAAAAATATTGCATGCCAGCATAAATGTCCGCATGATTAATTGCTAACATTAAGCACAAAATAAAACTAGGATAAATACATGCTAATATTGTGTTAAAAGCAGAATTTGCGTTTTCTTTAAATGTAAGTTGACGATTTTTTGAACATTCTACAATTAAAGCAATTAAATAGTATAAAATGAGTGCGCAAATCTCAATTATTGGGAGCATAAAATATTCAACTGCTTTGAGCGAAAATAGAAGTATGACATAATTAAAAATTGCATACATACTCGTCATAAATTTGTTTAAAGTTTTGTTTGTATGCGCCATAATATTGCACATTTCTATTCCTGCAATGATAGCAATAACCAATATGAATATATCAAATATATAATCGCCTATAGAGTACGGCAAAAATTTACTAAGTACTGCTAAAGCGACTAATACTACAATTACTATACTTGTCAACACTCTTTTTTTCATTCTATTATTATTCCTTTATTTCGCCAAAACGACGATTACGCTTCATATATGATTTTATACATTTTATTAAATCTTTTTTGCTAAATGAAGGCCATAGTTTTTTAGGATACATCCATTCGCTATATGTTGTTTGCCATGGCATAAAATTGCTAGAGCGCTGTTCACCAGATGTGCGAATAACTAAATCTAATGGTAGCATATCTGCTGTATATAAATGACGCTCAAAAATTTTACTATCGACAGACTTCACATTTTCAAAAACAATTTCATTAACTGCTTTTAAAATTTCTTGTCTTCCACCATAATTTATACATAAATTTAATATAAATTCTGTCTTTTTTGCACTATCTTCTGACAGTTTCTTTGCTTTTTCTCTTACCACCTTAGGTAAGCGTTCATCATTAAAATCGCCAGAAAATATTATTTTAACATCCTTATCAATATATTCTTGTCTATATTCGTCCATCATGTTTTCAAATAAGGACATTAAATAATCAACTTCTTTCTGTGGGCGTTTCCAATTTTCAGATGAAAAGCAATAAATGGATAAATTTTTTATTCCCAAATCTCTGACTGCTTCAATTTGGCGTTTTACATTGTCTGCTCCAAACTTATGCCCAACGCTACGCGGTTGACCTCTCAATTTTGCCCACCTACCATTGCCGTCTATGATGAAAGCAATATGTTTAGGCATACGGGGATCTTGTTTTAATTTTTCAATGTTCATATTTACACTTCCATGATTTCAGCAATCTTTTTATCACAAGCATTGTCTGCTTTTAAAGAAAAGTTATCTATTTGCTTTTGGACATCTTTTTCTAACGAAGCATAATCATCTTCACTAATCTCGCTATTCTTTTTCATCTCTTTAAATACATCTAGGCAATCGCGTCTAGAATTACGCATAGCAATCTTTGCTTCTTCAAGAAGTTTCTTAGCATCCTTTGAATATTCTCTTCTTCTCTCTTCTGTCAACATTGGGAAATTTACTCGTATGATTTTTCCGTCATCACTAACTGACACTCCTAAATTTGCGCTTTCAATAGCAGAGCGGATATTTTTAAGTGTACTATTATCCCAAGGCGAGACAATCAACATGCGTGCGTCTTGTACCATAATATTGCTAGTTTGGTTAATTGGCGTTCTAGTACCATAATAATCAACTTTTAAATTCTCAATCATTTTTGGATTTGCCCTTCCTACACGGATAAGCATTAATTCATCAACAAGATGATTAAATTGTTTATTTAAATTTTCTTCATACTCCATTAGAGCGATTTCAACTGATTCGTTCATACAATTCTCCTAAATATTATATTAGCGAATTTAACATAATTTAGCAACTAAAATATTATCATTATAATAAATTTATATTTTTTAAGTTTGATTATTGCTATAAATTAAAAAGAAAAAAGATAGTATTAAACTATCTTTATAAATTACATTTTAGATTGAGCAGCAACTTCTGCAACAAAATCATCTTGGCGTTTTTCAAGTCCCTCGCCCATTTCCCAACGAACAAATTTAGCAACTGTAAATTTGTTAGCAATCAATTTCTCAATCGTCATAGAATCATCTTTAACAAAAGGTTGGTTCATTAGGCAATTTTCAGTATAGAACTTGCCAATTTTTCCGTCAACAATCTTTGCAAGAATCTCTTTTGGTTTATTAGCATTTTTCTCATCATTTTGCATTTGAACAAGCAAAATATTTTTCTCTTTTTCAATAACATCAGCCGGGACATCATTTTTAGATATATAACTTGGTTTTGCAGCGGCAATTTGTAGTGCTACATCGTGCAAAAGTTCCTCACCTGATGCATAAGGGTTAGCCTCAACCATAACACCAACTTTTCCGCCCATGTGGATATATGTTTCAATTTTACCGCTTGTTTGGTATAATTCAAATCTACGAATAGATAATTTTTCACCAATTACAAGTGTTTGTTCAGCGATAAACTCTTTTACAGTAATGCCATTTATCTTACAAGCATTAAGAGCCTCTAAGTCTGCTGGCTTTTGCTCAGCAATAACCTTTGCAATACTTGAAACTATACCCTGGAATTTATCACCTTTAGACACGAAGTCTGATTCGCAATTAATCTCTAACAATACGCCAACATTACCATCAACATACGCTCCAACTGCGCCTTCTGCTGCTATACGACTTTCCTTTTTTGCAGCCTTAGCAACACCGCGCTCACGAAGTAGCTCGATAGCCTTGTCTACATCACCATTTGAATCAACTAGTGCCTTTTTGCAGTCCATCATGCCTGCGCCTGTCATGTTACGCAAATTTGCGACATCTTTTGCTGTAATTTCCATAGTTACTCCTTTTTATTAATCTTTTTGTTCAGACTCTTCAGTCTTTTCTTTTTTAGAAGCGCGATTTTCTTTCTTCTTCTCGCTTCCAACCATAGACTCCATAGACTCTGTTTCGTCATTAGCTGTTAAATCATGAAGAATTTCGCCACCTTTTGCTTCCATAATAGCATCAGTTAATGCGCTTAAAATCAATTTAACTGAACCGATAGCATCATCGTTTGCTGGAATGCAAATATCAACATCATCTGGATCGCTATTAGTATCAACAATACCAACTGTTGGAATACCAAGGCGTTTTGCTTCCTTCACTGCGATATGCTCAGTATGTGGATCTACTAAGATGATAAGACCAGGTAATGCTGTCATATTCTTAATACCTGAAAGGTTGTTAGCAAGTTTGTCGCGTTCTGCTTTAAGTTTAATAACTTCCTTCTTAGGTAAAAGGTCAAAGTCGCCAAGAGTTTCCATGTTATTAAGTTTGTTCATGCGCTCAATTCTCTTTCTAATCGTAGTAAAGTTAGTAAGAGTACCTCCCAACCAACGAGAGTTAACATAGAACATACCTGAACGCTCAGCCTCTTGCTTAACAGTCTCACTAGCCTGTTTCTTAGTGCCGATGAATAATACACTAGCACCTGCAAGCACTTTTTCTTTGATGAATACATATGCTTCATCTATCTTTTTAGAAGTATCTTCAAGGTTGATAATATGAATATCATTTCTATCTGTGAAGATGTACTTCTTCATTTTAGGATTCCACTTTCTAGTCTGGTGACCAAAATGGCATCCTGCTTCTAATAATTGTTTCATTGAAATAACTGACATAAATTTTCCTCCTGTTTGTCTACCCTATTTAGTCGTTTTGCCATCGAACCAATTTGGCAACAGTCTAGCAATCGTAAATAGGTGAATATTCATATAAAACTTTATAATGATATCAAAAATTTTTCTATTTGTCAACGGATAAGTTAATATTTATTTTTAATTATTGCAATTTTAAATAAAAAACTTACATTAAATGTAAGTCTAAAATAACAAAAACGAGAAAAATTGTAATAAATTAAAACTAGTCTATTAAAGTTTGATTTTACACCATTATTTGTTAGAATCGTTTGCACCTTCGCCATTTTCTTCACAAAGTTTTTCATATGCAGTCAAAATTTTGTTGATAAGTTTTTCATCATTGACTACATCTAAATCTCCCGTTTCTTCATTGATTGAGAAAATGACGCCTTCCCCTTCTTCTACACCTTGCATAGGTGTTATAGGGATTAAAATAGCGTATAGTACATCGCTATCGTCAAGTGAAATAACCGCGATTTGCTCAAACTCAATAGGTTTATTCTCAGCGTCATATAGTATAACATTATCATTGTTATTTTCATCTAATATTTGTTTAATAGGGTCGACTGCCTTAACTTTTCTTTTATTCTTTAATTCTTCTTTTAAATCTCTCATAAATTCTCCTTATCTATTTAATTTTTGAATCTAAATAATCTTGTAGTATTATTGTAGCCGCGACTGAATCTAATTTTTTTTTGCGCTTTTTCCAATCTTTTTCACGCATTTTTAAAATGTCTTCTGCCATAGATGAAGATAATCGCTCATCTTCATATTTTATTTCTATTTTGCAAAGTGTGTAAAGTTTGGACATGAATTCGCGTGTTTGACTAGCGATAGTCTGCTCTTCACCCGCCATGTTCATAGGTAGTCCACAAACAATCTCATCAACATGCTCTTTTTCAATAATTGACAATAGGTATTCTAAGTCCGCTTGTTCCTCTTTCCTATGATATGTTAAATACGGAGACGCTAAAAACTTAGTTTCGTCGCTAAGTGCGATACCTATGCGTTTTAGTCCAAAATCTAAACCCATAGTCTTCATATTATGATTATATCATATAGTTTAAATTTAGTAAAATCATTTTAAAATAAAATTAAAACAATTATTTATAAATTTTATAAAGTTAAAATTTTATTTTAATCTATTATTGCACATATGATTAATTTTATATTAAAAAATCTACCATGTGGTAGATTTTAATAAATTTTGATTATTTATTTTTCATTTTTTTAGTTTGAGCTTGGACTTCGTCTTTGATATCCTCAATAATTTCTTTGCTCTTTTCAACACCTTTTTCTACTGTATCAGAGATAGGTTTATTAGTTTTAGCGACGATTGCACCCACGACGAATCCTAGACCCATTCCAATCAATAATTCTTTCATCTTAGCCTCCTAACATATTTTCTGCAAATAATGTAAAAATATGTAGAATGATGAAACTATTATCTGCTACTTTTTTCCAATTTTTCTTGATAATCGCGCACTGCACCTTTAAGGCAATCTAGGCAAAATTCTATATCAATATCGCTTTCATCTTCAAGTGCCTTTTTAACACTCATTGAATCTATATACAACATATTAGCCATTCTGCCTGTTACCATTTCTGTAATTTTTGAGCAAACTGCAGTAATATAAGGATTCGCCTGTGCTCTAAACTTACATTGCATTATAATTCCGCTTTCAATTCGTAGCGAAAACTCAACATGCGCAGTCTGTTCGGCATTATATAAATCTGCTATACCATCTGGCTTTGAAATTCTTCCTGAATTTTTAGGGTTTGAAAATATATTCATAATTATTTTATTGTACATCATTATCCCCCTTTCTCTTGCGAATCTTTGCTCCATAGGTAGAAGAATATTCTCTTAATTCTTCAACTGCCTGTTTAATTGTTGCAATAGCAGAGTCTAGTTCTTCATATGAATTGTTTTTACCTAAACTAAAGCGAATAGTACTACGAGCATTGTCATTTGTTAGTCCGATTGCTGTCATGACATGCGAAACGGAAAGACTATTGCTAGTGCATGCACTACCGGTAGATACTGCCACTCCATTCATATCTAGTTTAGTAACCAAACTTTCTCCGTCTACACCTACAAATGTAACGGATATAATTTGTGGAAGTTTTTGGCGAATATTCGCATTAATTTTTACATGCTCAACTTCTTGGGTTAATTTTGTGGTAAAATAATCACTTAGAAGGCGTAATTTATGATTGTTGCTTCTCATATCGCGTGTTGCAATTTCGCACGCTTTAGCCAATCCAACAATCCCTGCTGTATTACATGTACCACCACGCTTGCTGCGTTCTTGATTTCCTCCAAATATGATAGGGTCAATTTTAACATTATTACTAACATACAATGCCGCAGAACCTTTTGGTCCATATATTTTATGACCAGATATTGTCATGGCGTCGATTCCCATATCTACTACATCTATATCCATATGTCCATAAAGTTGAACGGCGTCTGTATGGAAAGGGATACCTTTCTCGTGAGCAGTTTGAGCTATTGCCTTAATGAATTGAATTGATCCAAGTTCATTGTTTGCTGCCATTATTGAAATAAGTATGGTACTAGGATTAATAGCATGTAATAATTCGGTAAAATTAATCATGCCATTTTGATCGACATCAAGATATGTCACTTTAAAACCATTATTCTCTAAATATTTACATGCGTTTAAGATAGATTCATGCTCTATTTTGCTTGTAATAATATGATTTCCGCGACTACGATTTGCATTAGCAATACCAACTATTGCCATTGAATTTGCTTCACTTCCGCTTGATGTAAAATATATTTCGTTTGATTTAGAATTGATTGTTTTTGCAATTACATCACGACTCTCATCAATAAGATTAGACGCTTCTCTTCCAAAAGAATGAATCGAAGCAGAATTGCCATAAACTGATGTCAAAGCAGGCATCATTGCATTTAATACTTCTGGGCTTAGAGAAGTTGTCGCTGCATTGTCTAAATATATTCTCTCCATAAAATTTTCTCCTAACGAGAGTATAACACTGATATATAATATTGTCAAGTATGTTTTTTGATATTACTTAGCAAAAAAATAAAAAAGAGCTTAACGCTCTTATTCATTTATATCAGCATTTTTACACCTGTTGACGAAATCGACAACATCATCATATGGATTAAGTCCAACTATGCTATCAATCTTTTTACCAGACTTAAAACATACAAGTGTGGGTACGCTAAATACGCGATAACGCTTAGCAATATCTTCGCTCTCATCTATATCTAATGTTGCAAATTTAACATCTTTAATTTTCTCAGACGCATGTTCTAATATAGGTTTAAACATTTTGCAAGGCATACACCAAGTCGCAAAAAAGTCTACAAATGTAACACAATCTTGGTTAATGAAATCATCAAAATTTGAACTATTTACTTGTTCCATGATTTTCCTCCTTATTTGAAACAATTTTGTTAATTATATGCGCTACAACAACTGTAGCCATATTCACAGGATAGTATACCACACTTCCTATTTTGTTGCAAGAAAATTTAGTTGCCTTTTGTTTAGTATAACAAACATCTAATTTCTTTATTCTATTTTCACTACAATATTTCCTTATAATTTTAGCGATTGGGTCGTAACTCGTCTTAGATATATCTGTAATTTCAAATCGTGGTATATCAAGATATCTGTTCCCCGCCCCCATACATGACAAAAGATAAATATTGTACTCATTTGATCGTTCTATAAGTAATTTTTTTGCATTGATATCGTCTATGCAATCAATTATTATATCGTAATTTTTCAATTGTATGTTGTTTTCGCTTTCCTTTGAAAATCTAATTGGATATGTTTTAATATTAAGGTTTGGATTAATGTCTAATAATTGTGTCTTAAGTTCTTCTACTTTTAGTTTGCCAATATTGTTATTGTATGCTACAAGTTGTCTATTTATATTCGTAATATCAATTTTATCAAAATCAACTATATCCAGATTTTGTATGCCTGAGCGCACTAGGAAATGGCAAACAGCACTACCAACGCCACCAACACCAAATACAATTATTTTTGCTTTTACCAGATTTTCTATTTGTTCTTTATCTAACATAATAGCAAATCGTTCAATGTATTGTAAATTATTAAGCATAAATCTAATTCCTTAAATAATGTATTTTTTATAATCGTGCGATTGAATCAAATTTTCCATAGTAGATATAACAAATGGTTTATCAATTTTTACTTTTACAACAGGATTATCGTCATTAGCATTAAATGATATATCTTCTAAAAGTGCTTCCATTATTGTCTGCAATCTTCTCGCTCCAATGTTTTCGTTTGTCTCATTTTCATCAGCTGCTATCTCGGCTATTGCGTCAATTGCATCGTCTGTAAATTCTAATTCAACATTGTCTACTGAAAGCAATTTTTGATATTGAGTTGTTATTGCGTTTTGAGGAACGGTTAATATTTTTTTGAAATCTTCTTTATTAAGGCTGTCTAATTCCACTTGAATAGGGAAACGACCTTGCAATTCTGGAATAAGGTCGCTAACACTTGATATATGGAATGCTCCCGCAGCAATAAATAGTATATAATCAGTATGAACTACCCCATATTTTGTATTAACAACGCTACCTTCTACAATTGGCAAAATATCGCGTTGTACACCTTCACGCGAGACATCTTGTCCATTATTTTTCTTTGCTGCTATTTTATCTATCTCATCGATAAAGATAATTCCCTCTTGCTCCGCGCGATAAATTGCTTCTTTGTTAATACTATCTTGATCGATTAATTTATCACACTCTTCTTCTAGTAATATTTGTCTAGCACGCTCTACTGACATTTTCTTCATTTTTCTAGGTGCTTTGATAATACCACCCATAATTTGCCCAATGTTAATTTCAGCACCAACTCCGTCTAGAAGATTCATTGATTTTGGTTGCTCTTTAACATCTATATCAATAATATCCTTTTCGAATTTTTTAGCCTTGTAGTCTTCATAAAATTGATTTCTAAATAGTTCAGTATCCATATCCTCAGGCTTATTCATTTTCTTTAAAGGATAGAGCGCGTCAGTAATTTTTTTATCAACGATAATTGTTGCTTTATCCATAACTTTTGATATTTGTTCGTCGTGGACAATACGAACAGCCGATTCAACCAAATCTCTAATCATGCTTTCAACATCGCGACCAACATAACCTACTTCAGTATACTTTGTTGCTTCGACTTTAACGAAAGGCGCATTAACAAGTTTTGCAAGTCTGCGTGCAATTTCTGTCTTGCCAACTCCGGTAGGCCCTTTTAAAATTATATTTTTAGGAGTGATTTCGTCGCTAATTTCTTTAGGCAAATGACTTCTACGATATCTATTTCTAAGTGCAATAGCGACTGCGCGTTTTGCCTTAGATTGACCTATTATAAAATTGTCTAAATTTTTAACTATCTCTTTACATGACATAACATTTGACATATTACACCTCCTCCACAACAAAGTTTTTATTTGTAAAAATACAAATATCACTTGCGATTTCCATAGATTGCAGAGCAATAGTACGTGCGTCCAAATCAGTGTTTCTCATTAATGCTTTAGCAGCAGATAAAGCATAGAACCCGCCACTACCTGTAGCACATATTCCGTCATCTGGTTCTACTACATCGCCAATGCTTGTCAACATTAAAAGTGTATCTTTATCAGCAACTATCATGATAGCCCCTGATTCATTATGTCCGCCACCATTGCGCAATGTTTTAGCATACTCAACTGAACTACGCATTAGACTTCCACTATATTTATTGAGCATTTTTTCAAATTCTTCGAACATAGCAAATGCGTCCGCTGTACCGCCTGCAAATCCAACTATAACTTTGCCGTTATAAAGTCTGCGAACTTTGTGTGCAGTGCCTTTTAAAACGATTTTTTCTCCTAATGTAACTTGTCCGTCTCCTGCAATAACTGTTTTTCCATTTCTTTTTACTGCCACAATGGTTGTGCCTCTAAATTGTTCCATGTTTACTCCTTAATTTTTTCTATTATCTTATTTATTTCAGTTAATGATCTGTCTCGATACATAATATTTCGTTTTGTTTTATCGCGCTCATTTATAGGATTTAATATTCCAAAATTAGCATTTATAGGTTGAAAATTTATTTCATTTGCATTTTCTAAATAATTGTATAAACCTCCAATTATTGTGTCTGCACTAAAACTAATTAATTCGTTTCCTTCTAATTGTCTAATAACATTAATAGCGCAATATAGTCCACTAGCAATACTCTCGACATATCCTTCCACGCCTGACAATTGACCAGCAATGTATATATTATTGTCAATTTTTAATCTTGAATACTTGTCTAAGACTTTTGGAAAATTTATGTAATGATTTGTATGCATGACTCCATATCTTAAAAATTCGGCATTTTCAAGACCTGGAATAAGTCTGAAAACCCGTTGTTGCTCGCCAAAAGTTAGATTTGTTTGAAATCCTACTATATTGTACATTGTAGCATAATTATTTTCTTTTCTCAACTGAACTACGGCATATGGACGCGTACCTGTATGCGGATTTTTTATCCCGACCGGTTTTAATGGTCCAAATCTGATAGTGTCTGTTCCGCGTTTTGCTAATATCTCTATCGGCATACAACTTTCGAAAATGTTATTTTTTTCAAACGAATGTAATTCAATAGTCTTGGCATTAATCAACTCATTGTAAAATTTTAGATATTCGTCCTTCTCCATAGGACAATTAAGATAATCTGCTTCTCCCTTGTCATATCTTGAAGCATAAAATGCCTTATTCATGTCTATGCTTTCTGCACTAATTATTGGAGCTGCTGCATCGTAGAAATATAGAAAATCTTGTCCAATTTTGTCTTTTAAAGCGTTACACATTTTATCCGTTGTCAATGGTCCTGTTGCGACAATCGTTATTGCGTTTGCTACAAAAGAATCTACTTCTTCAGTATGCAAAATGATATTTTTATTTGATTTTATTAATTGAGTGATTTTATTTGAAAATTCTTCTCTATCTACCGCTAATGCTTGTCCTGCTGGGACTCTTACTTCATAGGCTGTTTTTAAAAGTGCGCTTCCTAATAGTGTGAGTTCTCTTTTAAATACACCAGATGCAGTAGTATCGTCATCGCTTTTTAATGAATTACTGCAAACAATTTCTGCATAATTAGTGCTATGGTGTGCAGGAGTTAGGCTCATTCCCTTTATATCATATAGATTGACTATATAACCATGATTTGCCAAGTATATCGCACACTCACTACCTGCTAAACCTGCTCCTATTATATTAATCTTTAACATATGTACAACCCTTGTTATTGCATAGAATTGATATTTTGCCTTTTGGGCCGAATTTCTTAAATAGATTATTGCCACAAAAAGGACATTTTTCTTCTATAGGCAAATCCCATGATATATAATCACATTTTGGATAGTTATCACAACCAAAGAATAATTTACCCTTTTTCGAATATTTTGCGCTTACTACACCACCGCATTTTGGACAAACTCCCGTTTCTGTAACATTGTTTTCGTTTATATTTTTAGTATTCCTACATTGTGGGAAGTTAGAACAAGCAAGAAATTTGCCAAACTTACCTTCGCGGTACACCATCATCGCACCACATTTTTCACATTTTATATCGCTAGGTTCAGGTGCAGATTTAGGTACATTTACCCCCATCTGCTCACTAGCGTAGTTTAATTGTTTTTCGAATGTATCATAAAATTCTTCAACTGTATCTTGCCAATGTTTCTTGCCTTCAGCGATTTCGTCTAATTGTTTTTCCATCTCAGCAGTAAATTTTACATTCATAACATTCTTAAAATATTCTTCCAAATATTCGGTCACTTGGAATCCTAATTCGGTAGGTACAATTGATTTTTTCTCTGTAGCGATATATTCTCTATTAAATAATGTCATTATTGTAGAAGCGGTTGTTGAGGGTCTACCTATAGCCTGAACTTCCATTTCGTGAACTATACTCGCTTGGTCAAATCGAACTGGCGGTTTAGTATATTTTTGCTCAGTATTTATCTTTTCTTTTTGGACAATCTCACCCTCTATTAAGTCTGGTATATTTATGCCACTCTTCTCATCATCTTGTGGTTTTAATACTCGGGTATATCCATCAAATATCAATGCTCTTCCACTCGAACGGAAAGTATAATCTTCTCCTGCTATTATGTCTACAGACAAAGTATCATATTTAGCATAACTCATTTGGCTCGCTATAAATCGCTTAAATATAAGTGTATATAGTTTAAGATATTGATCTTCTATTTTACCTTTTAAAAATTCTGGAGTATATTTCAAGCTAATAGGTCGTATTGCTTCGTGCGCGTCTTGTGCACTCTCTTTTGTTGAAAATTCGTTGAATTTTCCTGGGTGATACTCGCTACCATAATTTTCTAAAATATACTCTTTTGCCATGAATTGCGCGTCTAAACTTACACGCGTTGAATCGGTACGAATATATGTTACTAACGCGGTTTTGCCTTCTCCTGCAATTTGTACCCCTTCATATAATGTTTGCGCGCACTTTGTATATGAATTCAAAGTCATTTTCAATTTTTTAATAGCGTCTTGTTGTAAAGTTGTAGTAATGTATGGCGCTGGCGGTTTTGAGTATGACACTTGCCTTTTTACTTGTGATACTTTGTAGTCCGCATTTTCAATATAAGAAAGTATATTATCTACTTGCTCTTTATTTGATATCTCGATTTTTTTGCCTTTATATAGCGCTAAATCTGATTTAAATTTTTGTCCATTTTTACTTAATTCAGCCGATATATTCCAATATTCAACAGGAACAAAGTTTTGGATAGTGCGTTCCCTATCGACAATAAGTTTTAAAGTAACAGATTGAACTCTACCAGCACTAAGTTTACCATGAATTTTTTTAGATAATAATGGACTTAATTTATATCCCACTATTCTATCTAGTACACGTCTGCCTTGTTGCGCGTCTACTAGATTATAATCTATTGCTCGTGGATGCGATATACTTTCATTTACTGCTTTTTTACTAATTTCATTAAAGGCTGTACGAACCAACGCATCTTTATTCAGTCCTAAAATTTCAGCAATATGCCAAGAGATGGCTTCTCCCTCTCTATCCGGGTCGGACGCAAGATAGATTGCTTCTGCTTGACTCGCTAACTTTTTTAATTGTTCTACTGTAGATTTTTTATTCGGTATGATCTCATATTTAGGTTCAAAATTATTCTCTAAATCTATTCCAAATGATTTTTCAGGAAGGTCTCTAACATGACCTTTTGTTGCAAAAACAACATAATTTGCGCCTAAATATTTTTTTATTGCTTCTTGTTTACCTGGTCCTTCTATTAAAACTAATTTCATAAATCTCCTATGCAAATATAATATCGATTAAGACATTATATAACTATTATTGGCAAGTTTTGTTACTAGACCCACCATTTCTAAACCCATAAGAATAGTGTTCAATTCGCGTGCTGACATCTCAGTATAATCTGCAATTTCTTGGAAAGTCTTTTTCTCAGTACGAATATAATTTAATACAAATTGTTCTTTAATGTCAAGTTGACGAGTAGGATTTTCAGAATTTTCTTTTTTTATGTTGAGACTATCTAAAACATCATCTGGTGAGAGTGTTATGTTTGCAATTAAAGATTTAATTAGTGAATTTGTACCCTTTGATAATGGCGAATTAATTTTACCTGGTATTGCAAAAACTTCTCTATTAAACTCAGAAGCAAACCTCGCTGTTTTAATAGATCCGCTCTTTTCTGCGGCTTCTGTAACGACGACTGCTCGCGAAAGTCCTGCTATAATTCTATTTCGTATAGGAAAAAGATAACTTAGTGGCGGAGTTGTAGGACAATTTTCGCTAATTATTAGATTGTTCTCACATAATTTGTTTGCTAGTGAGATATTGATTGCTGGATATATGTTATATAGCCCGCCTGCTAATACCGCAATAGTTTTACCGCTGTGTTCTATGGCAGTTTTATGCGCAATTGTATCCACTCCTACTGCTAATCCAGAAACTATTGTTAAATCGCACTCACTAAATGCAGACGCATATTGCTTAGTAGTTACAACGCCGTAATCAGTCAATTTTCGTGAACCTACTATTGCAATACATTCACTATTTAATAGTTGCAAATTCCCTTTACAATACAAACACAATGGCGGCGAAGAAATCTCGCGCAACATACTAGGATATCTGTCATCGTGAATTGTAATAGGTATTATTCCATCCGATAAATATTTTTCAATGCGCTGATTTAATCGTATATCATCACGCATTGACAACATCTTATTATATTCAATATCAGTTAGCATTTCATGAATTTGAGGTTTTGATGAAAAAGACTGCTTGATATCTTCGCCTCGCGAAAACATTTCAAGAATCTTAACCTTCTTTTGATATGTGATAAATGGGAATAAATCTAACCAAATTATATTTTTATCATCAATTGTCATATTATACCGTATATTTTTTATCCAATGAGCGATATTGTATCGCTTCCATAATGTGTGCTTTTTCTATATTCTCTTTTCCATCAAGGTCTGCGATTGTGCGTGCTACTTTTAGGATTCTATTATATGCGCGTGCTGAAAGATTCAATTTTTTGAATGCAAGTTCAAGTATTTCCGTACATTCGCTATCAAGTTTACAATATTGTTTAAACTCCTTTTCATTCATTTTCGCATTAGCATATATTTTACTATTTTTAAATCGCGTCAATTGAATTTCACGCGCCTTGTTTACTCGTTTCTTTATCTCACTACTTGGCTCTTCTAAATCGCTTTTTGTCAATTCGTCATAATTGATTGCGTCTACTTCTATATGCAAATCTATTCTATCCATAAGCGGACCGCTTATTTTTGATAAATATTTATGTATCGCCGAAGGTGTACACTTGCACGGATGTGTTGCGCTACCATAGTATCCGCATGGGCATGGGTTCATACTTGCTACTAAAATAAAGTTAGCAGGATATTGAACAGTTAGCGCGTTTCTTGCAACTGTAATGTAACCATCTTCCATAGGTTGTCTAAGTGTTTCAATTGTATTACGCGCATACTCAGGCATTTCATCTAAAAATAATACACCATTATGCGCTAGACTAATTTCACCCGGTTTTGCTTTTTGCCCACCTCCAGTCAATGCAATTAATGTCGCAGTATGGTGCGGACTTCTAAATGGACGCTCTATAACTATACCTTTTTTAGGGTCCAAAATGCCAGCCACACTATGTATCTTTGTTACTTCCAAACTCTCTTCAAATGTCAAATCGGGCAATATTGAAGGGAAACATTTTGCGAGCATAGTCTTACCTGCACCCGGTGGGCCAATTAACAAAATATTATGTCCGCCTGCCGCTGCTATCTCCATAGCCCGCTTAGCACTAACTTGTCCGCGTACATATGCAAAATCATGCTTATATTCATGTTCTTTCAAAGCGGATTCAAATGTCTTAGAATTATTCTTTTCTATTTGTATCTCGCCTTTTAAGAATTGTACAACTTCACGCAGAGTTGATACTGGATAGACTTCAATTTTATCAATAAATGATGCTTCCATAGCATTTTCTTTGGGTATTATAAATTTATTATAATTAGCCTGTTTCGCACTAATAAGCATTGGCAAAATTCCATTAACTTTTCTAATTTCGCCATTTAAACTTAATTCACCCAATACTACATAATCTTTTAAAGCATTTGCCGGTAAATCTTCTTGTGCTGTTAAAATACCTAGTGCTATTGGTAGATCATACATGCTACCTTCTTTCTTTGTATCTGCAGGTGCAAGATTTATTATAACTTTATTAATTGGATAATTATATGCACTATTTTTAATTGCGGCTTTAACACGCGATTTGCTTTCCTTAATAGCAGTATCTGCTAGACCTACTACATCGTATCCTGGAAGACCAGCATTTATATCCAATTCAATTTCTACGGGATACCCATTGATCCCTGTTAATCCGTATGATAAGATTTTTGCTAACATATGACCTCTTTTAAGGATATTAACATAAATTGCCATAATTTGTCAAATAATTTATCGAACAAATGTTTGAATAATAATTTAAACAAATACTAGTGTTCTTATTTTATAATGATTAATGATTTATCATTTATTAATTTATAAAATTTTTTATTAATATTTTAATTCAATTAATTCATTGAATTGTTATATGATTTTCTTATGTGTCTTTAAGTTATATATTATAATATCTTGAAATTTTCTTTAACTAAAATTAAAAAAACAGACAACTTAATGTCCGTTTGATCCAAATTCAAAAGCTAGTCTACTTAATTTCTTTAACTTTAGCAGCTTTACCAGAAAGATTTCTAATGTAATAAATTTTAGCGCGACGAACTTTACCTTTCCTTGTGACGATTACTTTATCAATTCTTGGGCTGTGCATAGGGAATGTTCTCTCTACACCTATACCGAACGATACGCGTCTAACAGTGAAAGTTTCACGAATTCCGCTACCTTTCTTTGCAATTACAACGCCTTCATACGCTTGGATACGCTCCTTGTCGCCTTCCTTGACTTTAACCATAACTCGTACGGTGTCCCCAATATTAAAGGAAGTGAGGTCATCTCTTAATTGCTCTTTCTCGATTTGGTCGATAATGTTGCTCATATTTACCTCCTAAATTTGGCGTTCTTGCATTTGGGAATGTAGCGGACCGCCAACAACACAAGTAGTTTATCATAAATTAAAAATTTTTGCAAGGGTTTTTTATAAATTTTTTATAGAATTACTATTATAAATTTTGATTTTACACTTTAAACTATCCATTATGCTTTTTTAAAATTCTATATAAAAATATTAAAGAAAAAATCACATATAATAATTTATAAATTAAAACGCATTTATTATATGCCTAATCTCTTCTTCAGTTTGACCTAATACCGATATTACATCAAATCGACATGGAGTATCAAGTCTATTCAATTGTTTTAAATATAGCGTTGCGACTTGTCTAATTTTCATTTGTTTAGTTTCATTTACCGCTTCTAATGGGTCACCAAATGCGCGTGATGTTCGAGTCTTAACCTCAACAAAAACTATATAATCACCCTGCTTTGCAATAATATCAATTTCACCTAAAGGATTCTTATAGTTAGTTTTTATTATCTTATACCCCTTATTTTTTAAGTACTGGCTAGCAATTATTTCGCCCTTCTTTCCAAATATATCTTTTTGCATGTTTCTTCACCTATAATTGATTTTAAAAAACTCAATCTATGTATTTTCGTTATTCCAAATTGTTTAATAGCATCAATATGTTTTTTAGTTCCATATCCTACATTGTGATCAAAATCATATTGAGGGTAGATTTTAGAATATTCTTCCATAATCCTATCACGATATACTTTAGCAATTATTGAAGCACATGCTATCGCATAACTTGTTGCGTCGCCTTTGATAATAGAGCGCTCATTGTTTGAAAGATTTAATTTTACAGCGTCTATCAATAAAATATCAGGTTTTACTTTTAGATCATTAAAACTTTTAGTCATTGCCATTTTTGTTGCATTTAAAATATTTATTTCATCAATCGTATCTTGGTCGATTACACTAATTGAATAATCAAGAGCATGCGAAATTATTTCATCATATAATCGTTCGCGATTTTTTTTAGTTACCTTTTTACTATCAAATACTCCATCAATCATAAAATCATAAGGCATAGCAACGCAAGCAGTGACAACTGGACCTGCAAGTGGTCCTCTGCCAACTTCGTCCATACCAGCAATAAGTTTTATGTCTTCTGATAATAATGATTTATCATAATTAAATATTTCATTTGTATCTATCATATTTTTCTCTTCTATTCTAAGCAAATTTTACCTAATTTCCCCAATCTAAAATCACTAATTACTATTTTAGCCGTCCGCTCCAAATCAATTTCTCCGCCTTTTATCATACATCCACGCTTTTTGCCAATTCGTTCTAATAACTCAATATCATGTGTATAATTATTGATATCTACGCCGTATCTAGTTGAAATAATGTTGCCGTCAATTTTTATTAATTTAGATATTAACCTAGTTGCAATATCAATTATATTTAAAACCTCGTCTTTTACAGAGCCTACAAATGCCAAATTATAAGCCGTATTTTCATCTTCAAAAGTTGGCAATAATACTCCTGGTGTATCCATAATCTCTATATTAGCGTCTACTTTCACCCATTGTTTTGAACGAGTGACGCCCGCGCGATTTCCTGTTACTGCTCGTCCTTTGTTGCATAGATTGTTTACAATAGTTGATTTTCCTGAATTAGGTACACCTATAACCATAGCGCGTAAAATAAAATTCACACCGCGAGTTTTATTTATCTCTAACCTATCTTTAAATATCGATTTCATTTCAGAGATTATTATTTTGCTTGTACCACTCATAGTAGCGTTTAGACTAACACATCTTTGCCCTTGATTAATAAAATATCTTTTAAATCTATCTATGTCCGTTTTATTTATTAAATCTGCTTTATTTAGAATAAAAATAATAGGCTTCTTCCCCACGACTTTTACAAATTCTGGATTAATACAACTTGTTGGGCAACGAGAGTCAACAACATATAAAAAACAATCGCAAAGTTTAGCGTCCGTTTGCATTTGTTTCAATGTTTTATTCATATGTCCAGGAAACCAATTTATCATGCGTATATTATAACAAAAAAACAAAATAATTTCAATTTTATTTTGTTCTTTTTCAGATTTTTAACATTTAATTATTTTTATATTATACATATCAAATTATTTTTAATAATTTGTATACCATAAATGATATTATATTTTTATAATGTCATTTTAAACATTTGTTAAATTTAAATTATTTAAACATAGACAATAATCTTATAGACTAATCAAAGCCATATATTATTTTTTATTTAATAAATCAGGTCTATTCTTCTTTGTTATCTCGATCGATTGATTTTGCCTAAACTCAGCAATTTTTGCGTGATTGCCATTAAGTAGAACTTCAGGCACCGCCATATCTCGATATACTGCTGGGCGTGTATATTGATTGTATTCAAGTAAATTTTTCGAAAAACTTTCGTCTTCTACACTTTCACTTTTGATTACGTTTGGAACTAACCTCGTTATGCAATCTGCCACAACCATAGCGGGAATTTCTCCACCAGTTAGCACATAATCGCCAATCGACAATTCTTCAATATTAAAGTAATCGATTACTCTTTGGTCGACACCTTCATAATGACCGCAAAGAAAAATTATATGTTTATATTTTAACATTTCACGCGCAATATTTTGATTAAATACTTTTCCCCTTGGCGACATATAAAATATTTTGCTATTGTCTTGTTTTATAGCCTCAATTGCTTTAAATATGGGGTCACACATCATGACCATTCCTGCCCCACCGCCAAAAGGTTCGTCATCGCATTTGAAATGCGGTGGTGAAGCGTAATCGCGAATATTTGTAATATTTATTTCTACTAATTTTGAATCTACTGCGCGCTTTATTATGCTCTCTTTTAAAGGCGCAAACATATCAGGGAAAAGCGTTAAAATATCAATTCTCATACGCGCAAATCCTTAAATTTTTGTTCATCAATTATAAATGCATTCTTTATGTTATCATATTTGATTATTTCATCGACATATGGTATTGAATAACTGACTGCGCCACATTTTATCGTCAAAATAACGCTAGCACCATAATCTTCAAAATCTACCATATTGCCTAAGATTTTGTCATTCTCACTTATTACTGGTACGCCTATTAAATCAGACAAATAGATTTTATCTTTATATGTTGGATATTCTTTTCTATCTATATATATGGATTTGTTTTTATATTTCTCCGCAATTTCTACGCTGTTTAATATATCAATTTGTACTGAAAAAGCATCATTATTTAAAGGTTGAGATTTAATAATGTTTGCGCTCAACTTTTCATGGCCTATATAAATATGTTTAAATATAGAAAAATTCACGCCATCTAGGTAGCTAATTACTTTAACTGCACCTTTAATGCCGTGAGTTCGCACAATTTTCCCTATTTCTAGTAAATTTTGCATATTTTCCTTTTAACTAATTAAATTATTACTTAGAGTCAAATTTTATAACAATTCGCTCTTTTTTGTCATTTGTGGACTTAACAACTGTGCGTATAGCATTGGCAATTACTCCACCGCGTCCAATGACACTTCCTAAATCTTTTTCGTCCACTTTAACTTTGTAGACCTTAGTCTTGCCTTGATTTTCTGTACTAATTTCAACAACATCAGGGTTAGACACTAAGTTCTTTACAATGTACGATAACATCTCTTGCATAGCCTACTCCTTATGCTTTTTTCTTTTTATTGTTAGTTTTTGGTGCACTATTTCCTTTAACTTCTAAAACGCCAACTTTTTGCAATAAAGTCTTAGCAGTTTCAGTAGGAACAGCACCATTCTTTAACCATTTAGTAGCAAGTTCATCGTTAATGTTGATTTCAGCAGGAGTTTTAAGCGGATTGTAAGTACCGATTTGTTCAATGTATTTACCATCACGAGCAACTCTAGCATCAGCAACAACTACACGATAGAAAGGTGATTTCTTATCTCCTAAACGAGTTAATCTAATTTTTACTGCCATAATTTCTCCTTTTATTTACCACTTGTAAAGTAATTTACCTTTACATTATATCAGATATTCCATAATTTGTAAAGGGTTTTTCTATAATTTTTGTATAATTATTATAAAATTTTTTTTCACATATTGACAAATCAAAAATTAGTGATATCATTATACTAGAATATCGACCCCTAAGCAATTTTACAGTGTTATTAATAATAAACAACTACTATATATTGTGTATTTTTATAAATTTTAAGTTTTTAATATAATTCATTAAAATTATCTGTCAAATAAATAAGAGTTTATCTTTTTATCCCTATGCCGTTTTATTGTCAAATTAATGTTAAAAGTTTCCACCCATTAGATTCTTCATCATCTTTAATTTGCCACCATACGCCTTAGGGTTTTTTGTCCTTCATATAACGCGGTTATATGTAATGATGACAGCTTTCCCCTATGTCGTATTGTTGTCAAATTAATGTTAAAAGTTTCCACCCATTAGATTCTTCATCATCTTTAATTTGCCACCATACGCCTTAGGGTTTTTCATCATTTTCATCATTTCTTTACTTTGATTAAATTGTTTAATAAGTTGATTAATGTCGCTTACTTCTACCCCTGCGCCCTTCGCTATTCTTTGTCTGCGTGAGCCGTTGATTATACTTGGATCTTGTCGCTCCTTTGGTGTCATTGACTGAATAATCGCTTTATTTTTATCAAGCATCTTTTCGTCAATCATATCTTCAATTTGTTTCATTTTTCCGCTAATACCCGGCATCATTGAGAGAACAGATTTTAGTCCTCCCATTTTTTTCAATGAATTAACCTGCTCAATATAGTCATTTAGGTCAAAACTATTTTCCCTAAACTTTCGTTCCATTTCTTGCGCAGTTTTTTCATCTACCGCTTGTTGTGCTTTATCAATAAGCGTTAAAACATCGCCCATACCTAATATTCTTGACGCCATTCGGTCAGGATAAAATGGTTCAAGGTCTGTTAATTTCTCGCCCACACCAACAAATTTTATAGGTTTACCAATCACTGAGCGAATTGATAATGCTGCACCGCCACGCGTATCGCCGTCAATCTTAGTGAGTACAACGCCTGTTACATCTAACGCGTCATTAAATGCAGTAGAAACCGCCACTGCTTCTTGCCCTATCATTGAGTCAATTACAAGCAAAATTTCAGTAGGCTCGATTTCTTTTTTTATTCGTTTTAACTCGTCCATTAATTTTTCATCAATTTGCAATCTTCCTGCTGTATCAATAATTACAGTGTCGAGTGCGAATTTTTCTGCATACTTGATTGCTTCATTGCAAGTTTTGACTGGTTCTTGTGTCCCACGCTCAAAAACATCAATTTGTATTGATTTACCTAAGACTTTTAATTGGTCGATTGCGGCTGGACGATAAATATCGCACGCTACTAGCAGAGGTTTCTTCCCTTCTTTTTTTAATTTTAAAGCGAGTTTACCGCAAAGTGTCGTTTTACCACTACCTTGCAGACCACACATCATAATTATTGTAGGTGGTTTTGGTGCAACATTTAATTTTTGATTTTCTCCGCCCATAAGCGCGGTTAATTCGTCGCGTACGATTTTAATAACTTGTTGGGTAGGTGTTAAACTATTTAAAATTTCTTCACCTACTGCTTTCTCACTAACTTTATTTATGAATTCTTTTGCAACAGAAAAGTTGACATCTGCTTCTAATAGTGCTACACGAATTTCACGCATTGCTTCTTTTATCTCTAATGCAGTTAATTTCCCGCGTTTAGTCATTTTACTAAAAATATGATTTAATCTCTCACTAAGGTTAGAAAATAGAGCCATTATTCGTCCTCCAATATTGATAATAATTCTTTTTTTGTTATTTCATCAATTTCTTTATTTGCTTTACTGTTAATAAATTTAATAAGTTTTTTGTCCCTAGAAATGAATTTTAAACTTTCTTCTGTTTTATTTAGCGTATTAATTGCTTTATCTAATGTATCTTTAACTGCCTGACGCGAAATATCTAATTCTTCGCTAACTTCTTGCAAAGACAAATTGTTAT
This sequence comes from uncultured Christensenella sp., assembly GCA_949300385.1. Lineage (GTDB taxonomy): Bacteria > Bacillota > Clostridia > Christensenellales > UBA1242 > Onthoplasma. Next base: position 80,622 of record CASGDZ010000001.1, on the reverse strand, counting down.
CTACATACATAGATAATACTTCCTTTTGCTTATTGGTAAGTAAATTTCCATAGTATTTCATTAAAATAGCAACATAAACTCTTTCTTCTATATTCATACTCAAATATAATTTTATAATAAAAGCGAAAAAAAATCCACTAAATTAATAGTGAAATTTTTTATGTTAAATTATAATTAAAAAATGTTTATATTTCGCTATTTTGATTTTTCAATTTTTCTTCATATTTTTCCATTTTTATTTCAGATAATAAACTTTTTAAATAATAGAAATCTCCAGCTTCCTTTACAACATCATATAACCTTTCAATATTTGATCCTTTAATCTCTTTTGCAAAATAATAACAATACATTGAATTTTCACTTTCTAACACTACTTTTTCAAGTGCTTTTATATCTGCTCCTTTAATGTCTCTAGCAAAATAATAGCAGAATTTTGGATTTTTACTCTCTAAAACTACTTTTTCGTGGGCTTTTGTGTCTGTTCCTTCTATATCTCTAGCAAATAAATAGTTGAATTTTGGGTCTTTATTTTCTAAAATTACTTGCGCATGAGCATTAATGTCCGCACCCTTAATATTCATTGCAAAATTATAATTATAGTCTAGATCTTTGCTGTCAACTATAACTTGTCCGTGAGCTTTAACATCTGCTCCACCTACATTTTGAGCAAAAGAATAATTATATCCTAAATCTTTACTATTGATTATAACTTGTCCATGAGACTTTACATCTGCTCCCTCCATGTCTTTAGCAAATAAATAATTATAATGCAGATCTTTAGAATCAACTATCACTCTTCCGAGATCTTTAATATCTGCTCCATGAACAGCTTGTGCAAATGTATAACATAACATACGATCTTTAGTCTCTATAACAATTTGCGCATGAGCATTTACATCTGCTCCTTCTACATCTCTTGCAAATAAATAGTTATACCATTCATCTTTTGATTGAATAATTTTTTGTCCTAATTTTTTTATATTAACACCATTTAGATTTAATCTAGCTATTTGATATATTTGTTCTGGTGTACCTTGTTCAAATAGTGCATCTTCGTATTTTTTTAATGTTTCCGTAGGGATATATTTTACTTTACCTTCTCCTTCAATCTCACTAGATTTATATGATTCATTAATAAAGTCCCTTTTAAAAATTTCAAATAACATTAATATTTTCCCTCCTAGAATTTATTGTATTTTAACACACAAATATACACTTGTCAATACTGAATTTTATTAAATAAATATGTATATCTCGTTGAATTATTATTAAATTAAATAAAAAATCCACTAAATTAATAGTGAATTTGTAGAAGTTTGTTTTATATAAATTTTTATATTCATATACTTTTGTTTGATATATGAATTTTTTGTTTATTTAATATTATGAATTTTTTCTTATAAATATATTTTTGATTTTATATATAAGATATTTATATCTATTACATTAAAATTTTGTCTACAAAACTTTCAGGGTCAAAGACAGATAGGTCGTCAACTTGCTCGCCAAATCCTGTAAAGATAATTGGCACATGAAGTTCATTAATTATTGGATAAACCACTCCGCCTTTTGCTGTTCCGTCAAGTTTAGTTAAAACTATACCGTCTATATTTACGCTATCTTTAAATGCCTTTACTTGTGCGATAGAATTTTGACCGATTGATGCGTCAAGTACGATTAAATTCATCTTTTTCGCTTCGGGATATTCGCGGTTAACAATATTATTGATTTTTTCTAACTCTTTCATGAGATTAGTCTTAGTTTGTAGTCGTCCTGCCGTATCAACGATTAACACATCATTTTTCTTTGACTTCATACTCGTTATTGCGTCAAATACAACTGACGCAGAGTCTGCACCCTCGCCTTGTTTTACTATTTTTGTCTTTAATTTCTCTGCCCACTGATTAAGTTGTTCAGTAGCACCTGCGCGGAAAGTATCTCCCGCCGCAAGTAACACTGATTTCTTTTTATTTATAAAATACTTGGACATTTTTGCAATTGATGTAGTTTTCCCTACGCCATTTACTCCAACAACTGTGATAATTAGTGGATATTCAAAATTTATGGGTTGAACATTCAATTTTTCGATAAGCAAATTTTTAAGTTCAATTTGCGCATGTTCAATATCTTTTATAAGTTTCTTCTTACAAATATCGCGAAGTTCATCCATAATATCAAGCGCAGTATCAACTCCCATATCACTTGAAATAAGGACTGATTCGAGTTCGTCATAAAAATCATCATTAAGCTCTGTTCGTTTAAAAGTGTATTTTAATTTGTCAAAGAATTTTTTAAAAATGCCCATAAAATCTCCAAATATATATTTTGTTATTTTGCTTGGTCTGCGACTTTAACTGCATCATCAAGTTTTACAGATACAGTCTTTGATACGCCTTTTTCTTCCATAGTAACACCATACAATGAGTCCGCAAGTTCCATAGTAGGTTTTCTGTGTGTGATTACAATGAATTGCGTTTCATCACTAAATCGTTTTAAGTATCGCGCATATCGCTCGATATTTGCGTCGTCTAGTGCAGCCTCTATTTCGTCTAAGAAGCAGAATGGCATAGGTTTTAATTTTAATATTGCGAACAAAATTGCAATGGCGGTCATTGTCTTTTCGCCACCTGATAATAGCGAAATTTGTTGCAATACTTTGCCCGGTGGTTGTGCGATAATTTCAACACCTGCGGTTAATGGGTCTTCACTTGGCAACAATTCTAGTCTAGCATTACCGCCACCAAACAATTCTTTAAATACTTTAGTAAAGTTCTCTTGGATCTTAACGAATTCGGTATTGAATTTTTCAAGCATTTCACTAGATAAGTCTTTAATGATCTTTACCGCATCTTCTTCCGCTTTCTTTAAGTCTTCGATTTGCGCGTTCATTTCTTCATATCGCGCACCTTCCGTCTTGTATTCTTCAATAGCGTTGATGTTGATGTAACCCAACGCTGTGATTTGAGTCTTAACGCGGTTGATTTGAATCATAGTTTCCTTAATATCAAAATCCTCGCCTTGATTTTTAAATGGAAGGCAATCATTATATGTCATTTCATACTCTTCGTAAATGCGCTCTTGCATATTCTCAATATCAGTGTCGACTTTTTGAAGTCTATTCTCTTCTTGATATATTTTATTGTTAAGGCGCGAAATGTCATTAGTTAAATTTGATTTTTTGTCATCAATTGTCTTTAATTCTTGCATTAAAGATTGCTTAAACTCGTCGAATTGTGCAAGATTATTATTTAGTCCATCCAATTCTTCTTTTAGTCTAATCGTATCGCTATCTTCGTTTTTAAGATTATTCATGCGCACTGCTTCATCATACACTCTTTGTTGACTAGCAAGTTCTGCTTGAATTTGTTCAATAGATTTTTTAATAGATATGATTTCTTGATTCTGTGTATCAATATCTTTAGTAAGCGCACGAATCTTTTCTTCAGTTGAAGCAATTTTTACTTTTGATGCTGTAATATCTTCTTGATATTCTTCACGCTTCTTTTTCAACTCTTCATATGCATTGTTGTCATGATTTTCAACTAAATTTGCCTTAGTTGCGTCATAGTCAAGTTCGGCTTTATCAATTGAATTAATCTTTGTATTCAGTTCGTTAACAATATTTTCAGCGACCTTAATTTGACTAGATATAGAGAAAATTTCTTCTTCAAGCGATGAAAGGCTATTACTAACGCTCTCCAACTTTGTGTTGTTAGTATAAAATTCTGTATTGATTGATTGTTGTGATAAAATTTCTTTATCTCTTAATTGATTTAATTTTGTTTGTTCTTCTAATAATGACTTATATCTAGATTCTAAATCTGATAATTCCATTGTGCGTTTAGCGATGTTTTCACTTAATGCCTTAATTTCGTTTTCTTTAGAAAGTAGCGAACTATCGTTGCTCTTTTTACTACCACCAGACATACTACCTTGTGGAGATAATTCATCGCCTTCAAGTGTAACAATTCTAAATGAATAACCCGATTTCTTTGCTAAATTAACAGCATTATCTAGATTGTCACATACGACAGTTGATCCTAATAGGCTATCAATAACTGACCTAAATTGCGGTTCTGTTTTTACAACTTCACTTGCAACTCCAAAGCACCCCGTACTTGTTAAATATCCCCTATCATGTGCACTTAAACTGCGTGGTTTAACAGCAGAGATAGGCAAGAATGTAGCACGACCTAATTTAGACTCTTTCAAATAATTTATAAGTGTTTTTGCGTCATTTTCATCCGCTGTAACTATGTTTTGTATACTTCCACCTAGCGCGATTTCAATCGCTGTTTGGAACTTTTGATCAACCGATATAATATTTCCAACAACGCCTTTGATTGCACTATTTAAGCGCGGATTTTTCTTTCCTTCTTGCAATAAGCGCTTAACTGCAAACTGATATCCTTCGAAATCTGCTTGAAGATTAGACAATATTGTTTTTCTATTAGCGTCGTTAGATATCGATGTTTTTAATGCATAGATATTTTCGCTTAAATTATCAATTTGTGTATTAATTTCGCCTAATTTTGCATTGATTTTAGTTAAAGATGTAATACTTAATTCGCGCTTTTCTTTTAATTCGTTTACTAAATTAAATAAGTCCGAATTTTCTTTTGTTAAATTGTCTTTTTGTTCTAGCAATTGAGATAATTTTTCTCTATCTTCTTTAACATTTTCAGTTAGAGTGTCGCGTTTTGCAACATATGCTGACAAATTCGCTTTTATATCAGTTATCTTAGATAGATTATCTATCATAGCGCGCTGATTTTCCTCTTTCTCGCCTTCGCTCTTAGTAAGTTCGTCAATTAAGGATAAATATTCATTGCTCATCTCTTGCGAACGCGCATAAAGTGTGCGTAAATTTTCACTCTCTTCTTCTTTTAAACTAGACGCCGAATTTACCAATGCCTGACGCTGATTTAAATCCATTGTAAAGCCATCTAATTGCGAATTTAATCTATCAATTTGTTCTTTTAAGTACCGTGTTTGCTCATTAAGTAGGCGACTATCGCTCTGCTTTTTCTCTAATGCGACCGAATTAGCCAGCACTTTTTCATGTAACTCACTCGCTTTTTTATCTAACTGGTTAATCTCATTAAGCGCCTTATCATACTTCGCTTGCTCAGTTTCAAAACTATTAGTCAAAACATTCAAGTTATCGCGATAACCTTGCAGTTTAGTATTAATCTCATCTTTCGTTTGCGCGGCATGGTCATATTGATAAATGTATGCATTTATCTCTAAATTTTTTAAATTGTCGCGATATTCTAGATATTTCTTCGCGTCTTCACTTTGGCGTTTTAATGGTCCTAACCTACGCTCTACTTCGCCCATAATATCACTTGCTCGACTTAAATTGTCGCGCACGCGCTCTAACCTATTTTCAGTCTCAGTCTTGCGCGCTTTATATTTTGATATACCTGCCGCCTCTTCAAATATAGCACGACGCTCTTCGGGTTTTGATTGAATTATCTCTTCAACTCGACCCTGACCTATAATCGAATATCCGTCCTTACCAATACCGCTATCGTATAATAAATCTCGAATGTCTTTAAGTCTACAAGGTTTACGATTAATTAGATAGTCGCTTTCTCCATTTCTATACAATTTACGCGTTATAACGACCTCGTCATAATCAATATTAAACCACTTATTTGTGTTATCAAATACTAGAGATACTTCACAATAACTTAATTTTTTTCGTTTCTCTGTGCCGGCAAAAATAACATCTTGCATGCTCTTACCACGCAAAGCCTTACTAGATTGCTCACCCAACACCCAACGAATTGCATCACTAACATTTGATTTACCGCAACCGTTAGGGCCGACAATAGCAGTAATACCACCATCAAAGTTAATGTGTGTTTCGTCAGCAAATGACTTAAAACCTGTCATCTCGATTTCTTTAAAAGTTATCATATGTTACCTCTAGACTTAAAATAAATTAAAAATAACATATTTATTATAACAAAAAGACATATTAATTTCAAACTATTTTAATAATATCGGCAAGAAAATTATTGTTAAAATTTTACATTAAAATGCTTAATAATATAAGAAAAAACTAATAAACGAAATCGCTTATTAGTTATTTATATTTAAAAGTTCAATCAATTCGCTTTCGTTAATTGTCTTTATATTTAATGATTTTGCTTTGTCTAACTTACTGCCAGCGTCCGAACCTACTATGACTAAGTCAGTTTTCTTACTAACACTGCTTGTTACATTTGCTCCTAAATTCATTAATTGCTTTGTTAAATCTGTTCGTGAAAAATTCTCTAGTGCACCCGTTAAAACAATAGTTTTTCCGCTGAAATATGAATTAGTATTCACTTCTGCCTGCGCATTAATTTTGACTCCTAATTCAAATAATTTATCAATATTTTCAATATTTAAACTATCTGCAAAATATTCTAATATACTATTTGCAACAATTTCACCTATATCGTCAAGTTCAATAAGAGAAGAAAAATCTGCCGACTTTAATTCGTCTATATTTTTAAATTTTTGTGCTATTGTAAATGCTGTCTTTTTACCAACATTCATTATTCCTAATGCAAAAATAAAATTTTGCCAATCTATATTTTTACTTTTTTCAATACTATCTAATAGGTTAGATATTTTTTTATCTTTAAAGCCGTCTAATTTAGAGAGCATTTCAGCATTAAGTTTAAACAATTCGTACGGATATGCAATCTTATAACTTTCAAACAATGCTTGCAATGTCTTTATGCTAAGACCTTCAATATTGAAAGCGTCGCGCGAAACAAAATGAGTCAATCGGTCAATTATTTGTTCGTAGCAACCTTTGTGATTTACACAGAATAAATTTGCGCCAATTGAAACTAAATTCTCACCACAACTTGGACAAATTTTAGGAGGAATTATGTCAATAGCATCATCCGCTCTTTCCGCCAATCCCATAACTTCTGGTATAACTTCATTGCTACGACGGACGAATACTCTACTATTTATGCTTATTTGTTTTCTCTCTATATCTTGTGTATTATTTAATGTTGCCCTACTAACTGTTGCTCCACTTAATTCTATAGGATCGAGAATAGCAATAGGTGTGATTTTCCCCGTTCGTCCAACTTGCCATACTACATCATCAAGTTTAGTAGACAACTCGACGGGCTTGAATTTATATGCCATCGCCCATTTAGGGAATTTGTTTGTATAGCCTATTTCTTCACGCACGCTTGTATCATTTACTTTTACGACCATTCCGTCAATCATGACATCAAGCGAAGATTTTACCTTATCTACTTCATTAATATATAATTTTGCCTCATCTATATTTGAAAGTATTTTAAAATAATTACCAGTTAAAAACCCTTGTTGAATTATAAATTCATGCATTTCGCTTTGAGTTGATATTGTTTTATTTTCAACTTCAAGCACATCATAACAAAAGAAATCTAGCCTTCGTTTTTCCGTCTCACGCGGATCAAGATTTCTTACTGCTCCAGCCACTCCATTGCGCGGATTTTTTAGTGGTATGTCTGCCGTTTCGTTGTATTCTTCAAATGCGCTATTAGTCATCATACATTCGCCCTGAACTATTAAATGACCTAAAAAAGGAATAGTTAATGGCACGCTCTTTATAGTACGGACTTGCATAGTAACATCTTCGCCTACAAGTCCATTTCCGCGTGTCGTCGCAGATTTATAATGACCTTTTGTATATTCAATAACAACCTTTAGTCCGTCATATTTATATTCTAATGAAAAAGTTAAATCAGACTTATTTGTCGCCTTTCTCATGTCTGACATCCATTTTTCCATATCTAAAAAATCTTTTACTTTGTTAAGGCTATAAAGCGGAATTTTATGTTTGCGCTTCTTAAATTCTGGCAATACATAATCGCCGACGCGTGATGTTGGACTATTCGGCAAAGAATAACCTAGTTCTTTTTCTAGGTCAACTAACTCGTAATACAATGCATCGTATTCAGCATCAGAGATTGTAGGATTGTCATAAACATAATAGTTTTTATTATGCTTATTAACCTCATCTGTCAGCCATTTTAAGCGCTCTTCTTTTGTCATATTAATCCTTAAATTCTATTGGCGCATAATCAAGCGACAACATCTTCTCGCCTACACCATCAAACTTAATTTTAACGCAATGATTACTGCTATTTGGCGTAACTTCGACTATCTCTCCTTCGCCAAATTTTGGATGAATAACTTTCGCGCCTAATTTTATTTTACTAAAATCAACAGATTTCTTTTGAACTGTATCCTTATTGAATGTATAATTGAAAGATTGGTTTGAATTTGTTTGTAAAGTGTTCATATCTCCTCCATATTTTTTATTGTAATCATAGTTTGAATATTTTTCATTATAGTATGATTTATAATTATTTGTATAATTGTTATTATAGTTTGAATGGTCATCATCATAATAATTGTTATAGTTATTATATGATTTGTTGCCTAAATTTATTTGTCGTTCATGCGCTAGTTCTAACTCGTACAAAAAGCGCGACTTGACGCTATATTCACGCTTGCCATATAAAAATCGTGAATTGCTACTTGTTAAAATCAAGTCCTTTTTAGCGCGCGTTATCGCCACATACATAAGCCTACGCTCTTCTTCTAAATCGTCATTATTATCACGTGAAATCGGAAAAATCTTTTCTTCGCAACCTACGACAAAGACAGTGTCAAATTCTAGACCTTTTGCTGAATGTATCGTTGCGATCACAACGCCTGAGCCATCATCGCTATCCATAGCACTTGAAAGTGTTACAGATTCTAAATAATCAATTATGGTCGCACCCGCATTGTTCTCTTCGAATTCTCGTACCGAATTTGATAATGAGTTGACATTTAAAAAGCGTTCGTATTCTTGTTCATTGTCTAAATCAAACGACTTTAATATTCCCGTTTTGTCTAATAGTTCGCTGAAAAAATCATACATGCCTAAACTATTTATGTTTTGCTCTAAATAATTTAAAATATCGCGCAATGGTTTCAATTTATCAATCAACGCTTTTGGCAGTATCTCATTTTCGCAATTCATAACGACCGCTTTTAAACTGCACTTGTTGCGCATAGCAATTTCGTTAATTTTTTCTATGCTAGTATCTCCAATTCCGCGTTTAGGGAAATTGATTATTCTTGAAAAACTTACATTGTCATCTGGATTAACTATTGCCGTTAAGTATGCCAAAACATTTTTTATCTCAGCACGCTCAAAAAACTTGAATCCGTTATACATGACATGTGGAATATTATATGCTAATAATTTCTCTTCAAAAGCGCGCGACAATGAATTTAGTCGCATAAGAATTGCAATCTCACTATATTTAACGCCCGACATATGCATACGAACGATATTTTGTACAACAAAGTCTGCTTCGTCCGCTTCGTTCATTGCTTGATAATAATATACATCGCTACCCTCTGCATTCTCTGTATACAATTTTTTATCTAAGCGGTTTTTATTATTCTTTATAATTAAATTTGCCCTATCCAATATCTTTTTTGTACTGCGATAATTTTGCTCTAACTTAAAAATTTTTGCATCTTTAAAATCGCGTGTAAAATTGAATATATTGTCAATATTAGCACCACGCCAACCATAAATTGATTGGTCTTCATCGCCGACTATCAATAAATTTCTCGTTTTAGAAGCAAGGACCTTAATTATATCGTACTGCAACTTATTTGTATCTTGAAATTCATCTACGCTAAAATAGGTATAATGATTTTGAATACTTTCTAACACGGCGTCATTAGTAGTAATAAGTTTATAAAAATTAATCAATAAATCATCAAAATCCATTGCATTATTTTTCATTAATTCTGCTTGATAGGCATTAAAAAATTTTACAAAATCATTTATAGAATTATCGTAATGATAGGCATTAAAAAACTCTTCTATGGTTAAATTATCATTTTTAATAGTGGAAATATTATTTTTAAATTTTTGCTTAATATTTTCGTCTTGAATGTTCATTGACTTAAATATATCTTTCATGACTTTAGACGAATCTGTCTCGCTAAAAATTGTGAAATTATCTTTATATCCATCTAAAAAACTAGCATAACTTCGTAACATTCTAGCGCAAAAACTATGAAATGTACATACAGTAACCATATCACCGTCTTGCGCCACTTTGCTTATTCTTTCTTTCATCTCTGCGGCTGCTTTATTAGTAAAAGTTATCGCTAAAATATTGCGCGCAGGGACCTTCTTCTCAGTAATCAAATATGCTATTCTATATGTCAAAAGGCGTGTTTTACCGCTACCAGCCCCAGCAGTAACAAGTACCGGGCCTTCAGTGCATTTAACTGCCTCATATTGTTCTGCATTTAACAAACTTTTGTAATCCATAGTCTTATTATACCAAATTGAAAAATCTAGAGCAAGTGTTTTTAATTTTAAAAAAATTAAATAGTATAATATGCTAAAATTTAATTTAAAATAAAAACACTAGCATGAGCTAGTGTGATTATTAATAACGACTTTTCTTCATAGCGCGTTTGCGAGCAGCTTTACTCTTCTCTTTACGACGAACGCTAGGTTTAACATATTCAGTTTTCTTCTTTAAATCGCCGATTATACCATCTTTTTGGCACTTGCGTTTAAAACGCTTTAAAGCGCTCTCAAGCGATTCGTTCTCTCCGCAACGAACTGTTGTCAATTTCTTCACCCACTTTTATTTCAGAATATGTTTATTATAAAATAAAAATGTGTTATTGTCAACAAGTTTTGTAAATTTTTTATAATTCTTTTAATTTTTCTCCACCTAAAATATGAATATGGATATGTGCGACCGTTTGTCCTGCGTCTTGACCTTGATTTATAATCAATCTATATCCATTGGTTATGCCTAATTCTTCTTGCATATGCGAGATTTTGCCCATAATTCTACCAAGCATTTCAGCACCTTTTTGTGTAAGCATATCAATGTATGGCGCATGTTCTTTTGGTATTGCGATTAAATGCACTTTAGCCTGTGGATTTATATCTTTTATTATCATAAAGTCATTGTCTTCATATAATTTTGTGCTCGGTATCTCGCCTAATCTAATCTTACAAAATATGCAATCTTCCATAATTTCTCCTTATTTAACAATACCCAACATACCATCTTTATATTCGTCCGTCAGTTCCACTGTCTGTATACTACCAATCGGATAGATGTTTGGGATGTATGTGTATATATAATTATCAGTATATCCTAAAGAATATTTTTCGTCAACTATTTCTTCTATCAACACCTTATGTTTAGTTCCGCAATTTGCTTCAAAAAATTTATGTTTAAATTGTAAATTTAATTTTTTCAATTTATCTTCACGCAATTTTTTAGTTTTTGAATCGACAGTGCTATTTAGCGAATTCGCAGCCGTTCCACTACGCTCGCTGTACGGGAATATATGCATAAAGCTAAATTGTATTTTCTTAATATTTTCTAAAGTTTCTTCGAACTCTTCGTCCGTCTCTCCCTTGAATCCAACTATAATATCGGTAGAAATCGAAGCCAAAGGGAATGCTTCTCTTAATTTTTTTGTTATCTCGATAAATTGCTCAATAGTATAGCGTCTGTTCATGCGCTTTAGCGTTCTATTGCACGCTGATTGCAAACTCAAATGAAAGTGAGGACAAAAGTTTTTACAGTTTTTTAGTATCTCTATCATTTCGTCATCTATGACATTGCATTCAATAGAAGATATTCTGAATCTAACATTTAGCGAATCAACCGCCTTAATTAGTTTTTTTAGGGCGAGTTCGCCATTTATCCTATAATCACTCATGTTTATGCCAGTTAAGACAATCTCACTAGCATTTGACACCTCTATTTCATGTAGTATGCAATTTAAATTTCTGCTTCTACTCCTACCACGAACATATGGAATAAGACAATATGTACAAAAATAATTGCAACCATCTTGTATCTTTATATATTGTCTAGTCCGAGTGTTAATCGGTTGAGTCATCTCTGTAAAATTAGTATTATCAATAGGTGTCAAAACTTTATTTTGATTTGAAATGTAGTTAAATATATTTTCTTTACCTTGATTACCTACTACCGCTATAACCTGATTATTAGTTGAAAATTGAGTGGGATTATTTTGCGACGCACAGCCACAAACTATTATTTTTGCTTGTGGATTGAGTTTTTTAATCTTTGCCAACATTTGGCGTGATTTTCTCTCTGCTATGTTTGTGACCGCACAAGTGTTCACAATGTAAATGTCTGCTACTTCTAATCCTTCGCTTATATCATACCCTGCCTGTTTTAATTGGTTCAACATTGACTGACTTTCGTATTCATTAACCTTACAACCTAAAGTTATCACACTAGCTCGCATGGTTCACCGCCTTTAACATAGCAACTGCAACTGATGAGGCAACTTCTGCGCGTAAAATTGTCTTTCCTAACGAAATTGTGCTTGCAAAAGAAGAAAAATACTCGACTTCTACTTTAGAAAAGCCACCTTCAGGTCCTATTATAACAGCAAAATCTCCTGTAAACTCGTTCGCTTTATTCGTTGCGTCTTCATATGAGAAAAATATATTTTTGCACCATGAAATGTCAGATTTTATATCCGATTTATTGATAATGCTAACAGACATAATTGTCGCGCGCTCACATTGTTTGCTCGCCTGTGTAGCAATAGTTTGAAGTTTAGATATTTTTTGCATATCAATGTTTGCAACCGAAAAATCTGATTTAAATATTTTTACTTCTGAGACATTTAGTTCAGCCAAATGGTCAATTGTAGTAGTTAATGCTTCGTTTTTGAGCATTGCTAAATACACGATAATTTTTGGCTCGTTAGTTGCTCTATTTAAAATTTTATCTAAAATTTTTGCTTTAACAACCGACTTTGTTATCTCTATGATTTGCAAATGATAGTCATATCCGTCGCCATTAAATGCTGTGATATCGTCTCCGACATTACATCTGCGAACGCGCGCGATATGATTTGCTTCTTTGTCTTTAAATGTTACGATGTCATTTTCTTTTTCTTCAAAGTAGTACCTGTTATCCATTTTTACCCTTCAACTTTTGGATCGCTTCATATGTATCATTATTGTAAATGTAACTACCGCTAACTAATATGTCTGCACCAGCACGCACACACTGCGCACCAGTAACATCGTTTATACCGCCATCTACTTCAATTAATATATCTGGACTAAGATTTCTAACATATTTAATTTTCTTTAATGCGTCTTTTGAAAATTCTTGGCCACCTTTGCCCGCTTTAACGCATAAAATAAGTATCATATCTACATATTTTAATAAACTATCGACTACAGATATGTCGGTTGGCGAATCAATAGCAAGACCAACCATTTTCTTACCTGCTCGTATCTTTTTTAATGCTGAGATTAATGCCTCAGTATCAGAAAAAACTTCATAATGAATAGTTATGATATTTGCACTTGATTTAATATATTTATCTAGTACTTTTTCTACATTATTGACCATTAGATGAGCGTCAAATAAAAGCGCAGATTTCTCTCTAAGTTGTTCAAAATATGTATAATCTAAAGTCTTAGATTTCACGAATTTGCCATCCATGACATCAAGATGATACATATCTGCACCATACTGCGTTACTCTCGATAAATATTCAATTTGGCTCGACATATTTCTACCTGCTGGTAGACTAGACGCGCTAACAACAACTTTTTTCATATTTAACTCCGTATAATATTATATCATAATTATAGCAAAATAAAAAATTAATAAAACGAAATTTTATTTAAAATTATTTTTTATTTTAAAGATTTTGCTCTAAGCATTCCGCACGCTCCTGCTATATCTTCCCCTTGACTTCGTCTAAGAGTCGCAGAAACACCAATTTTATTAAGCTTTTCTACAAACATTTTTGCTTCATCACGCGTAGTTGCTTTTAAGCTACCACCATTAGGATTTAAGCATATAACATTTACATGACATAGTAAATTTGAGGTTATATTTTTTAACCTTTTAATGTCTTCATCGCTATCATTTTTATCTTTTATTAAGCAATATTCAAATACTACTCGCCTATTATTTTCATGTACATATAATTTTAGTGCATCAACAATTTTTTTTATTGTATATTTATTAGCTATAGGCATTATTGTTCGTCTAATCTCATCTGTCGTTGCATGTAATGATACGCATAGCGTGATATTATATTTTAATGAAGCAAATTGAATTATTTTATCTACTAATCCGCAAGTTGAAATTGATATGTTTCGCTCACTCACATTAAATCCGCGTGCGTCAGTAATTAGAGAAAGCCACTTTACTACATTATCGTAATTATCAAATGGCTCACCACTACCCATGAGAACTATATTCGTAAAATTTCTATCAACTGAGCGACCATTATCTGCATTTACAATTGCTATTGTAGATAGCATTTCACCTGCAGTTAAATTTCGAATTAATCCATTTTGTGTAGACGCGCAAAATTTACATCCCATTCTGCAACCGACTTGTGTGGACATACATATTGTATTGCCATACGACTGATGTAAAAAAACGCACTCTATTAGATTGTCATCATATAATTTTAAAAGATATTTTTTTGTGCCGTCTTTCCCCGTTAGGGTTTTAAAAATTTCGAGCGGTTTTAAAATATAATTTTCCTTTAGCTCGCTTTTCATTCCATTTGGTAATGCAATATCTTTATAATCTTTACCTTGTTTTATAGTGTCAAAAATTTGTTTCGCACGATATCGCGGAAAATTTGACAACTCATTTTCTAATTCAGTTAATGAATAATCGCTAAGTATTTTCAATTATATCCCCACATCTAAATTTATTAGAATTCATGTATGCTTTTGCTTGCATCATTTGTTTACCTTCTGGTTGAATAGTCTCAATCTTTAACGCTTTATCTTTGCATGCTATAATAAGCCCAGACTTACCATTGCATGATAAAATTTTGCCTGCCATACCCGATTGCTCTTCAATGGCAGCAAACCCTACAATATAGCGTGTTGAGTTATAAATAAAATAGCATTTTTCTAATGCGCGAATTTTGTTATATAAACTTTCCGCGTCAAGATTAAAATCTAATTTATAATCTTCTTTCCTTATCATAGGATAATAACTAGATTTATCTTCATCTTGCTTATAATGATTATCTTTATAATAATCAAAATTTTTAAAAAACTCATGAAGGCATTCAACACCTAGTGTTGCAAGTTTATTAAATACACTAGATGAAGTATCGTTTCTTTCAATATCAATCGCACGCGAAAAGTATATATCGCCTGTATCTAATCCAATATCTGTACGCATAATTGTTATGCCTGTAGATTTTTCGCCATTCATAATTGCCCATTGAATTGGCGACGAACCTCTATACTTTGGCAGTAGACTTGCATGAATATTTACTACTCCATATTTTGGAATGTCTAAAATATTTTGTTTTAAAATTTGACCATAACTTGCTGTAACAAAAATGTCCGCGTTCAAATTTTTTAAAATATCTTCCCCGTCTCTACTAACTTTTTCAAATTGTAAAATAGGAATATTATTTTTTAAACAATAATCTTTAATGCAAGAAAATTTAACCTTATTATTTCTTAAATTTACTTTATCAGGTTGCGAAACGACCGCTACAACTTCATGTTTATCATCAATAAGACCTTTTAAAATGGTAGTACTGAATTCATTTGTGCCGAAAAATATTATTTTCATTAGTCGTCCTCTTCCATGCCTTTTGGTGGAGTACATAATTTATCAATGTAGAGTATTCCGTCTAAATGATCATTTTCATGACAAACGCAAACCGCGGTCCAATCTTCACAAGTTAGATTAAACATATTGCCATACCTATCATAAGCGGATATTGTCACTTTTTTAGGGCGCTCTACATAGCCAAATGGAAGGTCGGTAACACTTAAACAGCCTTCTTTTTTATATTGTTTTCCGCTTGTATGCAAAATTGTCGGATTAATGAATTCGATTCGCATATTGTTTATATTGATTATGAAAGCGCGTTTTAAAACTCCTACTTGTACTGCACTAAGTCCTGCGCCTGCGCGCTCTTCCATAGTCTCCCACATGTCGTCTAATAGTTCCCACAATTTTTCATCAAACACTTTAACTGGTTTGCTCTTTTTTCGAATAAAACTATCTGTATGTCTAACAATTTCTCTTATTGCCATATTCTACCTCAAATTATTTGGATTTATTTCAACAAAAATTGAAACATCTTTCTCTATTATATCACAAATACTAAAGAAATCGCTAGTTATTTTATCACATGGACTATATCTAGTCAAGATTTGATAGCGATATTTTGTTTGTATTCGCTTTACGGGCGCTGGCATCGCTTGTAGGAAGAAAATATCCTTGCCGTATTTTTCTTTTATTGTTTGCGCCTTATCATATAGTAATTTAGTTACTTCTTTTGCCCTATTATCGCTTACGCTACTGATTAAAATTCGTAAAATGGTACTAAATGGTGGAAATTTAGTTGTCTCGCGCAAATTAATTTCCTTTTCATAGAATGAGTTATAATCATAATTTTTTGCAAATCGATAGACATAATGTTTAGGAGCATATGTCTGTAATACGACCGATCCATCGCCATTTTTTCTTCCCGCTCTGCCAGAAACTTGAGTAACCAGTTGGAATGTGCGTTCGTTCGACTTATAATCGCTATTGTATAAACTCACATCTGCATCGAGTATTCCAACAAACGCCACATTTGGATAGTCATGACCTTTTGCTATCATCTGCGTTCCTACTAATATGCTTGGTGTTGTATTCGCAAATTGCTCTAATATATGCTTATGTCCATTTTTAACACGCGTCGTGTCATTATCCATTCTAAAAATTGATACATTAAACATCTTTTTTAAATCTTCGCAAACGCGTTCTGTCCCCAAAGCACCATATTTTATATTTGTGCTATGGCAGTTCGGACAATTTGTGAGTGCGCGATAACGCTTACCACAAAAATGACATTTTAATTCATTATCTTCTTTATGGTACACCAAACTCACTTCGCAATCGTCGCATTTAGCCCTATATCCGCATTCACGGCAAAGTACAAACGAAGCAAAACCGCGCCTGTTTATAAACAAAATTGCTTGCTTTTTATTTGCAATACATTCATCTAATTTCGCAATTAGTTTTTTACTATATGGAGATGTGTTGCCTTCCATTAATTCGGACAACATATCTACAATTTCGATTTTAGGCATTGCAATATTGTTTATACGCTCGGGTAGTTCGACTAATTTATAAACGCCATCCATTGCCTTTTTATAACTTTCAATACTAGGCGTTGCACTCCCTAAAATCAGCGGACAATGATTATACCTTGCTCTAAACTGAGCGACATCATGTGTAAAATATCTAGGGTTTGTTTCGCTTGTGTATGAACTATCATGCTCTTCATCTATAACGATAACACCTAAGTTTTCGACAGGGGCAAAAATCGCAGATCTTGCGCCTAGAACGACGCGTGCTTGACCTGTAAAAATTCTATCCCATTCATCATACCTTTCTCCCTCACTTAGTCCGCTATGTAAAACTGCAACCAATGACGGAAAACGCGAATTAAATCGCGACATCATCTGTGGAGTAAGCGATATTTCTGGTACTAACATTATGGCAGTTTTACCTTGTAAAAGTGCCTTCTCAATAATGGTCATATATACTTCAGTTTTACCACTACCAGTAACGCCTTTTAATAAAAATATATCATCATTATTTGCAATTGTATCAACCGCTTTTTGTTGTAAATCGGTTAAAACATTTTTCTCTACACTCGCTTCGCTACTCTCTGGCGAACGCAATTTTCTAGTATATGTGCGTTCTATAATACCTTTATCTATCAGCGCGTTAACACTTGAGCGCGAAAACATTTCGCATAGTTTTGTATAATCCGATTCTCCTTGCTCACATAAAAATGCAACAACTGATAATTGAGATTTTGCGCGTTTGCCTATTATATTGATAGCAGTATCAATATCTAAAAGTGGTCGAACATATGAAGAATATTGCTCCTTAGATTTATCCAATCTAACGCATGAAGGCAAAACTAACTTAATCGCATCCGACAAACGCAAAAAAAAGCGTCCGCACAAAAATCTACAAACCTCTAAAATTTCGGGCTTCAATTTAGGGACACTCTCTAGATTTTTAATAATAGGCTTAATTTTAGTCTCATCGAAGTCAGTCGTTTCACTGAGTTTAATAACATAACCCAATATCGTACGATTTGCAAATGGCACACGCACTCGCATACCAACTTCTGTATCAGGTAGCGCGATATAGTCAAACACTCTATCAAGAGCATCGTTTGATATATCGACAATTACTTGTGCATACATTATTTAGATTGAACGCCTATAACCTCGCCTCTAACTAATTCGCCCGCAGCATAATCAATAGCAAGGTTAGCACTTCCGTTTAAAAGTGCAGGGATTTTATTTTCCAAATCTTTAGCACGAGCGCCCACAATAACAGCAACCGCATATCTGCAACCTGCGATGCTTACTAATAAATCAATAGGTGGTTCAAATAGCATATTTACTCCTTCAATTAAATTATAGTTATATTATAAAATAAAATGTAAAAAATGTCAAATTAATTTTTCTTATTTGAGTCAATTATCGCTTTTACTTCGCGATTAATTTCATATGGTGCTTTGATATATTGGAACATAAATTTAGCCACACCTTGTGAAGTTAATGGACTAGACATACTGCCAAATGAGATAGTACCAGTATCTTTTCCTGTCAATTTATCAATCCAATTAACATTTACAGTCATTGCCCCTAACATATCATAATTGAGGCTTTTATAATCTACTCCAATATAACCCGTCCTAATTAAAACGCGTTTGTTAGTAACGGCATACACAGTTTTGTTGCACCATAATTCGATAAAAATTATTGAAAAAATAATATATATCAATTCAATAAATATAGGTACAATCCAAGCAATCACACCAGCCGTCGTGTCATAAAATACTGCCACAAACCATATTACTAAAATGATTGTCATAAACAAAATACTAAATATTGTTGAAACATATGCTCTACTTCTGAGCGGACGAAATGTTTTTATGATTTGTTCATCACTATCTAGAATCTGTGAAAATAGATCTTTATCTTCCATAATTACCTACCCTTTTTCATGTTATAAAAATTTATATGTTTTGTCAAATATAATTATATCATTTATTTTGCAATTTATCAAGTGCCAAATGCGCGGCGTTTTGCTCTGCTTCGCGTTTTGTTGAGCCCTGACCATAAGCGATAAATTCTCCATTGATAAATACTGTAGCGCGGAAATTTTCTTGTCCGCCCTTTGTCTCGTATTTCTCTGTAGTATAAACTAATTTTTGCTTTTTATCTTGTATTAATTCTTGAAGTTCACTTTTAAAGTCCGCGGGTTTAAAGCCTGCTTTTAGTTTGTTTTTTACATCTAATGCGTCCAATACTGCACTAGATATTGAAGATAATCCAAAGGATAAATACATTACGCCAATCATACTTTCAATTGTATCTGCAAGTATTGCGTTTGATATATCGTGCGATTTAAAACTTTTACCTAACTTTATTCTATCTTCTATTTTTAGTGATTTTGCAAGTTCACTTAAATTTTCAGTACAGACTAGACTCGCCCTAATCTTACTCATTTTCCCTTCAGGTGCTTTCGCATGTTTATATAGATAATCGCTGACAATAGTTGACAATACACTATCGCCTAAAAACTCTATTCTCTCATTGCTCATAATGTTTTTGTCATGTGCATATGAAGAATGAGTGAACGCTAAAGCTTTCAATTCATCATCACATTTTTCAAAAAGTTGAATAAAATTATTTTTCATTCTCTTCTTTCTCTACTTGTTTTTTTACCTTTTCAACTAGTTTGTTTTTAGCCAAAGTATATGCTTGTTCTATTGATGAAGCGATGTTATCTGCTTTACTATTTCCATGGCATTTTATAACAATTTTATTTACACCAAGAAGTGGCGCTCCACCAACTTTTTTATAGTCATATTTCTTTTTTAAACCATATAGATTTTTCTTAAGCATTAATGCGCCCAATTTTGCTTTTAAAGAAGAATGTGTAATATCCTTTAATTCCCCAAACAAAATTTCCGCAGTACCTTCTATAGTTTTTAAACAAACATTTCCTGAAAATCCGTCGCATACAACAACATCTACATTGCCTCTTAATACATCACGCGCCTCAATATTTCCAACAAAATTTAGTTTAGAAGATTTAATTAACTCATGTGCGCGCTTAACCATTTCGTTGCCTTTTTCTTCTTCTGTGCCAATATTGAGTAAACCAATTCGTGGTTTTTTGACTCCCATGGCTTTCATGTACTCAGCACCCATTATTGCAAAGTCTAATAAGTTTTCAGATTTACAATCAGCGTTTGCACCACAATCTAGAAGCATTACACCCCTATCATTAACTGTAGGTAAAATTGGAGCGAGCGCCGGTCTGCTAATGTTTGGTATTCTACCCAATTTCAGTACCGCACCTGTCAATGTAGCACCTGTACTGCCCGCACTAACTAGAGCAACAGCATCGTCATTTTGCTTTAAATAATCGTAAGCGACTACAATACTTGAAGTTTTCTTTGTCCTAATCGCGATAGTAGGCACTTCGTCCATGCCGATAACATCAGGTGCGTGCACTATCTCTAATCTATCACTGACAAAGACTAATTGTTGCAATAACTCCGTAATTTTATCCTTATCTCCAACCAAAACAATATTTAAATCTTGATTTGCTTGAAGTGCTTTTATTGTGCCCGCTACTATTTCGCTAGGTGCATAATCCCCACCAAAAGCATCTACTACTATTTTCATCATAATTCTCCCATTATCAGTTTATAATAATATTATACAATAATAGGAAAAAAATGTAAAAAGATTTTCGCATATTTAAGATTTAAGACAAAATTAGAAAATTTTTACATAATTAATTGATTTATATATTTAATTTAATATTTTGCAGTTTATTGAATAAATTTTTTAATTTTGATTGACTTGATATAATTTACAAATATTATGTAAATGTTATTTCAATTAAATAAGTTTATATAAATTGTAATATTTTATATATGTTTATAATATATAAATATATTAACAACTATTCGAATTTTGTTATTAATAAAATGATTGTTTTATGATTTGGTAAAAAAAAGACGAGTTAAACTCGCCAATTTAATTAAATTATTTATTTTCTTTCTTTTCTTGTGAAATAACTTCTGCTCCATCATAATAACCACAATTCTTACATACTTGGTGAGCCACCTTTTTCTCGTGGCAATGTGGACATTCAACTAATGTTGGAACAGATGCTTTCCAGTTTGCACGACGCTTATCACGGCGTGATTTTGACACTTTACCTTTTGGAACTGCCATTTTATACCTCCATAATTATTCGTGCTCGTAATTCTAATTTTAGTAATAAATAATAGTCTTTTTGACCAAATCAAACGAACACTCGACAAAATATGAAAAGATTTTATCACAATTAAATTTATTTGTCAACTAGATTTTAAAATTTGTATTGACAAATTAGATATTTGTGATAGAATACGCGTGTGAGGTAAAATATGAAAACATTAATTTCAAAATTAATTACAAAAGATAAAGATGTAAAAATAGAAAAAATACAAATAGACGATGTTGAACAAGAATTGTCCGATGTTTATTCAGAAATTCGAGACGAAGCAGAAGGAATTTTGTCGCGTGCTAAAGATTCAGTCTATGTAATAAGCCCAGAATGTAGTTCTATTCTTTCGCTTGTTAAACGAATTAGAAAAGAAAATAACGACATATATTATGCTATTATTGACAACGATAACGAATTAAAGGATAGATCAAGCATTAATTCATGTCTAAATAAATTGTTTAATTTAAGAGCATCTTGCTTATCTGTAAAGTATACATTAGATAATCAATTTAGACGAAATTTTATAAAAAGTGAAATCTAAATGATTTAAAAAGAGAGCATGATTAAACCATTAACTCTCTTTTTTTATTAAAATTAATAATGTTGTTATATTTATTATTTAATCAAACTAGCAGTATCCATTGCTATCATATATTCTTCGTCCGTTGGAATACGATAAACTTTTGTTTTACTATCTTTTTTCGTAAATTCTTGTATAGTTCCTCTAGGTGCATTCATATTTAATTCTGTATCAAAGTCAATACCTAAATATTCCATGTCTTTACATACTGCTTCTCTTACTAAAGCGTCGTTCTCGCCCACTCCTGCCGTAAATATGATATAATCAACTCCATTCATTGCAGCGGCATATGATCCGATGTATTTTTTAATAGAATAGACTAACATATCAAAAGCAAGTTTTACTCTCGGCTTATCAAGATTTTCATCTATATCTCTTAAATCACTCAATCCGCCAGTAATTCCAGCAAGACCACTTTGTTTGTTCAAAAGGTCAATTGCTTGACTTATGTCAATATTTTTTATTTCCATAATGTCTTTTAATACGCTAGGGTCAATATCTCCTGAGCGTGTACCCATAACAAGACCTGCTAGTGGCGTATATCCCATAGATGTGTCTATACATTTTCCGTCTTTAATGGCACATACACTGCTTCCGCTACCAATATGGCATGAAATGATTTTCTTGCCTTTTAAATCGCCAAATAGTTCAGCACACTTTAAAGCGATATATCTATGACTTGTACCATGCGCACCATATCTACGGATTTTGTTTTTCTCATAAAATTCATAAGGTATTGCATACATGTATGCTTTTTCTGGCATTGTAGAATGGAATGCCGTGTCAAAAACTGCCACATTTTTAATCTTTGGCATAATTTCCATACAAATTCCGATACCCAAAAGTGCAGCCGGATTGTGCAATGGTGCAAAATGAATATAATTTTTTAAATCTTCGTAAACTTCCTTTGTAACAACAATAGACTTATTATATTTCTCACCGAAGTTCACCATTCTATGTCCTATGGCTTTAATCTCATCGAGTGAAGAAATGACACCGATTTTTTTATCTGTCAATGTGTCTAATACAAGTTGGAAGGCCTGTTTATGGCTAGGCATATCATGTTCGATAACATGTTTTTCACTTGTCTTATATTCCATAAAAGACTTGTCTAAACCTATTCGCTGGCAATACGCTTTTGCTAAAACTTTGCCATTATCTGTTTCCATTAATTGTGCTTTTAATGAACTACTGCCTGAATTAATTACTAAAACTTTCATATTTTCTCCTATAAATTTATAATGAATATTATACGATATTTAAATAAAAAAGCAAAACAATTTTAAATATAATTTAATTATATTGTATTAGTTTTGCTAAATTTATAATTGATTTGATTGTAAAGATTTTTGTCTATCGTCAATATTTATAATAATAGAAATAATATAATATACTTTTAACTTTATATTTTATATTATCACTTTTATATACTTTTTATATTTTCGATATATTAAATATATTATCCTTCTATATTCTATATTTTTGATAATATCTTGGTTATGCAGACAGTATCTATTATTTCATCTACTGTACAGCCACGACTTAGGTCGTTAACTGGTTTATTAAAGTTCAGCATAATAGGACCAATAGCGCGATATTCTCCAAAATACGATACAAGTTTATAACCTATATTGCCAGCATTTAAATCTGGGAACACTAGCACATTTGCATGACCACCTACAACGCTCGTTATTCCCTTCTTCTTTGCGGTGGCGGGATTCAATGCACTATCTGCCTGCATTTCTCCGTCTACATTAAATTTTGAAAGTTTTGCTAAATTTGTAGCATTTTGTACTTTAGCGACCATATCGCTCTTTGCACTTCCATGCGTAGAATAACTAAGCATCGCCACTTTTGGCTCTATACCTACAACATTTTGCATAAACTCTGCACTAGAAATTGCTATTTCACTGAGCTCTTCACTCGTTGGATTTTCATTTAATGAAATATCTGCAAATACTCTTGGTTCCTTGCTTTGCTTTAACATAAGCATAATGCCTGTTACTACGGACTTATTAGGTTTAGTTTTTATAATTTGCAATGCCGGTCTTAGGGTGTTTGCAGTAGTCCATTTTGCCCCTGCTACCATTCCGTCTGCTAAATTATATTTTAACATCATACATGCTAAATATGCTGGCTCTTTTATCAATTCTTGCGCTTGTTCTAAAGTCATTCCTTTATGTTTTCTTAATTGATATAACCTTTTTGCCAGTGTATTTATGTCTTTATATTTTTCAATATCAATAATTGTGCATAAATCGCTATTTTTGAGTAAACTAGGAAAGTCGCTATACTTACCAAAAACAATAATTTTAGATAATTTTCTCTTAACTATTATCTCACAAGCATTCATCACTCGCGCGTCCAAATTCGCTTCGGGTAATATGATGGTTGAATCTATTGCCTTAGCCCGTCTTTTTAGTTCTTTTATTATTTTCATCTTTTATCCTCAGTAATTTTTTTATTTGTGGCAAATATGTTTTTGCAACTCTTTCTCCTCGCTTAATTGATTTGATTGCCGTTTGCTTCGTAAAGTCCGTTTGACTGACATGCGGTTGTGTTAACAATATTCTTAAATCAGCATTAACAGGTTTAGCTTCAACAATTTTTTGCGTCATAAGCGTGATTGAATTAATTAGCGATTGCATTGTCTTGTTTCGTGAGCGGTCAAGTTGTTTAGTGTACTCGCCTATTGGATCTAATGATACAATAACCGCATCTGGCATTATCTCGCGCGCAACATCTTCAGGCAAGTTGTTTAATAATCCGCCGTCTACATAATAGTGTTCGCCTATTTTGACACGCGCAAATAGTCCAGGTACTGATATGCTCGCTGTTATACCATCAATCAACGGCCCACTATCAAAATGTTTTTCTTTACCAGTATCAATTTCAGTAGCAACTGCTATAAATTTAATTTTAGTCTCTTCGAAAGTCTTTTCACCTACTTCGCGTTTGATAATCTTTTTTACTCGACTAGTGTCTAATATGTTGTCTTTAAAAATCATATTGATAAGACTAAAAGTTCCTAAATAATTAAAATTTAGCGCCAATTTTTCCAATTCATCTACAGTCTTGCCTACTGCATACAAACCACCGACAAGCGCACCCATTGATGTCCCAACAATAAGGTCAGGAATTATTCCTTGTGACTCTAAAACACGAAGAACGCCAATATGCGCATAGCCCTTAGATGCACCTCCACCTAAAACTAATACAAATTTTTTATTCCTCATAATAACCCTCAATATTTAATATAATTATATATGATTAATCGCAATAAAGCAAATAAAAAAACAAGTCTTAGTCGCATTATAACTATTTTTTTATTATTATCAATTTGTGTAATATTTATAACTAATCCCAGCTTTTATGCGTCATCATGTTTGAACGCTATATCCGTTTGGGTGCTTAATGTCTTACCTGTCATGTTCCCTTTCTTTATCTTCACTAGATTGATTGTGAATTTAATTAGTCTAAAACCTAATCGTATGGACAAGTTTTTTAGTAAAGCATATCATACCCCATCGCCGAGTTTCTTTATCTATTTTTTATCCATATTGTCTGGATATCCAATGGGTGCGAAATTGATTTGCACTTTATTTGATACAGACGCAATAGATAGAACGGACGCGAATAGAATGCTTTCGTTTTGTTCAGTAAGCGGACCGATGTTTATTGTTGGAACAGTTGGAGTTGCTTTCCTAAAAAATTATTTCGCTGGGATTATTATACTAATCTCAAATATCATTGGTAGTCTATTAAATGGTCTTTTATATAGAGGAAAATCAAATAATAACATATATACTCCAAAATTTGTTGAAAGAAAAAATACTAATATCTTATCCGATTCTGTGTATGATTCTCTTATCTCAATACTTATGGTTGGGGCATATATTGTACTTAGTTTTCTACTTATTGACATACTAAAAAATATTAAAATATTTGAATTTGTAACTAATACTATATGTTGGGTATTTAATTTGAATAATAGTCATGATATTGTGCAATCAACTATAATAGGTTGTTTTGAAATGACAAGGGGTATTTTAGAATTATCACATACAAATTGCTCAATTCAAATTATGACAATTATATCAAGTGCACTAATCTCTTTTGGTGGAATAAGCGTAATGATGCAATCAATATCGTTTTTAAATAAACTTAATCTGCCCATAAAAAACATGTTTAAACAAAAGTTTACGCAATCTATACTTACTTTAATAATTGCTATAATATTGAGTTCATTATTTTTATAAATTTATTATTTTCACTAAAATATTTGACTTTTTGCTAGACTATTAGGTAAAATATTAACGAGGTAATTTATGCTAACTAAAAAATTTGAATATCATTACAAAGATGTGCCTACTTTAAGGAAAGATACTTCCGTTAGAGTCTTATTCTCTGTACTCTTCTTTATTGTATTTTTTTGGCAGACGATTATGTGTTTCTTCATGTTCGCAAATGAGCAAGAGATTACCGCTCTAACAATTGGTTCAACAATCTTTGTAATGGTATTTAGTTTAATAATGGGACTAATCTCACTATTGTTTGCGGTTAGAGATGTAAAAATTCTTAATCAAATTAGACAAAGAGGAAAAGCAATCCGACCATTGACCCCCGTATTCGGTATTGAAAAAAATAGTTTTGCTAAGCTTTATTATATCATAAACTTTATTATAGTTATCGCGATGATTGCTGTTTTGTCGTGTGGAATCACTATGTTCGTTTTAGAAATAATATACTACTCTAATGTATCATATTATTTACCGATTTTATTTGTAATATCGCTTACTGGTTTTAATTGCGTATATCACATCAGCAATGAAATAAATACAGTAAAATCAGTTCAAGAATTTAATAGTATATATTAAAAATACTTTTATTATATATATCTAATAAAAGTTATAAAAAAGGAACTTTACTATCTGTAAAGTTCCTTTTATGTTTATTTAATTAGTTTCAAATATATTTATATTCATTTATTTATTATTTATATTGTATCATAAGATTTAGTATATTAAAATTTTAATCTAATTATCAATGATTTTGCTATAAACATATTCATATATATTTGCTGCAAGCTCTCTCCACCTTTTACATGCTATTGTTGCATTATGGCGTGTGTCTGATTTTATGGATAACGAAAATATAGATTCTGTTGTAAGTGGTTCAAGTATATTTAATTCAACCGTATAACTGCCATCTTCATTTTTGTACGATTTGGCTACATATTCTTGATTTCGCTTAAATTGCATTTTGTTATCTTGCGCAAAAGTCGCTATTTGCTCACGCAAACTTGCAGGAATGCGGGTATAAAATTGACTTAAGCACTCTCTCCCAGCAACCGTTATATTGTAACGATTTTCATTGTTGTCTGTGTTTGGCTTATAAACAAATTTTGATGAAAGCAATTGAGATAACAAATCCTTACAATCCATCCAGTTGACCCAATTATTTTGACTTGAACATATTTCCAAAATTGAATTTTCCGTCAATGGTATTTCCATCTTATCCAATACATACAAAAGAATTAACTTGTTAATAGTGTTATCCGGTACAAAATCCATAAATCTTTCCCTCTTACTCCGTATAATTATATATCAATTTCGACAAAATTACAAGTTTTTTAAAAGGTATAAAAAGACTTGCGAATAAAATTTTTATTTGATATAATATTTTTAGTATATTTTTTTTAATATGAGGAGTATTTATGGCACAAATTGCAGAATTAATTCCTTTTAATAACGCATGTGACGAGTTCATATCAGGCAAATATATTTTAGCGGATATAAAGATTGCTTCTATACTAAGAATAATTGCTGAAGATGAAAAATTAAAAGATATAGTGTCTTCATGCTTAGAATCATACGATTTTAATGACAAGTTTACTCATTCCATTCACTCAAAGGGCAATGGTTATGTTTTAGATGTTCCAACAAATGAAAAGGAAATTATTGCGTTTGCCTTCTCTCTGCTCTATAAATTAGATAATAAAGATATCAATTTTTACGATTTTATATCTCAATTTTACAAAGTTGATAGTGACTTGCCGGGTAAAGAATTTTATAATTTTGCTAATGCAATAATAATACCATTTAAACAAGCCATAAATTCTATATATTCAAAACGACACATAATTGTTGAAACAGATGATTATCAGAAAAATTACTACAATAAGATTATGACAACTGTTAAGTTAATTGCGAGAAACATAGACAATTATAAATTAAAGATGAATGAAAAAGAAGAATTTACAATGTTACTCAACTCTCTATATTTAGCGAGCGAACAAAATGACAAAAAATTAGTTTATTCATTAATGATTGCACTTGATTATTTTTCAAGAATTAACAAAAAAACAAAACCAGCATATATGTCACTAGAAGAATGTTTTGAATAAAATGCCTATTTAGGTATTTTTTTATCTTATTAAATAAAGCAGTATATTTCCTTTTATTTCCAATTGCGTTTAACATTTCTTTAAATAGTAAAATAAGTTTAATAATTAGTTTTGAGTTTTATATTTATCTATATGTCATTATTTATAAACTTAAAATTATATTAATCAATATATATTAAATTTACTTGTATTAATGAAAATATAATATATTTGTATCATAAAAAAATAAAATTAAAAAAAATAGTAAAAATATGTTGCAATTTTTAAAATTTTCATATATAATAATAGAGTTTTAACATATAAGGCATTTTTGTAAAGTTTTGCAATATGTCTACCATAAAACTCAATTGTTAAACAACATAATATGTTGCGCAATATGGCACCATCGCCAAGTGGTAAGGCAAAGGTCTGCAAAACCTTTATTCACCAGTTCAAATCTGGTTGGTGCCTCCAATTATGCCGGTGTGGCGAAATGGCAGACGCTCGTCGTAATCAGCAATCTTTATATATTGCTCGCCACACTCGCAATAATATTTATAGTAAGATTACTCCTCTTCCCCTTCAAATATAAATATTTGCGGGGTCCCCGTCCTGTGCGCCTTTAGCACTACGACTTATATTGTATAAATTTTAACTATCTTAATTTGCCGGTGTGGCGAAATGGCAGACGCACAGGACTTAAAATCCTGGGTCCGTAAAAGGACGTGTCGGTTCGACCCCGACCACCGGCACCAGAGAATGAACAAATTTTTGTTCATTTTTTCTTATCATCATTCATTCGCATTTTTAAACATTAAAAATATTTTTTAAAATCTATAAAAAAATTGTTGACATAATTTTCATAATATGATATATTTATAGTGCAATCGCGTATGGGAGATTAGCGCAGTTGGTAGAGTACCTGCCTTACAAGCAGAGGGTCATAGGTTCGAGTCCTATATCTCCCACCACTAGATTGCATTTTGCTTTATAACAGGATAATGAAAAAATGAATATATTATATTATTCATTAAAATTTGCGGGAGTGGCTCAGTGGTAGAGCGTTGCCTTGCCAAGGCAAATGTCGCGAGTTCGAATCTCGTCTTCCGCTCCATAATACTACATTTTGTAGTAAACAAATGACTTAAACACTATATTTTGTATAGTTATTTTGGGTCATTTTTTTTATTGTGTACAATTTGTGTACAATTTTTATAAAACATTTTAATATTTATATTGACTAACATATTAATTGTTGTAAGCATTTTATCTTATAATAACAATTATATCTCGAAGTCTATTGTATCTTTTTAATTCTGTTAAATCTCTATAATGAATTTTATTAGTATATATTATTGTCTTATTATCTATTAATTTTTATTTATATTTTTAGTTATAAAATAAAAAATTTTTATATGTTTACTCTATTTATCTTTCAAGTTGGCAAGAATAATATTATAAATATAAATTTTAAAAGCATTATATTTTATATAAAAATTCTTAATTTTACATTAATAAAGTTTTATTTAATTGATTACATAAAAAATCTCAGTTTATCTGAGATTTTTTATACGGATTATTTTATTTAGATGACTTAGTGTTCGCACACGCTCCGCATCCTTTTGCTGAACTAGACTTAACAGACGCAGACTTTGCACTCTCATTTTTAGAGCCACAATTTTTTGTAGAATTGCATGCCTTTGTACTAGTTGAGTTTGAAGTACATTTACCTCCACATGATTTAGTTGACTCGTTTGTCATAGACTGAGAATCATATGAGTTAGAGCAGTTTTTTGTACTTACGCTAGATGCTTTGTTCTTTCTTCCAAACATAATATCTCCTTTTATGTAGATTATAACTACACAATTATTATGTGAAATTTTTTCATTTTAATTCATGATATAAACAATTTTTATGTTATTAAATTATATTATTAATATCAACATATAGCGTATTACAAATACATAACACACAAAATAAAGCACACTTTTATAGTGTGCTTTATTTTTATAATAATACGATTACTCAACTGAAACTATATAATAGTATACAGGTTGACCTCCATATACCATCGAAATATCAATATCAGGGAAACGCTCTTCAAGTTTTGATTGAAGTTTAGCACTATCTTCCTCTGTGACTCCTTCGCCATAGAAAAGTGTAATATTGCTACTATCATTTGAAATTAATTTTTCTATCAACTCAATTGTAGTATCACAAACTTCTTTGCCTGTTGTCAAAACTGAATGTTCATCTAGTCCCATAATGTCGCCGACTTTAACATCAATTCCGTCTACATTTGTTGTCCTTACAGCATAAGTAACTGAACCTGACTTTACATTACAAATCATATCCATCATGTTTTGTTTATTTTCATCAAGAGAGGCTGTAGAATCGAATGCTAATACAGCGCTTATACCCTCTGGTACGCTTCTAGTAGGAATAACGATTAAATTTTTATCCGTTATATCATTAGCTTGCTCAGCAGACATAACAATATTTTTGTTATTTGGGAATACAAATATATTCTTTGCATTAACTTTATCAGCAGCAGTGGCTATATCATTAGCGCTTGGATTCATTGTTTGACCACCGCTTATAATATAATCTACATCAATATCTTTAAAGACACTGCTAAGACCATCTCCCGCTGCAACTGCTATCATTCCGAATTCTTTTTCAGGTTCTTTCTCTTTTTGTTTCCTTAATTGACGATTTTGCTCTAACATATTTTCAATTTTAACGCCATTAAGTTCGCCTAATTGCAATGCATAGCCAAGCGCACGATTTGGTTCATTAGTATGTACATGCACCTTAATTAATTGCAAATCACCTATACAAAGCACACAATCACCTATCTCCATAAGTCTTGAGCGCAAGGTGTTAATATCCGCGTCAGTCGTCTTTTCGTAAATGTTTATTACAAAGAATTCTGTACAATATGCATATTTTATATCTGCAAGCGATTCATAATTTACATGTAAATCCTCGCTCGTGATATCTTTCTCTACATTATCGATAAAAGCAACCTCGGTCATTTCACCAGTTAAAGCCTTATAAAAACCGCTAAAAATGAAGATAAGACCACGACCACCAGCGTCAACAACTCCTGCTTTCTTCAAAACTGGCAACATATCAGGTGTCATTTGTAAAGTCGCTTCGCCATGAGTAATGATTTCATTCAAAAAATCTTCAAAGGTCTTGGCAGATTTCGCTGCTTGTTTAGACTTGTCCGCCATAGCTTTGATAACAGTAAGTATTGTTCCTTCTTTCGGCACAGTAACGGCTTTATATGCCATCTCAGCACCATTCTGAATAGCCTTAGCAAAATCTTTGATAGTTATCTCTGTTTGACAATTCATTAAACAAGTACAAATACCTTTAATGATTTGAGATGTAATAACCCCGCTATTGCCTCTTGCACCCTTCAATGCTCCACGATTAAATGCTATACAAATAGATTCAATTGTATTGCTCTCACAAGCATTCATTTCGCTAGTCGCACTTTTTAAGGTTAGGCTCATATTTGTACCAGTATCTCCATCCGGCACAGGAAAAACATTTAGTGCATCAATAGTCTTTTTATTCTCTTCAACCAATGAGAACGCGTTAGAAAACATCTTCCTCAACGCAGATCCGTTAATTGTTTTTATCATATTAAATTAAACTCCTATATCTTCACGTCTACGATATGTACAGTCACATCTTTAACTATCATTCCAGCAAAGCGCTCAACTGAATATTTCACGCTTTGTCTGATAGATTCGGCAACAGCAGACGCTGAAACACCGCAGTGACGCATTATCACATAGACATCTATCTTCATACTATCATTTTCTAGGTTAGTGACAACGACCCCTTTATGTGCTGTGGTTAGTGCATTGCCTTTAAAAAAACTGCGTTGTGATACCAAACCAACAACCCCCACACACTCCATAACAGAAACAGCAGCGACCTTGCTGATAGCGCGCTTGCTGATGCTTATCTTCCCAAATGAGTTAAAAGTGGTTAAGTTCATTTCACTCTCCTATGTTATTATATAACATAAATTATATTTTAGCAAATGTTTTTTTGATAGTTTGCTAAAATTTCTCATATTTAGCGTTTAAAATATAAAAAATGACAAACTTTTATTTTATATGAAAATATTTTACTTAGACAAAGGTTCGATATTGGTATTGTATGTTATTTGTCTTAGTTTAATATATGATTTAGTAAATTTTAATAAAATACTTGCATTTTCTTTAAATTTATGATATTATTTACAAGCAATTGAAATTTTAACGGAGGTAAAATCATGAAAGTTTGTGAAATTTGCGGTAAAGGTCGCACATCAGGAAACAATGTTAGTCACAGCATGCGCCATACTAAAACTACTTTCGATCCTAATATACAAAAAGTTAATGTTGAATTAGACGGAAAGAAAGGTAAGAAAAATATTTGCGCTAAATGTTTAAAAACTATGAAAAAAGAGACTAAATAGTCTCTTTTTTTGTGCTAAATTATTTAATTTATAAATGTAATTGTAAGCATAATAACAAAATTTATTAAATAATAGTATAATGTAATATGAAAATATATTGTTTTAAAATGCCTAAGATATTATCTCCGTTAATAAAATTATTGTTTAAAAAGAGTGTCTATTATATAGGAAAATAGTAAATAATAAATCATTCTTTTAAAATTTAAGTAGCCGTTGCTATCTTATCTTTCATATGCCAATGTTTTATTTAGTTTACCATATTTAAAACTATTTTTTGTTTTTATATGTATAGATATTACTTTATACAAAAAATGGCAGAAATATCTGCCATTTTATTTGTCTAATTTATTGTTATAATTAATAGTTTTTGGATAAGATTTTTCACTAATAGAACTTTCTAACTCTTTAATTAATTTTATTGTGTTTTTATCTATATCTTTAGGCATTTCACCCTTTAAAGTAACGATCAAATTGCCACTTCCAATTGATTTAAGGTATTTTACGCCTTTGCCTTTCAAAGTGTATTTTGTATTAGATTGTGTAAGTGGTGCGACATCGATCGTAGTAGTACCTTTTAACGTAGGAACTTTAACTTTGCCACCTAGCATTAATGTAGTTATAGGGACATACACATCTACATATAGATCAAATCCTTTTCTGACTAACAATGAATGCGGTGTTACAGTTATTGCGATTCTCAAATCTCCCGCGATTCCATCTGGTGAAGCGGTTTGGTTACCCTCTCCATTTAGGCGAATGACTTGTTCGTTGTCAATACCTGCAGGGATCTTTACCTTGATTTTGCTAGTAGTTGTCTTAAGTCCTGTGCCATGGCAATTAGGACATTTATTTTTAACGATTTTACCTTTACCGCCACATGTTCTACATGTGCCAACCGTTCGCGTCATACCAAACAAAGTCTGTTGAGTGTAGGTCATTCTACCAGTTCCATTACACTCAGTACATGTTACATAATCGCTACTAGATTTTGCACCAGTGCCATTGCAATCTGGACAACGCTCCTTTCGTGTGACAGTAACTTCCTTTTCACAACCAAAAGCCGCCTCAGTAAAAGATATTACAAGGTTGATATTTACATCGTCGCCTTCTTCCCTTGCTCGAGCATTTGAGCGTGAGCCAAAATTTGAAAATATATTGAATATATCCTCAAATCCGCCAAAGCCATCGCTAGAAAAACCGCCTGAAAAACCTTGGCCACCTCCGCCAAAACTTTGTGGGCCGTCCGCACTCCCATATTGATCATAGTTAGCACGCTTTTGCTTATCTCCTAAGACAGAGTAGGCTTCATTTATTTCTTTAAATTTTTCTGCCGCCTCAGGGGTTTTATTAAGGTCGGGATGATATTTTTTTGCAAGGCTTCTATATGCCGATTTAATCTCGTCATCAGTCGCCGACTTGCTCACCCCTAAGGTTGCATAATAATCGTTATTTGCCATAATTACCTTTATTCAACTACAACTTCTGGATCGCCGTCATCTTTTGGCTTGTCGCCTGTAGGATTTTGACCATTAGTTTGTGCTTGGCTAGACATGTTTTGATACATCTTAGTAAACACTTCGTTAGAAACTTTTGTTAAATCGTCTGTTGCTTTCTTTATCTCATCCATGCTTTCGCTAGCGATATGCTTTTTAGCCTCTTCAACAGCGTCAGTAAGCGCTTTTTTATCTTCTTCGCTTAACTTGTCGCCATTCTCTTTCATAACCTTTTCGATATTCATTGTCATACCATCAAGGTTATTTCTAGCGTCGATTACTTCACGCTTCTTCTTATCTTCTTCTGCAAATTGCTCTGCTTCTTTAACTGCTTTATTGATTTCATCTTCACTTAGATTTGTGCTAGCAGTAATAGTGATTTTTTGCTCTTTATTTGTGCCTAAGTCTTTAGCGCTAACATTTACGATACCATTTGCGTCTATATCAAATGTAACTTCAATTTGTGGAACACCTCTTGGAGCTGGTGGAATACCTGTTAGTTGGAATCTACCGAGTGATTTATTTTGTGCGGCAAACTCACGCTCACCTTGTAATACATTGATTTCAACACCTGGTTGATTGTCTTGTGCAGTACTAAATATTTGAGATTTCTTAGTAGGGATTGTAGTATTTCTTGGAATAAGTTTTGTGCATACTCCACCCAAAGTTTCAATACCTAATGACAATGGAGTTACATCAAGAAGCAATACATCTTTAACTTCTCCGCCTAATACTCCTGCTTGAATTGCAGCACCGATTGCAACGCATTCGTCAGGGTTGATACCTTTAAATGGTGTAACAGGGATTTCTTTAGAAAGCGCATCTACAACACATGGTACACGAGTTGAACCACCAACCAATACTACATTTGAAATATCATTCTTGCTAAGTCCTGCGTCCTTTAATGCATTACGAGTACATACAAGTGTTTGCTCTACAAGATCGGCAATCATGTTCTCAAATTTCGCACGAGTTAAAGTATATTCAAGGTGTTTAGGACCAGTTGCGTCTGCTGTGATGAATGGCAAACTAATTGTTGTTTGAGATAATGTGCTTAATTCGATTTTTGCCTTCTCACTTGCTTCTTTTAAACGCTGTTTTGCTAATCTATCATTTGATAAATCAATACCTGTTTCTTTCTTAAACTCTGAAATTAAAAGGTCCATAATACGATTATCAAAGTCATCGCCACCTAGACGAGTATTACCATTAGTAGACAATACTTCAAATACACCGTCACCTATTTCAAGAATTGATACATCGAATGTGCCGCCACCCAAATCGTATACTAGAATCTTTTGATTTTTTCTATCTTGTTTATCAAGTCCGTATGCAAGTGCTGCTGCTGTTGGTTCGTTGATTATACGAAGAACCTCAAGTCCTGCAATTTTACCTGCATTCTTAGTTGCTTGACGCTGTGAATCGTTAAAGTATGCAGGGACAGTGATAACTGCTTGTGTTACCTTTTGACCAAGATATGCTTCCGCGTCTTGTTTTAATTTTGATAAAATCATAGCACTGATCTCTTCTGGGCTATATGATTTACTATCAATATTAACCTTATAGTGAGTACCCATTTCACGCTTAATTGATATAACAGTCTTTTCTGGGTTAGCGACTGCTTGACGCTTAGCCACTTGACCTATCAAGCGTTCTCCATCTTTAAATCCAACTACACTAGGTGTAGTTCTTCCACCTTCGCTATTAGGGATAACAGTAGGTTGACCACCTTCCATAACAGCTACACAACTATTAGTTGTACCTAAATCAATACCAATAATTTTTGACATAATTTTTACTCCTTTTTATTTAATTTAATTCTTTTTGTAATATGTTTTTATAGTATGCTATATTTGAATTTTGCTCTTGTTTTGTGCTTGTTCGCCAATGTCCCGTATACATCGTCGAATATTTTATATTGTTTAATTTGCTTAGACTAGTCATCATCTGCTCTACATTCGCTGTTGGTAAATCAACTCTACCAATTGCGACTGAGAATAGTGTGTCGCCAGAGAACAAATTGCCATCACATAAGTAGCACATGCTATCAAATGAATGTCCCGGTGTATAGTAACATTTAATCGTCTTGCCTAATACATCAATCTCATCGCCGTCATCAACAAAATATAAATTGTTAACATTATATTTCGTAGGTTTAGCGAAAATCTCACTTGTATTAAGCCATGGAGATTCTAACAAACAGACTATATTTTTATTTGCATATATCGGAATATTTAATTTGTCATACTCTTCAATATGCTTTATATGGTCATAATGTCCGTGTGTTATGAAACATGCCACTATCGGCTTATCGCATACACTTTTTATCTCACTTATTGGACACCCTGCGTCAATCACAATACAGCCATTTTCAAATATCAGTAAATGCGTATTTTGTTTTAGTTCATTAGATTTCCAAAATGTTTTAATGCTCTCTACCATTTTGACCTACTTTTTAACTATAACTTGTGCGTAGCGAATAACTTTCCCTTTATATGTGAAACCTTTATACGCCTCCTTTACGATCATGCCTAACTCGACATCTGCTGAGTTATCAGTGTCTATCGCCTGATGCAATTCTGGATCGAACTTTCCAGTGCAATCAATAGGTTCTACCCCCATTTTCCTTAATGTATCCAAAATACCTTTCTCTATGAATTTAATACCCATAAGTGTATTTTTGTCTGTTATCATATCGGTCGCCATTTTGAAACTATCAAGTGCGGGAAGGAACTGCTCAATCGCGTCTATAAATCCGTCCGTTCGGGAGTCGGATAAAGCACTCTGCATTCGTTTTCGATAATTGTCGAATTCGGCTTGCAATCTCATCAAATCTGTTAAATAGTCATTAGATTTTGCGTCGCTGTCTGATTGACTCTCGCTATCTGATTGCTCATGATCTTTTGTTTTATCTTCGTGGCATGTGCAATTTTGTTCGTCTTTGTCACATTCACAATTATCGCAGTTGCAATCGCCTCCACAATGGCAATCACTTTCGCAATTACATTCGCTTTGATAAGTAGATTCGTTTTCACATTTGCATTCGTCTTTGCAACCACATTCGTTTTTGCAATTGCAATCTTGCTCAGTATCTTTATGTTTTTTCACTTCCGCCTCCTTTCTGATTATCTATTTGATTGACAATAAACTTTAGCGCTGCTGCAACATTGGCATAATCAATTCGTTTAGGACCTACAAGGGCTAAACTTGCTATTGGAACACCATTTATAACGATAGGTGCACTCATCATCATACCACCTTTTAGTTTGCTATTTTCGCCCGCTTCTCCGATTGTGAAATTGAGTTCTCCTTCATTTTCGTTAGTGACTACATCTATTACATTATCAGCATTCTCTAAAAATTCCAACACATTTTTAGCATCGTCTATATCTGATCTATCCAATCCTGCTAGCAATTTTGTAGGATTTTCGTTAGATACATCACATCTCGTTTGAATAACTTCAACTAAAGCACCCGCTACACTATCTATCAACTCTTTAAATTTGATTATCTGTCCGCCAGCTTTTAAACAAACTGAATTGATATTATCTATCATGTATTCAATCGTTTTACCTTTAAAGTGCTTTATAAGATAATCGCTCGCTTCTTGGCACGCGCGCCTATCTATGTTGCTATCAAGCGACATGCTATCGTCAATTATCCCCGCATTCGTTTCAACCAATAATAAAGCGTCTTTGTTTATTAGCGGAATAATCTGAATGTTTTCGATGGTCAAATTTTGCAAGCCATGCTGTACTAGAACGGTTGGACAATTAGTTACACGACTTAATCGCTTAGCCAATGCTGATAATGTACTTATAAGACTAACTGAGCGGTCTTCATATGATGTTACCACTTGCTTGATTGACTCATAATCTAGTTTATCGTCTGCCAACAACGAATTTACATATTCTTTATAAGCAAGCGCTGTCGGAACTCGCCCGCCTGAAGTGTGAAGTTGTTTTAAATATCCCATACTCTCCAAAGCATTAAGTTCATTTCTAATAGTCGCTGAACTTATATCTTTAAAATGATTATTAAGCCCACCACTTGTAACCGGTTGCGCAGTTTTTATATATTCATCAACCGCATAGATTAAAATATCATGCTTGCGTTTGTTCTTATCGTCAATGTTCACTTTTCTTCCTTTTAATATATTTTTAGCACTCTTTTATTTAGATTGCTAACTATATTCTATGCAGACTGCTAACAAAAGTCAACTAAAATTGCAAATTTTTTTTAATTTTTTTAAATTTATAAAAATAATTTCTGGATAATTCCTTTATTTACTTTAATTTTTAAAATAATAGCACTATTTTTATTATCAATATACACTTAAAATAAGTATATACTCCAATAGAAAATATATTATTATACATAATGACTATAATATATTGTAAATATGTTATAATTTAATCTAATTGATTATATATTTACTTATTAGATTAATAGTTAGATTATTTATTATTCAAACTATAAATTTAAAATAAAAAAATGACATTGATTAATAAATGCCATTTTAAGTATTTTTAATTGTAGATTTCATTTCACTATTTGAATTATTTACTTTGCGTATATCTTTTACAACTTTTCGTCTAACTTTATCTGTCAAATTATCTATTTCTGTTGTTGTTAGATTATTTATAATTGAATAATACATTTGTAAATCGATGTCACGAATTTGAATTAAATATTCATTACGATCAAGACAAATATCTTTTACCAATTTAATGTACAATCTAGGGTTGTATTCTAGCAAATCTTTATATGCAATGTTATTTTCGATAATTAAGTCCCTATAAAATGTTGATAGATGTTTATAATTATTAAAACTATTTAATATATTGCTATAAACTTTCTTTGCTATCAATCCTTTATCTTTTAACTCTGTGGCAAAATTTTTAGCACTAATCCTATCAAATATATTCATTTTCCCTCCATTTATATTTTTAGATTATAAAATGACCGATACATTTTCTTTTCGGTCATTTAAAATTTCGTATAATATATATTAATACTTATTTTAATTTTGTCAATATATTTTTATAAAATTTTATAGTAATTCTAATATTATTGAATTTAATAACTCGAATTTATCTTCCTTAATTTTTAAATAGTCATTTTTTATTTCAATTAATCCCATTTCTTCAAGATTTTTTATAGCATCGGCATGACTCATTAACAAATTTTCATTGAATTCCTTTTCAAAATTTTTTAAATTTAATCCGTCTTCTCTTCGTAATGAAAGCATTATTTTTTCTGTTCGTTTAGTGGGCATATCTAGTATCTCACTATTTTCAATAGCAAGTTTTTGTGAATTTAATAGTGCAATATATTTACTAAAATTGCTTGTATTCCAAAATCTCACTCCGTCAATATAACTATGAGCGGACAATCCTAAGCCCAAATATTGAGTATCGTCCCAATATTTAATATTATGCCTACATTCATATCCTGGTAGCGCAAAGTTTGAAAGTTCATAGCGAATATATCCTGATTTCTTTAGCTTTTTATATACATGATTATACATGTTAGCGATAATATCGTCATCTAGTGCTTTTAAAGTTCCTGATTGCATTTTTTGAAATAATGGTGTTTTCTCTTCGATTTGCAGAGTATATACTGATAAATGTTTAAATTTATTGTTGATTAAAAATTCAATAGTTTCATCTATAGATTTAATGGTTTGCTTAGGTAGACCAAGCATAACATCTGCACTTATGTTATCAAAATTTGATTTTTGTAAAATATCTACAGCCTTTTCGACATCACTCCTACATTGTTTACGAGAAATAAATTTCAAAAGGTCATCATCTAAAGATTGCACGCCCATGCTAATTCGATTAACTTTTATTGATTTGAATTCATTTAGTTTTGTTTCATTAAAGGATGAAGGATTAACCTCAATAGTAAATTCAGTTTGACGAGAAAAATTGAAACAATCGTAAACTTTATTCATCAATTCAGATAAAAAGCCGTTAAATACAGCAGTAGGCGTCCCACCACCTATGAAAATACTATCAAAAACTTTATCTTTAAATTCAATAGCGCGCAATTCAACTTCCGTCTTTAACGCGTCGAGATATTTTCGTTGCTCACTTTCATTCATGCAAAAAGATACAAAGTCGCAATAATCGCACTTTGACAAACAGAATGGTATGTGTATGTATAAACCTAAATTGTTCACTACTCTTATTATATTTCTATTATTGAAAAAGTCAAAGGGCTGATTGGATTTAATCGCACTTTGACATTTTAATTATTTTGATTAATCATCAAGTTTTAATATAGTTACAAATGCTTCACTAGGCAATTCGACACTTCCTAACCTACGCATGCGTTTTTTCCCTTCTTTCTGTTTTTCTAAAAGTTTGCGCTTACGCGTAACATCTCCGCCATAACATTTAGCAAGGACATCTTTTCGCATAGCAGAGATCGTCTCACGCGCTATTACCTTACCACCTATAACCGCTTGAATAGGTATTTCAAATAAATGACGCGGAATGACTTTTTTAAGTTTCTCGCATAGTGCACGCCCACGATTATATGCCTTGTCTTTATGGACAATTAATGATAGTGCGTCACAGATCTCGCCATTTAACAAAATATCCAATTTTACAAGGTCGCTCTCTTGGTATCCATTGAGTTCATAGTCCATGCTAGCGTAACCCTTACTTATTGACTTAATTTTGTCAAAAAAGTCGTAGACGATTTCATTAAGTGGCATTGTATAAATCAGTCGCGTTCTATTTGCGTCAATGTATTGCATATCATGGAATATGCCCCTTCTATCCGAACATAAATCCATTATTCCGCCCAAATAATCTTTTGGTGTAATAATCTCCATTTTTACAATAGGTTCTTCCATTTTAGAGATTGTTGCCATAGGTGGCATTTCACTTGGATTAGTTACATCATATTCTTTACCTTTATTGTCGTAAATTTTATATTCTACACTTGGCGCGGTAGTGATAATCTCCAAATTAAATTCGCGCTCTAATCGCTCAGTTATTATCTCCATATGGAGCAAACCTAAGAAGCCACATCTAAACCCATGGCCTAACGCCAGCGAAGTTTCCTTTGTGAAATGCAGACTTGCGTCATTTAACTTTAGTTTTTCTAGTGCATCATTAAGTTCTTGATATTTATCGCCATCGAGTGGGAATATGCCACAGAATACTACGCTTGTCGCTTCCTTATAACCTTCTAATGCCTTGTCTACAGGATTATTCTTTAATGTGATAGTATCTCCTACCTTTGTGTCGCTCACTGTCTTGATTGAAGCACATATATATCCTACATCTCCCGCTCTTAATTCATCTATAGGTTGCTGTTGTGGTGCGAATATGCCAACTTCTGTGACAATAAAACTTTTATTTGTCTGCATGAACAAGATTTCGTCGCCTGCTTTGACCCTTCCGTCAAATACACGCACCATACTGACTGCACCTTTATAGGAATCATAAAAACTATCAAATATCAACGCTTTAAGCGGAGAATCAATATTGCCTTTTGGTGCTGGTATATATTCAACTATTGATTTTAAAACAGAATCTATATTAAGTCCTGTCTTAGCACTGATTTCGCACGCATTATCGCACGGAATTCCAATTATATCTTCAATCTCTTTTTTCGTACCTTCTATATCCGCACTCGGCAAATCAATTTTATTAAGTACGGGTATAATCTCTAAATTGGCGTCAAGCGCTAAATATACATTCGCAATGGTTTGTGCTTGTACGCCTTGACTGGCGTCGACAACTAAAAGCGCACCCTCACATGCCGCTAAAGATCTGCTCACTTCATACGAAAAATCTACATGCCCGGGTGTATCTATCAAATTTAATGTATATTCTTCCCCATTATAATTGTATTTCATAGTAGCAGG
This sequence comes from uncultured Christensenella sp., assembly GCA_949300385.1. Classification (GTDB taxonomy): domain Bacteria; phylum Bacillota; class Clostridia; order Christensenellales; family UBA1242; genus Onthoplasma. Next base: position 38,373 of record CASGDZ010000001.1, on the reverse strand, counting down.
CGTAAGTTTAATGGTAATACCCCTTTCGCGTTCAATATCCATGCTATCTAACAACTGATCTTCCATATCACGCGAACTAACCGCCCCAGTATATTCCATAATTCGGTCGGCGAGTGTTGACTTGCCATGGTCTATATGTGCCACTATACAAAAATTGCGTATCTTGTCTTGTCTTTCCATAAAGTTAATTATATCAAACTATAGTTATATTGTCAAAATAATTGAAGACTATCGCTCATTTCATGATTTTTAGTATTATCCAGAATCAAAATTTTAAATCTATAATCTTTAAATTTAATTTTTATCATCTTATACGCGTGTTTATTTCAATAGGACAGACAAAATGCGACATATTTCAGCATATAAACTATTGGAGTAAAAATATGGTATTTGAATCATTAGGGCAATTCATGTCAAAATTGATGTTCTTCCATGGTTATGTCAATGAAGCAGGATGCTTTCCTAAACCATTAAAGCGCGATGAAGAACAGGATTTAGTTGAAAAAATGCGTGCTGGAGATAAAGATGCTCGTGACAAACTTATTAACCACAATTTAAGATTAGTTGTTCATGTAGCAAAAAAGTACAGTCAGTCAGCAGAAGCGGACGATTTAATTTCGGTTGGTTCAATTGGACTTATTAAAGCAATCGATTCATTTAAAGCAGAAAAGGGCTCACAACTCTCTACTTATGCAAGCAGATGTATTGAGAACGAAATATTGATGCTTCTACGCGCAAACAAAAAACATAAGGTTTGCATGAGCATTGATGAATGCATAGGAACAGACAAAGACGGAAGCGAATTAACAATTCGCGATATTATACCACAAAAAGAAGAAGATGACCCAGATAGAATCGTTATAAAACGGGTGTACATGGAAGAAATTAAAGAAAAAATGGAAAAACTTCTTGATGAGCGTGAATATAAAATAATAGCACTGCGTTATGGAATGATAGACGGAGTCGAACATACTCAACAAGAAGTGGCAAAAATTATGAAAATAAGCAGAAGTTACATATCACGAATAGAAGGCAAAGCAATATCACTATTAAAAAACGAGTTTAAAGAGTTTAATATCGACCCTTAAACTATAAAAATAATAAATTGTAATGATTTTGTTATTTTTGGTGTAAAGTAAAATAGTTTGACAAAAATTAAAAAAATTTTAATTTTGGTATTGACAAATCTTCAAAACATGCTACAATATGATTGTCAGCTTGGTCAGATGGTCGCAAGTTGAGTGCAAACTCAGTTTGAGGAAAGTCCGAGCTTCACAGAGCAGGGTGCTTGCTAACGGCAAGTCTAGGCAACTAGAAGGAAAGTGCAACAGAAAATAACCGCTATACCCCTGAGTGGTTAGTAAGGATGAAAAGGCGAGGCAAGAGCTCACCGCGAGTTTGGCGACAAACTTGGTCCATGTAAACCCCACCCGAAGCAAGGTAAAATGTCCGTTACGGTTGCTCGCCAGGACATAAACACCGCTTGATACATAGAGCAATCTATGTACTAGATAGATGACCGTCAAATACAGAACTCGGCTTATAGACCAAACTGCTACCTAAATGCTTTCATCCATTTTGGATGGTGAAGAATGAGATATGACTCATTCTTCATTTTTTGTTTTACAGAAAAAAGATACCATTATTAGGTATCATTTTTTATATATTAAATATTGCATTTTTGTAATGTACATTTAATCAAGTTTAAAAAATTCTTTGGCATTTTTGTCGCTTATTGCTATCAATTCATCTGCGCTAATTCCGCGTAAATCTGCCACAAACTTTATTATATCTGCCACATTTTTTGGCTCATTCCTTTTACCCCGATTAGGAACAGGAGTCAAGTATGGACTATCAGTCTCAAAAAACATGCTATCAAGTGGTATATTTTTTGCAACATTTTGAATATTTACTGCATTTTTATATGTAACAGTGCCTGTAAAAGAAATTTTAATACCCATTTTTATCAAAACTTTTGCATATTCTAGGCTTCCACTATAGCAATGGAATACGACTTTTGTAAGATATGATGAACATTGCTTTAAAATATCCAAAGTGTCACCATATGCGTCCCTACAATGAATAATTATTGGTAGATTGTATTTTTTTGCAAGTTCAATTTGCGATATAAATACGCGTTTTTGCTCGTCTTTATTCTGTTCATTATGAAAATAATCTAGTCCTATCTCCCCTATTGCTACAAGTTTAGAATTTTTATCTAATATGCTAGACTTTATTAATTCTTCTATCTCTTTTTCGTTATAGTTCGCACAATCGTCTGGATGTACTCCTATTGAATAATACACACACGGATATGTGTTGGCAATTTCTTTTGCTTTCAGGCTAAATTCATAATCCCAACCGACGCATATTGCTTTTTCTATTCCGTAAGATAAAAAATTATTGACGACAAATTTTAAGTCGTCTTTATATTGTAAGTCATTTAAATGACAATGCGAATCAATCATTTTTATTCCTGAGTTGTGCTTTTATTCTCGTTATTTTGATTATCCTTTTCGTTGTTTAAATCAGCGTTATCTAAGGGTTGATTATTATTTTTTGTTTTGTGGCTTGCTATACCTTTTAACATGGCGAGTAATTCTGTCTTATTTTCTTTCCCAGTAAATAATCGATATATATTTTTTCTATGAGCGTACAAAACTAATAACAATATTCCGCTAATTAATATATAATTAACCCAATTAATAGGATTTGTTAAACACATTTCGACAATAGACATTGCAATTACAAAACCTATGGTCAAAATTGAAGCGTATTTTATAAAAATCATTCCTATAATCATTACTAGAAAAACGATTAATGTCACCCACCAATTAGCAACTAAAAATACGCCAATAGAAGTAGCAATACCTTTACCACCTTTAAATTTTGATACAATAGGGAATACATGACCTAATATTACGCTAAATCCTGCAACATATACTGCAATTTCAGAATTACAACCTATAAAATCAAACAACAAATAAGCAATGAGTGTAGGTATTATGCCTTTAATCATATCTAAGATAAAAGTTAAAACCCCAGGCCAAAAACCATATGTTCGCCACATATTGAGCGTACCCGGATTGCCACTACCCGATTTTGTAATATCTCCATGTTTTGCGTGTGAAATAACACGAGCAAAGTTCACATTGCCAATAAAATAACTTATTACTGCTAAAAGCACATAATATAAATACTGCATTTAAGAATTTTATCACTTAATAAAAAATAAATCAACAAATTTTATCAAAGTTAGTATTGACAAACAAAATTAATATGATACAATTATAAAAAGGAGTAATTATGAACGAAATAAGTATGATTGATGTTCAAAAATTTGTTTTTCAAGAATTTGGTGTTGACTTTTACTCATTTTCTTCAACAAAAGATTTAATATCCGTAAAATTCAAGAAGAATGATTGTGATATAAAACTAGACATAATTAATGATAGTATTTTTATTAATGATGTATTTGATAAAATTTTAACTAAAAAATGGTCTGTGTTTTCAAAAAATTTAAATAAAAGTTACTGCATTCATATATAAATAACAAATAATAAAAAACCTCGCATATAGCGAGATTTTTTTATTCGTATAGGAAATCTTTTGTATACATAGAATTGTACGGATGTCTTAAAATCCTTAAATATTTTGTAATTATTTGCCTAATTCGCTCTGATGAAATTTCACATTCTTCTGATAGTGTTTTATATGATTTCTTACTATTTCTATCAAGAAAACCAAAATAATCTAAAATAATTTTTTCAATATCACTGCGCCTATATCTTTTGCATAATTCATGGATTTGGTCTTTTAATATTTGATTTAATTCATGTTGATATACTTCATCATAATATTCATTATTTTCATTTACTGCAATATTATCTACATCTCTAGATATATCGCTATAGTTAACATCGATGTTATGTAATTTATAATTTATTTCTTTAACTTTTAATTTATTTGTCGCAATCCACATAACTTCTGCCAACAAATGCGATATATATTTAGGGAGTTCATCTTTATTTATAATGTATATATAAGCTATTTCATACATAGTACTCATATTATCTTCAAAAGGTATGACCATATCATATTTTACATAGATTTTAGCCATGACTTCATAAATATTTATAATCATTGAATTTAAAAGTTTGATTCTAGCATTTTTATCACTTAAATCTGCTTTTTCTAAAAAAACTTTATATTCTTTATTTGTCAATTTACGCATTGAAGGATAATATTTTGTATAAATTTTGCAATATTGACTCATCAATTCTGCCATTTTAACTAAAGATATTTCTTTGCTATTAACTTCAAGTTTATTTGTATTCATAATTAATCCTTTTGACAAAATTATACAACAAAAAATGTAATTGTCAATAGGGATTTTTTAAAACATGATGATTTTTTAGATAAATATTCTATACATATTAATCTTCATTTTTATTTTTAAATTGTACTTTAATAGGTGTTCCTTTAAAATCGAACGCCCGACGAAGACTATTTTCAATATATCTAATATACGAATTTTCGACTAATGCCGAATTGTTGCAATAGATATTAAATGTTGGAGGACAGGTTGAAACTTGTTTTCCGAAAATTATTTTTAATCGTTTACCATTTTTAGACGGCGGTTCTGTCACACTTATTGCATTTGTAAGTACATTATTGAATAGTGCCATCGGTATTTCGCGTTTAGCATTGGATAAAACATAATCTACCATTTCCATGATTTTACTAACTCGCTGACCAGTTAAACTAGAAACATAAATTGTTACATAGTATTTCATGAAAGCAAGGTCTATTTCAAATTGCTTTTCAAACGCCTTTCTCTTCTCTTCGCTATTCTCGATTAAATCCCATTTATTGACTACAATGACGCTCGGCTTGCCCTGTTCGTGAATAAGTCCTGCGATTCGCACATCTTGCTCAGTTATACCAGCGTCGGCGTCTATAACTAAAAGCGCAACATCACAACGCTCAATAGCATTTAAACTTCGTATTACACTATATCGCTCTATACTATCAGGTTCAATTTTTGATTTTCGTCTAAGTCCTGCTGTATCTATTAGACAATAATCCTTATTATTCCACCTAAACGGACTATCTATTGCGTCACGCGTAGTTCCCGCCACCGAACTTACCACTACTCTATCTTCGCCTAAAAGTCTATTTGTAATAGATGATTTACCTGCATTTGGTTTACCGACTATCGCTATTTTAATATCTTCCGTTTCATCATTCTTCTCAATCTTCTTTATGTTCTTTACAATTTCATCTAATAGGTCACCGATACCTTTACTTTGCTCAGCCGAAATTGGAATAGGTTCACCTAAACCTAATTCATAAAACTCGTACGCTTTTTCTCTCTCGTAGTTATCCAGTTTATTTACTGCGACAATCTTGGGCGCTTTTGCTCTACGCAGATGATTTGCGACTTCCATATCCTGCGAAGTTAATCCCTCTTTCCCGTCTACAAAAAATACTATGACATCAGCTAAGTCAATCGCAAGATTTGCCTGTTCTATAATGCGTTTATTAATCTCGTCTTCCTTATTAAAATCTAATCCGCCCGTATCAACAATTTGAAATGAATATCCGCACCATTCTGCGTTGGCAAAAATTCTATCCCTTGTAACCCCTGGGATATCTTCAACTATACTAATCTTTTCGCCCGCAATCTTATTGAAAAAGGTCGATTTCCCGACATTTGGTTTGCCTACTATTGCAACTAATGGTTTCTTCATAATGCTTATTATAACAAATTTTTTTTCAATATTCAATAGTTTTTACATTTAAAAATGTTTTAATTACTTTTTATTACACTTGTTACAAAACAGGCATGCCAATTTTTTATTTTTAATATTCTTTGATATGTAAGTAATAGCCAGCATTATCAGCGCTATAACTACTATACAAATTAAAGCAAATGTTATTCCGTTTAAAATTGACTGATATACAACGAAAGATAGCAAATACGCGATAGTAAATTCAATTAGCAAACCGAGCCACATATAGAATCTGCCCGCCTCTGCTTTAATGACCGATAATGTGGACACACATGGTGCATAAATTAGTGTAAAGATTAAAAACGAAACAGCAGTCGCATTATTGAAATGAATGACACTTGTAGCAAGCGATAATGACGCAATAAGTCCTGCGTTGTCTAGTACATTATTGCAAATTGAAATTGTAGATAAAATCATTTCTTTTGCAAGTATACCAACTATAAGTGCACATACGATTCCCGCAGAATTTAAACCAATAGGCGCAAAAAGGAATGATATTTTGTCCGCTATTATAAACAAAATGCTATTAGTTATGATGTCAGCATAATGAAAATTAAATGTTGTATGAGTTAATATCCAGACTATGATTCCCACTGATAAAACAATCGAGAATACTCTTTTTAACATATCTATTGCATTTACTTTCGCAACAACTAATATATGCTTAAAATCGGGAGCGCGAAGTGGCGGAAATTCAAGTAGTAAAGAACTAGAACTTGTCGGCAAAATTGTTTTGTTTAAAATTTTAGCAACTATAAGCAATAGAATAATACCTAATAGATATAGACCTGCGATTACGAAAAATGCCTTAGAAGAAAAGAATGCAGATGCAATCAAAACAAGCACAGGCAATCTCGCCATACAACTGATAAATGGATTTAAAATAAGCGTCTTGATTTTTAAATTTTTGCTATTCATGTTTCTGCTAGCCATAGATGACATTGTGTTGCACCCAATACCTAAGAGCATTATATAAATCGCTTTCCCACTTAAGCCAAAATACGATAACAAATCATCGAACACATATGCCATGCGTGCAATAATTCCGCTGTCTTCTATCAGTGTTAAAAATATGAATAACAAAACGACTTGTGGCAAAAAACTTACGACAATTGAAAAGGCAGAAAAAAATCCTCCTTTAAAAAATTCGATAAGCCAAATGTTCTCAGTTTTAAGATATAAAAAATTCATAAAGGGAGTATAAATTAATTTATCAATAACAAAATTTAATCCATCACTAATAAGGGGTCCTAAAAGGAAAAATATTATATATATGCTAAGCAAAAAACAAGAGACAAAACCTATAGTCATCACGAATGGATTGAGTAAAATTTTGTCTGCACGCGACTGCCCATATACATAGTTTTTGTCTACCTTTATACATTCGCGCAATACCGAATCTATATAATCATATCTAGCTTTAACTGCCTCTTGTATAAACCCTTCAACTATTTTTTTATCATCATCTTTTATTTCTGTTTTTATTCCATTTAATACATAAATTATTTTATCGATATCTATGTTTGTTTTAGCTAAAACTTTATTAATAATTGGAATTAAATATGAATTTATTTTATTTAAATTTTTATAATCATTTTTAATTTGTTTTTCATAAAAAATATAATTATTATTTTCAAAATTATTAAAATTTTCATAATTTTTTATTTTTTTATCGTTTTTTATTATATTTTTGCTATTATTTTTAATATTTTTTACATTTTTTAATAAATTTTTATTTAATTTTATTTTCTTTGCATTTATTATTTCTACTTCTCTATTTAATTTTTGTGATAATTTTTCTATATTTATAGAATTTTTATTTTTACTAAAATAATCATAATTATTTATTAGAATTTTATAATCAAGATTTAATTCGTCTAGTTGCAAACAGAGATATAAATTCCTTCTAATAGAGTTGGCGTCCACTATCATCAGTCTATAAGCATCTTCATTTAAAACTATATCTCGCGACACTTCTTCTTCAAAAGTATAACTATTCAATGAATACATACCTGGCAAGTCAATAAATTCATACTTTTCGTTTTCGAAATTTATAATTTTCCTTTTTTCTTCAACTGTTACTCCATGAAAATTTCCTGTATGCTCGCTTGATTTTGTTAATGAATTAAATAGTGTAGATTTCCCCACATTTGGATTTCCTATTAATGCAACTTTATACATAGTTCACCTCTATAGATTTTGCAAGGTTGTCCTTTATTGTAAAACATGAGTAATTAAATGAAATTAAAAGCGTATGTTTTAATAGACTTTTACTTTTAACTATTATCACACTACCCTCAATTATTCCGAGTTCCATCAGTCGAAGTTTTGTTTTTTCTTCTATTGCAATATCTTTAACTATACATTTTGTGTTTAATTTTACATCATATAGACTCATAAATTATATTATTAATTTAGTACAAAAAAAATGCCCAAATATGAGCATTAATTCTTTATCATTGTAATTTGCTTATTAACTACAAATTTTTGCTTTAAAAATGCATATTTTTCTCCATCTACTGTAAATGGTTCATTAGAATGATTCTCTATTTCAATTGATTTTACATCACGAATAATTACATTTTTACTCTTTCTAACTGCCTTTACCCCATACAAAAACAAATTTAACATATCAAAATAACTTTTTAATCGTTTGCCTTTCTTAATAGCAATAAACTTAAAATGCGAATTGTCCACTTGCTCACTAGAATCTAATTTAAATCCTCCCGCATATTTACCATTAAATAGCATTAGGTATATGAATTTATCATGTATCCGTTCATCTTTAAGTTTAATGGTCATAGGTAATGATTTAAAATTAAATAGACCTTTTAGTGCCGACATTACATATGCAAACCTACCTAATCTTCTTTTTTTTGTACTACTTGTTTCAAAAGATACATTCGTAAGAAATCCTGTTGCTAAAGTATATGATATATAATCTTTTCCGTCCGTCATAATATCATATTTAGTTGTGTTTAACCTTAATATTGAATCTATCGCTAAATTAAGGTCGCGATGTATACCTAATGTTCGAGAGACATCGTTACATGTGCCAAAAGGAAGTATACCAACAATAGGGTCAGATCCACTTTTTATCACACCATTTATAACTTGATGAAGCGTTCCATCTCCGCCACACGATATAATTATATCGTATTTACTAGCAAATTTGTAGGCTAATTCTTCTGCCCCATTATCAGATAAACTCGTCATTAAATCCACAGTTGAATAGCGCAAAGATAAGCGCTGCTTAATTATAGGTAAAAATTTATCAATTTTACCGCGCATCGCCTGTGGGTTATATATAACTAATAAACTGCTAGGATTATTCACTTTTTCCTTCTTAATATTTCATATTTTTTTAATGGTGTTGATGTATAGATATAAACTTGTTGTTTTGGAATTTTACATTCTGATAAAACATTACCCTCTTCATCTTCTATACTATCTATATGTACTATTTCATTATTTTTTAACCTTGATAGGAGTTCAAGGTCAGTATTGCTTGCAAATCTATTGCGCATTTCAACTTTTGTCTTTCCGTCTATACTGTCTTCTAAAACGACAGCAATAAATTCATATTCACTAACAGGCAAACTAGAGTCTAAACTTTCTTTTGGATCTCCAAAATAGAAACCGAATGAATAGTCCCTATGACTAGATTTATAAATTTCGTTCCTTATAAAATCAGGAAGATTATATTCTTTATGTGTTTTAAGGTAGTCTAGCGCTAAGCGATAGGCATTTACTACATTCGCTACATAATATTCCGTTTTCATTCTACCTTCAATTTTGATAGAATTCACACCTGCTTTTTCAAGTTTATCCAAGTGGTCAATCATACATAAATCTTTGCTATTTAATATATATGTACCATGTGCATCTTCTTCAATAGGATATTCTTGTTCTTTGTTTATTTCACGAATTGCATAGTTCCATCTGCACGCCTGCACGCACGCCCCACGATTGGCATCTCTTCCTGTAAAAAAGTTAGAGAGCAAACATCTACCTGAATAACTGATACACATTGCACCATGTACAAATGCCTCTAATTCAATATCATTCGGTATTTTAGAGCGCAACTCGGCAATCTCATCAATGGTCATTTCGCGAGCAAGAATAAGCCTTTTTACACCTAATCCGATGTAGATAAGCGCTGATTCACTATTCGTAATATTGGCTTGTGTGCTGACATGTATTGGCAAGTTTGGTGCCACGCGCTTTGCAATACTTATAACACCTAAATCCGCGCATATAATCGCATCAACATGAATTTTTGATAAATATTCGATATAACTAGGCAAGTCACTTAAATCACTTTCGTGTGGTATAATGTTGACAGTAACATGTACTTTAACATTGTGAGCATGTGCATATTCAACCGCCCATTTCAGTCCGTCAAGGTCAAAATTGCCTGCGAATGAGCGCAAACCAAAGCGCGTCGATGCTAAATACACCGCGTCTGCGCCATAATTTATCGCCATTATTAATTTGTCTTTATCTCCAGCAGGCGCGAGTAACTCCATACTTTCTCCTTTATTTACACATTATAAAACAATTGAATCTTTTTTTCAACCATTTTGTTAAAAAGACTTGAAAAAATGACCAATTTGTGATAAAATCACAATCGCACTGAAAAAATTTTTCTCATTTTAATTAAAGAAAACTTATAATTAGAAAGTATAATAATATTAGTGCGAATATAAAATATAATTGATTTAATAAAAGGAATTTATGAAATATATAATTTATAGTACGGACAAAAACATTTGTAATTTTTATGCATACGACAGCGATTTGCAAGAAAACTATGGGGCAATACCAAACAAAATTTTATACAATAGCAAACATGATGATAGGAAAAAATTATCGCAATGCAATAGTTTTTATGTTGACAAAGATAAACAAAATATAAAAAATGGCTGTATAAAGTCAGTTAATATTGATCAAATTGACAAATATTTAAATAATGATGAATATATCAAAATACAATTACCTAAAGAAGAAAACAAATACATGATTTGTATACCTCATAATTCAAGAACAATATATGCTTTGTCCGTAAAATTTAATCATAAACAAATATTTGATGAAACAAACACAAGGCATGATTTAGGCGCTTGCTCACTAAGTATAAAATGTCAATATTTTACATGGATCGCGCTACAAAAATTCAATACTAAAGAATTTGATGCAAACAAATTATTTAATGACCATTTTTGTATAATAAAGTTAGAGAAAAATATTAACCAAAGCATTGATGAAAATGTATCGCTTGAAACAAATATGACCATTAAAGCATAAAAAATCCAAACATTATGTGACTTTATTAATATAAAAAAGTGAGAATAATCTCACTTTTTCATTTTTTTATAGATATGCCTAATCCATCACCAATATCTAAAATTTTACTATCTAGTTCATCGTCAGTCACTATTGCATCAATATATTTTTTTAATCCTTTAATCATAGCCCTACAACCTTTAGAAACAAGTATTTTACCTGTTACCATACCATGAAAATATAAATTATCAGCAACTATTATTCCACCTTTGTTCAATGATTTTTTAATGTAGGGTAAATAATTTATATACTGACCTTTCGGCCCATCTAGATAAATAAAATCGTATTTTTTTGTATTAGATTTTAAATAATCCATAGCATCAGTGTGAAAGATTGAAATTTTATCATTTAGCCCATGATTAGAAATATTCTCAACTGCTAATTTGTACCTATTTTCGTCAATCTCGACTGTGTCAATATGTGATAGATTAGTATTCTCTGTCATTGTTATACTGCCAAAACCTATCGCTGTGCCTATCTCTAAAATCTCTTTACAGTTGTTTTTATTAATTGTATCACACAAAAATACCAATGTGTCATCAAGACTTATTGGCACATTACTTTTTTGTCCATATAATTTTAAATTTTCATCAATTTTAATCATTACTTTCAATTATGATAGGAATTATCATTGGTCTGCGTTTTAATTTTTTATTTAAATAGTTAGACAATGCCTTCCTTAATGCAATTTTAACATTTACATAATCACGCGCACGCAAACTATCATGGTCAATGCTATTAATTATTGTATTTCGTGCATCATCAAGCCATGTTTGTGCTTCTCCCATGTAAGTAAATCCACGCGAAACTATCTCTGGTCGCGAATTTAACTCTCCGCGTTTAGTATTTACATTCAAAATTACAATGCATAAACCATCTTCGCTAAGTTGTTTACGCTCTTTTTGTACATTGCTCTCAATGTCGCCTATCCCTGCACCGTCAACAAGCCTACTTCCAAACGGAACTGTACCTGTTGCTTTTAAATAATTTTTATTAACTTCAACGCGCATACCCAATGTAGGTAACAATACATTATGTTTGTCCATACCGACCATAACAGCAGTGTCGCGCTGTGCAAGTAGATGTTTTTGTTCGCCATGTACTGGTATAAAGTATTTAGGTCGAACAAGGTTTAACATTATCTTCATCTCTTCCTTGCAAGCATGACCAGATGCATGAACTTGCTCCAACTGACTATATATAACCTTAGCACCAAGTATGATAAGTTTATTTATAATGTTATTAACTGATTTTTCATTTCCAGGGATTGGACTACTTGAGAATATAACTGTGTCGTTATCTCCTATTTCAATACCTTTAAATTCGCCAGTGGACATGCGCGATAATGCGCTATGTGGTTCGCCTTGACTACCAGTAGACAAAATTAACAATTCACTGTCGTTATAGTTCTTCATCTTCTCTACTTCAATGATATTGTCGCGATTAATTTTCATTTCACCTATTTCGCATGCTACATCTGTAACATTAACCATGCTTCGACCAGTCAATACAACTTTACGCTTATATTTCTCAGCCAAATTCATTACTTCTTGCACCCTGTCAACATTTGACGCAAAAGCCGCAACTATTATTCGTCTATCCTTATTCTCAATAAATAGTTTTTCAAGCGTATCGCCAACAACGCGCTCAGATAATGAATATCCCTCACGCTCCGCATTCGTTGAATCACTCATGTATAGCAAAACGCCTTGCTTACCTAATTCTGCAAAGGTATGGAAATCAAATTTTTCATCATAGATAGGCGTTAAATCAATCTTAAAATCACCAGTATGAACTACCATGCCGACAGGTGTCTTTATTGCAAGCGCGAACGCTCCAGGTATAGCATGATTGACATGTATAAACTCTATTTCAAAACAACCTAATTTAATCTTTTGCTTTGCTTTAACAGCAATTGTCTTATACTCTATTTTCTTGTGCTCTTCCATCTTTTTCTTTATAAGACCACATGTCATTTTACTAGCGTATATAGGCGCTTTAATCTCATTCATCACATATGGTACGCTACCAATATGATCTTCATGCCCGTGTGTGATTAAAAATCCGCGAATCTTATCTTTATTCTCTACCAAATAAGTTATATCAGGTACGACCAAATCAATACCTAGCATATCAACAGATGGGAACATTACACCACAATCAATAACAATAATATCATTGCCATACTCTAAAACGGTCATGTTTTTACCAATTTCGCCAATACCGCCTAAAAACATAACTTTTAAATTATTTGCTCGCGTCCTACCCTTTGAAATAACTACCTCGTTTTTGCTTAAATCTTCTTCAACTGTTGCATCAATAGGTGCGTCAATAGGTTTTAATTTGACCGATTTTTGTCTAGGCTTCGTAACTTTATTATTTATATTTGTGTTTAAATCTGCATTATTTACAATGCTTGAATCGAATTCTTCACTCGTCATTAAATTATCCATAATTTCTCCTTAATTTAAAATATATTTGAAAATTATTAAAAAGGCATTAACCTTAAATTTCGTATTTTCCCCATACACAAAATGTTACAAAAACAAATATGTCTTTGCTACATTGAAATCAGTAAGTGAACAGCCACTTAATTAATAACTTATTCTTATTATACATGAATTTAGAGATAAGTCAAGTATTTAATAAGAATTTTTCAATTCGACAAAAATACAAAAAATAGAGCATTGTTTGCTCTATTTTTTATAATTTTTTGTAAAGATAATTTAATTTTTATTAAATTTCAAATTTTTATTTTTTCCATTGCAATATTTAAAAAATTTTCATTAATCAATATTCGTATTGTCAAATAATTTATTAAATTCTTTCTTCGTCATAACTGATTTTTTATCCAAATCGCTCACTAATGTTAAACTAACTTTAGGGGAAGTAAATACTTCTTTAAACATTCGGTTACATTCATCTAAAGTAGTCGATAAACATAATTTTTTAATATCTTTATATCTCTCAATGTAACCGTGTCTCTTGTAAAAGAACAACTTATTATTTAAGTTATTTGTACGCGGTTCGTTATTCTTATCAGTAAATCTAAAATATCGTTTAACATTAGTCAATTCTTCTTGACTAAATCCATTAGTTAGCACTTTTTTAATATAATTAGATAGTGCTGTTATAACTTGATTTACATTTTCGTTATCACACTCTGTTTTGAATGTTAAATATCCGCTATTTTTAAATGCAGAGAATGATATACTAGAACCATAAACAAGATTTTTATCTAAGCGTAATTCTTTATTCATTCCGTGTGAAAAATCATTCATCATATCCATTACTAGAAAAAATTTATTAATATATTTGCGGTCATTCATTGTTTTATTTAAACTAAAATGAATGTAAACATACGCTTTACCAATTTTTTTAGTAGTAATTGAATAAAAATTATTATCCTTTATATCTAAGAAGTTGTAATCTAAGCGTTCAAAATTTTCATTTACAGGCAAATTATTTGATAAATTATTTTCTATAATTTTCTTGACTTTTTTTAACGATAAAGGCGACACTACAAAAGCATCTAAATTGTTGGCAACAAAATATTTTTTAACATAATCTTTAACATCTTTACTTTTAATTGTAGCAACTGATTTTGCTGAACCCAAAATAGTATTTTTAAATGTTTCATGTTTAAAAACATTGTAATCATCAATATATCCAACCATTTGTCTATTATTGTCTATACTATTAGCAATTTCTTGTTGGACAACCTTTATTTCACTTTCTACAGCTTTTTTATTAAAGGTACTATGCGTAATTAAATGCGATACAAGTTTAACATAATCCTCTAATTCTTCTGTAAATATATTCCCTGCAAAATTAATCTTATAAATGTTGGTGAAGGCATTAGCCCCAATAAATTTGAAATATTTATCCGCCACCTCTTGTTTAGTGCGTAACTCGTCTGTACCTGCAAAAAACATATGCTCAGTAAAATGCGCTAATCCGGGTATTTTTTCAACTCTTGAACCGCAATCAAAAGCAAGGCTAACTTTAGTAGTTTTGCTTATAGTATTTTTAGTGTAGTACAAAACACCACCATTAATTAAATTTATTTTCTTATATTTTTTATAAATTCTCATGCTTATAATTTTATATTAAAAATAAAATATTGTCAAAAATTTATATGTATAAAATATAAATAAAAAAATGATTTTTAACAAAAGGTATTAATTTTATATTAAAAATCATTTTTTTTGAATTTACAATTTATTATTTAATTAATTTTTATTCACTTCGAAGTGCAATAACAGGGTCTTTTTTAGAAGCGATTCGAGCAGGAATTAGTCCCGCAACAAATGTTAAAACGACGCTTACGATAATCAATATCAAACTAGACCAAACTTCCATAGTAGCCAAGCATGCTATACCTGTTAAAGATTTCAATATTAAACTTATCAATAGACTAAACAAGCCAGACATAATAATACCAATAATTCCAGCAAATAATCCAATGATGATAGTCTCCGCATTGAACACGCGCGAAACATCGCGTTTTGCAGCACCGATACTTCGTAATACTCCAATTTCTTTCGTTCTTTCAATAACTGAAGTATATGTTATTATACCTATCATAATGCTAGATACTACTAGCGATATTCCAGCAAACGCGATAAGTACATATGAAATAATGTTAACCAAATCACCGAGAATACTTGTTATAAATGCACTATTATCACTATAAGTTATCGCTCTATGATCCGGATTTTCATTGTAAGCGTTTAACATAGAAACGATGCTATCTTTTGAATCAAAGTCTTTTGCGTATAAATAGACACCTATAGGAATACTACTAGCTCCATACATCTGCAAATAGAAATCTATCAATTCTTCATCAGTTAAATCTAATTCAAACAAATCATTTGATATAGCACTCTTCATCTCGTTAGGTGTTTCATAAGTAAACATATCTTTGTCATATTCCAATAATGATAATTCACCTATATTTAAAACATAAGGTTCATCAAATAAAATATCACCATTATTTATTAGCACGCCGTCATTAAGATATTTTGATTTTACCCCTGCGACTGCATCAGATTGCGTTGCATTATTATGATAAAATTCTGCCAACTCGTGCGTGTACATAATTCCGTCATTAAATAAATCTCCCGAACTATCTTCTTTTTGAATTAAAATACAACTAATGATCAAATCAATATAGTTCTCTTCGCTCGTATTATTATACAAATCTTGCAATGCAGTTTGCTCTACTTCTCCTTTAAAATTATAATATGGCTTGCCTGTTTCATCATAATAACCATCATTTAATAACAGACGATATGTTTTCCCAATGATACTGGAATATTCAACAGGTTTTACAATACCATATTCAACATCGTATTTTATATCTAAATTATCAAGTAGTTTTTTTGAAATTGATGATGAATTGACTACTAATGCAACTTCATTTTTATTATTAGGAAAATGTGCTTCATCTCCTCCAACTACATCGTACATTGATAGCACATAATCAGTATACTCTTCACTAAATCCTTCAAAGAACAATGAACTATATACACCTGATGTTGCATCCAAAGTTAATTCACTATAAATTTTCTTATATATATCTGAATCGTTCGCGTTAGTCGTTTTGCTTATTAATTTAAGGTTTGTTGCGTAACTAATTGATAAAGCATTAATATTTTTTGCGTTATCTTCGTCTTTATAATAATTTAAAACATAACTCACAAAGTCATCATTTAAGTAGTTAATTCGTCCTAAACGCATTAATTGTGTAGACTCATCATTAACATTAATTGCATCGTCGCTATCTCCACCAACTACAACTGATGACATGATTGAGTCTACTGCTCCACTCAAGTCAAGCGAGACAGTAGAAACTGCCACTGGATAATTGGCTAACGACTCCCCTTGCATGTTATTTATGTAATTGGTCATACCGGCACTAACGGCAAGGATAAGTGCGATACCTATAATTCCTATGCTTCCTGCAAATGCGACCATTGTTGTTCGCCCTTTCTTAGTCAATAAGTTTTTAAAACTTAAAGAAAGTGCAGTAAATAATGACATGGATTTCTTTTTCTCTGTCTTTTTAAAGCGTCCTTGTGATTTTGAAGCAATTTTTTCTTCTTTTTTTAGTTTTTCTTCTAATTGTTTATTATGATTTTTTACTTCTTTCTTGCTCTCCTTTTCGCTATAAGGCATAGAATCTGCGATCAACTCTCCGTCTAGCAAGCGCACAATACGAGTTGAATACTTTTCTGCTAAGTCTGGATTGTGTGTTACCATAATAACAAGACGGTCATTGCTAACTTCTTTCAATAGATCCATGATTTGCACACTTGTTTTACTATCAAGCGCACCTGTTGGTTCATCGGCTAAAATGATTTCAGGGTCATTTACTAACGCACGCGCTATTGCAACCCTTTGCATTTGACCACCAGACAACTGATTTGGGCGTGAATGTAATTTGTCTCCCAATCCCACTTGGTTCAAAACTTCTGTCGCACGTGCTTTTCTCTCTTTCGGCTTTATGCCAGACAAAGTGAGAGCAAGTTCAACATTCTCCAACACTGTCAAATGCTGAATTAAATTATAGTTTTGGAATACAAAACCTACTCTATGATTTCGATAGTTATCCCAATCTTTATCTTTGTATTTTTTTGTTGAAACTCCGTCAATAATTAAATCACCATCGCTATATCTATCTAGTCCGCCTATTATGTTTAAAAGTGTAGTTTTACCACATCCGCTTGGTCCTAAAATTGATACGAACTCATTTCGACGGAAACAAACGCTAACTTGATTTAACGCCATAACTGACTGGTCTTTTAAAACATAGTTCTTACTAATTGATTTTAATTCTAACATATCAGCCTCCTTATAAATATTAATAATTTATATTAATTGTTCCAATACCAATCCGCCACCTCTGGCATATCTACCCCATATTCAACAATATAGTCATGATGTTCTTTTAACTTTTGCTCCATAAGCGATTTTAACTCTTTCTTTTTACTTTCATCAACATTTATATAGTTCAATAATTTTAAAATTTGATGATATCTATCAATATGATTTCTAACGCGCATATCAAATGAAGTAGTTATTGAGCCTTCTTCCATATATCCAGCGACATGCAAATTATTATGATTATGGCGTTTATATGTCAACATGTGAATTAGTTGAGGATATCCGTGGAAATTAAATAGAATAGGACTATTTGTGGTGAAAAGTTCATCATATTCTTTGTCCGTCATACCATGTGGGTGCGAGTCGCTCGGTACTAATTTCATCAAATCAACTACATTGACAAATTTTACATTTAATTCAGGTAAATATTTTTTGATTAGACTAATGGTAGCTAAACTTTCAATTGTCGCCGTATCTCCGCATGACGCAATCACAACATCAGGATTTTTGCTATCACCAACGGACGCCCATTTCCATTCGCTAGCCCCTTTCTTGCAATGAACTTTTGCCTCTTTCATGCTTAGCCATTGATATGTCGGGTGCTTTGAAGCGACTATTAAATTGACATAATTTTTGCTATTTGCGCAATGGTCATAGCAGGACAACAAGCAGTTTGCATCCGCAGGGAGATATATTCGAACTACATCTGCTTTTTTATTTGCCATATGGTCCAAAAATCCTGGGTCTTGATGAGTAAATCCATTGTGGTCTTGTTGCCATACATTGCTAGTCAAAATCAAATTTAACGATGATATTGGCGCGCGCCATGGTATTTCGTTGCAAACTTTTAGCCATTTAGCGTGTTGCGCAACCATACTATCTACAACGCGAATAAACGCCTCATAACTATTGAACATTCCATGTCTACCTGTAAGCAAATATCCTTCTAACCAGCCTTCACACGCGTGTTCGCTTAAAAATGAATCCATGATTCTGCCATTTGGCGAAAGTTTGTCGTCCGTCGGTAAAATTGTTGCATTAAAGTCTCTATTCTCTGTTTCAAAAACTTTATACAATCGGTTGCTCATCGCCTCATCTGGACTAAATATCCTATAATTTTTATTGCGTTTATTTAATTTAAATATGTCGCGAATATATCCACCTAATTCAAGCATGTCTTGCGCCTTGATCGTGCCATGACCTTTAAATTTAACAGCATAATCGTCAATATTAGGTGTTTTTAGCGGTTTTAATAATCTGCCACCATTTGCATATGGACTAGCGCATATGCGTTTTTCAGGTTTTGGAACAATGCTAAAATATTCACGCTTTAAACGATAATTTTTGTCAAAAAGTTCATTTGGTTTGTATGAATTTAACCAATTTTTTAATATAGCTAAGAAGTCTTTATTGTCCTGTGTTAGCGGGATTTGATGTGCGCGGAAACTTCCTTCTATTTGTTTTCCATCTAACATTTTTGGACATGTCCACCCCTTTGGTGTTCGGAGTATTATCATAGGGAAAGGTTTGCGCACATATTCCTTATTTTCACGCGCGATAGTCTGTATTGACTTAATCTCTTCAATACATTTATCCATCGTTTGTGCCATAAGCGCGTGCATTTTCATGGGATCACACCCCTCAACAAAATATGGATTGTACCCATATCCTTTAAATAAGTCAGTCAATTCTTTTTTGCTTAAACGCGACAAAATAGTTGGATTGCTTATCTTATATCCATTTAAATGAAGTATAGGCAAAACTGCGCCATCCGTCTTTGGATTAATGAACTTGTTGCTGTGCCACGAAGTCGCCAGCGGACCTGTCTCTGCTTCTCCATCGCCAACAATCGCAACTGATATTAAATTTGGATTATCTAAAATCGCACCATATGCGTGCGCTAACACATATCCCAACTCTCCGCCTTCATGAATAGAGCCTGGCGTTTCAGGCACACAATGCGAGCCTATTCCACCTGGGAAAGAAAATTGCTTGCAAAAGCGATTCATTCCCTCTTTATCACGCGAAATATTGGGATAGTACTCGCTATATGTTCCTTCCAAATAACAGTTAGATGTCAAAAAATTGCCACCATGTCCCGGCCCTGACAATAATATCATATCAAGATTATACTTGTTAATAACTCTGTTGCAATGCGCATAAATAAAATTTTGCCCCGGCACAGTTCCCCAATGTCCAACAAGTTTTTTCTTAATGTCGTCCATGCACAGTTCGTGATCACGCATTAGCGGATTATCAAGTAAATATAATTGTGCTAGTGAAAGATAATTTGTAGCCCGCCAATATCCGTCAAGTTTTGTCAAATATTCATTAGTTGAAAATTTATCCATAAATACCCCTATCATTTATTTCCTATTTATTGATAAATTTATTATATCATAAATAAACAAAACTTAAAATCTTTTTTATCATTTTAAGAAATTTTTATCCTAAATATTTTCTATTAAATTTAATTTTTTGTGTTTTAATTTTACTTATAAATAAAAAAAATCGTGTATAAAACACGACTTAATGGGGTGGCTAGAGGGACTCGAACCCACGACAACCAGATCCACAATCTGGCGCTCTACCAACTGAACTATAGCCACCATACGAATCTTGATAAGAATAAATAGCACACTCTAAACCATTAGAATAATCAAAACCTAACTAGTTTACGAATATGTTATATGGCTGGGGTAGGTAGATTCGAACTACCGCATGCAAGAGTCAAAGTCTTGTGCCTTACCGCTTGGCGATACCCCAATAAAGTACAATTTTTAAAAGTGTACTAGATAATATTAGCATAAAAAACAAAAAAGTCAATTATTTTTAACAAATAAAATCAAAAAACTTAAAAATCTTAAATATTATTTAAGTTTTTTCTTCCATTTTATTATTAGAGTTTTTAATTGATTTTTTATTTTTAATATAAGGTATGATATCGTAAATAATTATAAATGTTATAGATATAATTATACCGGTCAAATCACAGAACATATTAACATATCCTTGTAATGTAAAATTATAGACAATAAATAAAAATCCATTTATAAGCATTGAAATTCTAACATGAAACATATTTTTTAAAGAAAAACCAATAGTTGATATTGATATTGATGCTAAAAGTATTAAATCTAATGCATTATTCCAAAAGATAAACATATTTATTATAAAAATGAATAAAATGCAAAAAATTGGAAAAAATGTATTTTTTATATCCGCTATCTTTCTTCGTCAAATAAACAAACCATAAACTTCTAACAAGATTTAGGAAATTTACAATCACTCCTAACCAACTTATTAAAAATACATAACTTAGAGTATAAAAAATTGATGCTATAATATTGAAAGTTAAAACTTGACCTTTCCTTTTTAAGCACTTACCTATTAAATCAATGATTAATCCTATAAAAACTAGAATTTGCGACGTGATATACATGTAAATAATAATATAATATAATATACTTGAAATAGATGCAACTAAAATACAAAAATATGTCGAATTTAATTATATTAAAAAACAAACTTTGAGTTCTCAAGGTTCGTTTTATTCTTGTATGGTGCGGATGAAGGGACTTGAACCCCCACGGTCACCCACTAGATCCTAAGTCTAGCGCGTCTGCCAATTTCGCCACATCCGCATTTTTGTTGTATATAAGTTTATCGTCATTATACTATGGACTATATTAGCGCTAGACTTTCGGGGTCCACGTTAGACAAAAGTCTAATGGGGAAAGGAATAATCGCCGAAAGGTCTATATTTGCGCTTAGCAAATTGACTAAAAAGCGCATTATGACGCGCGCGTCTGCCAATTTCGCCACATCCGCATATGACATTATTAAATGCCACTTAAAATAAAATGGTGGCTCATCCGGGACTTGAACCCGGGACACCATGATTAAAAGTCATGTGCTCTACCAACTGAGCTAATGAACCATATTAGTTTGATATATTAAGATATTTGTGTCCCAGGGAACCGGGATCTCCTGTCGGAACCGGACCGCAATCATAGATTGCTCCCGTTCGCTCGCTAAAAACAATTATCAATTGTTTTCTTTACGCGCTCACCCATGATTAAAAGTCATGTGCTCTCACCTAAAGCTAATGAACCATATTATTTGGTATATTAAATTTTTGTGTTTGAATAAATGATTTTATATGAGTGAACAACTCTTTTATGTTTGCGACTTTTGTATTATACAACATAGAAATGAAAAAAACAAGTGAATTTTACAAAATTTTTAAAAAATTTTAAATAAAATTATTATTAAGACTTAAATATTTTTGAAAAACATAATAAATTATCTTGACAACTACGAAAAAAATATGATAATATACTTGTATTCATCGTGCGGGTGTAGCTCAATGGTAGAGCGCTAGCCTTCCAAGCTAGTTACGAGGGTTCGATTCTCTTCACCCGCTCCATATAAAAATCCGCCGATTTAAAAGCGGATTTTTTGTTTTATGTCAATATATTGTTTTTATTAATTTTTTGAATTTATAGCAATCTACTAAAAAATATTAAAGTTTTAAGATAATTCCTTGTATTTTTGTGTTATCTTACCTAAATTCTATAAATTATTATTAAAATCGTTCATTAATTGTTCGCAATTTTTTGCCTTAATTTCATTTTTGTTAACAATTGTATCATCAATTCTATTGTGGTGGAATTTATCCAACATACTAGTTAAATATTTTACATATGCGCCATATCCTCCATTTTTAAGATCTTGCGCTCTTTGATATAACTTATACTCGTATTGTTTAGTTTCTAAAATTTCTTTATAACATGAAATTAATTTATTAATTTCTCTTTGCTTCTCACTAATGTCACATGCTTTTTGTATAGATTTCAATTCTTCTATTAGTGGCATGATCTTTTCTTTAATCATTTGCTTAATATAAAATAAGGTAAAGCTATCTTGTTTGAATAATTGGCAACTCATTTTTTGTAAATTTTTTAAAATTTCTTCATGTGAATTTGTTTGAAAGTTTTTATCAAACATATCTAATCGAATATAATCATTTATAGTATATCGGCGATATGGTACATTAACATCTACTCCATTTAAGTTCAATACATTTATTAAATCCGTTAATTCTTCTCCTTCTATTACTATTTCATTAAGTTTATCTTTTGATAATAATTTTAATGCTTTGCATTGATTTGTATTCTTATCAAAAACGAATTTTACAAAAACTCGATCCATTTTTTCTGATAAATCACTTACTGAACAAATATCAAAACTTTCAAATAATTTAAACCAATTTACAATTTGAATATTTTGTTCATTTAATTGTTTTGATATTTCTAAAGGAATTTGAAAATTTAAAATAGTACTTAAATTCATATTTTCAACTTCTTTAACAAAATATTTGAATCGATCATTACTTTTTAAAATTGCCTCATCATATTTGTCATTTTTCTTAAATTCTTCCATATTCTCTCCTATTTTTAAATTTTGTTAATATTATAACATTAACATTCAAATTGTCAATATCAGATTTTTAAAATCCATATTTAAATGAAAACACAATAATTGAATTTTATATAAATTAAACATATAAACTTACAATAAAATATAAAAATTTGTAAATTTTACACGAAATTATTGACAAAGATATTTTATAATGGTAAAATATTGTGTATTTGGTATGCGTCAATAGCTCAGTTGGATAGAGCATCGCCCTTCTAAGGCGGGGGTCGGGGGTTCGAATCCCTCTTGACGCACCATTTTTTTATTATATAGATTTGGGATTCGAACCCCCTCTTTCGGGTTCGACCCTTGTCGGGCGGACCGCAATCATAGATTGCTCCCGTTCGCTAGCTAAAAACAGTTATTAACTGTTTTCTTTACGCGCTCACCCCTCTTGACGCACCATTTTTTATTTATCCTAATAGTTCGCTTTATTTCTTCATGTTTTTGTATTATAATTGAAGCATGAATATAAATAAGTGGATAGATGATAATTGTAGCGATTTATCTAATAAAACAATTGCAATAACTGGGTCAACAGGCGGTATTGGAAATTGTGTATGCAGATATCTCGCAAAATTAAACGCAAACCTTATTTTGATTGATCGAGATATGAATAAGGCTGAAAAACAAGCACATGATTTAAAAAATAATAATGAAAAAATCAAAATCCATATAATTGAATGTGATTTATCAAATATATCGTCTTTAAATAATGCAATTGAAAAATTAAAAAGTTTTTCTATTGACATACTTATCTTAAACGCCGGTGTATACAATGTACCTATATACAAAACAGAATTGGGATACAACAATATATTTCAAATTAATTTTTTATCGCAATATATCATGGTAAAAAATTTGTTTAAAAATTTACAACAAACAAACGGACATGTTATTGCACTCGGTAGTATTGCTCACAATTATTCGAAGATAAACAAAAATGATATTGATTTCTCTAATGAAAAAAAATCAAGCAAAATTTATGGAAATTCAAAGCGCTTCTTGATGTTTAGTTTATATGAGTTATTTAAACGAGAAAAAAAAGTTAAATTGTCTATCGTCCACCCTGGCGTCACACTGACAAATATGACAAATCATTATCCGAAAGCAATAAATTGGTTAGTGAAAATTGGAATAAAACTACTTTTCCCAAATGTAGAAAAAGCGACATTGAATGTATTAAAAGGAATTTATAGTTCGTGCGATTATCACGAATGGATAGGCCCAAAAATCTTTAACATATGTGGACAACCTACAAAAAAGAAATTAAAAACCTGCTCCACTTCTGAAAGCAAACAAATATTTGTGATTGCAGAAAAATTAATCCAAAATATCGCTTCAAATTAGTTAAAAGGGCTAATCTAATCAACATATTTTGTTATTGACGTAAATATTAAGCAACTATATAATTAGAAAAAAATTTAATCAATTAGTTAAATAATATAATTTAGTCGTACAAAACAAACCTAATCTACTAAATAAATTTAAATTTAATATCGACAAATTGTAAATTTATGTTATAATTCTCCTAATTAACTTTTTAGGAGTATTTTATGAACATAGATAAAAATATCAATAGTTTTAGTGCAGAAGAATATAGAGAGTACAATAAAATTGAAGACATTATCAAATATCATCTCGATTCAACATTAAAAAATTTAACTTATCAAAATTATGATAAATTAAAAAATGTTATTAATGTACATGAACGATTAAAATCAAATTTTTTTTTATGATTTCTTATCAATTATGTGGACTTCACTTCTCAGTCTTTTAATGACCATTGCTATAAGTTTGAAAACTTTGTGGGGATTGTTTTTATTAATAGTTCCTGTATGTTGTATCGGTGCGGGACTTTTATTTTTAAAAAAATCTCCAGAAGAAAAAATTAATAAATACCTTTATAAACTTATAAAAAAGAAAGGAAAAATAGAAGATGTCAAAGCTTATTTAAAGGTTTTCGAAAATTCAAATGACTTCAATATAAAGAAAAAAGAATTTGAAACTGAAAAATTTAAAGAAGATTTAATTGAAACAGTTAGTGATTCTTCCTACAAAATCAAAATGGCGGAAATGGATTATCGAGCTGCATTAAAAAGAAACAACAAAAAAGAACCACAAGTAAATATAACCTTAATTGACGATGAGCAAGAAGAAAGCAATGTTGAGCGTTTAGGCGATGCTCTACCTTTAATAGCACGAATGATTAAAGAAAATAAAAAGGTCGTAATAACGGGAACTAATTTAGAAAACGAAGAAAAAACGAACGAAAACACCCTTAATGACGATTAACATAAACATAATAAAATGATAATCTAAATCTGGTTATCATTTTTTATTTATCAGGGTTCTAATTTGTTAACGAATCAAAATTAAAATTTATTAATTTATAATAAAATTATTTTTTATGTTAATAACTAATCTATTAATCGTTTAGTATTATTTAATCAATGAATTATTTGATAACATTTCATCTATTAACTTTAAAATTGTTTGACGACCATTAACTAATTTTATATGTGAATAATTATCTTTATATTTTACTAAATTTTTACTTATATTTTTTATAGTCGTCAATAATTTATTTGCATTCAAGTCAGGTTCACGCAATATTTCTGCCACACCTAAATTTTCGTAGAATTTTGCGTTCAATAGTTGGTCGCCACGCGTAGCACTATTTTCAAGTGGAATAAGTAACATTGGCTTTTTCTTGTAAAAACTCTCACTTGTAACACCTGCTCCACTTCTTCCAATTACTATATCACACGAATTATATAATTCAACCATATTATTAAAAGATTCAAAGGCATTGTAATTATCGAAAGAATCGTATTTTTTATTTCCTTTTCCTGTAATATGAATGACATTAAAATTTTTTAACAAATCGTTCAAAATGGAATAAATCAATTCATTAATTTTTTTTGAACCTAATGACCCGCCAACAATTAAAAGGGTTTGTTTATTTTTGTCTAATTTAAGTTTTTTTGCTTTTTCAGTCATTTCATATTCGCGACTAAAAATTGGACCCGTATAAATAATCTTTTTATCTTTATTTGTTAAATGCTCAAAATTAACACACATTTTATTGCATAATTTTAAAATAATTTTGTTACTAAGTCCAAATGAATAATCACTCTCATGCGCAATAATAGGGATATTTAACATTCGTCCTGCAATACAAACAGGGAGCGAAACATACCCGCCCTTACTAAAAATGATATCTGGCTTGATTTCTTTTAATAATTTTTTTGCTTTATAAATTGATTTAATTAAAACAAAAGGAATTTTAAGATTTTTTAATATTTTACCTCTAACAAGTTTAACAGTCGGTATTTCATAAAAATTAATATTTTTATTCCCGACCATGTTTTTTTCAAGACCATTTGAACCTATGTAATTAATTTCATATTTTTTTGAAAGGTCTTCAATCAAATACAAATTTGGCATTACATGCCCTAAAGTTCCGCCACCTGTAAATACAATTTTTTTCATATTGTATTTTATGTCGATAATATAAATTTTATAAGCATGATTTTATATGTAATGCGAATACGATTAAATGTATTAAAAAATAGAAAAGATTATATCATTTTAATATATTAAATTATTTGACACATAATATTTTATATGCTATCATAAAATTAATAAATTATTTTATAGGAGGGCTTATGGATAATTCAAACATTCCTTCTACATTTAAATACGACTTCTTATCTTTTTGTATTAGAATGGGAAAAATATTTTCGAACATGTCCATTATTTGTTTAGTGTTATGCTTTGTGGGGGTTGTTTCTTTTATTTCTACCGCGATTATATTATTGATAGGATTAACCTTAATTTTAGTTACAATTGGTACAATCTTTGTTCTTGTACCAAATTATTGGGATAAATTAACATCGGCTTCGCGAATATCGGCAGAGATTTCTAGTTTCTTTTTGGAGCATGCTTCATTATTTATAACTTTGACTATCATATTGTCTATCATTTCGTTAATATTGCTTTTAGTTGATAGACGCGAACGCCCAGTCGCTAGAATTGTCATATCCTCTATAGTTGTCGTCCTTGCAATAATAGTTGCGATTATAATCGCTTTGGGGGTGATTTAATGAAAACTGTTAAAATAAAATTAGTTGGTGCAAATTCAAAAATTAAACCTCTCCTATCTGTCGATGGACAATATCAAAAATTAAAAAAGAATTCATATGGTTCATATCAAACTAATTACTCAACTGAAAAGGACGAAATTGTAGTCAGCGTTTATAGAGAACTTGAATTAAAGAGTAAATTGTGGTGGTTGTATTCGTTCATTAGTTTTGTCATTAGTATTTTTGGCATATTTGAACCTTGGTATGATAAAAAATGTATTTCAATAAAAGCACAATTTAAGTTTAAACTAAATGAAACAAATGATATTAAATTAAGGTACAATCCATTAAAACAACAAGGTCGTGTATTGGAAATTGAAACGCAAAACGAATTTGAAGAGATAGAAAATGAATATTTTGTAGATAAACAAGCAAAAACTCGAAAAAGAATTAACACACTATTTAAAGTCGTTGTATGGATTGCTATCATAATCGCTTTAATCGTCTATTTAAGAAAAGCATTTTAAGGAGTTATAAATGAAAGTTTATATTAAAAATAAGTTAATTTCATTAGGTGGAAGTTCGTCCGTTGTTGATGAAAACAAGAATCCAGTTTATGAAGTAAAAGGTAAAGTCTTCTCTATCACTAGAAAAAAATATCTCTATGATTTGCAAGGCAATAAATTATATACTATTAGAAATAAATGGTTTAATTGGTTTGTTCATAAAGCATTTATCTATGACAATGACAATAATAAGATAGCAACAGTTAAAGATAAATGGTTTAATTTTAAAAATGACTATTTTATAGAAGGTTACAAAGATGAAATTAAATTGGATGGTAAAATATTTTCACTATCATGTAACATAGTTAGAAATGGCAAGATTATAGGTAAAATACGCCGAGAAATTACATTTATTAGAGATTCTTTTGAACTTGAAGCAAATGAAGAAGATATTCCATTTTGTATTGCACTCGTAATTGCAGTAGACAATATAACTGACAATAAGCGTAAATAATAGTAAAAAGTTAAAACATTAGTTTTAACTTTTTTATTTTTTAACTTAATTTTTTAATGCCATATGTTTTTGTAACTGGGTCTTTAAATATCTCTAATTTTGGAGTAAATATTGTAAAGGTTAAATAAGCGATCATTACTAGCAAGATTCCAACAACTGCGATTATATTAAATGCAGAATTTAAGGCAGAATGTGCCAATATAAAATAACAGAATATAAATGCTGTCAATACTGAAACAAAATAAGACAATATGTCAACTATAAGTATTGATTTTTTAGTAAAAACAGTATTTGTATAAAATATTAAAGGTATTAGAACCATTGGTGTAATTAATGTTATAAAAAATGCAAATAAATAATTTGGATTTTTATAAAAAATTGCACCTATTAAGAAATATACAAGCGTTGGAAAAATTGATAATTTTAAATGCTCCCATGTGCTTTCGTTTACAGGGAAAATGATACCAATGATATAATTCTCCCCACTCCACTTATAAAAAAAATGCGAAAGCGCTCCAAATATAGATACAAATAAAAATCCTACAATACAAAACCAAAGCATATTTAATCCACCTTTACAACAATTATATTACAAAAATTATTAAAAATGAATTAATTTTAGATAATTGATCATATAAAATTTCAATAAAATTTACAATTTTTATATTTTATGATACAATGAAATAACACTATTTAATCTTTTATTATTTTGGAGCAAAAATGAAAATATATATATTGCGTCACGGAACGACTATTTGGAACGAAAAGGGAATAACACAAGGCTATAGAAATAATAGATTGAGTCAAACAGGAAAATTCATGGTAGAACAAACTGCTAATATATTCAAAAATACAAAATTTGACATTATTTTTTCTTCTCCCCTAATGCGAACTATGCAGACAGCAAATATTATGAATAAATATCATAATGTTAAAATTATTAAAGATAATAGACTAATTGAAATTGACCAAGGTATATTTTCAGGGAAAATAAAAGCAGGTTTGACCGAAGAAGAAAAAATTTTAAAATCTATGCGTAGTGCTAGTTGTGGAATGGAATCGTACGAAAGTGCTTTTAAAAGGGCTAAAAATTTTATAAATGAAATAATATCAAATAACAAATATGAAAATGTATTAATTGTCACTCACAATGTAATTGCTAGTTTTCTTGCCGATATAATATCTAAAGTCGATATTGATTTTAACAATCCTAAACATTTAAGAAATTTTAAAAATGCAGAGATAAAAATCTTTAATATTTATAACAATTTTTAATCATAAAAAAGAACGAATATTTTTCATTTTTTGTTGATGTACCTTCAGGGACTCGAACCCCGGACCCGCGACAAAAGTCTCATTCTTCGCGATTTGCTTTATGCAAATTCGCCTTTTCATTTGCTTTTGCCTTTACTCCATAAGTCTACTTCATTAACTTATGGGGACCCCTAATCAGTGGGTCCTAATAAAAAACACTAGACTTATCTAGTGCTTTTGTTTTCGTGGTGGACCCTCGGGGACTCGAACCCCGGACCCACTGATTAAGAGGTGTAAATAAAATTTATTTTTCAAGTTGTTTTAGTGTTATCAAATCCCTTAAAATCTCTTATTTTATAGTTAAAAGTCTTGTTATAATGTGTTAAATAATATTTTTTAAAAATGAATAAATTTATTTGAGTTTTAATAGTTTTTTTTGAACAGTTATATAAATGTTTAAAATTTCTATCTTGAAAAATTTATTGAAACAATAAATAAAATATGATAAAATATTTTAAAAATAAATTATATAAAACCTATAGACTTGTAAAAATGATGGAGATTAAGTTTTATGGATAAACAAGGAACAAATCAATGGAGCCAGCTTCAAATGACCATTCCTATGGCCGATAACAGAAAAGAAAGTGACGAAGATAAAATTGCAACTGCTAAAGGAGTTGCAAAAGGAAATGAAAAGAAATTTTTAGAAAATAAAGTTTTTTTACAGGAACTCGAAGATATTGACAAAGACACAAAGATAAGGCAAAATTCAAGCGAATTACTCGTTATTACGAAAACTAAAAAACTATCTGCCTATGTGATAACTATAACAGAAAAATCCCCAAAAAAATTTCGTGCTGTTTTTGTAAATAGAATACAAAATTACTGTTTAGATTGTCTTGAATATCTTATTGAAGCCAACTCAATGCGGATAGATAACATTAAAAACAAAGAAAGAAGAAAAGAGTGTCAACATCAAGCATTTTTAAAATTAAAGCTGCTTGGATATATGTCCTTCTTATCATTAGAAAGTGGGTGCATACTTAAAAAACAGTATGAACAAATTTCTCTACAAGTGGCCGATTGTATAAATCTTTTGGTTGCTTGGCGTAAAAGTGATGCCAATAGATTTTGCAAATAAATTGGATTATAGCGGCGACGCTTTAATTAAGATAAGATTGTTGTTTAACCTGGTCTCTTTTGGCTGCGCTCGGCCAACACTAAGAATAATGTAAACAAAGTTAAAAATGATGGCTCGCTTAACAATAACAATGCAAACAAAAAGAGCGCTGGGCTGTGTCCAGATTTGCCTTTGAAGAACGAGTTTCCGCTTGTTAAAAAACAGCCAGTTTATGATTGTTTTATGTAAAACAATACAGTGTGTAAGGCAAAGGAATCTTATCTTTTCTACTCTCTTTATAAGAGATAGAAGAATACGGTCATCTTGACAATCAACGAGAAATCTTTGAAAGTTTACCGAAAGGAAGATGACCATCGTTTTAAATATATAAAGGAGCATATAATTTGTTAGAAGAAGCTTTTACATTTGAAAAATTATTTGACGCACACAAAAAGTGCAGAGTTTCTAAGCAACATAGGAAAGATACAGTCTCCTTTGAAATAAATATATCACAAAATTTAACTAGTTTATCAAAAGACATTTTTAGTAAAAAATATAAACCGGGCAAATATAAAATATTTAAAATATTTGAGCCAAAAGAACGAATAATTGAAGCACTTTCATACAAGGATAGAGTTGTGTTAATGGCGTTTTGCTCGAATATAATTGAGAAAAAGTTAGAAAAATCTTTAATTTATGACAATGTTGCTTGCCGAAAAGGCAAAGGAACATTTTTTGGCATTCAAAGATTGCATAAATTTTTAAAGAATTATTATCACAAATTTGGCGAGTCTGGATATTTTTTGAAATGTGATATTAAAAAATATTTTCAAAGCATTAATCACGAAATTTTACTTAAAAATCTGGCAAAAACATCACTTGATGAAGAAGATTTATGGTTTATAAACACCATATTACAAAGCAAAAACAACGACACAAAAGTTGGGCTTCCTATTGGAAATCAAACAAGCCAATGGTTTGCATTATTTTATCTGAACAAGGTTGATAGATTGATTAAAGAAAAACTACGAATAAAGTATTACGTTCGCTATATGGACGACATGATTTTAGTTCATAACAATAAAGAATATCTTAAATTCTGCAAACAAGAAATCGAAAAATGTGTAAAGGAAGAACTTGATTTATCCCTTAACAGCAAAACACAAATTGGCAGGCTTAAAAACGGAATTGATTTTTTAGGATTTAGACATGTACTCTGTGAAAAAGGTAAAATTAAAACATTTCTACGCGTACAAGCAAAATTAAGGTTAAGAAAAAATGTGAAAACACTGTCAAAACTACGTAATAACAACCTTGTTGATAAAGAATACATTGATGTCAGATTAAATGCCTTTAAGGGGCATTTATGCCATTCAAATTCAAAAAAATTACTTATAACTCTTAGAACAAAATACAAAATATAAATTTACAATGTTTTAGTATTGCATTTATAACAAAATTATGCTATACTTGTTTCATCAAAGGAGTTAAAATATGGCAGAATTAAAAGATTTTATTGTAAGAACACGTCTTGACAATACTGACGAAAATCAAAAAACAGGTAACTCTGCGTTTGATACCCAAGATTATGTGTTCTTTGAAACTTATGATGAAATGGAAGGCATAGATTCAGATGAACGTTATGTTTACGCTTCAGATTACGCTGTTATGAATGGGGCCTTCCTTGGCGGACAAAGAAAAGGTCCTAAGGATAGACAATTGACTTGGTATTGGCTGCGCTCGGCCTACACTTTGAGTACTGTGTCCAGAGTTAATCATGGTGGCTCGCTTGGCAATGACGATGCATACAAGAAGAGCGCTGGGCTGTGTCCAGCTTTACACCTTAATCTCTCATCTGTAATCTCCGCGCGAAGCGCGTCGCGCGACTTTAAAATTGAGCCCTTTAAGGATAAAAGTGGCAAAATTTTATATCACACTATTGAATTTGGCTCTTATCCACAAGATAAAGCAAGAAATAGTAGAGAATTAGAAAAATTATATAATGCGCGTAAATTAACTCCAACCGGTAAAACCTACACCGGATATATGAAAGAAGACGGCAGTTTTGAACAAAACCAAGAGTTTGAATATGGTGGCAAAAAGTATGTTAGAGTTATTTCAAAAAAATATGATAATGACTCTGAATATAAGGACAAAACAAAAGCACCAGAAGACGGAACTCCTATGTGGGCCAAAGTTCAACCAATCAAATGGAAAATAAAAAATTGGGATGAACTTCCAAGGTCTATCAATCCTAATGGAAATGGAACTGCTAAAACTATTTATGTAAAATCGGAAGAAGGAATTATGTCAGGAATTCCTTTCTATCCAGAATATGGCAAAACAGAACATACAATGTGGCAAAACAGTCCATTGCGTGCGATTTTTAATGGCTATGATTTACACGAAGAATTGAGTAAGGGAAACGGAAATAAAAGATATAAATCGGATAAAAATTATTGTTTCAAAGGTAAAGGATTTCTACAAGAAGCGCTTGATAGTTCTTTGAGTATTTCTTCCGCTATCACACAAGAAGATGAAAAAGAACTCACATTTGAGCCACAAGTTCGCAGGTCAAGGCTTGAAAAATTGAATCCAGATAAAACTCCTCAAAATCAGCGCAGAAGAATGACCGATACCGAAATGATTGAAAGTTGGATTGACGCTGGGCAATCTGTTTTGCTCCGTGGTCCTTCTGGAATTGGTAAAACCGAAAGAATTAAAAAGCTGTATCCAGACTTGATTTATATAAAACTTACAAACAATATGTTCCCTGAAAAGGTTGTGGGTTCTATGAACTTACAGACGGGACAATCTATTCCGCCAGATTTTGCCAAACAAGCACTTATGGCTTGTGCAACAGATGATGAAAGAAAACTTATTCAAGAGAACATTCAAAATCTTTATGACCTTGCTGACACAATTTACGAGCGTTCAAAAACAGCGAAGGGCAAAGTTGTTATTATGCTTGATGAACTTTTGAACGTTAAACCTGCTGTTCAATCACTTGTCTACACTCTTGTTCTTAACAAACTTGTTGAAACGGGAAAGGGGCTAAAACTTCCAGCAAATACTGTCGTTGTTGCAACAGGGAACCAGAAAAAATATTCTAATGTTGCCGAAGATTTGGCAGAGCCTCTTGAAAAGAGATTTGACCACATTTTA
Source organism: uncultured Christensenella sp. (assembly GCA_949300385.1). Taxonomy (GTDB): domain Bacteria; phylum Bacillota; class Clostridia; order Christensenellales; family UBA1242; genus Onthoplasma. Next base: position 4,216 of record CASGDZ010000001.1, on the reverse strand, counting down.
GATATGGAACCAAAAGTTGGCGAATGGATATACGAGTTTGCAATTCCTTCAAAAATACACCCTTCTGTTATTGGCTATATTTTCTCAAAATATCAAGAAAATCGACGTAGTGAAGAAATAGAAGATATGGGATATTTCTATGAAGAACCAGAAGTTGGAGAAAATCATCTTGACCGAAATGGTTGCCGTGGAAGAACAAATGACCCTCGTGGTTGGGAATCTATTTCAAGAACTCTTTATGCCTTTGAAGAAGATTTAAAAAATGGCAAATTTGTAGGAAAAGATGTTGAAACACTACTTAGGGCTTCAATTGGCTCAAAACTGCGTGAAGAATGGGCGGAAGAGTTTTTTGATTTTTATAATCACCCTACCCTTACCGTTGAAGAAATAGTTGAAAAGAGATACACTCAAGCAGACCTTCCAACTGATATTAACGAAAAATTCGCAACTATGGCAGGGCTTCTAAATGCAACTCCCGAACAAGTTGGCGTTTGTAGAGAATTTATACGCAAACATTGCGATCCAGAATATTTGTCTGTCTACGACATCTATTGGGCTGGTAATGATGAAAAGCGTATGGAAAAAATAGCAGAGTTAAGAGAAATCTCGGCTATGCAGCTTGAAGATGAAGGAGGGATGATTAGATGATAAAAGAATTAATAGACCTGCAGCGCAATTCAAATGCTACTTGTGTTGTAATTGAAAATATAGATAGTGAAAAATTATCTCCAATCGTTTCTATGAAAGCAAATGTGAGCGACAAATTTCTTCTCACAGGAAGCATTCCACCATTTGCAGACAAGATTGATGAAAAATGCAAAAAAAATAAATTATGTTATTTCGTAATTAAAGGAATTGACGAAATTTCGACTGAACAACAAAATAGATATGTTAGTCTTGTTAAAGATAGAGAACTAAATGGATACTATCTTCCAAAGAATTGTATTATAGTTTTTACAGTGAAAGATAGGTCTACTTTAAAGAATATATCTCAAGACCTATATCATTTTGCGGTTGTGGCTTTTTAGGGGTGCTCTATGGAACATGACAGAAAACTTTTGCAAGATGTCAAAAGATTGATGATTGCAAGGTATCCTCGCTTTGGTGCTGAGATAGCAGCAACCAACTTAGAATATAAAACTGATTTACCATATCATACAGCTGCGACTGACGGAAAAAATATATATTTTGATCCAAACTATCTAGCTAGTTTAAGTGATGATGATAAATTATTCATTATTGCCCACGAACTTATGCACGTGAAATTTGAGCATATGTATAGAATGGCTGGCAGAGATGGCAAAATGCGAGATCCAGAAGTTTGGAACATAGCAACAGATGCAATTATAAATGCAAATTTAGAGAGAGATGGCTTTAAAATAAAGAATGGATATGTCAATATGCCAGAAGCTTTGAATTATAGTGCTGAAGAGTTTTATGATAAACTTTTAAAAGAAAAACAAACCAAGCAGCAACAGCAATCTAAGAATGAACAAAATCAAAGTCAAAATGGTGACGAAAAACAAAATAAACAAAACGGTCAAGGCAATGCCCAAAGTGGCGAAGAAAGTCAAGAAAAGAATGGCCAAGATAGTTTTGACGGACAACCAAAAAGCCAATATAATCAAGAGCAAAAACAAGGTACTGATAGTGGTGAACAATTCGCTGATGACCACAGCCTTTGGGAAAAAGCATTTGAAGAAAGCAAAAAACAAGGCAATAAACAAATGAACAAAGCCGAACAAAATGGACAGTCGAGCCATATTACAGAAAATAGCAAGTTAGACCCTAATGCTCAAATTCCTGAATTTGATAAGGCTCAATTTGATGAGAAAACTGAGTTTCAAGAAAATCGTCAAGAAAGACGCGAACGTGCAAAACGAAATATGGAAAGTTTGCGGGAACAGGAATTAAAAAAATCACAGAGCGGGAATATTGAATTTGGCGAAGTTGGGCAGGCAAAACCTATTCTTGATTGGAAATTACTTTTAAGGCGAGAAGTTAAAAAAACAGAAACGATTTGGTCGCAGCGTAGGTCGATTGTAGAAAATAACTATGCATATAGACTTGAAGAAAATGATGTTGAAGATGAAGCTGAAACCGAAGTTATGATTGATGTTTCTGGCTCAGTTTCTCTTGAAATGGTAAAAGCATTTTTAAGGCAACTTAAACCTATTCTTAAAGAGTCCAAATTGAAAGTTGGTTGCTTTAATGAAAAATTTTGGGGAATGGTGGAAATAAAATCAAACAGAGATATCGATAATTTCAAAATTCCGCAAGCAGCTCGTGGCCATTCTGCTTGGACAGAAGATTGGGATTTGGCAGTTCGTTCGTTTAGTAAAAAACAAGAAGTGAATAAAATCGTTTTCACAGATGGAGAGCCTTGTCCGGGAACTATGCCAAAAGAAGATTTGAAAGGAACAAATGTTATTTGGCTTGTATATAGCAATAGGGATTTTCATCCATGCTGTGGCAAGGTTATTGATGTTTATCCAAAAGATTTGCAAAATATGATCAATGCAGAAAGAGATTTACAAGAAGATGAATTGTTTATGTAAAAATTTTTAAGAAAAAAGTATAATGAGTAAAGTCATTATATTTTTTTATAAATATTAAATTTTACTAATTTAATATGTTATAATAATTCTATGGAAAATTATCATAATAAACATACAAATTTTAAAAATCGAAAATTGAGTAGAATTTATCTTAAAGGACAACGAGGTGTGAGGAAATATTATGACTATGACAAACTTGATGAATTAGGGTTTGATGAAGTTTATGATAAAGAAAAAGATAGACCAATTAAGTGTGTTTTTACAAAGAATTTACGAAGAGAAAAGTTGTTTGCTTATCTAAAATATTTAAAAGGTAGAAAGGTTTTAATTAGAGATTTAGCTTGGAAGTTTGCTGTTACTGAAAGAACAATACAAAGTGACTTGAAATTTTTTGAGGATAATGGATTTATAGAACGAAAAGTGAATAAAACACATATTGGTAGAATGACAAAAAATTCATATATTGTAAATAAAAACAAAGAAAAGGATTTAGAACTTAATGACCAATTTCTTTTTGTTGTTTTTATTACTAAAAAAGATGATAAATATCATATTTTAACAAAAACAGAATATAGTGAGAAGAATAAAACATTCTATCGTCAAAAAGTTGAAGATTTTGAGTTTGAGTTACCGAATATAAAAATAGAAAATAGTAAAAAGATTGATAAAATTTCTTTTGCAATAGCAAAAGATATATTTAGTAGAGATTTAAAAGATGAATATAAATCTATAGTTAACTCGAATATTATTAAAGGAAAATTTAAAGAAATAGATGAGTATGGTAAAACACAAAATGAGTGGTGGAAAGAAAAAGATTATTTTTCTTTATTTGTTTTAAATGAAATGGTTAAATGCAACTCTGGATACAAATGGATAACTCTAAATGTTGCTCCAAGAAGAATAAGATCACATAATCAAAACAAAGGTTTGAAATATATAAAAGATAACATTTTGGGGTGAAATAAAAATTTAACATTGTATAATCTTTAAAATTAAGTTTATGTTGAATATCCTTTATTTATGGATAAAATAGACATAAACTTTTTTTATTTTATAAATTTTTTCATTTTAAAATACAAATTTTAAGAAAAACCTATATAAAGTGAAGGGACAAAATAATGTTTCCTTTAGTAAAAAAGATAACAATCAAAGTAATTAAATTCTTTTTTGTTATCTTTTTTTATTTGTGCTTATGGCAACCAGCAAAGATATATTTTAAGGTATATGAAATAACTTTTTTTAATTTGCCCAACCTAAAAGGAGATTATTTCCTATCTTAGCAAAACAAATATGCTGAAAGTTGCCTAACATAAAAATATAGATATAGAGACAGATGTAGATTTTTAAAAAGGAGAAAAATTTATGTTAAGGAGAAAACAAAATGCCAAAAATAAAACAAACATTAAAATCACAATTAACACTGCGAATTTACAATCAAGAAGATAAAGATATTTTAGATAAAGCATACAATAGAACAAAATCTGGATTTGATAATCTTTCGGACTTTATTCGTTATTGCACTGTTACTGGTGCTGAGAAACTGCTTGGAGATAATGAAATTGACCAAAGAGCAAATTTAGATGAGATAAGACAAAGCTTGTATTATCTTAATGAAGAAATTAAAAACACAAAATGCGAAATTAAACAAAACAAAAACG